>NZ_JBEOXV010000022.1:0-78051 GCF_040296785.1 Kitasatospora sp. NPDC002040 | reverse complement strand
GTCCCGGAGACCGATCGGTCTCCGGGACACGCCGCTGTCGGTTCGGCCTCGGTCGGGTGGCCCCGGTGCCGCTCCGGATCAGACCAGGGCCCAGGGGGCGAAGGGCCCGCCGACGACGTTCTGGTTGGTGCCCCAGATCTGGCCGTTGCTGTTGTCGTAGAGCGCGATGGCGCTGTTGGGGATCACGATCGCGGTCGGGTCACCCGACAGGTTCGTGCCACCGAGGCTGTTCCAACCGAAGGCTCCGCCGACACCGCTCTGGGAACCACCGAACACCGCACCGTTGACGGTACGGACGTACAGGGCAATGGTCCCGTTCGCAGCCACCACGACCGACACCTTGCCGGTGAGACCGCCGCCAGTGGTCAACTGCCCCCAACTGGAGAACGGCCCGCCGACCCCGGACTGCGACATGCCCCAGACATTGCCGTCCGTGGCCGTGGCGTACAGCGCGATGGTGCCATTGGGCGTGACCACCGCCGTCGGGTCACCGGTCACACTCGTACCACCGAGGCTGTTCCAACCGAAAGCTCCACCGACACCGCTCTGGGAACCACCGAACACCGCACCGTTGGTGGTACGGACGTACAGAGCGATGGTCCCGTTCGCAGCCACCACGACCGACACCTTGCCGGTGAGACCGCCGCCAGTGGTCAACTGCCCCCAACTGGAGAACGGCCCGCCGACCCCAGACTGCGACATGCCCCAGACATTGCCGTCCGTGGCCGTGGCGTACAGCGCGATGGAGCCGTTCGGCGTGACCACCGCCGTCGGGTCACCGGTCACACTCGTACCACCGAGGCTGTTCCAACCGAAAGCTCCACCGACACCGCTCTGGGAACCACCGAACACCGCACCGTTGGTGGTACGGACGTACAGAGCGATGGTCCCGTTCGCAGCCACCACCGCCGACACCTTGCCGATGAAGCCGGTGCCGGTCAGTGCTTGCGGCGCGGACCACGCTCCGCCGGCCCCGGCCTGCGACTTGCCCCACACGATGCCGTCGCTGCCGACCCAGTAGGTGGCCAGGCCACCGCTCGGGGTCAGCACCACGTCGGAGCCGATGGACCGGGCGCCGACGGTGACGACGCTGCCGGCGTAGCTGTGGTCGGCACCGTCGATCTCGTTGGCGACCGGCGTGACGGTGTAGGTGCCGGTCGCGAGTCCGGTGGTGTTCCAGGAGGCGGTGTAGCCGGTGAGGTCGGGCGAGGTCGGCCCGCCGCCGGCGCCGATCTGCTGGCTGTACCCGTTCGGGCCGGTGATCCGGTAGTTGAGGTAGTTGATGTACCCGTTGGCGGTGACCGTCGAGGTCAGGTTCACCACGGCCGCACCTGTGGCGTTGGCGTGGACGCTGAAGCCGGCCGGGACGGTCGGGGCCGGGGTACCGCTGCCGGGGCTGATGTAACCGATCACCTGCTGGCCCCAGCCCTGCTGGAGGGTCGGGTTGAACGGCCCGTTGTGAGTGACCGCGTTGCCCTGGTTGCCGCCGGTGTCGTTGATCGAGGTGCGGCTGCTCACGGAGCTGACCAGGGAGACGTGCTGGACGTCGTAGAAGCCGAGCGCACCGGGATCGGTGAAGCTGGACAGCTGGTATCCGTTGCCGCGCCACACGATCGCGTCACCGGGCTGCGGGGTGTAGCCGGTGTCGGTGACCCAGTGGAAGGTGCCGTGGGTCGCACCGTGGCGGGCGAACGACCATGCGGCACTCGTCAGGTCCCCGGTGTCGGTGTAGCCGGCCTGGTTCCAGGCCCATTCGGCGAAGTCCGCGCACCACTCCTCTCTCGCCTGACCGGTCGAGACGTTGCAACTGGTGCCGAAGCCGGTGCCGGCGTTCGGGCTGCCGCCGTGGCCGGTGCTGTTGGCCGAACAGGGCCCCTTGCCGAGGTTCGCATTGGCGATCGAGGCGACCAGGTTCCCGGTGCTCGTGTCGGCACGGGCCGGCCCGACGCCCAGGCCGGTGACCACGGTGGCGGCGACCAGGGTGGCGAGGGCGGGCTTGGTGAACTTTGCGACGAACGTGGGCATGGCAGGACTCCTTGGTGGCGGATTGGGGTGTTTCGGGGATGACGTGGTGTCGGACGCGGCCCGGCCTGCGCACGGCAGGCGGACGAGGGCGGCCGTTCAGGAGCGGTACGGGGTGGGTCGGCGGGCCGGCGGCGAAGGCAGCGGCGGCAACCCGGTTCGACGGGTACGGGACGGCTGTCCTGCAGGAACAGCGGTCACGGAAGGCGGAGTTCACGCCGGGACGGGGCGGGGTCCGCCCGGTTCAGCGGCCGGGGCCCGCCGAGGACGGCGGCGGGAGGTAGCGGTCCCGGAGCAGCGGCGAGGCGCGGTGGGCGCGCCGCAGCAGTTCGGCCGCCCGGTGTTCGGCACTGGTGCCGGCGTCTCCGTCCGGAAGGAGGAACAGCAGCAGGTCGATCCGGTCCGGCTCGGCGCGGCCACCGGCGTGTTCGAGCCGGTCGACCGGCTCGGCATGGGCCCACAGGACCTCCACCACCTCGCCGACCTCGGCCCGGTCGCCCCGGTCGGTGCGGGTGTGACGGCGGGTCAGGGCCGTGTAGACGATGTCCATCCGTCGTCAGCCCCAGGTGCCGTTGCCGGGGGTGGCCGTCGGGGTCGGCAGGGACTGGACGGTGGCCGAGATCGGCTCGGGCTGGGCGGCGGTGGCAGCGCCGGGCAGAACGGCGACGGTGCCCAGCGCGAGGGTGACGACCGCGGCGGCCAGGGCGATGCGGGTACGGATCATGGTGATGATGCCTTCTCTGGTGGGTGCGAGGAGTGTCCGGTCCCGGAAGCCGCACCCCGCGGTGGTGTTCGCTCCGGTTGCCGTTCGGGGGGGTTTCCGTTCCCTTCCGGCGATGAACAGCTTGGCCGCAGACCGGGGCCGGCGGGAAGGACCTGGAGGTGTCGCCAACCGGTCTGACCGGAAGCAGACAGCCCGACCCGGCCGTGCCGCAACGGCCCCGGGCACATGCCCTCGTCCGCTCGTTCACCCGTCCGTCCATCCGTCCGGTTTCGGCTCAGGTGTCGCAGAATTCGGGCCGGAGAGATATCCCTCCAAAGGGCGTGCGCAGCAACGAAGCACCGCAGAAGGAACCTTGAAGGGAGGCCGGTCGGCTGCGAGCATCATCGGGCCAGGCACGGCCGCGGGGGGCTCGTGCCACTGTCACGAGGACATGCCACGATGTTGGAAACCCTTGGCCTGAGCGTCACCGCAGCCGCCGTCTACCAGGTCATGCTCGACCGCCCCGGCCATGGCGTCGAGCGGCTCGCCGACGCCATCGGCGTGACGCCCGCTCAGATCCACGACTGCCTGGACGAACTCACCGAACTGATGCTGGTCCGGGCCTCCAGCGAGCACCCCGGGCAGCTCCGGGCGGTCACTCCCGAGGTCGGTCTGGCGGACATGCTGGCCCGTCAGGAGGCCGACCTGGCGGAGCGTCAGGCCCAGCTCGCCGCCTCCAGGGCCGCCGTCACCCGCCTGGTCGCGGACCGTGCCGAGACCAGGGCAGCCCACGGCGAACGGCTGCTCGGTATGGACGCGATCCAGCACCGCCTGGAGATCCTGATGCGCAACGTCACCACCGAGTGCGTCGGTGTCCACCCGGGTGCCAGCCAACGTCCCGAGGACCTCGCCGCCGGACGGGAGGGCAACGCGGCGGCCATCGCCCGGGGCGTCGCCGTCAAGTCCCTGTACCAGGACGCCACCCGCAACGACCCGCACACCACCGCCTACGCCCGCTGGCTACTGGGCCTGGGCAGCGAGGTGCGCACCGCGCCGGTCCTGCCCCAGCGCCTCGTCATCGTCGACCGGTCCCAGGCCCTGGTCCCCATCGACCCCGCCAACACGCGCAAGGGGGCCCTGCACGTCACCGAACCGGGCATCGTGGGCGCGCTGGTCGAACTGTTCGAGCAGGCCTGGGCCACCGCGGTTCCGCTCGGTGCGGCCCGCAGCGGAGATCCCGCCACCGGCCTCACCGGCACCGAGCGCGAACTCCTGCGCCTGCTCGGCACCGGCCTCACCGACGACGCCGCCGGAGTGCGGCTCGGCATCTCCGCCCGTACCGTCGGTCGCCACATGGCGGCCGTGATGGAACGCCTCGGCGCCACGAGCCGCTTCGAAGCCGGCATCAAGGCGGCGCACCTGGGCTGGCTGTAGACGTCCGTCGGCGCAGCCGGCCGGACGCGATTCCGTGCTGCCGGCGAAGACGCGGCGGTGCCGGTCGCTGCGGACGACCCCGCAAAGCACCCGGGGCGGCTGCCCACGCATTATTGCCCGGCGGCGGAGCGCTCCGCTCTGGGAGGATGGCCCGGTGAAGATCGAGCGAGCCGTGCCGGTGCCGGTGATTCTGGGAGTCGACGACCTACGGGCGCTGCCCTGGGCGACGCGCATCGCCCGTACCAGCGCCGACGGTGTCCGACTCCTGGAGGAGCACCGCGGGACCTTCGTCGACGAGCTCTGGCTCGACCACGACCTCGGCGGCGAGGACAGCATCATGCCGGTGGTGACGCTGCTCGAGGAGGCCGCGTTCAACGGGCGGCCCTTCCGGATCGGAACGGTGTACGTCCACAGCGCCAACCCCAGCGGCGCGCAGACGATCGTCCGCTCCCTGGCCCGCTGGAACTACCCGGTCCGGCGGGCCACAGCCTGACCGCCCTCGGCCGGACTCACGGTCCGGTGGCGCCGGGACGCCCGCTAGCATCCGCCCATGACACTCGAACAGCCGTCGGGCAGCGAACGGCGCCTGACCACCAGTAAGGTGCGTTGGCTGGCGCTCTGCGCCGTGCTCGCTGTGATCGCCGGAGCGCTCTTCGCCACCGGTCAGGCGCTGGACCTTCCCCTCTGCGACGACGGGCCGCTGTGCGGACGGGGCACGGTGGGCGCCTACGTCTTCGGCGGCTCCGCGCTCTGGCTCGCGGCCACCGGTGCCGCGCTGGCCGTCGCGCACGACCGCGACTCCTACATCGATCCGGCGGTCCGGCTTCCTGCGGTCGCCCTGGCGGCGGTCGCCCTCGGACTGCTCGGCGTGATGACCGTTGTCGGCGGTACGGCCCGGCTGTGGCTGCTGCTCGTGGTGCTCGTGTCGGCCGGCTCGGCCCTCTGGCTCGACCTCCGGGGCGCGAAGCGCTGGCACTACCGACAGCGGATGAATCGCGAGGCGGCGGAGGTCGAGTACCGGCTGGACACGTACGGCGTCACGGTGACCGGCCGGATCAACGAGATCACCACCAGCTCGTCGACCGACGATGCCGAGGTGTACCTGAGGCTGCGCTTCACCTACGAGGTCGACGGAGAGACCCACCACGGCAGCCACTTCGGCCGCTTCTCCCTGCTCGATCCGCCCCGCCGGGGCGGCCCGGTCACCGTGGTCCACGACCCCGAGGACCCGTCCGAGTACCGGGTCACGGTGCCCGTCCACCAGCCGGAGCCGGAGCCCCAGCCGGTGCCGGCACCGGTACCGCAGGACGCCGTACCGCCGCCGCACGGGCTGTCCGAGGGCGGCCGGGAGGTGATGGCCGCGTTGGAGCGACTGGTCCAGCTGAACCGCGAGGGCGCCCTGACCGATGCCGAGTTCGGCCTCGCCAAGAGCCGGATCCTGGGCCCGGCCCACTGACCGCCCGCCGGCTGGCCTGCCCGTCTGCCCGCTGGCCGGAGCTGCTCGCACCGCGCCGGCGGGCGGTCCCGCCTAGGGTGGAACGATGACCTCCCCCTACCGTCCGGTGCCCGCCCGCGCACCCGGCCCCGCGGACCTCGACGCCATGGTCGCGGCCCTGACCACCGCGTTCTTCGACGACCCGCTCTGGGGCCCGGCCTTCCCGGACCAGGAGCGCCGGGCGGAGCAGGCCGCTGCGATGTGGCGGCTCTACGCGAACTCGGCGCTCCGCTACCCCTGGACCCGGGTCACCCCCGGCGCCGAGGCGGTGGCGGTGTGGATCCCCCCGGGCGGAACGGAACTGACGGCCGGTGAGGCGGAAGGCCTCCGTGACTTCCTCACCGACCTGGCCGGCCCCCGGGTCGCCGACGGGATCGTCCGGATCGGCGACCAGCTGGAGCAGGCCCGTCCGGCCGACCCGCACTTCTACCTGACCCTCCTGGGCACCCACGCCGCCCACCGCGGCAAGGGACTCGGCATGGGCCTGGTGGCGGAGGGTCTGGCCCGGATCGACGAACTCGGCGCCGCCGCCTACCTCGAGTCGTCCAACCCCGCGAACAACACCCGCTACGAACGCGCCGGCTTCACCGCCCACGGCCGGGTCACCACCGCCACCGGCCACGTGGTGACGACCATGTGGCGCCCCGCCCGCTGACCCGCCGTCCGGCCCACCCAACAGCCCGGGGTGTCCCGGTCACGGCGGACGCCGGCGGACCGGCGGTCACTGCACCGAAGCGGTGTGCGGGTGCTGCGGCGCCACCGGGCAGGCGTAGAGCTGCAGGTTGTACCCGTCGCCGATGGTGACCCCCGTCGGCGTCGGTGACCGAGTGGTCTCGATCCGCCGGTCCGAGGGGGTCTCACCGATCGCCACTGCGATGTCGCGCACCTTCATTTCCCGGCCGGTCGTCATGAGGAAGACCAGCATCCGGTCGATGGCCTCGTCCAGGTGGATCCCGACCGACGGTGTCCGTGCCGGACGACCTGACTTCGGCTGAGACGCCACCGGTTCCGGTTCGGGCTGAAGTACTGCGGGTTCGGGTTCGGCAGCGGGCCGCTGACCCGGAATCAGTCCGACCTCCTTCACGACGTCCTCTTCTCGCTGCGCGCGACGCCTTCTTCCGCGTCCAGCCGCTCGAACGGGATCGCCATCGCCAGCTCCTGGTCCTCGGCGGTGATCCAGGGTTCTGGCAACCAGAACCCGAGCCCAGAGCAGAGCCAGAAGCCAGAACATTGAGCGAAGCTTCCCGACATGCGCTGATATGAGCAGCTTCCGCCAGAAGGCGGCATTCGGTGATCCATCGTCAGGCACCGGATGAGCGGATCTCGGCTCCGACGAACACAGATTCGCCGTCCCTGGCCGCCAAGAGGGCCACGGGAACTGCCAAAGGCGAGTTAGCCGGGGGAACCAGCCTGACCGCTTCTACCTGGGCGAAGCCGACCTGTAGCAAGGGCGTTTGGGTAGGGCGGCGGCGGAGCCACAACGGGGACGGCTAGCCTCTGCCTCATGTCGGCCAAGAACGGTTTCACCTGCACGTGCTGCGGTGAGTGCCTGCTTGTGAAGCCTGCACGTCAAGTTCAGCTCCGCGAGGCAGCTTTACTCTGGCCGAGTGACGGGCGAGGCGGGTGGGCGGTGGTGTCTTCAGCAAGGCGGGCGGCTCGCAGTCGGGGCCCGGGCGGAGGTGAGGTTTTTCGGGCTCCTCCTGCGCGTCGCCGATGGCGACGCGCAGGCCGTGGATGCCCTGCAGAGTCCCGAGTGGGATCAACTGGGGTGAGCCGCGTGACGATCTTGGAGGGCGCCTTGTCCCGGGAGGCGCCCGGAGGGGAGCGGATCCTCGATCGGTGCGGTCGTTGCCGCCCTGATGGAGGATCCGCTCCGCTGCCTCGTGCTACGCGGCGGGCAGCTCGGGCTGGAAGCGCTCGACGTGGTCGCGGTCGGTGTACATGCTCCAGTAGGTCTCAGCGAGGTCGTCCGGGTCGATGACGGGGATGTGCGTGGTGTCGGTGCCGGCCGGCAGGTCGTCCAGGTACAGGGCAGCGCCTTCGCTGCGGGAGATCAGGGCCCCGATGGTCAGGGCGCCGGCGTAGATGCCCGTGCCGGTCAGCTCCGCGTTGAGGGAGTACAGGTAGTTGCGGGTGGCGGCCATCAGTGGGGCCACGCCGCTCGCACCGGGCATCGGGTGCGTGGCCGCGTAGCTCTGGGCCAGCAGGAAAGCGCCCTCGCCGCGCTCGGTCCACTGCGGCAGCACCGCTCGGACCACCTCGACCGGGGTCAGCAGCAGCATGGGGGCGAGGTCCTGGAGGGTGGCGGCGTCCAGGGTGGCGGCCGGGTACTGGGTCAGGTCGAGGCGGACGGGTCCGTACTCGACCACGTCAATCCGGCCGAAGCGGCTCTGGATCGCCGCCACGAGGGCGGGTACCTGGTCCGGCCGGGAAAGGTCGGCGGGGAACGCGGCGGCCTCTATGCCCTCATCGGAGAGCTCCTCGACGAGGGCATCGAGGCGGTCCTTGCGGCGGGCCACCAGAGCGACGCGGAAGCCTTCGCGCCCGAAACGGAGGGCCACCGAGCGGCCCAGACCGCTACCGGCACCGAAAACGGCGATCACCTTGGACTCGGACATGGCTCTGCTCCTTGCGACACTCTTCTTGACCTCGTGGTCAACTTGCTCATTCACCGTAACACCTAACTTGACCCGCCGGTCAAGTCAGTGTGGCGAAGTGAATGCGACCATGGAAGCCAGGCCAGGAGCAGGAGGAACCACCGGATGCGGGCCGACGCGCAACGCAACGCCGAGAAACTGCGGACAGCCGCCGCCGAGCTCTTCCAGGAGCGCGGCCTCACTGTCCCCCTGAAAGAGATCGCCCGCCGCGCCGGTGTCAGCCACGGCACCCTCTACAACCTCTTCGGCACCCGCGAGGCCCTCATCGACGAAGTGGTGGCCAACCTCGCCGCCGACCGCCTCGACGAAACCGCCGAGCACGCCCTGGCCCTCCAGGACGCCTGGGAGGGATTCGCCTACTACGTCACGCGGGTCTGCGAACTCCAGGCCACCGGCCCGGCCGTCGCCGACGTCGTCAGCGGGCGCTACCCGGCATCCGAATGCCTGATGCTGATCTGCACCCGGGTCCACGGCGCCGCCACACAGATCATCCAGCGAGCGCAGCTGGCAGGCGCCGTGCGCCCGGACTTCACCGTCGAGGACCTCCTGCTCTTCTTCGGCACCAATACCCTGCTCGCCCGCGCCACCACCGACACCGCGCCCCAAGCGTGGCGCCGCCAAGTCCTCTACCTCCTCGACGGCCTGAGCACGAAGGCGGCACAGGAGCCCCTTCCAGTCGCCCCGCTCACCCAGCACCAGATGTACGACGCCCTGGGCAAACTCGCCGGCATGCAGTAGCAGACCGCGACAACCGAAAGAGCCGTTCGTTTCACCGTCGCCGTGACGGCAAAACGAACGGCTCCACGCCGCACACCCCCACCGCAGGCCCACTGGCCTGTGCATTTAGGTGTGGAAACGGCCACTGAGCTTGCCGTTTAACCTCCGCGGCTCACGACCCACGTTGACCGGGGCGCCCGGACCTACGCGCTGAGGAGTTCGAAGACAGCCTCGGCGGCTGTGGCAGAGTCAGGCGCGTCGATGGAGGAGTACTCGTCGTACACGACGAACGGTGGCTGACCGCCTGGGCGGCACTCCAGGCTGAGTGGGTCGGGGTTGGTCGCCATGCGGATGAAGAACCAGTCATCATCGTCCGCTTCGTGCCGCTTCACCTTGCGCTCGATCACCAGATCCGGCACTCGCTCGCGGACGATTCGGAAGACGTCGTCCACAGGGCCTCCCGTGGCGTGCCCTGCGGTCCATGCGAGCGTACTCATGCTGTGGATCATGCCAGAAGCGACAGTTTCGGAGTCATCGCTCCGGCGATTCACTCAGCAGGTCGATCAGGACACCGACCAGCCGGGGATCGGCCACTGCGTTGAAGACCTCGATCGCACACAGCTGTCCGAAGGAACCAAGCAGGGGGACAACGTTGATCAAGGGCACGACAACCTGCTGCCCGAGCGCGATCAGAGCATGCTGAGCGTCCTCGGCCACCTCGCTGCTGTCTGAGTCCAGCTCCCTGAGGAGATCATCGATCGACTGGTCCATGACGGAGGAGTCTGGCCGCCGCTGCCGCGACCGCTGGCCAGCGGATTCACGGTCGGTGCGGGAAACGATCGCCGACGCTCTGGGACGCGATCTTCGAAGCGATTGTCCCGCAGCAGGTCCGCACTACTCCTGAACGCCCCAGATATGAACAACTCTGTTCCAGATCAAGCCTGTTGATGATCTATCGCCGAACGCAGGGAGTGCAGAAGCGAACCGGAAGCCGGGAGGGCCCCAAACTGCCAAGAGCATGTGGCGGTGGCCGAATCGACCGCATCGCTGCCGGAACGTCCCGGCCCCGGATTCTTCGGGAGCGCATTCATCCCCCGTGTGCCTGGCTGGTCGCCCGGCTCAGCCAGCTCAGGTACCAGTCGCGGAAGTCGACACGGTGCGGTCCGGCCGAGAGCGGTTCGAGGAGGCCGTCGGCTGCTCGAAGGTCGATCCACAGAGTGCCGCGCTCCGGCCCGGTGACGACGAGCCAGGTGTAATAGCCGCATCCCTCGTGGCTGAGGCATATCGCCCCTGCGGTCATCGAAGCGTGCAGTCTCTCCCACTCGTCGTCCCAAGCGCGGAACGCGGCGAGATACGACTGGTCGTCGGGAAAGTCCTGCTCGACCGGCTCGCGGGCGTCCAATTCCTCTGCCCAGCGGGCCCGCTCCGCCACTGATGGGAACGCCTGTCCCAGGAGGGTGTTGTCGCTGCGAATCCCGCTGTCGTCGACCCAGTGCCAGCCCTGACCGTCGTGCCGGAGGGGAAAGATCCCGTAGTACGGACCGGCTCCTCCCGCGCCCACCTCCAGGAGGAAAGCGCGGTAGGTCGAGGGAAAGGAGACGCCAAGTTCTTCTTCGGCTGCTGCCACCTCGGCCTCGCCGAGAGGCGATTCCAGCAGGAACTCATGCCCGGACCTTTGCCAACGGGCACCGAAGACCTTCTCCGGGAACGGTGCCTCCCGTAGGGCCAGGACCTGCTCACGCACTCCCGGCCAGTCCGCCTCTGACCCCATCACCTACCACCTCCGCGCATTGCTCATCCCCGGTCTCCGGTGTGGCTGAGTGGGGCTCACCACTGGGCGATCGTGTCAGCCAGGCCGGCTTGGATCAACGGGATTCACGCCGATCGCGGAATGCGGACGAACGACCGCCACAGGCCATGGCCCGCGGCATCCGGAGACTAGGTTCTGTCCCGCCGATCTTGGGCTGTGGGAGGATGCCGTCCATGACTTGCATCCGAAGGGGCCGTGCCTCGTAGAACACCAGCTTCACTTCGGCCGCGGGAACGCGGCTGGGGTAGACCCTGGGTGCGGTATCGCGATGTCCCAGGTCTGT
The DNA here is from genome assembly GCF_040296785.1 of Kitasatospora sp. NPDC002040. Taxonomy (NCBI): domain Bacteria; kingdom Bacillati; phylum Actinomycetota; class Actinomycetes; order Kitasatosporales; family Streptomycetaceae; genus Kitasatospora; species Kitasatospora sp. NPDC002040. The sequence continues at coordinate 66,930 of NZ_JBEOXV010000022.1, read as the reverse complement.
CGGGAGCGGCGAATGCCGCTGTCCGTGTGCTCGAACGGGAGCGATTGTCTCCGGGCATCGTGGCGGTGGCGCTGAGCGTGTGGTCCGTGCGTGTCCACGGCACGAGGCGCGGGTGGAGGCAATGGGAGGCGGAGTTCACCTGCCCCTGCTGCGGCGAGGGTTGGGCCCGGGACAAGCTGCAAGACGCTCTGTTCATGCTTCCGCCAAGGGCCGCCGGCGAACTCCGTGTGCAGGTCGAGCGCCTGGACGCGGTGCTCCTTGGGCGGACGCACCACGAGCCCACGGAAGACCCGGAGTTGGCGTGGTGGCATCGCAGGTGCTGACCGCACCCATGTCGCCCACTGGTTCGTTGGCTCTTGCATGACTGGTCGGGGGGATCTGACAGAGGCGGAGTGGCGGCGTCTGGAGCCGCTCCTACCCCATGGGCAACAACCGCTGCGGGCGCTGGCGTGATCACCGCCAGGTGGTCAACGGCATCCTGCACCGGGTGCGAACCGGGGTGCAGTGGCGTGACCTGCCAGAACGCTACGGGCCCTGGAAGACCGTCTACGAGCGCCACCGGCGCTGGTCGGCCGACGGAACCTGGGAACGGCTACTCCAGCAGGTGCAGGCCCAGGCCGATGCCGTCGGTGGGATCGGCTGGGACGTCTCGGTTGATTCCACCTCGATCCGTGCCCACCAGCATGCGGCCGGCGCGCGGAAAGCCCCGTCGCCCGCCGCGTCAAAAGGGGCGGCGGCGATGGCACACCAGAGCGGAAGACCGTGGGTGAGACTGTGCGCCCGCTTGGCGGAGGTGGTGCAGGAGGTGAGGCGCTCGGTCGCTCCCGAGGAGGCTTCACCACCAAGGTCCACCTGAGTGCCGACGGGCGTTGCCGCGTGCTCTCACTGTTGCTGACGGCAGGCCAGCGGGCGGACTGCACACAGTTCGAGCCAGTCATGGAACGCATTCGAGTGCCTCGACTCGGGCCGGGCCGCCCGCGCACCACACCGGACAGCGTGAGCGCCGATAAGGCCTACAGCAATCGCCGGACCCGCCGCTACCTGCGGCGACGAGGCATCCGCCACGTCATCCCCGAGAAGAGCGACCAGGCCGTGAACCGGGTACGCCGGGGCCGGGCAGGGGGCGCCCGCCCGGCTTCGACAAGGAGCGGTACAAGAAGCGCAACACTGTGGAACGGGCGATCAACAAGCTCAAGAACTACCGAGCTGTGCCCACGAGGTACGACAAGCGCGCATACGTCTACCTGGGCACCGTCACCGTCGCAGCAACCATCATCTGGCTCCGGACATGATCGGCGGGACAGAACCTAGTCGCGGAGCTTGGGCCAGCCGTCCTTGTTCGAGCAGGACTCGTAGTCGTAGCGGGTGAGGCGGTCCCACTCTGTTCCGGTCGCCTGCTCGAATGCCTCCTCGTGGAGGTAGAGCAGTTCCTCGCAGTGCCGGGCGGTGAACGGCGCGAACCGCTCTGGATGGCCGAAGACACTCTCGTAAGCCTGGCGGCCGGCGGCCACGACGGCAGCCCGTGAGTACAGGAAGCCGTCGTCCGACTGCGGAAAGGGTGAACCGCCAGGCGCCTCCATCCCGAGGACGGGCAGAGTGCCGAAGTCCGCCTGGTCCAGCCGGTAGAGAGCTTCCGCGAGGCGCTCACCGAAGCCGATGATCTGGCCCACCGGTTCGCGCGAGAGAGTCTCGGTCAGGCGCGTACAAGCTTCCTCGAAGCCCTGACAGGTCTCGATGCCGGCCTCACCGCCTAGCACCTCGACGAGTTGCCAGAACCGCTCCCAGGTCATGATCGGCAGGCCAGGGTCGACGCCGTTGTTCAGAGGTGTCCTCGAATCGTTGACGACGTGATCACCGTCCTCGTCATCCCCCTCGTCGAGCGGCTCGTCGCTCCACCGGAACCAGGAATGACCGTCCTGGATATGGAGCAGGAACTCGGGAACCGGGCCCGACGGCGAGACCAGCGACAGGGTCCTCCCGATCTCCTCATAGACGTTGTCGAAGCCTTCCCAGTCCTCCGCGTCGGCCAGCGCCCGCGCCCGGGCGAACAGCGGCTCGAACGTGGCGAAGGCCGAGCCTGCGACGAAGCGTCCGCGAAGCCAGGGAAAGTCGGATTCCTCGACCACGATCTCGCCCACCAGCTCCTCCTGGCGTACCAGACGCCAGACCTGACCCTCGAATCCCATCGCACCTGATCCTTGCTGCCCGCTGCCGTCCCACGCTGCCTGGCAGTCTCACATACCGCGCTGACACGGTGGTCTGGGAAACGATCACCATGAGAACGGGAAGCGATCTTGCGGGGCCCTGGAAGCTCCCCGGTCAGCACTACTCGTGAACACCCCGCCACCACCTCCACCCCCGGCATCCACTCCCACCGCAACCGGGGCGGCGCGAACACCGACTTCGAGCGCACGTCACCGCGCCGGCCGGCGCGGCCACCCTCGACTTCGTCCGCGGCCCGGGCACCGACAACGTACGTACTACCGGACCACCCCCTCTCCCGGCTCGGCAGCCCCGGCGGGCCGGGCACCTGGCGCCAGCGGCAAGGGCCGGGTCCGACCCGCTCACCCCAACTCCCGGTCACGGCCGGGAGGGTGACTCGCCGAGCAGGACCGCGATGCCGTCGAGCAGCCGGTCCAGGCCGAACGTGAAGAGTCGGTCCAGGTCGAAGTCGTAACCGTCGACGGTGTACCGCTCCAGCAGCGGGAACCGGCCGCTCGCCAGCACCGTGTGCAGGTCCGCCTCCTGGGCGGCCATCCACTCCTCGGCGTCGAGGCCGGTGTCGGCCTCCGCCGCGCTCTCGCTCTCGACGTTCATCGCGATACCGCGCACATAGGCGAGCAGCGTCAGGTGGGCGGTGAGGACCGTCCACGGGTCGAGGCCGCGGCCGTCCAGCGCGGCGAGGGCCCACTCGGTGAACGGCAAGGCATTGACCGCGAGTTGGGGGCGGGTCAGGGAGAGCGCCGGCGCAAGCCACTGGTGCGCACGGAAGGCGTCCCAGAGTGTCCTGGCGGCCAGCGCGAGCGGTTCGCGCCAGCCTGGCGGCCGTTCGGCGGGGAGGGCGCAGTCGGCGAACACGGCGTCGATCATCCGCACCAGCAGGTCGTCCTTGTCCGCGACGTGGCGGTACAGCGCCATCGGGGAGACGGCAAGGCCGGCCGCGACCCGTCGCATGGAGAGTGCGGCGAGGCCCTCGGCGTCGGCGATCGCCACTGCGGCGGCCACGATGCGCTCCGCCGTGAGCGCGGGCTCCGGCCCGGTCCGCCGGGGCCGGACGGCGGCCCGGTCGGCACGTGGCACCGGGGCCAGGCCGCCGGCCGGCCGCTCCGGGCCCACGACCACCGGGCCCACGACCACCGTGCCGACGCCCGGAACGGCGCGGACCAGCCCGGCGTTCCGGAGCTCGGTGAGCGCCTTGGTCGCGGTCGCCATCGCCACTCCCCACTGCCGGGTGATCTCCCGGGTGGACGGCACCCGTTCGCCGGGGCCGAGCTCGCCTCGTTCGATCCGGCGGCGCAGCTCCTCGACGATCCCCCGGTAGCGCGCCCCGTCGGTCCGGTCCACGGCAATCCCTCCGCACTAGTGCACCTTGCTCGGCCCGTCAGCCTAGCCAGTGCCGCCCCGAGGCTGCCGCACCAGCATCACGAGCACTAGTGCACCAAGGCCAACAGGCCTTGCATACAAGGGATTTCAAGCTTGCCACGATTGCTGCGTACGGCGTACATTCAGGGCCATGGGGAACACCGACATCCTGATCTCCGGCGGCGGCATCGCCGGCCCGGCCCTCGCCCACTGGCTGCACGCGGCGGGCTTCACCGCCACCGTCGTCGAACGCGCCCCGGGCCCGCGCCCGGGCGGCCAGACGGTCGACCTCCGCGGCGCCGGACGCACCGTCATCACCCGGATGGGCCTGATGGACCGGGCCCGCGAGCTGAGCCTCGACCAGAAGGGCATCGCCACGGTCGACGCCGCAGGCCGGATCACCTCGCGGCTGCCCGCCGACGCCTTCGGCGGCGAGGGCATCGTCTCCGAGATCGAGATCCTCCGCGGCGATCTCGCCGACCTGCTGCACGAGTCCACCGCGCCGTACACCGAGTACCTCTTCGACGACACCGTCACCGCCCTCGTTCAGGACGGCGACGGCGTCACGGTCGACTTCGAACGGGCCGGCACCCGACGGTTCGCCGCAGTGATCGGCGCCGACGGACTGCACTCCGTCGTCCGTGGCCTGGCCTTCGGCCCGGCGTCGTCCTGGGTCCGGCCACTGGGCATCGAGCTCGCCTGGTTCACCGCCGAGACCGACCTCGATCTCGACGGCTGGTACCTGATGCACAACGCCCCGGGCGGACTCGTCGTCTCCGCCCGCCCGGGCCGACTGCCCGGCGAGGTCAAGGCCGGCCTCGCCTTCCGTTCGCCGCCGCTCACCTTCGACCGCCGCGACCTCGCCGCCCAGCAGGACGCCGTCGCCCGCCGCTTCGCCGGCGTCGGCTGGCAGACGCCCCGGCTGCTCGACGCGATGCACCGCTCCACCGACTTCCACCTGGACTCGCTCGGCCAGGTCCACCTCGACGCCTGGTGCCGGGGCCGGGTCGCCCTGCTCGGCGACGCGGGCTACAGCCCCTCGCCGCTCACCGGCCTCGGCACCAGTCTCGCCCTGGTCGGCGCCTACGTACTGGCCGGCGAACTCGCCGCCGCGCCCGGCAATCCCGCCGCCGCCTTCCGCAGCTACGACCGGGTGATGCGCCCCTACGTCGCCAAGGCGCAGCAGCTCCCGCCGGGCGGCACCGGTGGATACGCTCCGAACAGCGCCCTGACGATCCGTCTGCGGGCGCTGTCGATGCGGTCGATGAATCGCTGGCCGATGCGGCAGATCCTGGCCGCCCAGTTCGCCAAGGCCGGCGACATCGACCTTCCCGAGTACGGGCTGCCAGTGACCCGGTAGCCCCAGGACCCGGCGTCGCGACCGGCCCGGCCGCCAGGAGCCGAACCCGCCGCACGGAGCGGACCGACGCGTCGGGCAGCCGGGCGCGACCTCGCGACGAAGACCGTCGAGAACCCGGCCCGTACCGACCGGGTGCCCTGCGACCCGCGTGGCCACCCGGAACCCGTCCGCCGCCCCGGGAGTTGACCGACGGTCGGCGGAACAGGAGGAGGGCACGGTGCGACTGGAGTCGGTACGGCTGCGCTACGCACGCCGGGGCGGCTACGTGCTGGACGGCGTCACGCTGGAGCTGGCGCCCGGGACGGTCACCGCCGTGGTGGGCGGCAACGGCTCGGGGAAGTCCAGCCTGCTCCGGCTGGCGGCCGGGCTGGCCCGGCCGGACTCCGGCACGGTGAGCGGGCGGCCGGAGCGGATCGGCTACGTCCCCGAGCGGCTGCCGGCCGGCCTGCGGCTCTCGGCCCGCGGCTACCTGCGGCACATGGGCCGGATCCAGGGCCTCGCCACCGCGACGGCCGCCGCCCGAAGCGAGACGCTGCTGGACCGGCTCGCGCTGGAAGGCGACCGGGAGGCCCCGGTCGCCACCCTCTCCAAGGGCAACGCCCAGAAGGTCGCCCTGGCCCAGGCACTGCTGGCCGAACCCGGCCTGCTGGTCCTGGACGAACCGTGGTCCGGCCTGGACGCCGACGCCCACCGGACGCTGACGCAGTGTCTGGCCGAGCGCCGCACCGCCGGGGCGGTGGTCCTGCTCACCGAACACCGGCCCGGCGTGGTCGCCGCCACCGCCGACGCCGTGCACCGGCTGCAGCACGGGAAGCTCACCCCCGAGCCCCGCACCGATCCCCCCGCAGCCGCCGGTCCTCCCGCCTTCACCATCACGCTCGCCGGCACCCCCGAGGACGCGGTCCGCACCCTCCCCGGCGTCCGGGCGGTGGACGGCACCCGACTGCTGGTCGACGCCCGCCACAGCGACGCGGTGCTGGCCGAACTGCTCCGACGCGGCCACTCCGTCCGCGACGTCCGCCACGTCCGCGAGACCCGCGAGCACGACAGCGACCACGAACATCTGGAGCAGCCGTGACCGCCGTCGCCCGCTACACCCTCGCCGACTTCCTCCGGTCCCAGCGCTACCTGCCCCAACTGGTGCTCTACCTGGGCTTCCTGGCCGTCCTGCACGCCGTCCCCGGGCCCGTCCTCCAGGGCTACGGCGCCTCGGCCGGCGCCCTCCTCCCGGTCGCGCTCTGGCTCACCCTCACCCTGCACAACACCGAGGACCCGCTCCAGGCGGCCGTCACCGCCGTCAACGCGGGCGGCCACGGCCGCGCCCTGCTCGGCCGGACCGCCGCCGCGCTGCTCTGCGGACTGGCTCTGGCCGCGGCCGCCCTGCTCTGGCCGATGGCCGCGGCCGGCCGCTGGTACGACCCGTCCGAACTGACGGCCGGTCTGCTCGCGCACCTGACCTGCGCGGTGACCGGCACCGCCCTGGGCACCCTGTGCGCCCGTCCGGTGATCCGCCGCCCGGGCCACGCGTTCGCGGTGGCCGGCCTGCTCGCCCTGGTCGCCCTGGTGAGCCGGACCGCCACCCCGGTCAACCAGACCGTCCGCCTGCTCAGCGCCGCCCCACCCGCTCCGACCACCGCCCGGCTGGCCGCCCTGACCGGCTGGTCGCTGGCCCTGCTCGCGCTGCTGCTCCTGCTCACCAACGCGCTGACGCGGCGCCGCCGTTACTGAGGCTCTCGTTGCATCCTCATCCGACCTGCGCGAGACCCTGCAGGTACTCGGGCGTGGCCGTGCCGGGGACCAGCGAGTCGCACTCCTGAACGACCGGCGCCACCGAAGCGCTCCCGGGCCGAGCCCTCAGAGCTCCGCCTGCTCCTCCTCCAGCCAGGCCGGGGTGTGGAAGGTGCCTCCGTACATGGGGAGTTGGATCGTGGAGCCGTAGCGGGCGAGCTGGCTCCAGGGGCGGTTGAGGCCGGCCGAGCCGTAGCGGCGGACCCGGGTGACGGCGTCCAGGTCGAGGACGTCGACCAGTACCTCCTGACCCGCACCGGCCTGTTGGCGGACGGTGCCCTCGGGGTCGACGATCGCGCTCTGGCCGACGCCGCCCGGGTCGGCGGCGTTGACGTTGACCACGTAGACCTGGTTGGTCCAGGCGTTGGCCCGGGCGCAGACCAGCTCCATCTCGCGGTCGCGGGTGGTGGTCAGGGTCGGCTGGATGACGATCTCGGCTCCCAGCCAGGCGAGTTGGCGTACGGTTTCGGGGAACGAGCCGTCGTAGCAGATCGCCAGGCCGACCCGGCCGACCTCGGGGATGTCGAAGACGGTGAAGCCGGTGCCGGGCGTGACGTCCTCGTAGGGCTGCCAGGGGAAGACCTTGCGGTAGCGGGCGGCGATCTCGCCCTGCGGCGAGATCGCCAGTGCGGTGTTGTGGATGGTGCCGTCCGGTGTCCGCTCGAAGACGCTGCCGGGGACCAGCCAGAGGCCGGTCTCCACCGCGAGGGCGCCGAGCCGGTCGGTCAGCGGGCCCGGGATCGGGACGGCGGCCCGCTCCGTCCAGCCCTCCGGGTGCTCACCGAGCAGCGGCCCCTCGGCGGAGAGGAACAGCTCGGGCACCACGACCAGTTGGACGTGCGGGAACAGGATGTGGACGGTGCGGATCCGCTCGGCGAAGCGCAGCCAGCTGGCTTCCAGGTCGTACGGCACGGGGGCGGTCTGCACGGCGGCGATGGCGAGGGTGCGCATGGTGGTTCAACTCTCGTTCTGTGCGGTGGAGTTCGGGACGTCGGCGACGACGGTGTGCTTCCCCTCGCGGAAGAACCGCGGGAAGCGGGAGCGGACGGCCAGCATCACCGCCGCGCCGAGGGCGACGGAGCCCGCCCCGAGCAGGAAGACGCCGCCGACGCCGTGGAAGGAGGTGCTGCCGTAGTCCGGCGCGACCATGTCGTAGGCGCTGCGGCCGAACGCGGCCAGCATCATCAGCCCGCCCAGCAGCGGCAGCACGCCCCGGAACAGCAGGTCGCGCACCGAGCCGAGCAGCCGGCGGCGGAAGTGCCAGACGCAGGCGAAGGCGGTGGCGCCGTAGTAGCAGGCGATCAGCAGGCCGACGGAGAGCACCGCGTCGCCGAGGAAGCGGGGCGAGGCCAGCTTCAGCACCAGCAGGGTGACCCCGCCGAGGATGCCGAAGAAGACGGTACCGAAGGCGGGGGTGCGGTGCCGGGGGTGGATCCGGGCGAAGGCCGCGGGCAGGGCGCCGTGGGTGGTCATCGACAGGAAGCCGCGCGCGCTGCCGACCATGCAGGTCAGCATCGCGGACAAGGCGCTGACACAGACCGCGAGTTCCACCACGGTGGCCAGGGCCGGCCCGAGCAGGGGTGGCGCGAGGCCGGCCAGCACGTCGGTGGCGTTCTCGGGGTTGCCGAGGCCGGAGCCGGTGGTGCCGGTGCCCGCGAAGGCGATCGCGGCGAAGGCGGTGAACAGGTAGGTGCCCAGCAGGACGAAGGTGGAGACCAGGACGGCCCGGCCGGGGACCCGGTCGGCGTCGCTGGCCTCCTCGTTCACCGTGATCAGCGAGTCCCAGCCCCAGTAGATGAAGAGGCAGAGCAGCACGGCCTCGGCGAACGGCCCCGCCCCGCCGAAGGCGAACGGGTCGAGCCAGGCCAGGGAGGGGGTGGCGGCGCCATCGGCGGCGAAGGCCGCGATCCCGAGGGTGAACAGTGCCACCAGCTGCACCGCGAGAAGTACGTACTGCAGCGAGGTGGCGATCTGCAGGCCGCGGCGGGCGATCAGCGTGACCAGGGCGAGCAGGGCCAGGCCGGTGACGGTGGTGGCGGTGTCGTCGGCGGCCAGGCCGTCCAGGCCGAGGGCGGAGAGCAGGTACGTGCCGCTGACCTGGCACAGCGCGGTCATCGCCAGCAGGGTGGCCGTCATGGGCACCCAGTTGCCGACCAGCCATCCGGTCCTGGGGCCGAAGGCGCGGGTGTTCCACACGAAGGTGGTGCCGCAGTCGGGCATCTCGCGGTTCAGCTCGCGGAACGCGAAGGCGGTGAACAGGACCGGCAGGAAGCCGATCAGCAGGGCGGCGGGCGCCAGCTGGCCGACCGTCACGGTCACCAGGCCGAGGGTCACGGCGATCGAGTAGGCCGGGGCGGTGGAGGAGAGCCCGAGGGCGACCGCGCCGAGCAGGCCGACGGAGTCGCGGCGCAGGCCCTTCGCGGTGGTGGGGGATGGGGATCCGGCTCTCGGGCCGGAGTCGGTGTCGGTGTCGAGTGGCACGGTGGGGGTCCTCTCGCCAAGCATCATCTGTTAAACGCAGATTTAAGAACCTGGCGGGTGATGCGTCAAGGGCTGGCCGGATACAATTCAATCCGGAGTCAGGAGAGGGGTGGCCGTGGCGGTCGGCAAGAAGGGCAAGGAGGCCCGCAGGGCGGAGCTCGGCGCGGCCGTGCAGCGGGCGCTGCTGGTCCGCGGCCTCGAAGGGCTGCGCCTGCGGGACGTCGCCGAGGAGGCCGGGGTGACACCTGCCGCGGTGCTCTACTACGGCGACCTGGACACCCTCGTCCACGAGACCTACCTGCGCGGCATCGAGCGCTACACCCAGGAGCGGGAGGACGCCGTCGCGCGGTTCACCGACGCCCGCGACCAGCTCCGCGCCTGCATCGACCACGGCCCCGCCACCGGGCCGGAGGACTCGCTCACCCGGCTGCTGTTCGAGTACTGGCCCCGCTGCCTGCGCGACGCCAGGGCCGCCGCGCTCGACAGCGCGCTGACCGAGCGTCAGATCGCGGTCTACCAAGGCGTCCTGGTCCTGGGCCGGGCCCAGGGTCACTTCGAGCTGACCGACCCGCCACGGCTGCTCGCCGCCAATTTCGTCGCGATGGAGGACGGCTACCAGATGGAGATCCTGGCCGGGCGCCGCACCCGCGCCGACGTGATCACCGCCCTCAGAGCCCAGGCCCGCGCGGTCACGGGGCACGACCTCGGCTGAGCCGCGCCCTCGCCGCCGGTCGGCGCTGTCCGGGTGAAAGTGGGGTCCGACCTGCGTCCCGCCGGGCCGGAGCTGGTACCACTCCCCAGTCCCGGGCCTTCCGCCCCGGGGGCCGGAGCACCGAGCGAGCGAGGGCTACGTGGCAGCCGCCCGGCCAGGCATTCACCGCCCCGCCCCGGGCCGGCCACCGGCCCGCGCGGGCGAGTACCCGCTGCTGCTGGCCCAGGTCCGGGCCAGGGGCCTGCTGGACCGTCGGCCCGCTTGGTACGTGGCGCGGATCGGCGGGCTGGTGGCGGCCACGGCCGCCTGCTGGGCAGCCGTGCTGCGGTGCGGCGACGGCCCGCAGGTCTTCGGCCTCGCCGTGCTGCTGGCCGCCCTGTCCGCGCACGCGGGCTTCCTCGGTCACGACGCCGCCCATGAGCAGGCCTTCGCCTCGCACCGGGCCAACGCCTGGACCGTCTTCCTGCTCGCCAACCTGCTGACCGGCACCAGCTACGGGTGGTGGACCGACGAGCACAACCGCCACCACCGGTACCCGAACGACCCCGAGCGGGACCCCAACGTCGCCGACATCGTGCTGAGCCTGAGCCCGGAGCGCGCGCTCGGGCGCCACGGCGCCCGACGGTTCCTCGCCGCCCACCAGGCCTGGCTGTACTTCCCGCTGACCCTCCTCCAGGGGTTCAACCTGCACCACGTCAGCCTCCGGGCGCTGCGCCGCCCCGAGCTGTTCCGCACCGTCCCGCGCCGGGCCGAGGTGCTCGGTCTCGCCGCCCACGCGCTCGCCTACACCGGCCTGTTGCTGGTGGCGGCGGGGCCGCTCACGGCCGTGCTGTTCGCCCTGGTCCACCACGCGCTCTGGGGCCTCTACCTGGGCGCCGTCTTCGCCCCCAACCACAAGGGGATGCCCGCCCTCACCCCCGAGGACGCCCGCGACCCGGTGCGCCGACAGGTCGTCACCGCCTGCAACATCCGGGGCGGCCGCCTGGTCGGCTTCTGGTACGGCGGGCTCAACCACCAGATCGAGCACCACCTGTTCCCCACCATGCCCCGGCCGGCCCTCCGTCAGGCGGCGCCCCTGGTCGAGGAGTTCTGCCGCCTGCGCGGCATCCCCTACGCCACCGAGACGGTGAGCGAGACCTACCTGCGGGTGCTCCGGCACCTGCACGCGGCGGGCGCGCCCCTGCGCGCCCGGCCCCACCGAGCGGAGGAGCGCGCATGACCACCACGCCCACCAACCCCGGTCCGCCCAACCCCGGTCCGCCGAGCGCGGCAGCCACCCGCCCTGACGCGGGCCCGCCGCCGTCCCCGGCCGTCGGAGCGCCGGGCGGCCGGCGGCGCCGGGCCTGGTACGACCGGTCCGCCGTGGTCGGCCTGGCCGAGCTGACCCTGCTGCGGTCCCAGATGGTCCGTCACAACCTGTTCGACGCCTACAGCGCCGCCGAGCGGGCGTGGCAGCGGACCACCGACCTGGCCCCGCACCGCAGCTACGACGGCTCCGGCTGCGACCCGGAGGACCGGACCATGGGCCGGGCCGGCACCCGCTTCGGCCGCAACATGCCGCCCTCGCACGCCGTCCTCGAGACCGGGGCCCAGCTCCTCACCCCCAGCCCCCGCGAGGTCAGCCGGCACCTGCTGACCCGTCAGGCCTTCCGGCCCAGCGACCGGCTGAACATGCTGGCCGCCGCCTGGTTGCAGTTCCAGGTGCACGGCTGGGTCAGCCACGGCGACGCCGTCACGCAGGACCCGATCGAACTCGGGCTCGCCGACGGCGACCCCTGGCCGTCCTGTCCGATGCGCATCCGCCGCACCCCTCAGGACCCGGCCCCGTCCCTGGAGCCCGGCGCCCCGGCGGGCTTCGCCAACCACGTCAGCCACTGGTGGGACGGCTCACAGATCTACGGCGCCGACGAGGCCCGCTGCCGCGAGCTGCGCTCGGGCGAGAACGGCAAGCTCAGCACGGAGCGGGGCCGGCTCCCCGACGAGACGGCGCCCGGCCTGGCGGGCATCGACCGCACCGGCTTCAGCGACAACTACTGGCTCGGGCTCTCCCTGCTGCACACGCTCTTCGTCAAGGAGCACAACAGCGTCTGCGACCGCCTCAAGGCCTCGTACCCGACCTGGGACGACGAACGGACCTTCCACACCGCCCGGCTGGTCACCACCGCGGTGATGGCCCGGATCCACCTGACCGAGTGGACCCCCGGGATCATCGACTGCCCCGCCCAGCACCTCGCCTCCTCGGTGGTGGCCCGCGGCGGCCTGCCGCGCTGGCTCTCCTCCCGGGCCCGGCACGGCGGCTTCGTGGCCCGCAGCGTCGAACTCACCGGGGCGCTCGGCTCGGCCATCGACCACGAGGGCGTCCCGTTCTCGCTCACCGAGGAGTTCGCCTACTGCTACCGCCTGCACCCGATGCTGCGCGACGACTACCCGCTCCGCTCGCACCGCGACGGCCGCGCCATCGAGACCCTCTCCTTCGACGCGCTCCAGGGCCTGCGCACCCGGGAGGTCACCGACGCGTTCGGGACGACCGACCTGCTGTACTCCTTCGGCACCATGCCCTGCGGCGACAACTCCCTCCACAACCACCCGAGTTCACTGGCCCACCTGACCCGGCTGGACGGCGAGACGGTCGACGTCGGCACCCTCGACATCCTGCGCGGACGCGAGCGCGGCATCCCGCGCTACAACGACTTCCGCGAGCAGGTCCGCAAGCCCCGGCTCACCTCCTTCGAGCAGCTCACCACCGACCCCGCCTCCGCCCGCCTCATCCGCGAGGTCTACGAAGGCGACCTCGACCAGGTCGACGCCATGGTCGGCATGCTCGCCGAACCCCGGAAGGCCGGCTTCGGCTTCAGCGAGACCGCCTACCGGATCTTCGTCCTGATGGCGGTCCGCCGAATGACCAGCGACCGGTTCTTCACCGACGACTACCGGCCCGAGGTCTACACCCCCGAGGGCCTGGAGTGGATCGAACGCACCGGGATGCACCAACTGCTGCTCCGTCACCACCCCGAGCTCGCCGCCGGGCTGGACGGCTCCCGCAACGCGTTCCACACCTGGCGGGCCGGCCGATGACCACCGCACCCTCACCGGAGACCGTGCCCGGCACCGAGGACCTGCACGCCGCCTCCCGCCTGCTCGGCGCCGCAGCGGCCGACGCCCGGCGCGCCGGGCGCCACGCCACCGCCGCCCTGTGCTCGTCGGCGCTGCTGCGCACCGCGCTCCGCGACCCCGCCCGCGCGACTGCCACGGCCCGCGCTCTCCTGCGCACCCTGACCCGGCACGACGGCCTGCGTCACGGGTTCACCGGTGGCCGTCTCGGCACCCTCGCCGAGTACGCCGGACTGCTGCTCAACCGCCCCGGCCTGGCGACCGAACTGGCCGTCACCGGGCTGAGCCTGCGGGTACGCGCGGCGGCCGTGCGCCACCCCGAACTCGCCCAGGGCGAGCTCGCCCGGCTGACCGAGGCCATCGACGCCGACCGCCAGGCCGAGGCCGTCCGGATCTTCCGCGCGCTCTGCTCGGCGAACGGCTCCGCCCACACCCTCTCCTCCGTCGCCCCGGTCTTCGCCGACCTGCTCGCCTGGAACGCCCTGACCGACGAGAACCCCTTCAACGACCGCAGCGCCTGGGCCATCGCCACCGGCGAAGTCCCGGACGCCGAACCGCTGTTGGGCATCCCCATCGCCTTCTGGGCGCTCTGGGACCGAGGTCCCGGCCGGGCCGAGATCCTCGATCCGGAGCCCGAACTGCTGGCCCGGTTGGCCACCACCGGCTCCGTCGCCGCCTGGGTCCGCAACATCGCCGCCCTGGGCAACGTCGGCCGCATCATGGTCCAGGCCGTCACCGGCCCGGACGGCACCCGGCGCTACGTCCTGCAGATGTCCGGCATGGGCGGCGGCGCCCCGCGCAACGACAGCCCGATGGACCTGGTCGGCGGCTTCACCAACGTCGGCCGCACCGACACCCCCTACACCCGGGCGGCCCGCAAAGCCGTCGCCGCCTGCGTCCCCCTCGGTGCACCGCTGGCGATCGTCGGGCACAGCCAGGGCGGAGCGGCCGCGATGAACCTGGCCGCCACCCCCGCATTCGTCCGGGACTACTCCGTCACCCACGTCGTCGCGGTCGGCTCCCCCATCGACTACAAGCGCCCCGCCGACCCGCTGACCCAGGTGATCAGCCTGGTGAACGAGCACGACATCGTGCCCGCGCTCGACGGACGCAGCGCCGTCTCGCCTTACCAACTCCCCGACGGCTGGACCGAGATCACCTGGCTCGACACCAGCCACGCCTTCCCGCTCTGCCACGCCGCCGAGCGCTACGCCGACAACCTCGACCACCTCGTCCCGGACGCCCGCGACCGGATCGACACCATGCTCGCCGCCTACCGGGGACCCGTCGCCTCCACCCACGTCTTCCGCCTCTACGACCGCTGACCGGAGCACCCGCCATGCGCCCCCACCCCACCTCGGCCGCCCACACCGACCGGCTCCGCACCGACGCAGCCAACCTCGGCACCCGGTCGACCGAACTGGCGGAACTCGCCGACTCCCTCAGCGGCACCGGCCCGTCCGACGACCACCTCCGGGCCCGCCTGCGCGAACAGGCCCACCGCTCCCGCCGGGCCGCCGAGGACCTCGAGCAGGCAGCCGCCCTCCTGGGCCCCGCGCCGACCCACCACCGAACGGGGCCGGCCATGGCCGCCCTGCTGTCCGGCGCCCTGCTCGCGACGGCAGTGCTGATCACGGTGGCACGGCGGTCAAGACCCGCCGCACGGTAGCCACTGAGTGACTGCTGGACCCCGCTGTGCCGGTCGCCCGGCGCGGCGTGGGGCGGCGGGGTCAGGCCGGGCGGACCAGGCGGCTCTCGTAGGCGAGGATCACTGCCTGGACCCGGTCGCGGAGTTCGAGCTTGTGCAGGATCCGCCCCAGGTGGGACTTCACGGTGCCCTCGGCAAGGTGCAGGGTGGCCGCGATCTCGGTGTTGGACAGGCCGCGGCCGACCTGGACCAGCACCTCGTGCTCACGGGCGCTGAGCCGCCCCAGCCGTTCCTCGTATCCGGAGTGCCCGGCGTGCCCGGCGCCGCTGCCGTCGGGCAGGTGCGGGCGGACGGTCTCCAGCAGGCGGCGGGTGATCCGCGGCGAGACCACCGCGTCGCCCGCGGCCACGCTGCGGATCGCGGTGAGCAGTTCCTCGGGCCGGGTGTTCTTCAGCAGGAAGCCGGAGGCTCCGGCCTTGAGTCCGGCGAAGGCGTACGCGTCCAGGTCGAAGGTGGTGAGGATCAGCACCTTGCTCCGCGGGGAGATCTCGACCAGCTGCCGGGTCGCCTCGATCCCGTCCGTCCCGGGCATCCGGACGTCCATCAGGACGACGTCGGGGCGCAGCTCCCCCGCCAGGCGTACGGCCTCGCTGCCGTCGGCGGCTTCGCCGACCGGCTCCAGGTCGGGCTCGGCCTCCAGCACCATGCCGAAGGCCATCCGGAGCAGCGCTTCGTCGTCGGCGATCAGGACCCGGATCGTCATGCGGACGCCGCCCCACCGCTGTCGAGGAGCAGGCGGGTCCGGACTCCCCAGCCGCCGCCCGGGAGTGGACCGGCCTGCACCGTGCCCCCGTAGGCGGCCGCGCGTTCGCGCATGCCGGCCAGGCCGTGCCCGGGTGGTGCGGTGGCGGGCCGGGGCGGGCGGGGGCCGCTGTCGGTGACGTCCACGGTGACGGCGCCGGTCGAGCACCCGATCCGGACGGTCGCCCGGGTGCCGGCGGGTGTGTGCTTGAGGGTGTTGGTCAGGGCTTCCTGCACCAGGCGGTAGACGGTGAGCTGTGCGGTGGCGGGGAGGTGGCCGTGACTGCCGCGGATCTCCAGCCGGGTCGGCAGCCCGGCGGCGCCCATCTGCTCGGCGAGGGACTCCAGTTGGGCGATCCCGGGCAGCGGGTGACGCTGGGCGTCGGGTTCGTCGGTCCGCAGGATGCCCAGCGAGCGCCGCATGTCGGTCAGGGCCTGTCGGCCGGTCTCGGCGGTCTGGAGCATCGCGGCGGTGGCCCGGTCGGGCGACCGGTGCTGCGCGTGCACGGCGGCGTCGGTGAGCGCGACCATGACGGACAGGTTGTGGGTGACGATGTCGTGCAACTCCCGGGTGATCCGGGCCCGTTCCTCGGCGACGGCCAGCCGTGCCTGCTGTTCCTGCTGCTGCTCCAGGCGGACGGCCCGTTCCTCCAGGGTCGCGAGGTGGGCCCGGGTGGTCCGCCGGTTCACACCGAGGACGGCGGCGGCGACCACCAGCGCGGTGACCGCGACGAAGGGGGTCGGGAAGGCGCCGTCCGGGGCCCAGCGCAGGCAGGCCAGCAGGGCGCCGGCCTCGACCACGGCACCGGCGAGGAGGGTGCGGCGCCGGCCCGAGCACGCCGCCACCGTGTACAGCGCAACCAACAGCGCGACATCTGCCGGCAGTTGAACGTCCATCAGCCACTGGACGAAGGCCGCGGCCGCCACCGCACCGAACACCGTGAGCGGGGCCCGGCGGCGCCACAGCAGCGGCAGGGCGAGCGCGGCGGTGAGGGCCAGGGCCACCGGGAGCTCGTGCGGCGCCCACGTGGTCACGACGTTGAGCAGCAGGAGCGCGGGCAGCAGCGAGTCCCACACCAGCGGCGGTACCCGTACCGCCTCCCGCACCCACCACACCGGGCGGGCACCGGCCGGTCCTGCGACAGCCTCGGTCATCACACATCCCTGTCGACTCGTCACCGGTGCGGCCCTGCCACGCTAGGCCACCGGCCCGGTCCGGCACATGAGTCCACCGGCCGATGGCGGCGGGCCCGGGTACGACCTCAGGAGGAGGCGCACCACCTCCCCCGGTCGCAGCCCGGCCCCCGGCCCGGGCCGCCCGACTGCCACTCCGGTGGCACCCGCAACGGCGACCCGGGACGGATGTGGCCGCACCGGTCCGCCGCCGACCATGGGCGGGTGACCGAGATCATCACGGGGCTGTCCATGTCGCCCCTCGAAGTACTGGCCCTGCTGGGCGCCGTCGCCCTGGTACTGGCCCGCTGGCTTCCGCCTGCCGCCCGCCCGCCCGTCACGGTCGTTGCGGGAGCGGTCCTCGCGCTGTCCGCGGTCCTGCTGGCCGCGACGGGCCTCCGCTGGCAGCTGCTGCCGGTCCTGTCCGGCGCCGCGCTCGCGCTCCCGTTCGCCGCCCTCCCCCTGCTGCGCCGCCGCACCGGCCGCCCGGCGTGGCGCGCCCGCTGGTGGCTGGCGCTGCCCGGATCGGCGGTCTGCGCCGGCCTGATCGCCACCGGCCCGGCAGCTGCCTGGGCCTTTCCCGTCCCCGTGTTCCCCGAGCCGTCGGGCGGCCTCGCGGTCGGCACCCGGGTGCTGCAGTGGACCGACCCGCTTCGCCCCGAGACCTTCACCGCCGATCCGGACGACCGGCGCACGGTCGTGGTCCAACTCTGGTACCCCGCGCAGCAGATCCCCCCGGACGCACAGCGGGCCCAGTACCTCGGACGCACCGAGCAGGAGGCGCGTACCGTCTCCGCCGCCCTCGCCCGTGGGGTCGGGCTGCCGGACTTCCTGTTCGACGGCGTTCCGCGGGCCCGCAGCCGCTCGGTCTTCGACGCCCCGGTGGCGGACGGCGGGGAACGCTTCCCGGTGGTGCTGTTCTCCCCCGGGTCGGGCGGGGTGCGCACCCAGAACACCGCCTGGGCCGAGGAGTTGGCCAGCCACGGCTACGTGGTGGCGGCCCTCGACCACCCGTACGACTCCGCCGCCGTCGTCCTCGCGGACGGCCGGACCGTCACCACCGCGACCAGCTCCAGCGGCGACCCTGACCAGGACGAGAAGCTGGCGGCCGGCTGGACCGCGATCCGGGCCGCCGACCTCGGCTTCGCCCTCACCCGGCTGGAAGCCCTGGACCGGGGCGAGACCGCCGACCCGCTGACCGGCCGCCTGGACAGCGGCCGGGTCGCGGTCACCGGTCACTCCATGGGCGGTGCCGCCGCACTCCAGGCAGCCCGGCAGGACCACCGGTTCGCCGCCGTCATCGACCTGGACGGCTTCCCCCACGGCCCCGCCTCCCCCGCCCTCGACCGCCCGGCGCTCGCCCTCACCCAGGCCGTCACCCCGGCCACCGACCCGCGCTACCTGCCCCGCCTCACCGAGGCCCTCAACTCCAGTACCGAGACCGGCTATCGGCTCACCGTCCCCGGCGCCGCACACCTCACCTTCATGGACGGCCCCCTCTACCTCCCGCCCGTACCCTCGATCGTCGGCACCCTCGGCCGCAGCGCGAGCCCACGCCTCGTCGCCGCAGCCACCCTCACCTTCCTGGACGCCGTCCTGCGGAACGAACCCGGCAACCTGACCGCCCGCCTGTCGGGCTACGGCAGCCTCGACGTCCTCCACCCCGACGGCAACAACCGTTGAGCGCCCCGGTCCGGGGCCGCCGGTGCGGTCCCGGACCGGGGGCGACCGCTACTCCACCGTCCAGCCGATGTGGCCGATCCCGGTGCTGTAGAAGGCGCAGTGGCCGGTGGACTGGTCGACCCGTCCGGGTGCCACCGTCACCGAGTTGCCGGTCACGTCGAGGGCCCGGCCGCAGACGATGTCGGCGTGGAAGGTGATCGTCCCGCCGGTGTTGTTGGCGCAGGTGACCCCGCCGTACAGCGGGTCGTTGTTGTGGACCCAGGTGGTGCAGTCCAGGCCGCTCAGCCTCGGGGCGGCGGTGGCCGGGCCGACCGGGACGACGATGGCGAGGGTCACGACGGCGGCGAGGGCCAGCGCGGCCTTGGCGATCTTCAAAGGGGCTCCTGCAGAACGGAACTGACGGGACACCGGCTCCCTGCCCCGTCCGGTCGGACGCACACGGACCCATCGGGGTGAACCGAGCTGCTTCGCGGGCCGGGCGCGGACAAACCCGGTGCGCCGAGTGCGGCGAACGGTCCAGGATGCCCGGATGACCGAAGAACAGGAACAGGAACCCGACCCGGCGCCCCTCGGCATCGGCATCGCGGCCAACATCGTCCAGCACACCACTCAGGGCCACGGCGGGTCCGAAGTCCGGCGCGGGACCAAGCACTTCGCCCCGGGCACCAAGGTCTGGGTACTGCCCCAGCGCTGGGACTGGAGCGACCGCCTGTACGTGGTCGGGCGCCACCGCGGCCGCTTCAACCGCTACATCGCGATCGTCATGCGGACCGACCGCCTGGAGAACCTCCGGGTCCGCGGCGTCTACAGCCCGGCCCTGCACCGCGCCCTCGCCGACGCCACGGACCGGCCGTTCTGGGACACCGTCGACGATGCCCGGACGATGATCGACAGGTTCGACCGCCTCGTACCCCGAACCGCTGACAGCCACCTCGGAAAAGGGGTGGAGGGATGACGACCGGGGCTGGTAGCTTGCACTCGACCGTGACCCGCCCGAGGAGGTGAGACCCATGAACGCAGTACCGATGTGGGTGCTCCCCCTTGCCGTCACGGCCGGGCGACTGACGTAGCCGTCGCCGGGAGCGCCCCACCACGAGGCCCTCCCGAAAGGCAACACCTGTGTCCTCTCTCCAGTTCACCACCGAGTCCTCGTCCGACGGCGTGCGCGAGCGCGACTTCACCGTGGGCGACGTCCCCGGCGTCCTCTGGTCGCCGGCCTCCGGCCCCGCCCTCGCGCCCCTGGTCCTGCTGGGCCACGGCGGCGGAAGGCACAAGAAGCACGGCGAGATGGCGGGCCGGGCCCAGCTGCTGGTGAACGGCGGCGGTTTCCACGTCGCCGCCATCGACGCGCCCGGCCACGGCGACCGCCCGCGCACCGCGTTCGACGAGCGGGCGAGCGCCGAGCTGGCCGCGGCCCGGGCGGCGGGCGAGCCGGTCGGCCCGATCGTCCAGCGGCACAACGCGCACGTGGCGCAGCTCGTCCTGCCCGAGTGGCGGGCGGTGCTGGACGCGCTCCAGCAGCTCCCGGAGATCGGCACCGACGGCCCGGTCGGCTACCTGGGCGTCCGGATGGGCACCGCCATCGGCGTACCGCTGGTGGCCGCCGAGCCCCGGATCACGGCGGCGGTCTTCGGGCTGCACTGGCCCGACGACCTGGCCGAGCACGCGAAGCGGATCACCGTCCCGGTCGAGTTCGACCTCCAGTGGGACGACGAGCACATCCCGCGCGAGGCCGGTCTCGCGCTGTTCGACGCCTTCGCCTCGAAGGAGAAGACACTGCACGCGAACGCGGGCAGGCAGGGCGAGTTGCCCAGGTTCGAGGTCGAGAGCGCGGTCCGGTTCTTCGCCCGGCACCTCGGCCGGACGGCCGCACCGCAGGTCTGATCCGAACGGCAGCGGCGTCCGGTCCTGCGACCGGGCGCCGCTGCGCTCCCACTGGCCCGTGGCCCAGCGCCCGTACCCGGGTGTCAGCCGCCAAGGAGCTGGATCAGGTTGCCGCAGGTGTCGTCCAGCACCGCCGTGGTGACCGGACCAGTCCGCACCGGCTCCTGGGTGAAGCGCACCCCGAGCCCGCGCAGCCGGTCGAACTCCGCCGCCACGTCGTCCACGGCGAAGGCGGCGAGCGGGATGCCCTCCTGCGCCAGACCGTCCCGGTAAGCCTTCACCACGGGATGGCGGGCGGGCTCCAGCAGCAGCTCGGTCCCGTCGGCCGCCTCCGGCGACACCAGGGTGAGCCAGCGGTCGTCCCCCAGCGGGACGTCGTGCTTCTTCACGAAGCCGAGCACCTCGGTGTAGAAGCGCAGGGCCTTCTCCTGGTCGTCGACGAAGACGCTGGTCCGATGGATCCTCATGGCCCCATCCTCACGCATCCGCCCCGTCGCCACGGCCGGACTCGCCGGTCCCTCCGGTGGTCCGCGTGCACTCCGGCTGACGGGCCGTCCGCCGGGCCGGCCCGGCCGGTTCCGGCGCCGGCCGCGTGTGCGCCGCTGCGGTGGGTAGGTTGTGGGCGCGGCTTGCGCGAGCCGCTCGGCGGGGGTGGACGGGGATGGCTGCCAGAGCGCTTCTGATCGGTTGGTGGGCCCTGGTGCTGACGGGCCCTCCGCTGGCCGCGTACGGGTCCGCTTGGGCGGTGTGGACCGTGTCGCAGGGACCGGGCGGCTGGAGCGCGCCGGTGATCCTGATCGGCACGGTGCTGGCCATGTGGGTCGGTATCTACTGGATGAGCAGGAACGACGTACCCGTCGCCGCCTGGGCCCTGTTCGTCCTCAACGCGGCGTGGCTGGCCCTGGTCCTGCTCCGGGGCGGCATGCAGGAGCAGCAGACCCTGCACGACCGGGGCGTGACCGCACCGGCCGTGGTCACCCGGTGGATCAGCACGTCCGATCCCATGGGCGGCGTCGACCACCGGGTCACAGCCGTCGAGGTGGAGCTCCCCTCCGGTGCCGGGGTCGCGCGCCTCGAACTGAAGGGCGCGGCGGCACCGGAGGTGGGCACGTCGGTGCAGGTGACCCGCGACCCGGGCGGCCGGGTGCCGATCCGCCTGGGTCCGCGCCCGGCGGAGCCCGGCAGCGCCCTCGCCACGATCGCGCTGACCGTCGTGCTCGGCAGCTCGCTGGTCGGGTCCGTCACGGCCGCCAAGGCCCTCGGGCCGGACCTGTGAGCGCACCGGGCCACCGGAGGCCGGGCGCCGGTGCCGCTGCGAGGCCTCAGATGGTGCCGCGCAGCTTGGCAAGCGCCTCGTTGAGCAGGATCTCGCCGTCCTCCTGGGTCCGGCGCTGCCGGACGTAGCCCAGGTGCGTCTTGTAGGGGGTGTTGCCTGCGGCGACCGGCGTCTGGTCCTGGTCGGGGCCGGCCGGCAGGCCGCACTTGGGGCAGTCCCAGGTCTCCGGCGGCACCGCCTCGAGCGCGAAGCTCGGCTGGGTGTGGTGGCCGTTCCCGCACCAGAACGACACCGTCCGGCGAGGAGCGAGGTCACCCCGCTCGGACTCGCCCATCGGCCCCGACCCGATCCGCGCGCCCCGGATGCCGCTACGTCCCTGTGCCACGATCGCTCTCCTCAGCCATGTTGTCCACGCCTCGGATGTGCATGGGAACGCCCAGCGTACGTCCCTCCCCCGGGGGCTCCGCCACCGCCTCCGCAAAGTCGCCCCGCCCGGGGCCTCCCGCTCGGGCTCGCCCCGGGTGCGACGCCGATCCCGGACGGCGGCGATCCGCTGCCTGCCTACAGACAAGAACCTTGCTGGACAAGGCATCTGACGCAGCGTCAGGTACGGGCACCGCCCGGCTCAGGCCGTCGGTGCGGCCCCGAGTTCGCGGTAGATATCCTCCGGATCCCGCTGGGCCAGGTAACGGAAGTGCCAGTGGACGGCCCCGTCGTCGGAGCTGACGGGGGCGAGGTCCGCCGGAACGAGGAACCGGGGCTCGTCCCACTGCTGCGCCACCACAGCGATCGCGGCACCAGCACCGACGCCGGCCCCGGTCAGGATCCAGCTCGCCCTGCCCCCTGCGATCAAGGCGAGGTACCGGCCCTCGACAACGACGGCGGCGACCGCTTCGCGGAGCGGGGTCCCGTCGGGCAGTTCCATGCTCGCCTCGTGCGGAGCGTCGACGTCGTCGCCCATCGCGACACTGTCGCGGGTCAGCTGCAGCCTCATGGACGGATCCTAGAGGGCTTGCCATCAGGTGCAACTGTGGACGGAGCTGACGCGTGTTCAGATCCGTTGGATTCGAACTGCCAGGGGGATTTCACCGATGTCGACCGCCGTTCTCCGTACCTCACTGACGACCGCAGCCGCCGTGCTGCTCCTGGCCGGCCTGACGGCCTGTGACCAGGGAAGCCCGCAATCCGCCGGAACGCGTGCCCCGAGCGCCTCAAGCGCTTCAAGCGCCCGCCCGTCCGCGACGCCCGGCGCCCAGACCTGCGGGGCACCGGCAGGCGCCCAGTGGGTGTACGTCTCGTCCGCCTCCCAGGCCGGCAACGGCATCACCGCACTCGCCGTCTCGGCCACCAAGGTGACGTGCAGCCAGGACGGGCTGGACCCCCTGGTCGAGGGCACCGGCGCCGAGGCGCGGACCGTGCAGGTCGTCGCCGACGCCGAGGTGCACCTCCTCACGCCGGAGAAGCAGCTCAAGGCCGGCACCGCAGCCGACCTGCCGAAGCTGTTCGCCGCCCACGCCGCGTCGCAGAACAGCTCGGGCGCCTTCGGCTGGCACGGGAACATCTTCACCGTCCGACTGAACCCGGCGGGCCGGGTCAACTTCATCGGCCAGGGCCCCTGGTCCTCCCTCAACGCCACCCCGTCGAACTGACCGGACCCGTACGGGACGGATATGGGGGCCGGAACGACCCGGGCCCGCCCCTGGTGACGTGATGTCACCGGGGGCGGGCCCGACGCCGTACGGCGGGGTGAAGGACTACTTCACGATGCCGCTGCTCTTGATCACGATCTTGGCGCTGGTGCGGCCGCTCTGGCTGCCCAGGCTCTCGATCTTCCGGACCAGGTCCTGGCCCTCGACGACCTCGCCGAAGACGACGTGCTTGCCGTCGAGCCAGCTGGTCACGATCGTGGTGATGAAGAACTGCGAGCCGTTGGTGTTGCGGCCGGCGTTGGCCATGCTCAGCAGGAACGGGCGGTCGTGCTTGAGGTTGAAGTTCTCGTCCGCGAACTTCTCGCCGTAGATGCTCTTGCCGCCGGTGCCGTCACCGCGGGTGAAGTCACCGCCCTGGAGCATGAAGTCCGGGATGACACGGTGGAAGCCGGACTCCGCGTAGCCGAAGCCGTGCACGCCGGTGGCCAGCTCGCGGAAGTTCGTCGCGGTCTTCGGCACGACGTCGTCGAAGAGCTTGAAGACGATGTTGCCCTCGTCCTTGCCGTCGATCTCGATCGTGAAGTAGACGTTCTCGCTCATCTCGCTGTTCCTTCTAATTCATGAGGCGACCTCGGTCACCTTTAGTGGTTGCACCGTCGCCCGAGGGGACGTCGTCCGCAACGATACGACCCGCCCGGCCCGAGCCGCGCCAAGGGGCTCCGCCTACCACTAACCTGCCGCCGGTCACAGCAGCACCAGCAGCTTGGTACCCGGCACCAACTTCCGGTTGACGGAGGTCGACTGGACGAACACGGTGTACGACGGGTTGTCGCCCGGCTTCACCGTGGCCTCGGCCTTCGGCAGGCCGAGCAGCTGGCGCGCCTCCGGGCCGGAGAACACCCTGCCGGTCATCCGGCCGGTGGCCGGGTCCTTCTCGGCCACGGCGAGCTGCTTGTTGCCCTGGATCTTCTCGCGCTTGGACAGCTCGTAGAAGGCGCAGCCGGTCCTGTACGGGTGCCCGGCGCTGGTGACGAACTCGCGGATCGGCAGCTGCTGGTCGACCGGGACCAGGATGTACTTGCCGGTGTCCAGGGCTTCGAGGTTGGCCTTCACGTCGGCGCTGCTCAGGTCCTGGCCCATGGCGAACAGGTTCCTGGTACCGCGCACGCCCTGCTCCCGGCCCCGCAGGAAGCTGGTCGCGGCCGACTTGACGGTGCCGATGGCCTCCTCGACGCCCTGGTTGGAGTCCGCGTCCCAGATCGCGATGTTGCCCGCCGGGAAGCCGTACTCCTGGGCGGTGCGCTTGGCCAGCGAGTTCGGCACCAGGATCGCCGAGGTCCAGTGGTCGGGGAGCCGGTCCAGGCCCGTCCGGATCCGGTCCATCCACGAGCGCAGGACGGCGGTGCCCTTGCCGCCTCCCATCCGGACGTGCATCTGCCCGGTCTCCGAACAGCCGGAGGCGTTCTCCTCGCCGTCGGTGACGAGCACCTGGAGGAAGGAGTGCTCCCCGTACCCCTCCCAGATGTTCTTCAGGTCGTCGATGGACTTCACGGCCGCCTCGATCAGCGCCGTCGCCCCGTTGTCGACCTTGTAGAGGCCCTTCAGGGACGGCAGGTGCTTCACGTCCATGTCCCAGACGAGGTTCTGCACCTCGTGGTCGAAGGCGTAGAGGCTGATCCGGGTCTCGTGGCCGAGCCGGTCGGACTCCTCCTGGAGGCCCTTGACGAATTCGTCCACCACCCGGACCAGCTGCGCCTCGTGCTGGCGCATCGATCCCGACTTGTCGACCACGAGCGAAACGTGGTTGACCTTGTGGCTGATCCTCTTCGCAGACATGATGGTGCCCCCTTTTCCAACGCCCATCTCCGGCGCCTTTCCGGCGCCCCCTCCAGCGTTGTTCCAAGACTATGCGGAGACACTGACAGTGGGCCCTGACCTGCGGCTCTGCCAGGGCCGTCCATTCAAGCAGAAAAGGGCCGGGCAGCCACGGGAACGGCAATGCAATCCGTATTCCTACCGTGCGGCGGCGCGGGCTTTCCGGGCCCATTCGACGAGCACGGGAACACACCGCTCCGCGAAGTGCTCGAAGTCGGCCGCGTTGTTGTAGACGTGGGTGGACAGCCGGAAATATCCGATCCCGTTGAAGCTGGTGAACGCGGCCTCGACGCCGAGTTCGGCCGCGACGCGGTCGCGCAGGGCGTCGGCCTCCAGCCGGGTACCCGCCAGGCCGTCGGGGAGACGGACCAGCCGCAGGGCGTTCACCGGCATGCCGACGTCGACAGCGGCGCTCGCACCCGTCAGCTCCGCGAAGGCCGCGCCGATGATCCGCTCCGCGTAGTCGGCCAGCTCGTGCAGGTAGCCGCGGGCGGCCTTCCAGCCCCAGGTCTGCTCGATGAAGGCCAGCGCGGTCGGTGCCGCCAGGTAGCTGGTGGCATCGATCGTGCCCTGGGTGTCGAAGCGCTCGGGGAAGGCCGCCTCCGCCGCCCACGAGTCGATCAACGGGTAGAGGGAGTCCCGGAGTTCGCTCCGGACCACCAGTGCCGAGGCGCCGCGCGGCGAGCAGCCGAACTTGTGCAGGTTGCCGACCCAGACGTCGAACTCCAGTCCGGCCAGCGGGTCCTCGGCCAGGCCGGGCACATGGGCGCCGTCGATCAGCAGCGGGATGCCCGACTCCCTTGCGGCGGTACCGATCTGCTCGACCGGCAGCCAGCGCGCGGTGGCCGAGGTGATGTGGTCCAGGACGATCAGCGCGGTCCGGTCGGTGACCTCCGACAGCACGGCCGCCGCAGCCTCCTCCGCGCCGGAGTACAGCGGCACCCGCGCCGTCCGGACGGTGCCGCCCCAGCGGCGGGCCAGCCGCTCCGCGCCCATGGTGACGGCGCCGTAGCCGTGGTCGGTGACCAGCACCTCGCCCCCGGGCCGGTACGGGAGGCTGCCGTAGACGACGCTGGCGCCTGCGCTCGCGTTGGGCACCAGGGCGAGATCGCGTACGTCGACCCGCAGGAAGTCGGCCACCACCGCCCGCGCCGCCGCGACCCGGCCCGGCAGGGCCGGGAACCACACCACCGGCGCCCGGTCCATCTCGGCGCGCAGCCGCTGCTGCTCCTCCTGCGCCGCCAGCGGGACGGCGCCGAAGGACCCGTGGTTGAGGTGCTTCAGCGCCGGGTCCAGCGTCCAGGCGCGGGCGGCGGGTCGGCCGTCGGGCAGCAGCAGCGGGCTCGGTGCGGAGCTCATGTCGTCTCGATTCGGCAGTGGTCGATCGCGGAGCGAGGCCGTCCGGCGGTCGGCCGGCAGCCTGCTCCATCCTGCCCCGTCCCACCGCTGCTGCCCGCACCGCGCCCTCCCGTTCCGGGGCCCCGGCCTGACGTGGCGGGGCTCCGGCCCGGGAGCACGGTCACAGAACGGAGCAGAACCCGGGCGTCAGGACCAGCCGAGCGGGGTGAGTTCGGCGGCGCTGCTCCACCCGCCCCGGTTGCCGGCTTCGCTCAGCGCGCGCAGCCGGACGTACCGGGCGGTGGTGGGCCAGCAGCGGACCGTCTTGAGGGCGGCGGTGTCGGCGAAGCTGCCGGTGGCTGCGGGGGCGCCCCAGGTGCTGCCGTCGGTGCTGAGGTAGAGCTCGTAGCTGCCGATCCGGCCGTTGGCGCCGCCGTCCTGCCGGGGCAGGTAGGAGAGGCCGGTGACGGTGCGGTTGCCGCCCAGGTCGAGCTGGATCTCGTGCGGGAGCGGGTCGGTGCTGCCGGACCAGCGGGTGTGCCAGAGGGTGGCCGGGTTGCCGTCGGCCGCGTTGACGGCGGCGCCGTTCTCGCCGGTGATCTCCTGGCTGTCGAAGTACTTGACGGTGCAGGCGAGCGGGCTGGAGCCCATGACGGGGTCGCTGGTGCTCTCGGCGCCGTTCTCCATGTGCCCGGCGAAGCGCCGCAGGAAGCCGTCGCGGGTGTCGGCGGTGGCGGTCAGGTCGTACCAGCCGGCCAGGCCGCCCGCGGTGGAGAAGTAGTCGCTGGCGGTGGCGCCCGGGGCGAGCTGGTAGGTCCACGGGCCGCCGCCGCGGTTGTTGGCGCGGACGGTGACGGTGCAGGCGGCCGTCCCGGTGTTGCGCAGGTCGAGCCAGACCCGCTGGTCGGCCGGGGCGTGACGGAGCGTCACCTCGGGGTTGGCGTTGCCGGCCGTGGTGGCGGTGACCCGGTTCCCGGCGAACCGGCGGACGAAGCCGTTGGGGCCGATCGCGGTCAGGTCGTAGGCACCGGTGGGGGTGCCCGCCTGCCAGGTGTCGCCGAGCGACTTGCCCGCCTCCACGGTGTAGCGCCAGGGGCCGTCGGTGCGGAAGGCGTTGGCGTAGACGTAGAAGTGCGCACCGGCGGTGCCGCTGTTGGTGAAGGTGATCCCGAGGGAGGCCGCGGTCGCCGCCGCGGAGACGGCCAGGTCGTACGGCAGCGGCCTGGCGGTCCGGGTGCCCGCCTCCTGGACCGGCGCCACCTGGGTGCCGGGCGGGGCGGGGTTGGTGCCGCGCGGGCCGCTGGTGGGAACGGGCGCGGGGAGGGAGGGGTAGGCGGCGACGGCCTGGGTGGTGTCCAGCGCGGAGGTCAGGTCGCCGGCCACCGCGCGGCGCCACGCCGAGATGTTGGGCTCGGCGATGCCGGTCCACTTCTCCAGGAACTGCAGCACCGAGGTGTGGTCGAACACCTGGGAGCAGACCTTGCCGCCCCGGCTCCACGGCGAGACCACCAGCAGCGGCACCCGGTTGCCGAGGCCGATCACCTCGCTCCCGTACAGCTCGTCGCCGAGCGCGGCGGTCGACAGGCCGTCGTTCGCGGTGACGGGCGGGGCGGGCGGCGCCACGTGGTCGAAGTAGCCGTCGTTCTCGTCGTAGTTCAGCAGGAACAGGGTCTTGTTCCACACCGCCGTGTTCGAGGCCAGCGCGTCCAGGACCTGCTTCACCAGCTCGGCCCCGGTGTTGGGCCCCCAGTCCGGGTGCTCGGACTGGTTCTCGGGCGCCACGATCCAGGACACGGCGGGCAGTCGGCCGGCCGCGACGTCGGCCCGGAAGGCGGTGGCGAGCTGACCGGGCTTCAGCCGGGCCAGCCCCCGGTCGTAGAGGCTGCGCTCGGCGGCGGTGAGGGTGGCGATGCCCTGGTCGAGCTGCGCGAGCAGCTGGGTCTGGCGCGCGGCGGAGGCGGCCTGGAGCGCGTAGTAGAAGTACTCCAGCTTCGGGAACGGCTTGCCCGCGTCGTCCTTCGCGTAGGCCAGCGCCTTCTTGCCGACCACCAGGAACGAGGCGAAGAAGTCGAGGCTGTTGTCGCCGTAGTTGTCCCACTCCTGGTACGTCTTCCAGCTCCGCCCGGCACTCTCCAGGCGCTCCGCGTACGTGGTCCAGGTGTAGCCGGTGTGACCCGGGTTCTGCCAGGCCGAGTTACCGACCGCGCGGGTGGTGGTGCTGCCGGGCTCGTAGCCGAGCTTGCCGGTCCACATGTACATCCGGTTGGGGTTGGTGGGGCCCAACTCCGAGCAGTGGTAGGCGTCGCAGATCGTGAAGGCGTCGGCGAGCGCGTGGTAGAACGGCAGCGCGGCCCGGTCGAAGTGGGCCATCGTCTGGGTGCCCTTCCGCGCCACCCACTGGTCGCTGCGGCCGCCGTTCCAGGCGGCGTGCCCGGAGGTCCAGTCGTGCGCCGTACCCGACAGGAACTGGTCGTTGACCCGGAACGGCAGGACGTACCCGGCCCCGTTCGGCTGCTTGAAGACCGGGTTCCCGTTCGGCAGCGTGACGGCCGCCGGGTCGTTGAAGCCGCGGACCCCGCGCAGGGTGCCGTAGTAGTGGTCGAACGACCGGTTCTCCTGCATCAGGATGACGACGTGTTCGATGGTCTCCAGGCCGCCGGTGGGGGCTTCCAGCGCCAGCGCGTTGCGCAGGCTCAGCGGCAGTGCGGCGAATCCGGAGGCCAGCACGCCGGCTCGGAGCAGATCTCGACGCTTCATGTACAACTCCTGGTCCCGAGGGTGGACTTCACTTCGGTGGGGGAAGACTGGGAATGTCCAAATGTGCGTGATACGGCGCCAGTCAAAGCATGTTCGCGCAAACCGTGACAGCGTGAGATGCACAAGTCAAGAGTTGGCGCAGCTCGGGTTCCGGGCCCGTGGGCACGAGCCGCCCATGGGGCGCCCGCGAGCCGCCCACGGGCCCGGAACCGGACAGGTCGGTGCTACGGGGCGGGCGGGGTGTCGAACGGGGCGCTCCAGGCCTGGTTGGGCTGGTGCGTGCCGCAGGCGTAGGTGATGACCGCGGAGTTGGCGTCGGCGAAGTTGCCGCCGACGATGTCGGCACAGACGCCGGTCGCCTGGCGGAGCTGGCCCTGCCGGTTGTAGGTCCACTTCTGCTTGCCGTCACCGGAGTTGCAGGTGGCCAGGCTCAGGCCGGTGGAGCTGCCGGAGATGCAGAGGGAGGTGTTCTGGAGCGAGGAGATCAGGCCGCTGCTCTGGCGCTGCCACTGCTGGTTGCTGTTGCCGGTGCAGCCGTAGAGGGCGACCTTGGCACCCGCCGTCGCGCCGGAGTAGGCGTCCAGGCAGAGGGCGGAGGCCTGGAAGGCGCTCTGCGGGGCCTGGATCTGGCCGACCGGGATCGCCGCACCGCAGCTGCCCGGGTCGATGGTGTACATCGCGGTGTCGTGGGCCGCGATGGTGGTGGTGATCGAGGAGGTCACCGCCTGGTCGGTGTGGCTCCACAGGTCGCGCGCGGTGCGGGTGCAGCCGGTGTTGCCGAAGCCGACGTTGGCCAGGTTGAGCGTGTAACCGGTCGCGGTGGCGCCCTTGTTGAGGACCGCGACGGCGCGGCGGCCGCCGGCCAGCGGCTTGACCACGACGTCGATCCCGGCGGTGGCGGAGGCGGCGGTGCGGGAGGCGAGGTAGCCGCCGGCGCCGAGGGGGTCCTGGTCGACGGCGATGATGTCGGCGTTCTTGAGGATGGCGAGCTGCGGGGCGTAGGCGACCGGGTCGGCGGCCATCTTCCGCACGTCCGAGCTGATCATCAGCGGCGAGCCCATCGCCGACCAGAGGGCGAACTGGCTCCGCTGCTCGGCGAGGGTGAGCTGGTTGTTGTCGCCGATCAGCAGCATGTCGGCGTCGTTGTGGTTGCCCGGGCCGTTGTAACGTGCCAGCGCCACCGTGTCGTTGAGGTTCTGGTAGACGCCGCCCTCGTAGTAGTCGCCGCCGTGCGGCCAGTCCCACCCGGAGGCGCCGTCGCCGTGCCAGACCGCGATGTCGGGGCTGACCCGCCACATCTGGCCCAGGGTGCGGACCCAGTCCATCGAGTTGTACTTCTCCGCCGTGGTCGGCCCGTAGCCGGCCGGGGCGGACTCGTTGAAGAGCACCTTGCGGCCGGTGCCCGCGGTCGCGGTGTTCAGGGCGTTCGCCATCGTGGTGAAGATCTGCTGCCGGTTGCTGATGTCCGTCCCGCAGTTGTCGACCTTGAGGGAGTCGATCCCCCAGTAGGCCAGCGAGTTGGCGTCGGCCTGCTCGTGGCCCTTCACGCCGCCGGGCACGCCCTGACAGGTGTTCACGCCCGAGGTGCTGTAGAGCCCGGCCTCCATCCCCTGGGCGTGCACGTAGTTCGCGTAGTCCGTCAGCTCCCAGTCGTAGCCGGGCTGGCTGCTGCTCCCCCAGGTGGCGGCACCGTGCAGGTAGCCGGCGGCGGTGCGCTGCATCCAGCAGTCGTCCACGGTGAGGTTGGTGTAGCCGGCCGCGACCAGGCCGGTGTCCTTCATCGCCTTGGCCTGGTCCTGCATGAACTGCTGGAACGAGTAGCCGGTGCGGGTGCCGTCGAGCCGGGCCTGGGCGGCGCAGGTGAAGCGGGCCCAGTTGTTGAAGCCCATCATCGGCTTGGCCCCGATCGGGGCGCTGGTGTTCGCGGCCACGGTGTCGGCGGTGGCGGCGGGGGAGGTCGCCACCGCCAGGCCGGTGGTGGCCAGGGCAGCCGCGGACGCGAGTCCGAGCAGGCGTCGGTGCAGTCTCATGGGGACTCCGAGCAGGAGGGAGGAATGTTCAAAACTGATTGATATGACGTCAACCACAGCAGTTTTGCGCAAACCGTGGCAGCTGACCCCAGCGAAGTCAAGAGGTTCGGCAGCAGGAATCCCGCCCCGGGGCCGCTCGGAAAGCTGCAGGTGGGGCGGCGATTTGATCACTGCGCGCTACGCTTCAGAGCCGCGACGAGACACGTGAAGGAGTGGCCATGGGGACGCACGAGAGGTGGACGCACCTGCTCGAAATCCTGGGCGACCGGGGTCGGATCGAGGTCGGCGAAGCCTCCGAGCTGTTGAAGGTCTCGGCGGCGACGGTGCGGCGGGACATGGACGAACTGGCCAAGCAGCAGCTGCTGGTGCGCACGCGCGGTGGCGCCGTACTGAGCGGTGTCGCGTACGACCTGCCCCTTCGCTACAAGACCGCGCGCCAGGCGGACGAGAAGCAGCGCATCGCCAAGGCCGCCGCCGCGATGATCCCGCCCGGGGCGGTGGTCGGCCTCAACGGCGGGACCACCACCTCGGAGGTGGCGCGCGAGCTCGCGACCCGCGCGGACCTGGCCCAGCACGGCAGCGGGACCGCGCTGACCATCGTCACCAACGCGATCAACATCGCCAACGAGCTGGCGGTGCGGCCGTACGTGAAGACGGTGGTGACCGGCGGAGTGGCCCGCCCGAACTCCTACGAGCTCACCGGGCCGCTGGCCACCATGGTGCTCCAGGGGGTGTCGCTCGACTACGCGATCCTCGGGGTGAACGCGGTCGACCCGAAGTGGGGCGCCGCCACCCACGACGAGGGCGAGGCCGGCGCGAACCGCGCGATCGCCGAGCGCGCGGACAAGGTGATCATCGTGGCCGACGCCACCAAGATCGGCCGCCGCGCCTTCGCCCAGGTCTGCGCGATCCACGAGATCGCCGTGCTGATCACCGACAAGGACGCCCCGGAGGAGACCGTCGAGCAGCTCGTCGCCCACGGGGTCGAGGTCCACTGCGTCTGACACCAGCCGCAGTCCGCCCCCCGACAGCCCGGCGGGGACCGAGATGACTCCTCGGTCCCCGCCGGGCTGCTGTCTTTCCGCGCCAGGTATCACCGCAACAGGCTGTTGCTTCATGCTCAAAGCTGCTTGTATATCCCTCGTACAGATCACTACCACGCAAATGATCATGAGAGGGAGTGCCCATGACGACCTTCGTCGAGGCAGAGATCGCCAGCCAGCCGGAGTGCTGGGGCCGCGCGGCCGAGCTGGCCGGCGCCGGACACCCCGCCCTGCCGGAGCCGGGCGAGCGGGTCGCGATCGTCGGGTGCGGCACCTCCTACTTCATGGGGCAGGCCTACGCGTCGCTGCGGGAGACCTCCGAGCAGGGGGTGACGGACGCCTTCGCCGCGTCCGAGTTCCCGGGGCCGCGCTCCTACGACCGGGTGATCGGCCTGACCCGCTCGGGCACCACCACCGAGGTGCTGGACCTGCTCGCCGCCGTACGCGGCACCGTCCGCACCGCTGCCATCACCGCCGACCCGGAGACACCCGTGATGACGGCGGCCGACGACGTGGCCGTCCTGGACTTCGCCGACGAGCGGTCCGTCGTCCAGACCCGGTTCGCCACCACCGCGCTGACCTTCCTCCGCGCCCACCTGGGCCTGCACACCGCCTCGGTGGAGCGCGACGGACAGCGGGCGCTGGCGGAGCCGCTGCCCGTCGGGCTGGCCTTCTGCAGCCAGTTCACCTTCCTCGGCCAGGGCTGGACGGTCGGCCTCGCCAACGAGGCCGCGCTGAAGCTGCGCGAGGCCGCGCTCGCCTGGACCGAGGCGTACCCGGCGATGGAGTACCGCCACGGGCCGATCAGCATCGCCGAACCCACCACCGCGACCTGGATGATCGGCCCGGCGCCCGAGGGCCTGGCCGAGCAGGTGGACGCCACCGGTGCCCGCTGGATCGAGGGCGGGCTGGACCCGCTGGCCGAGCTGGTGCGGATCCACCGCCTCACGGTCGCCGTGGCCGCGGTCAAGGGGCTCGACCCCGACCGCCCCCGCAACCTGACCCGCTCCGTGATCCTCACCCAGGCGTGAGCGGCACGGCTCCGGCAGGAAGGCCGCCGTCGTGATCGTGACCGTCACGCCCAACCCCGCCCTCGACCTCACCTACACCCTCACCACCCTGCGGCCGCACTCCAGCCACCGGGTGCAGTCCGTGCACGAGCAGGCCGGCGGCAAGGGCGTCAACGTCGCCCGGGTCCTGCACGCCCTGGGCCGGCCGGCCACCGCCGTCCTGCCGCTGGGCGGGCCCACGGGCGACGCCGTCCGAGCCGACCTGGAGCGCACCGGGATCGTCCACCTGCCGATCCCGCTCACCGACGGGGCCACCCGGCGGACCGTCGCCGTCGTCCACGACGGCGACGCCACCATGCTCAACGAGCCCGGGCCGCAGCTGTCCGCCCTGCACTGGAGCGCCCTGTGCGCCGGGGTGGAGGGCCTGCTGCCCACCGCCCGGGCCCTGGTGCTGGCCGGCAGCCTTCCGCCGGGACTCCCCGCCGGGGCCTACGGCGACCTGGTCCGCCTCGCCCGCGCGCACGGCGTCCCGGTGGTGCTGGACGCCGACGGCCCGCCCCTGACCTCCGCCCTCGACGCCGAGCCGACCGTCATCAAGCCCAATGCCGCCGAACTCCGGGCCGCCACCGGGATCGAGGACCCGCTCACCGCCGCCCGGGCCCTGGTCGCGGCGGGCGCCCGGAGCGTCGTCGCCTCGCTCGGCCCGAAGGGCCTGCTCGCCGTCGATCCGACCGGCAGCTGGCGGGCCTTCCTCCCGGCGGGCACCGACGTCGGCGGCAGCAACCCGACCGGCGCCGGGGACTCGGTGGTGGCCGCCCTGGCGCTCGGGCTGGCCGACCGCACTCCCCTGCCCATCGCGTTGAGCCACGCGGTGGCCCTGTCCGCCGCCACCGTCCGGGCCCGCTTCGCCGGCCGGTTCGACGGCGAGAGCCACCAGCGCTTCCTCCCCCTGGTCCAGGTCGTCCCCGTCTGACCCGCTCCTCCCCCGAAAGGCCCGTCATGCCCCTCTGCCCCACCGGCGAACTCGTCGCCGAGGCCGCCGCCCACCAGGGCGCCGTCGCCGCGTTCAACGTCATCACCCTCGAACACGTCGAGGCCGTCGTCGCCGCCGCCGAAGCCGTCGGCGAGCCGGTGATCCTCCAGGTGAGCGAGAACGCCGTCAAGTTCCACGGCGGCCGGCCGCACCCGATCGCCGCGGCCGCCGTGAGCGCCGCCCGCCGCAGCAGCGCCGACATCGCCCTGCACCTCGACCACGTCAAGAGCGAGGCCCTGCTGCTGGAGGCGGCCGACTGCGGATTCGGCTCCGTCATGTTCGACGCCGCCCACCTGTCCTACCGGGACAACGTCGCCGCCACCCGCAGGGCGGCCCAGTGGGCCCACGCCCACGGCCTCTGGCTCGAGGCCGAGCTCGGCGAGGTCGGCGGCAAGGACGGCAACGGACCGCTCGACGCCCACGCCCCCGGCGCCCGCACCGACCCGGCCGAGGCCCGCCGCTACGTCGAGGAGACCGGGGTGGACGCGCTCGCGGTGGCCATCGGCAGCTCGCACGCCATGACCTCCCGGGACGCCCGGATCGACCACGACCTGCTCAACACGCTGCGCCTGACCCTCGACCTCCCGCTCGTCCTGCACGGCTCCTCCGGCGTCTCCGACCAGGAGATCCAGCGCGCCGTCGCGGGCGGCATCAGCAAGGTCAACATCGGCACCGCCCTCAGCATCGCCATGACCCGCGCCGTCCGGGCCGCGCTCGAAGCCGACCCGGACGCCGTCGACCCCCGCGGCTACCTCGCGGCCGGCCGCCGGGCCGTCACCGACACCGTCACCGCACTGCTGACCACCGTCACCACCGCGGCGGCCCGCACCGTCTGACTCGCCATCACCTGCGTACCGCCCGCCTCCGCCCCGCGCCGGAGGAGGCCGCGACGACCGACGCGCCGGGCCGGTGCAACCACCTCCTCGCCGGCCCGGCCGTCGCCGTCGCCCGACGAGGAAGCACCCGCATGCCGCACCCACCGCACAGCCGCAGCACCCGACCTGCCCGGGCGAGCCGCCCCGTCCACGAGTGCGTGATCGCCCTCGACGTCGGCGGCACCGGCATGAAGGGCGCCCTGCTCGACCGCGATCTGCGGCCACTGGCCACCCGGCGCAGCCCGACACCCCGGCGGCGGGGACCCGATGCCGTCGTGGACGGCATCGTGGAGACCCTGGTCTCGCTGGCGGACGACGCGGCCCTGGGCGGCCTCACCGTCCGCCGGGCGGGGGTCGTGGTGCCGGGGATCGTCGACACCGAGCGGTCCGTGGCCGTCCATGCCGCCAACCTGGGCTGGCACGAGCTGCCGCTGGCCTCGGTCCTGGAGCGGCGTACGGGCCTCCCGGTGACGCTCGGCCACGACGTCCGGGCCGGTGGCCTGGCCGAGGCCCGGCTCGGTGCCGCCCGGGGCGTGCGGGAGGCGCTGTTCGTGCCCGTGGGCACCGGCATCGCGGCCGCCATCGTCCACGACGGCCGGCTGCTGGACGCGGGTGGGTACGCGGGGGAACTGGGCCATCTCGTGGTCGACCCGCTCGGCGCGCAGTGCGCCTGCGGTGCCCGGGGCTGCCTGGAGACCCTGGCGTCCGCCGCGTCGATCGCCGCCGCCTACGCCGGCGCGTCCGGACGTCCGGTGGCCGGGGCCGCCGAGGTCGCCGCCCTGGTCACCGTCGGCGACCGCATCGCCGAGGCGGTCTGGCAGCGTGCCGTCGATGCCCTGGCCACCGCCCTGGCGGCCGCCGTCACCCTGCTCGCGCCCGAGGTCGTCGTGGTCGGCGGCGGGCTCGCGGAGTCCGGCGAGCTGCTGCTGGCCCCCTTGCGGGAGAGCCTCGCCGGGAAGCTCTCCTTCCACCGCTCCCCCCGGCTGGTCGCCGCCGCCCTCGGCGACCGGGCGGGGTGTCTGGGTGCGGGCCTGCACGCCTGGGACGCGGTGCCCACCCCACGGACCGTCCCGGCCTGACCCTCCAACCTGGCTACCCCGAACCGCACTTGAGGATTCCCTGTGCCGATCGCCCCCTGCCCTCCCGCCACCTCGCCCAGGGACCGGACTCCGCGCACCGACTGCCACCGCAGTGACGACAGGGGACACCGTGCGAACCGATGACGCCCCGGTGGTGATCGCGCTGGAGGTCGGCAGCGCCCGCATCAGCGGCGTCGCGATGGCCGCCGACGGCACCCTGCTGCACAGCGGGTACCGGGCCACCGACCCCGGGCGCGGCCCCGAGGCGGTGCTGGAGACGGTCCTGGAGTACGCCGCCGACCTGGCCCGCCGGTACCCTCCGGCCGCAGCGGGCGTCGCGGTGCCCGGCCTGGTCGACGAGGCGGCCGGGGCTTCGCTGCTCACCCCGCACCTGGGCCGGCGGCGGCTCCCGCTGCGCGGCTGGCTGGCCGAGGAGCTCGGCCTGCCGGTCGCGTTCGTCCACGACGCCCGCGCCGGCGGCCTCGCCGAGGCGCGGCTCGGCGCCGGGCGCGGCCCCGGCTCCTTCCTGTACGTCCCGGTCGGCGCCGGTATCGGGGCCGCGATGGTGCGGGACGGGCAGGTCCGGACCGGAATCGAGGGCCTCACCGGCGATCTCGGCCATGCGCCGGCCCGCTCCGGCGACGACCCCTGCCCCTGCGGCAGCCGGGGCTGCCTGGCGACGGTCGCCTCGGCCGACGCCGTCGTCCGCCGCTACCGCCTCCGCAGCGGCGCGGGTCCCGTCGGCCCGGCGGAGGTCCGCAGCCGGGCGGAGCGGGGCGACCCGGCCGCCGTCCAGGTGTGGCACGAGGCCGCCGAGGCGCTGGCCGCCGAACTGCGGCCCGCGGTCTCCTTCCTCGCCCCCGACCGCGTCGTGGTCGGCGGCGCGCTGGCCCGGGCCGGGCGGACGTACCTCGGTGCGCTCCAGGCGGCCCTCTCCGCCGGGACGGCCGGGGCGGCCGCACCGCGGGTCGTCCCCGGCCGCCTGGGCCGGCCCGCCGCGGTCATCGGTGCCGCGCTGCTGGCCCAGCGGCTGCACCTGTCCCGACAGGCAGCCGCCGGGGCGGTCCGGCGGCCGGGCGCGGTGGTGCGGGCCGACTGATCGAACATGTTCGGCGGCGGGTAAAAGCACCACCATTCTTGCAATATTTTGGTCGCTCATGTTGACATCTGCGCGTTAGAGGCGTGGATACTGCATCACTGCGCAGCAGCACGTGCAGTCCGAGTGCCTCCCCCACCCACCTGCCTTCCGTAGGAGCGCCAGTGTCCTCTCCCCCGCGCAGATCACTGACCGCTGTGCTCACCGCAGCCGCTCTGGGGCTCGCTGTCGGCGTGTCCGCCACCCCCGCGTCCGCCGACGACCTCGCCGCCCCGATCACGATCGGCGTCAGCGCGCCGGTGCCGTACACCCACCCGACCGACACCCAGGCGTCCCCGTACATCGACAAGGACGGCACGTTCTACTTCCAGCAGTCCGCCGCCCTGTACGGCGCGAACGACGTCCGGTACTGGGACTTCTTCACCGGTACCAACTTCGACAACGCGACCCGCTCGGCCGCCATCAGCAACGCGGTCAACCCGGCCAACGCCAACGACAAGAACAACGACACCACCTGGCGCTGCAACAACAGCCCCACCGGCCTGGAGTCGACGTACGCGCCCAGCGGCTCCGGCTACGCCCAGCGCAACTACTGCGACCTGGCCGGTGTCTGGGTCGACCCCGACACCGGTGACTGGTACGGGCTGGTGCACAACGAGTTCACCCCGCAGCCCTTCGGCGACGGCCTGCACTTCGACGCCATCGACTACGCGGTCTCCAAGGACCAGGGCAAGACCTGGACCATCAAGAACCACGTCATCACGTCGCCGTACAGCACCACCCGGGGCGACACCACCGCGTTCCCGAACCAGACCTACTCCTACGGCGACGGCGACCAGCGCCTGTTCGTGGACACCGCCTCCGGGTACTTCTACGTCTACTACGGCTCCCGGATCGTCGACAAGAGCGGTGGCTGGAAGGCGTTCTACGAGCACGTCGCCCGCGCCCCGATCGCGCAGAAGATGGCGCCCGCCTCCTGGCAGAAGTGGTACGACGGCGCCTGGTCGCAGCCCGGCACCGGCGGCCAGGAGAGCAACATGGTCCCGGTCGACTCCAGCAGCACCACGGGCTACACGCCCGTCGCCAAGGAGTACAGCCCAGCCAGCACCGGGACCTCGGCCCAGCAGATCGCGGCCGGCAAGATGCCCGCCACCTCACCGCTGTTCGTCATGGACATCACCTGGAACGCCTACCTCGGCCTGTACATCGGCGAGCCGCAGGGCGTCGACCAGAGCGGCAACGCCCCGCAGCAGTACTACATCACCGACGACCTCTCCACCCAGAAGTGGCGCCTGGCCGGTGACACCGGCAGCTACCACACCGCCTCCTGGTACCGCTGGTTCCTCGACGGCGCGAACAAGACCAACTCGCAGATCGTCGGCAAGACCTTCCGCACCTACTGCTCCTTCGGCTGCTCCAACAACGCCTCGGGCGAGTACGTCAACATCACCCTCGGCAGCTCCGCCCCCGCCGCCCCCGTCGACGTGACCCGGACCTACCGGATCGGCACCGGCAACGGCCGGGTCCTGGCCCAGGTCTCCGGCGGCTCCGCCACCACCTCCACCGCCGCCTCCACCGGCACCGCCCTGGAGAACTGGACCTTCGCCGCCAACGGCGACGGCTCCTACCGGATCGCCAACTCCTCCACCGGCCAGCTGCTCGGCGTCGACGCCACCGGCACCGCGGGCCGCGCCTGGGGCGCCAAGCCCACCGTCACCGCCGCCGGTTCCGGTGTCGGCCAGCAGTGGTTCGTCATCCCCTCGGCCGGGACCTACCACCTGGTCAACCGCTACAGCGGACTGAACCTGGCCCTGTCCGACGTCACCGGCCGGCTGACCGAGACCACCCCCACCCGCTCCTGGACCGACACCACCGGCAACGCCGTCGGCGCCGCCCGCACCGCAGCCCAGCAGACCCTCTCCCTCACCCCCGTCGGGGCGGCCGCCGAGACGGTCAACCTCAACTCCCCCGGCGACCAGAGCACTTCCTCCAACACCGCCGTCTCGCTCCAGATCACCGGCACCGACTCGGCGGGCAAGCCGCTGACCTACACGGCGACCGGCCTGCCGGCCGGACTGTCGATCAGCTCGGCCGGCCTGATCACCGGTACGCCCACCGGCAGCGGCGCCACCACGGTGACCGTCACCGCCACCTCCGGCACCGCCACCGGTTCGGTCTCCTTCGGCTGGGCCGTCAGCCCGGTCCTGAACGGCACCCACACGCTCACCATCGCCGGAAAGGCCCTGGACAACCCGGGCCACTCCACCACCCAGGGCACCCAGTTGGTCACCTGGACCGCCAACCAGGGCGCGAACCAGAACTGGGTCTTCACCCGGCAGACCGACGGCAGCTACCAGATCGCCAACGGCGAGTCCGGCCTCTGCATGGACGTCAACGGCGGCTCCACCGCCGCCGGCACCGCGATCATCCAGTGGGCCTGCACCAACGGCACCAACCAGCGCTGGAACGTCGCCGCCGTCACCGGCGGCTACACGGTCACCTCGCAGCTCAGCGGCCTGCTGCTGACCACCGCCTCCAGCAGCAACGGAGCACTGGTCACCCAGCAGCCCGACACCGGCTCGGCCCTGCAGCACTGGGCCATCGGCTGACCCACCGCACCCGGTAACGCAGCGGGGCCCGGCAGGGAAGTCCAACTTCCCCGCCGGGCCCCGCAGTCATACCCCCGGCGGTCAACTCACTGCGGACACCGGGCTGTTCGGCCAACGGCCGGGCTCATCCGGACCCCCGAACGCCGAACGGCCGCACCCCCGGAAGCGGGTGCGGCCGTTCGCGTGTGCG
Source organism: Kitasatospora sp. NPDC002040 (assembly GCF_040296785.1). NCBI lineage: Bacteria > Bacillati > Actinomycetota > Actinomycetes > Kitasatosporales > Streptomycetaceae > Kitasatospora > Kitasatospora sp. NPDC002040. The sequence goes on along the minus strand of NZ_JBEOXV010000022.1, from coordinate 26,847 downwards.
CGGGTGCTACGGGGCGGGGTTCCAGCGTTGGACGCTGGTCCCGTCACAGGTGGCGAGGGCGAGCTTGGTGCCGGAGGCGGTGGCCGCTCCGACCGTGGACAGGCAGCGGGTCCCGTTGGTCACGGTGTTGCCGCTGCCGGGGCGCCACTGCTGGCCGGCGGCGCCGGAGCAGGTCTGGACGGCGACGGTGGCCGCACTGCCGTCGAGGCAGACGCCGCTCAGGCCGGTGAGGGTGCCGTTCGGCTGGAAGGTCCAGCGCTGGTTCGGGCCGCCGTGGCAGCCGTAGATCGAGGGCTGGGTGCCCGGGGCGGTGGCGCTGCCGGGCAGGTCCACGCAGGTGGAGGACGCGCCGTTGACCAGTTCGACGTTGCTGGGCAGCGCCGTCGCCTTGCCGGTGGCGGTGATCTCCGCCGCGCTGGTCCACGGGCCCCGCCCGCCCGCCTCCGTCAGTGCCCGCAGCCGCAGGTACCGGCCGGTGACCGGGGCGAAGGTGGCGGTCTTGGCAGTCGCCGTGTCGGCGAAGGTGCCGGTGGCCACCGCCGTGCCCCAACTGGTGCTGCTGTCGGAGACGTAGACCTCGTAGTTCCCGATCCGGCCGTTGACGCCGCCGTCCTGCCGGGGCAGGTAGGTCAGGCTGTCCACGTCGTAGCGCGCACCGAGGTCGATCTTGATCTCGTGCGGGAGCGGGTCGGCGGTGCCGGACCACTTGGTGTGCCAGATGCTGCCGGTGTTGCCGTCGAAGGCGTTGGCAGCGGCGCCGTTCTCGCCCGAGGTCTCCTGGCTGTCGGCCCCGACCAGGGTCCAGGCCGCCTGCGAGATCGGGGCGGAGGTGGACGGGATGGCCGAACCGGCGCCCACGGTCAGGCCGTTGGCGGTCACCGAGAAGGCCCCGGACTTGCTGCCGGTCTTCACCCAGAGCACGCCGGAGCGGTCCGCCGCGTCGAAGTACCACCCGGTGGCGGCGGCGTCGTACGCGCTCTTCGAGGCGTACGCGGTCAGCGTGCTGCCGTCCACCGAGACGCTGCTCGGCGCGGCGGCCGCGTGCAGGCTGAACTGGTACCCCCGGGAGGCCGGCTTGCCGGTGTAACTACCGGTGCTGGCACCCACGTTGACGGTGACGTTGCCGGTACCGGAGGCGGGCGCGGCGACGGTGACCGCCTGGGTGGCGGACGCACCGGTCTGGTAGGCCCGGGTGATGCCGTCGTCCTCGTACAGCGTGAACGAGGAGTTGCCGCGCGGGTAGACGTCGTACGTGAGGGTGTCGACCGGCTTCTCGCCGGTGTAGTTCATCTTCGGCCACATCGGGACGATGCCGCCGCCCTTGACGAACAGCGGCAGGGTGTCCAGCGGCGCGGAGTAGCCGTTGAGCCAGCCGGGCCCGTTGTACGCCTTACCGGTCCAGTAGTCGGTCCAGGTGCCGGCGGGCAGGTAGATCCCGTCCCGGCTGGCCGTGTCGGTGACCACCGGGGCGACCAGGAAGGAGTCGCCGGCCATGAACTGACCGCTGGTCAGGTTGCCCCGGGCGACCGGGTCGTCCGGGTACTCCAGCACCATGGCCCGGGTGGAGGGCACGCCGGTCTGCGCGGCGGTGTGGCTCGCGGTGTACAGGTACGGCATCAGCTGCATCTTGAGCTGGAGGTACTTGCGGTTGATCGAGAGGTACGGCTCCGCGAACCGCCACGGCTGCTTGTCCGAGTACCCGGCGGCCGGATTGGTCGGGCCCCAGCCGGACATGGTCATGAACGCCGGGGTGAACGCCTTCCACTGGAGGTCGCGCACGTACGTCTTCGGGCTGCCGCCGAAGATGCCGTCGATGTCGCCGGAGGCGTAGTTGAGGCCGGACAGCCCCGCGCCGGTGATGGCGGGGACGTGCCAGCGCATGGCGTCCCAGGTGCCGGAGGTGTCGCCGGTCCAGACCACCGCGTTGCGCTGGGTCCCGGCCCAGCCGTCGACGGTCCAGACGTAGCGCCGGGCGTCGGAGTTGTTCTCGATGCCGTTGACGGCCTGCTTGACGCCGTCGAAGGCGTACTTGTAACCGCCGCCGATCCAGGCCACGTCGGTCTTGACGCCCCGGCTGCCGGCCGTGCCGACCTCGTTGTCGATGCCCGACAGGCCGGTGGAGGTCCACAGGCCGGTCTGGAAGCCCTTGGCCTTCAGGCCGTCGACGGTGCTCTTCAAGTTGGTGTACCCGCAGCCGTAGCCGTCGTTGGGCAGGAACCAGCCGGACGGCATGTCGGCGTTGCGCGCGTCGGTGGCGTAGCCCACCACGTCCGGCGTGGTCTGGTGCCGGGCCCGGGTGTGGTCGCCCTGGTAGTCGGGGTTGGTCGCGTTGAAGCAGTCCGCGTTGCCGAGTTCGAAGCCCCACATCGGGGCCAGGAACGGCTTGCCGGAGAGGTCGGTGTAGTTGTTGAGCACGCCCTTCAGCGAGTCGCCGACCACGTACCAGGCGTCGAACCGCTTCTCGTCATGGGTGAACGAGCCGGGCGCGCCGAAGCTGTAGCTGCCGGGCGCCCAGGTGTTGCGCATGACGCCGTAGCCGTTGGTGGACATGTAGAACGGCGCCGGGCTGGCGTTGTCGTTCTCCCGCCACTTGTTGTTGACCGAGATCGGCACCGTCTTGCCGCGCAGCGCCCACTCGCCGAGGCGCAGGCCGGTTCCGTAGAACTGCTCGTCGGCGCCCTGGGTCAGGAACTGGGTGGTCTGGGTGCCGGTCCAGCTGGTGGGCTGGGACTCCTGCCAGATCAGCGTGGTGTTGTCCGCCTTGTAGAGGGCGAACTGCATCGGGGACTTGTTGACCCGGATCGTCATCGAGGCGGTGTTGATCCGGAAGTACGTCCCGGCATCGGACCAACTGGTCACCACCGGGCCGAAGTCGGTCTTCACGGCCAGGTCGGAGCCGGCCGGGTCGTCGGTGAAGCTGCCGGTCGGCGCGAGCCAGATCCGGAAGATGTCGGCCCGGGCGATCACCACCCGGGCCTTCGCACCGCTCGACGAGCTGACCGTGTAGGTGCTTCCGGACTGGGTGATCCCGGTGGCGGTGCCTGCGGTCGCGGCCGCCGCCGAGGACACCGGGCCGGCCACCGAGAGCACCGCTCCCAGCATCGCGGCGACCAGTCCGGCGGCCAACGGCCTCTGCCTGCCCCATCGTTCCAACCAGCGTGCTGTGTTACGGCGCATGCGACGTCCTTCACGGGGGATGGGAGCAGCCCGGTCACCGGAGGGCATGGGGCACCTGCCGGTTGGCTGCGCAAGGCATGACATCACTCACCAAAAGTGCAGTCAAGAGTCCGAACATGCTTCGATGAACACAGTTTCAATCATTAATGCGCAAACTTCTGCGGGCCATCTCGCAGCCCGCGCCTGACTTCCTGTTATCCGGCGCCGCCGCCCAGGTCTCCCAGGGGAAGGACGGACAGTCCGTCACCCTCCCGACCGCTCCTGGAGTTCCCCGATGACACAGCACCCCGCGCCCGTCCGGCTCGCAGCGGCGACCGCGTCCGCCCTCGTGGTCGGCTCCGTCCTGCTGGCCGGGCCCGCCGCGGCCGAGCCGGCTCCGCAGCGGGTCGACCGCCACGCCGTGGTCCTGGTCAACTTCCGCAACCTCGCCCTGACCGACCCGGCCAAGACCCGGGCCGACGCCGTGCGGAACTTCTTCGGCACCGGCAGCACCTCGCTCGCCTCCTACTACGCGAGGAACTCCGGCAACCGGATGAGCGTGGTCCCCGCCAAGGGCGACGGCGTCTTCGGCCCGTTCACCATCGACCTGGACGACTCGGCCGCCTGCGACACGAAGAAGATGAACGACCTGGCCCGCAAGGCCGTCCCGGAGGTGACGTTCGATCACATCTCGGTCGTCTTCCACTCCGACTTCTGCTCCAACTGGTGGGGTCTCGGCTCGATGCCCGGCCCCAACTCCTGGTTCCACGAAGGCGCGGTCGACGACGGCGCCGCGATCATCCACGAGATCGGGCACAACCTCGGCTTCAACCACCAGGAGCGCGAACTCTGCCCGGCCGGCAGCTTCACCGGCTGCACCGCCGACGAGTACAGCCACCGCACCCCCATGGGCGGCGGCGGCGAGAAGAAGGGGCTCAGCGCACCCGAGCTGCTCTCGCTCAAGTGGCTCACCGCCCAGCAGACCGCCACCCCCACCGCCTCGGCCACCGTGCACCTCACCCCGCTGCACGCACCCGGCACGGCGGGCACCCGCGCCGTCGACCTGCCCCTGGGCACCGGCGGCGACCGCATCGTGGTGGAGTACCGCACCCCCGACCCGGCCACCCCGGACGCGGACGTCACCCAGGGCGTCGACGTCTACCGCGTCACCAAGGGGAACTACAACGACGCCGTCCTGATCAGCAACGCCAAGCGCGACGACAAGGCCGCCGCCGCCTCCCTCGCCACCGGCGGGACCCCGCTGGCCGACTCCGCCGCGCACCTGGCCGTGAGCGTCACCAAGGCGGCCGCCGACGGGGCCGACGTCCGGATCCAGTTCGGCACCGACACACCTGCCACCGCCGCTCCCGCCACCACCGGGCCCGCCACCCCCGCACCGGCGGCCAAGCCCACGAAGTCCACCGCCGCACCGGCGCCGCTCTCCGCCGAGCACCCCGACAACCAGGCCGGCGACCTTCCCGCCGCCACCCCCGTCCCCACGGCCGCCGCCCCCGGCGGCGGCGCGGACCTGGCCCGGACCGGCGGCGGCAGCTCCGCGCTCCCGCTCTCCCTCGGCGCGGTCGCCGTGCTGCTGGCCGGCGCCGTCCTGTTCCTGGTCAACCGCCGGGGCACCGGGCGCCGGGCCCGCCGCTGACCCTGGCCGAACGTCCGCCCGCGCCGGTCAACCACCCGGCGCGGGCGGCTACTTGACCCGTACGGTGACCCCGAGTCCGGCCGGGTGGCCCGGGCTGCTGACCAGCGGCCGGTTGAGCCTGACCGTCTCGACGCAGGCGAAGGTGCGGTGGCCGCCGGCGGCCGTGTCACTGCATCCCTCCGCGCCCGGGTTCCAGAGCACCACGTCGCTCTGGCCGCGGTGCCGGACCTCGATCGTGCGGCCGAGCACCGGGTCGTCGACCAGGCTCACCGCATCGGCCCGGGTGTAGACCCGGTCCAGGGGTGTCGCGAACACCAGGTCGCCGTCCTGCCGCCCCTCGGTCCCGAGCAGGTCGTCGGTGTACACCTCCCCGAGGCCGGCCACGGTGACGGTGTCGATGTCGCCGACCTGGAAGTAACTGTGCAGCGCCGCAGTGCTGGTGAAGTCGCCCCGGGCCTCCAGGTCGATCGCGCACTCCCGGCCGAGCCGGAGCCGGACCAGCGCCGTGAACGCGTGCGGCCAGTACTCCCTCGACCGCTCACCGTCCCGCAGCGTCATGGTCAGCACCACCCCCGAGGCGTCCTCGGTGACCTCCGCGAGCTCCCACGGCAGCAGTCGGGCGAAGCCGTGCGAGGGCTCCGCCGCCGGGCCGAACCACGGCCAGCAGATCGGCACGCCGCCCCGGATCGCCCGCCCCGGCTCGAACCGGGCCTGTTCGCTCAGCCACAGCACCGGTTCGGCCCCGGCGGGCTGCCAGGCGATCAGCTGCGCGCCCTGCACGCTCACGGCGGCCCGTACCTGCGGGTGCTCGACCACCAGCACCGGCATCCCGTTCAGGCTGCGCTCACTGACCGAGGCGCTGACCGCCCTGGCCACCGGGAGCCCGGAGAACCTGTCACTCATGCCCGCGATCCTCGCACGTCCGGCCGTCCGACCCGTCGCTCTCTTGTCACAACTGGTTTGTAATGCAAAGCTGATGGCATGACAGATGCAGCAGTGCCTCCGCCGGGCACTCCCCACGAAGTCCTGGCCGGCCTCGGTGAGTTGACCCGCCGGGTCCGGGCCGCCCAGCGCGGCGCCTGGTTCCCGCTCCTGCTGCTCGGCGTGCTCACGCTGGGCGGAATCCTGGTCAGCCGCCTCACCCACGAGGTCCGTACCGTCCCCTGCCCGGTGTCCGACCCGATGGTGGGGGACGGCTGCACCCTGGTCAGCCAGGGCTCGCCGTTCTACTGGCCGATCGGGATCGCCCTCGCCTACACCGCGACCGCGTACTTCTACCTGCGCCGCTCCCGCGAGCGCGGTGTCGGCACCCCGGTCCGGCCGTACATCGTCACCGGGATCGCCCTGGTCGCGCTGGTGGCCGCCACCGCCGCCTGGAGCCTCCGCCACGGGATGCCGCAGCCCCGCGAGGCGTTCGACCTCTGGGGCCTGCACCTCGACCCCGCCGCCGGGACGACCCGGTTCGTCGAGCGGCTGATCGGGAGCGCGGCCGCCGTCGGTGTGCCGCTGCTGGTGCTGTCCTGGGTGGAGCGCAGCCCCGCGCTGCTGCTGCTCACCGGGGTGTACCTGGCCGTCGAGCTGGTGCCGCTCAGCACCGGCTGGTCGGGCATCGCGCCCAGCTCGCCCTGGTCCGGCGTGCCCCTCTACGGCGTACCCGGCCTGCTGCTCCTGCTCGGTGCGCTGGGCTTCGGCCTGGCCGAGCGCTCCCGCCGGCGCGACCCGTCATGACCGAGCAGCCCGACCCGCACCCCGTCACCGGGCTGGACGACGTGGTCCACCAGCGCGTCCGCCTCGGCATCCTCACCGTCGCCCACCAGGCGCGCCGGGTCGAGTTCGGCTTCCTGCGGACGGCGCTGGCGCTCACCGCCGGCAATCTCAGCCAGCACCTGACCGTGCTGGAGAAGGCCGGACTGGTCGAGGTGGAGAAGGGCTACGAGGGCCGGCGCGCCCGCACCTGGCTCTCCCTCACCCCGGCCGGCGACCGCGCCCTCCGGGACGAGGTCACCCAGCTCAAACGCCTCATCCAGCAGATCGAACAAGCCAGTTCCCAGGAGGACGCATGACCGTCGCACCGACCGCCCGCCCGGACCTGACTCGCCGTCACCTGCTCGCGGCCGCACTGGCCGCAGGGGCCGGAGCGGCCTTACCCGTCGCGGCCGCCGCCCGGGCCTCGGCGGCACCGGCCGCCCCCGACCCGGCCCGGCTCACCCTGCCCGCGCCCACCGGGCCGCACCCGGTGGGCGTGGTGCCGCTGCACCTGGTCGACCCGGCCCGTCCGGACCCGGTGGCCGGCCCCGGGCACCACCGCGAGCTGATGGCCTCGGTCTGGTACCCCGCGCGCCGGACCGAGGGGCTGCCGCGCGCGCCCTGGCTGACCGAGGGCGCGATCCACGCGTACCTGTCGGACATCGGCTTCCCCCTCGACCCCGCCCTGGTCCCGCTCACCAGCGGCCGCCTGGGCGCGCCCGTGCTCCGCCGGGGCCACCGCCTGCCGGTGCTGCTGTACTCGCACGGCGCGCACAGCCACCGCGGCGACCACACCGTCATGGTCCAGGAACTCGCCTCCCACGGCTACGCGGTGGTCACCGTCGACCACACCTTCGACGCGTTCACCGAGTTCCCCGACGGCCGGGTGCTCGCCCCGGCCGACGACGTTCCGATGGACCCGCGGAGCTACGCCGCGGACCTCCGCTTCCTGCTCGACCGGGTCGAGCAGCTCGCCGCCGGGTCCAACCCCGACGCCGACGGCAGGCCGCTGCCCCCGGGTCTGCTCGGCGCCCTCGACCCGCACCGCATCGGCGCGTTCGGCTGGTCGAAGGGCGGCACCGCCACCGCGCTGGCGATGCTCACCGACCCGCGCATCCGGGCCGGGATCGCGCTCGACGGCCCGATGCAGCCGACCGTCACCACCGACCTGGACCGGCCGTTCCTGCTGATGACCGCCGAGTTCACCCGCGCCACCAAGCCGGACGTCGCCCGGTTCTGGACCCACCTGCGCGGCCCCCGGCTCGACCTCGCCGCCGCCGGGGCGAGCCACCTCTCGTACGGCGACCAGGCGACCCTGATCCCGCAGGCGGGCCGGCTGCTCGGCCTGACGGACCAGCAGATCCGGGACCAGGTCGGCACCCTCGCCCCCGCCCGGGCCGTCCGCATCCAACAGGCCTACCCGCTCGCCTTCTTCGACCGGCACCTGCGGCACCGGCGCGCACCGCTGCTCGACGGCCCGAGCCCGGCCTTCCCGGAGGTCGCGTTCCTCCGCTGAGCCCGGTCCGGAAGGCGTGGCCTGCGCATCCTCGGCCGGTGTCGCTCGTTGCCATGGTGTCCATGCCGGCATGCGAGCCCGGAGCTACCGTGTCTTCCCCTGCCCTACCCTCCCCGCCCCCTGCCCTGCTGGCCGCACGGGTGCGGGACCCCTACCCGTACTTCGCCTGGCTGCGCCGGAATGCACCCCTCCACGCCGACCGCAGGCCCGGCCGGCCCACGGTCTGGCAGGTCTCCCGGTACGCGGATGTCCGGGCGCTGCTGACCGACAACCGGCTGAGCAAGGACCCGGGCCGGGTGTCCGGCTACGTCGCGGGGCCCGCCGGATTGAACCGGCACCTGGTCCACGCCGATCCTCCTGACCACACCCGCCTGCGGACCCTGGTGAACACCGCGTTCATCCCCCGGCGGATCGCCCAGCTGGAACCCTTCATCGCCGAGACCGCCGGCCGACTGCTGGACCGGCTCGACCACCACACCCACGTGGACGTGATCGCGGACTTCGCGGCGCCGCTGACCTTCCGCATGATCTGCGCGGTCCTCGGCATCCCCCCGGAACTGGACCACCCGGAGACCCGGGACACCCTGATGGCCACCATCGCCCCCACCCCCGGCCGTGACCCGGCCCGGGTGGACGAGGCCCTGCACGCGCTGCTGGACACCCTGATCAGCGGCAAACGCACCGGCTCCGCCCCCGGCGGCACCGACCTGCTGGGTGCCCTCGTACGCGCCGGCGACCGGAGCGGGGCGATGAGCGAGGAGGAGCTGCGCTCCACCGCCTACCTCCTCCTGCTGGTGGGACACGACACCACCATGAACCTGATCGGAAACGGCACCCTCGCCCTGCTCCACCACCCCGACCAGGCCGCCCTGCTCACCGCACCGGACCCCGCCCCGCACCTGGCCGCCACCGCCGTCGAGGAACTCCTGCGCTACGACTCACCGGTGCGCGACGCCACCTTCCGCTGCGCCGCAGAAACGATCACTCTCCACGGACGGACGATCGAGCGGGGCGACATCGTCAGCCTGCTGATCGGCTCCGCCAACCGGGACGAGGCCGCCTTCGCCGACGCGGACCGCCTCGACCTGACCCGCACACCCAACGACCACCTCGCCTTCGGCTACGGGCCCCATTTCTGCATCGGCGCCGCCCTGGCCCGGCTCGAGGGCACCCTCGCCCTCCCCCTGCTGCTCAGGCGTCTGGGTCCGGTCGCCCTGGCCAAGCCGGCCGACGAACTGCCCTGGCGCCCGGCCCGGGTGATGCGGGGGCTGGCCGCGCTGCCCGTCGTCCGCCTCTGACCGACCGCCCGGGCCGTCCGCAGCGCCCGCCCGCGAGGCCCGCCCACCCCACCAGGAGGACCCCTGATGGACAGTCACCACCCCGTCCAGGTCACCGAGCCGCGCCCCGGTGTCCTGCTCATCACCCTCGACCGGCCGCACGTCCGCAACGCCGTCGACCAGTCTCTGGCCGACGCCGTGAGCGCCGCCCTGACACGGCTGGAGACCGACCCCCGCCTGAACGTCGGTGTCCTCACCGGTGCCGGCGGCCACTTCTGCTCCGGCATGGACCTCAAGGCCTTCCCCACCGAAGGCGTGCCCGTCGTCGCCGACCGCGGGCTGGCCGGCCTGACCCGGGCCCGGCTGCGCAAGCCGCTCATCGCCTGCGTCGAGGGCGCGGCCGTGGCCGGCGGTTTCGAACTGGCCCTCGCCTGCGACCTGATCGTCGCCTCCGACACCGCGTTCTTCGCCCTGCCCGAGGTCGCCCGCGGACTGATCGCCGCCGAAGGCGGAGCCGTCCGCCTGCCCGGCCGCATCCCCTACCACGTGGCCATGGAGATGCTCCTGACCGCGGCGCCGCTGTCCGCGCCGGACGCGGCCCGGTACGGACTGGTCAACCGGCTCACCCCCGAAGGCCAGGCCCTCGACGCCGCCCTCGCCCTCGCCGACCGGGTCCAGGTCCCCTCCCGCGAGGCCGTCCACGTCACCAAGCAGATCGTCCAGGACACCCGCGGCCTCGACGACCACACCGCCTACACCGTCCAGGACCCCCTGAGCGCCCCGGTCTTCACGACCGCCAACGCCTCCGAAGGCGCCCACGCCTTCACCGAGAAACGGGCACCGGCCTGGCGCGGGTAGGAACGCCGTGGACCGCCGACCCGGGCAGCACCCCGCCCCACCCGTCCGAGCACGGGTGGGGCGGGGCCGGGGGTCGACGGCGGGTCAGCCGAAGATCCAGCGCTGGTTGGCCCAGCCGTTGCGGTCCCACAGCTGCACCTTGGTGCCGTCGCGGGGGATGGTGTTGGCGTCCGCGTCCAGGACGCGGGCGTTCTTCTTGGTCTGCAGGGTGGTGCCGTTCCAGAGCCAGATCTGGTTGTCCCAGCCGTTGCAGTCCCACAACTGCACCTTGGTGCCGTTGCCGTTGATGGTGTTGAGGTCCGCGTCCAGGCAGCGGTAGTTCTTCTCGGTCTGGATCGTGTAGTAGCCGACCGGCTGGCCCGCCACCGGCGTCCAGATCCAGGTCTGGTTGGACCAGCCGTTGCAGCCCCAGAGCTGGACCTTGGTGCCGTTGCCGCCGATGGTGTTGAGGTCCGCGTCCAGGCACTGGCCGCCGTTGCCGTTGCTGAGGTGGGTGGTGCGGTAGCTGGTGGTGGTCAGGGACGGCCCGGCCGCGCTGCCCACCGCGGGCGGCGTGGCGCCGGCCGCCTGGAGGGACTGGGCGCCCTGGGCGGTGGCGCCGGCCACGAGGGCCAGTGAGAGGGCGCTCACACCGGTCGCGATACCGAGACCGATCCGGAGTCTGGTCATCTGTGCCTCACTTCGTCTGTCGCGCTGTCGTTCACCTGCGGTCACCTCGGGCGCGTCCGCCGGTCGGTGTCCCTCCACGCTAGGAGTGGGCCACCCGGGCCCGCATGAGGCAGCGGTCCTGTACCGGTCCCGGGACATGACGGTCCGTCACCGAACCGAAAACCGCCCGGCGCGCCCGCGCGGCACGTAATGTCGTGTCCCTGACTACACGTCAGTTCGACCGGTCGCTGAGGGGGGACCATGACGTACACGCTGCCCGGACCGCTCGTTCCGGCAGAGACACTGACAGGCGCGACCTGGCCACAGGCCGATGAGGACAACGTCTTCGCCTACGCACGCGGTCTCCAGACCTTCGTCACGGATGTCAGCGGAACACAGCGGGCCGCCGACCAGGCCGTCCTCGACCTGGGCCAGGGCTATCACGGCGGCTCGTACGACGCGATGGTGCAGTTCTGCTCCCGGACCACCGAGTACGTCAGCGCCGCGGTGGACGTGGCGGCCGCCCAGATGGCGGTGGCGCTCGACGGAGCCGCACAGACCGTGTACGCGGCCAAGGCGACCATGGCCCAGGTACTGCTGGACCTGACCAAGTTCATACTGGTCGGAACGATCACGCTGAGGCCCGATGTCGACGGTGCGGTTCTGTACTCGGCCCGGACCGAGATCGATACGCTCTTCGCCAAGGCCGAGCAGGGACTCCTGAAGCTGGACGGCGCGGCCCAGGCCCTGGAGACCGCCGCCGCACCCTCGGCGGGAGACTCCCCGACCGGCACCGGCCCGGCGGGCGCCACCGGCGGCGTCGGCAGCAGCTTCGGGGCCGACCCCGGCTACCTGACCGACTGCGCCAACAGGTTCCGCCGCTTCGCCGACGACGTCGCCAACTCCCGGGCCGCCTTCAACGATTCGGTCGCCGGCCTGCCCACCGGGCCGGGCGGAGTACCGCTGGCCCCGGCCATCGACGCCGCCGAGGGCCGGGCCAACTTCTCCGTCAACCTGATCGCGGCGACCGTCACGGCGCTCTACCAGCAGACCGCCGACCGCCTGGAGCAGGTGGTGGCCAACCTCTCCGAGACCGAACAGCACCACACCAAGTCGTTCGGGCGCCTGGCCGGCCAGCTGTAGCAGCAGCTGCGCCCCGGGGGTGACGTCGGCCCCGGGGCGCAGCTGCGTACGGTCAGGTCCGGGCGACCGCCCCCGGGCGCAGCCCGACCGCGTCGACGACGGCGCGCCTGGTCACGGCGTTGTTGGCCGTCACCGTACCGGCCTTCACGCCTTTGCCCTCGGTGACCTGGACGCTGCGCTCGCCGAGGAACGCGTAGCTGGACCCGTCGAAGATCAGCTCGCTGCGGGTGCCGGTGGTCGGGTCGGTCCGGGCGATCGCGATGCCGGGGCGGCCGGCCGCGTCGGCCGCGCTGTCCACCAGCACCACCCCGGGGATCTTCGCGGCGGCCCGGTAGAGCGCGGCGGCCAGCTTCCCCGGGACGGCCTGCTCCCGGATCAGGTCCCCGATGGTGACGAAGGCCTCCTGGTCGGGGCCCGTACCCTGCCCCGCCGTACCGGCGTAGATCTGCTGCAGCAGTTCCTGCGGGTCGGTCGGCAGGCCCTTCAGGAACACCAACGACGGTGCACTCCAGGCCCCTTCGCCGCCCTTGAGCTCCTGGCCCTCGGCCGGGGTCTTGCCGTCCTCCACCAGTCGGCCGTCCCGGCCGTCGGCGGCGAGCCACACCAGCCGGGTGTGCGGCTTGTCGACCCAGGTCTTCGAGCTGCTCTTCTCCAGGTCGACCGTGCTGGACAGGTTGGAGACGGTGCTCTCGATGTAGAGGTACTGGCCCGGCTTCGGGTCCAGGTCCGGCGCGGCCGCGGCGGCCAGCGAGATCCGCTCGACGGTGGACGCGAGCTGGGCGGTCTGCCCGCCGGCCACCTGGACCACGGGTGCCGGGATCCGGTCGCCGAACGTGCCGGTCTGCTCGGCGCCGGTGAGCGCGGCGACGGCGACGGTCGCGGCCAGCGCGAGGGCGGCCGCCCCGGCCGGGACGGCGATCAGCAGCCGCCGCCTGCGGGCGGGGGCCGATCGCGGGGCGGTCTCGGGGGTGGTCCGGGTGATCTCGGACATCAGGTACTCCTCCATGAGGTGCTGCCGGGCGGAGGAGAGGGCGGGTGCCCCGGCGGGCGGGAGCAGCTGTGCCGACTCCGCCTCGATGGGGGGCTGGTGACTGCTGACGGGGCCGGTCATCCGATCCACTCCTGATCCGCTCGGGCCGCAACGGCGCGGCTACCCAGTTGTTGTCCGACCGCCCGCAGGGGTTCCCGGGGGATTCTCCGACGGCGCGTCAGTTCCTTCTCGGCCAGGGCGCGCAGGCGCGTGCGCGCCCGCGAGAGCCGCGAGCGCACGGTGCCCACCGGGACGCCCAGGGCCTCGGCCGCCTCCGGGTAGCTCAGCCCGGCCCAGACGCAGAGGGCGAACACCTCCCGCTCCCCGCGCCGCAGTTGCTCCAGCGCGGCCTTGGCGGCCCGCAGCTGCTCCTGGTCCGCGAGCCGGCCCACCAGTTCGTCGGCGAAGTCCGCGACCGGCTCGGCCGCCGGCATCCGGGCCAGCGCCTCGGCGTGCCGGCGTGCCGCCCTGGCCCGGTTGCGCAGCACGTTGACCGTGATCCCCATCAGCCACGGCCGGGGCGTGGCCGCCTCGTCCCGGAGCTTGGCCCTGATCCGCCAGGCCTCCAGGAACACCACCGCCATCACGTCCTCGGCCGCTCCGGGGTCGCCCGTCACCCGGACCGCGTGCCGGTACACCACCTGGGCGTGCTGCTGGAACAGCTCGCGGAAGGCGCCGGGGTCACCGGCCCTGATCCGTTCGTGCATCGAATAGTCCACACCCGGTGCTTGTCCGGCCCGCCCCGGCAGTTCCCGTGACGGGCATCACATCCGCAGCCGTCGACAGGCGGGGCCCAGCGGCGCCTCGCCACCCTAGCCGTGGCCGCTCGGGACGGATGCGGACTCCCGCCCGTCCTACGTGTACGTAAACAGTCAGTTTCTCGCCACTTTTGATCAGTGACAGCCCTGTTCTGGCCGGGAATAGACAGAGGGGGGCCAATCTCCTTGTACGGAGGTCACAGCGTGAATGCCTTGCACATGCAGGTGGTGGCGCACGAGGACGACGAGATTCTGTTCATGAACCCGGATCTGGCGGCCTCGGTGACCACCGGGGTCCCGACGGTCACGGTGTTCCTCAGCGCCGGCGACATCACGGGCGATCCTTGCCCGAACATCTGTCACGACGTCCCGGGCCAGCCGATCCGGGCCCGCAGCAGACAGCTCGGCGTGATGAACGCCTACGCCCTGATGGCGGGAGTCGGCGACGGCAGCCTGGGCACCGACGAGACGTCCCACTGGACCGGCGAGGTGTGGACGCTCGGGGGCCATCAGGTCGAGCGGTACATCCTCAACGAGGGCCCGGTCCACCTGGTCTTCGTCAACCTGCACGACGGCGCGCTCGCCGCCATCCACGACAACGCCCTGGCCGACACCACAGTGGTGCCGCTGGACAGTCCGCTGCCCGGCCCCTCGGTCTACACCGCCGCCGACGTCGTCGACCTGCTCCGGCTGGTGATGGCCGACTACCAGCCGACCGTGCTCCGGACCCAGGACCGGTTCCCGGACCAGCGCTACGCGCAGGACCACCCCGACCACGTGGCCGCCGCCCGGTTCGCGGCGGAGGCCGCGGCCGCGTACGGCGGCGAGCTGATCCAGGTGGACTACCGGGACTACAACATCGCCGACTGCCCGGGGAACCTCGACCCGGCGGCCACCACCGCCAAGGGCGGGGTGTACGCGGAGTACGCGACCCACGACCACTCGGTCGGCAACTACGATCCGGCCTGGTTCTCCCGGCAGTACTACCGCTGGTCCCGCGGCACCGGCTGGGCCGGGCTGAACCAGGACGGGCGGCCGCAGGTGTTCCTGGTCCGCAAGGGCGCCCCGTACACGTACTGGCGCGGGACGGGCGGGACCTGGTTCGGCCCGCAGCAACTGGCCTCCCCGGGCGGTCCGCTGGCGCCCGCCTTCTCGGTCGGGATGAACCAGAACGGACGGATGGAGCTGTTCGGGCGGCGGCTCAACGACCACCACATCGTCTCGCTGGCCCAGAACACGGCGAACGGCGGCTGGGGGGCGGTGTGGACCGATCACGGCAACCCCAACACGGGGACCGGGTTCGAGGCCCAGGTCGGGACGCCGGTGGTGGCGAGCAACCTGGACGGCCGGCTGCAGTTCTTCCTCAAGAACGCCGGCGGCGGCGTCAGCACCAGGTGGCAGACCGCGCCGAACGGGCCCTGGACCGGGGCCTGGGGCGACATGGGCGGCAGCGACCTGCAGGACCCGGTGACGGTGGTCCGCAACGGCCAGGGCCGGCTCGAGGTGTTCGCCAGCACCAGGACCAGCGTCCTCGCCTGGTGGCAGACCAGCCCCAGCGGCAGCTTCGCCGGCCCGGGAGCGCTGCCGAACACCCAGCCGGCCAGCCCGCCCAAGGCGGCCCTGCACCAGGACGGCCGGATCCAGCTCGCCTACCGGAAGATCGGCACCGGCTCGATGATGACCACCAGTCAGCTCCAGGTCGGCGGGTCCTGGAGCCAGACGCCGGTGGACATCGGCGGCGACAGCGGCGTCGGCGAGCCGGCCGCCGTGACGGCCGCCGGCAAGGTGGTGCTGTTCGAGCGCAACGGCGGCACCGGCGTCAGCCGGGTCATGCAGACCGCGCCCAACGGCTCGTTCGGGGCCTGGGCCGACCTCGGCCACTCGGTCCTGGACTACCCGGCGGCGGTGGTCGACGGCGCCGGCCTGCTCCACGTGTTCGCCATCGGTGCCGACGCCCAGGTCTACTTCCGCACCGGGACGGGCACCGGCGGCGCCTGGCAGGGGCCGCTCTGAGCCCGGCCCGGGTCAGCCCCCTGCGGGCAGCGGATGCGCCAGGTCGCCGCCGCAGCGCTCGGCATGCTCCGGCCGGACGGCCCGGGCGCAGCGCGCGCAGAACAGCCGATGGCACGATCCGCAGACGGACATCCGCCCGACCCGGCCCGGCGCCTGGCACTGCGCGCAGTACCGGGCGCTCCGGTCCGTCGTACCGGTCCCGGGCCGGCTCAGGTCCACCAGCGCCAGCACCGCGGCCGAGGCGTGCGCCCGGCCGGGGCCGCGCACCCACCGCTCGGCGGCGACCAGGTCGAGCCCGACCAGCGGGTCCGCCGGCCGGCCTGCCGCCGACCACAGCTCGGCCCGGTGCTCCAGGCGCGCGGTCAGGCTCCGCTCCGCCGGGTCCAGGCCGAGGGCGACGACCTCGAACGCGGCCCGGTCCCGGTGGTGGAGCGGCAGCCGGACGGTCGGCCGGGTCAGCGCGACGGCGGCGCACCGGCGGGCGTGGTCGACCTCGCCGTGCCGGAACGCGGCCTCGACCAGGTAGCGCAGCTGCTGGATCGAGGACGTGCTGCTGATCGTGCTGAAGTGCTCGCGCAGCGCGGGCCATTCGGGCCCGGCCCGGAGCCGGCCGCGCCGGCCCGCCGCGACCTGGCAGATCAGGGCGAGGACGTCGACGCGCAGGTCGCGGAGCCGCTCCAGCGTCGCGTCGAGCGCGTCGTAGTCGGCCGCCTCCAGCAGGTCCACGGCCGACATGATCAGCCAGCGCAGCGCCACCGCCTGGTCCCCGGTCCGGGCGCCCACCAGCGCCACCCTCGCCGCGGTGCCGTGGTCGCCGTTCACCACGTACTGGAGCCGCATCGCGGCCAGGGCCGACGAGGCCGACGGGTCGGCCGCGTACGCCCGCCGGACGTAGGGCAGCGCCCGGTCCGACGCGTCGAGGGTGAGCCAGGCCTGGGCCAGGATCGCGGTGTCCGCCTCCGACCCGAACTCGCCGATCGACTCCCAGGCCTCGGCCACCTGCCGGAGCCGGGCCAGGTCCTCCACCGCTCCGGTCTCCTCCACCAGTTCGACCAGCGCGGTGGCCAGGTGCCGGACGAAGTCCAGCGCGGCCTGCCGGGGCAGCAGGTCGGTGCCCGGCTCCGAACGGACCGGCCTGCCATTGAGTTCCACCGTGATGGCACCCTCGCCGGCCAGTGGGAGCGCCGGTGCGCCGGGCAGTCGGCGGAACGCCTGCCACACCGACGCCGGGTCCGCCGGATCGCCGAGGACCCCGGAGCTCAGCTCCACCAGGCGCACCAGTGCGGCCGTGCTGTGCAGCTCGTAGAGGCGCGTGCACTCCGGCAGCCGGGCGGCCCAGCCGAACGAGGCGCTCACGAAGTGGGCGGGCGGTCCCGAGGACTCCCGGGCGGCCCAGGGCCGCGCGAACGGCGGCATCGAGACGAGCGGGTAGCGGACGGTAGCCGTGGCGGCGGGAGCGCCCAGGTGGGACCACCGGTGGTCGCCGAACCCAACCTGCCGTTCGTACCCGGCGACGATCTGCGCGGCGGTCGGTCGGTCGCCCGGATCGACCGCGACGGCCCGGTCGACCAGCTCCGCCAGCCACCGCCAACCGGTCGGCAGCGGGCCGGTGCGGTCGAAGCAGTCCCGCATGGTCAGGCCCCAGGCCCAGACGTCCATCGCCGGTGCCGCCGGGGCGCCCGCGAGCTGCTCCGGCGCGGCGTACTCCGGCGTCATCCGCCAGCTCGTCGCCCCGCCCGCCGGGGACACCAGCTCCAGGTCCGAGAGCCAGGTGTGCCACCTGGCCTCCCCCGCTCCCAGGCCGTCGTCGCCGTGGTGGAACAGCAGGTTGTCGGGCTTGACGTCGCCGTGGACCAGGCCCTCCAGGTGCAGTCGTTCGAGCGCCGCGATCAGCGCGAGGCCGTGGAACGCGGCTTCGGCGGGCTCCGGCTGACCGGCCGTCAGCAGATCGCGCAGGCTCCCGCCCTGGCAGTAGGGCATGCAGAGGTAGGTGATCGGCCCGCCGGCGGTGGGACTCAGCGTCTCCTCCAGCGGCACGATGCCGGCGAAGCCGAAGCGCAGCATCAGCAACGCCTCCCCCTCCCGGGCCGCCAGCGCGGCCGGGCCGGGCCGGTACCCCTTGAGCACCAGCAGCCCGCCGTCCTGGCGGCGCCCCACCAGGACGGTGGCGTGCGGGCCCTCGATCTGCCGGACGATCGCGTAGTGGCCCACGGCGCCCTGGGCCCCGGCCCCGGCCAGCTCTGCCGCGGCCCGCAGGGCGTCGGCGAAGTACGGCCGGGCGAACGGGTCGGTGAACCGGTCGCCGTCACGGCACCTCAGCAGGCGCATCAGGCTGCCCCGCCGCCGAGTTGGAGCACCGCGTAGGCCCGGCACACCTCGGACCAGCCGTGCCGGTGCAGGGTCAGGGTCCGCTCCAGCAGCGCGCCCAGCTCCTGCCCCAACTCCCCGTCCAGGGCGCGGTAGAGGTGGTCCAGGACGGCGGTGCCCGAGGTGCGCCAGGGGCCGCTCTCCTCGTCGGTCCCCAACTCCCCGGTCGGGAAGTACCCGAGCACGGCCTCCGCGAACGCCCGCTCGGCGGCCGCGACCGGCACCCGTTCGAGCACCTCGGCCGTCGCCCTGACCCGGACCCGGACCGGCTCGTAGACCAGCCGCAGGTGCCGCAACTGCCCGGCCACCGAACGTACTTGCCCGGCGAAGCCGGGTGAGCCCTGCTCCCACGCGGCCGGTGCCTGCGCCCGGACGGCCTCGAACATCACCAGGTAGTCGCGGTGCACCGCCTCCAGGTCGGCCAGCAGCTGCTCCAGCGCCCTGCGCCGGAGGCTACCGGCCGGGGTCGCGAGCACGCCCGGCAGCGCCGCCGCGGCCTCGGCCGCCGACCGCGCGCCCGCCTCGGCGCCCAGGTGGAGGTGCACGCCGCCGTGGACGGTGCCGGCCTGGATGCTCGGCCCCACCACCACGACATCCGAGAGCGAGTTCCGCACCTCCGGCCGCGGTCCGGCGGCCTCCCCGAGCCCAGATCCCATCCCCCACCGCCACCTTCGTCACGCGCACCGTCGGCCCCGTGACCGGAGACGATAGCAACTCCGCTCCCGCTGGCCGGAGTTCGGCCCCTTCGGTCAGCCGAGGAAGTCGACCCGGTCGATCAGGCCGTCGCGGACCCGGTAGGCGACCAGCACCCGGATCGGCTCGTCCCCGATGCCATGGGCGATCTCGTGGTCCACCACCCAGTCGCCCTCGGTGAGCCGCCCGGTGATCTCGGCCCGGCAGCGGCCCCGGGCGAACATGTCGGCGTACGCCTCCCGCACGGCGTCCCGCCCGAGCAGTTGGTCACCGCCGCGGCGGTTGATCAGGACGTCGGGGGCGTACGTCGCCGCGAAGGCTTCGAGGTCATGGCTGTTGTAGGCGGCGAGCTGGCGCTCGACCACGGTCTCCGGAGTGCTCATCGGTTGATCATGCCCAGGCCGCGCTCCCCCGTCCAGCGCGAACCGGGCCGGTGCACCTAACCACCGGCCGCACGGGCCAGGCGGAGCAGGCCGGCCCGCATCCGCTCCTCGCCGAGCTCCGGCAGCAGCGCGGCCACGTGCTCGGCCGCCAGTGCGGCGAGCAGGGCGTGGGCGGTGTGGTCGGGGTCGGGCGTACCGGCCAGCTGGATCGCGACGTGGCGGTGCCAGAACCGGTAGGCCCCGATCCGGTACCGGGCACCGGGGGTGGCGGTCTCGGACATCCGGACCAGGGCCAGGTGCTCCAGCAGGTAGTCGAGGTAGGCGTCGACGAACGCGGCCAGCCGCGCGTCGGCCGGGGCCCCGGGGCCGAGCGGGGGCGGCCCGTGCAGGATCGCCTCCTGCAGCACGCGCTCGCGGGCGTCCAGCAGCGCGGCGGCCAGCCCGGACTTGTCGCCGAAGCGGCGGAACAGGGTGCCCTTGCCGACCCCGGCGGCCGCCGCCACCTGGTCCATCGACACCGCCTCGACCCCGCGTTCGGCGAACAGCCGGGCGGCCGCCTCCAGCACCGCGGCCCGGTTGCGGGTCGCGTCCGCGCGCTCCTTGGGCGGCGGTGTGCGCAGGAGTTCCAACGGCATTGCAGAACCGGACTGCAGTCCGTTACTGTCGTGAGTCATAACAGGACTGTAGTCCGATTCTCTTGGAGGCAGTGCAATGACCGCACTCATCACCCGCGACGAACTGGCAGCGGCGATCGAGGCCGAGGCCGTCACCGTCCTCGACGCACTCGGCGGCGAGTACTACGCCCAGCAGCACCTGCCCGGCGCCCTGGCGCTGGTCCCGGCCGAGGTGGAGGCCCGGGCGGCCGCCCTGCTGCCGGACCTCGACGCCGCGATCGTCACCTACTGCTCCAACCCGGCCTGCCCCAACAGCGGCCAGGTCGCCGACCGGCTCACCGCCCTCGGCTACACCGACGTCCGCAAGTACCGCGAGGGCATCCAGGACTGGACCGAGGCCGGCCTGCCGACCGAATCCGGCCTTCCCGTCGAATCCGCCTGACCGCACGCTCCCTACTCGTGGGCCTGGGCCTTCACCGCGGGCTGCACGCCGCTGCCGCCCGCGCCCAGGCCCGCGAGCAGGCGCAGCCCGTCCTCGGCCGGGCTGCCGGGCGCCGCGGACAGCACGATCAGCTCCATCCCGGAGTCGTCCGACAGGGCGAAGTTCTCCTGGTGCAGCTCCAGCGGCCCGACCAGCGGGTGCCGGTAGAGCTTCCGCCCATGGGTGCGGGCGCGCACGTCCGCGCGGGCCCAGAGGCGGCGGAAGCGCTCGCTTCCCATCGCCAACTCCCCGATGACGGAAGCCAGTCGGGCGTCGTCGGGGTACTTTCCCGCCGCCAGCCGCAGGTGCCCGACCACGTCCAGGGTGCAGCTCTCCCGGTCCGCGTAGAGGCCGCGCTCGGTCTCCTCCAGGAAGAGGTGCCGGGCGATGTTCAGGCCCGCCGCCGGTCGGCCGTAGAGCAGGTCGGCCAGGTGGTTCCCGGCCAGCACGTCCAGGCGGTGGTTCATGATCAGCGCCGGGGCGTCGGTCACCAGGCCGAGCACGCGCAGCAGTTCGGGCCTGACCTTCCCGCTCGGCGCCTTCGCCCGGTGGCGGCGCTGCCGGGCCAGCCGTCCCACATGGCACCGTTCGGTCTCGTCCAGGCCGAGCACGCGGGCCAGCGCGTCGAGCACCTGCTCGGAGGGCTGGGTCGCCCGGCCCTGCTCCAGCCGCACGTAGTAGTCGACGCTCACGCCCGAGAGGTGCGCGACCTCCTCGCGGCGCAGCCCTTCGACCCGGCGGCGGGTGTCGGTGGGGATGCCGACCGTCGCCGGGTCGACCCGGGAGCGCCGGGTCCGCAGGAAGCCTGCAAGATCGTCCATCCCCCGAGTATGACCCCGCGCGGCGCTTCTGAGGGTGGCCCTGCCGTTACCAGGAAGTCCCGTCCTACGGAAGCGG
Source organism: Kitasatospora sp. NPDC002040 (assembly GCF_040296785.1). Taxonomy (NCBI): domain Bacteria; kingdom Bacillati; phylum Actinomycetota; class Actinomycetes; order Kitasatosporales; family Streptomycetaceae; genus Kitasatospora; species Kitasatospora sp. NPDC002040. Next base: position 5,613 of record NZ_JBEOXV010000022.1, on the reverse strand, counting down.
CGCCCCTGAACAACTGCCGCCGCGGCTCCCAGAATCGGAGCATCCGAACCGAAGGAGAGTTCCCGTGAAGACGCTGATCGTCCACGCCCACCCGGAGCCGCAGTCCCTCAACAGCTCGCTCAAGGACCTCGCGGTCACCACCCTGGAGGCCGCCGGGCACGAGGTACGGGTGAGCGACCTGTACGCGATGGGCTGGAAGGCGACCGTGGATGCCTCGGACTACGGCGCTGCGGCGTCGAGCCCGCTGCGGATCGCCCGGGACTCGGGCCGGGCCCTCGACGCCGGGACGCTCGCCCCGGAGGTCCGCGCCGAGCAGGAGAAGCTGCTCTGGGCCGACACGGTCATCCTCCAGTTCCCGCTGTGGTGGTACAGCATGCCCGCGATCCTCAAGGGCTGGGTGGACCGGGTGTTCAGCTTCGGCTTCGCCTACGGCGTCGGCGAGCACAGCGACACCAAGTACGGCGAGCGCTTCGGCGAGGGCACCCTGGCGGGTCGGCGGGCCTTGCTGTCGGTGACCGTCGGCGGCCCGGAGGCGCAGTACTCCGCCCGCGGGATCAACGGCCCGATCGACGACCTGCTGTTCCCGATCCAGCACGGCATCCTCTACTACCCGGGCCTCGACGTGCTGCCGCCGTTCGTGCTGTACAGCACCGACCGGCTCACCGAGGAGGCCTACCCGGACGTCGCCAAGGCCTGGCAGGAGCGCCTGCTCACCCTGGACTCGACCGAACCGATCGCCTTCCGGCGGCAGAACTTCGGCGACTACGAGATCCCCTCGCTCCAGCTGAAGGACGGTCTGGAGCCCGCCGGCCGCACCGGTTTCGGCCTGCACGTCCGCGGCTGACCCCCGACCTGCGCCGACCTGTACCGCCCGCTCCGCCCGCTCCGACGGCCCGTTGGACAGCCCGTGGACAGCTCGGACGGCGGACGGTCGGCGCAGGTACCATCGGCGCCGCCAAACGATCTACAGGAGGCCCACCCATGATCCAGAGAATCGACACCGGTGCGCGGATGAGCGAAGCCGTGGTCCACAACGGCACCGTCTACCTGGCCGGCCAGGTGGCCGGCGACCTCACCGAGGGCGTCGAGGGGCAGACCCGGCAGATCCTGGCGAGCATCGACCGCCTGCTCGGCGAGGCCGGCAGCGACAAGACCAAGGTGCTGCGGGCGGAGATCTTCCTCGCCGAGATCAAGGACTTCGCCGAGATGAACCTGGCCTGGGACAGCTGGGTCCCCGCCGGTGCCGCGCCGGCCCGCGCGACCGTCCAGGCCTCGCTCTACCGTCCCGAGGTGCTGGTCGAGATCGTGGTCACCGCCGCCGTCTGACCCCGTCGGCCCGCCCCGCACCGCGCTGGGGCGGGCCCTCGCAGTGCGGTCCCATTGGGTAATTCACGCCCCGCCGAACTCGGCCACCGCCGCCGCCACGATCTCGCTCAGTTGGGAGTGGTGCGCGCCGCGCCAGTACACCTGCCCGCAGTCCCCGCACTTCGCGAAGACGTCGTACGCCCGCTCGGTCCCGTCCTCGATCTGCGCCAGGATCTCGGTCTTGTCCGCCTCGTGCAGCACCCCGTTGCAGGCCGTGCACCTGGTCCACGGCGCCAGCGGGGGTGCGAACCGCGAGAGCACGTCCCGGAGTTGGTCGGCCGGGCGGTGGCTGTACACGTACGCCCCCGCCCACAGCTCCCGCCGGTGCAGCAGGCCCCGGTCGCGGGAGAGCAGCACCCGCTGCTCGGCGGCCGAGCGCTTCGCCAGCGCCGGGTCGCCGATGTCCACGCTCTCGTACGCGGCGTCGATCCCGAGCAGCCGCAGCCGACGCGCCAGCGTCCCGAGGTGCACATCGAGCAGGAACCGGGCCGGGCCGGCGAGTTGCTGCGGCCGGACTACCGCCCCGACCGAGATCTGCTCCCCGTCAACCGGCACATGACCAGCTGTCAGCACCCTGTCATCAGTCAGCAGACTCCCGACCTCGGTGAGCGGCACCCCGAGCGACTCCACCACGTGCCCGAGCGTCGAACTGCCGTCGGTCAGCACGGCCGTCCGGCCCTCCCGCCGCCGCGCGCCGACGAAGAGGTGCAGCTCGGGCGCGAAGTCGATCCAGATCTCAGGCTTGTCCACACCAGCAGCATGCCAGCCACCTCCTCCCCCACCGGCGCGGCCCCCTCCACTGGCGAGGTGCGGTTCCGTGCTCGTGCGAGGGCCGCTGCGGCGGCGTGCGGGTGGTGATCGAGTTGACGGTGCGTCGGTTCCGCTGCGAGAACCGGGCCTGCCCGCTGACACACGGAACAGCGCCGCGCGGCTGACGGGACGGCACGGATAACCTGCGCGAATGAAGCGGATACAGCGGGCCGCCGGCGCGGTCGTCGGTTCAGCGGTGGGTGACGCCCTGGGCGGCCCGTTCGAGTTCGGCCCCCCGGGAGCGTTCTCCGCAAGGTTTCCCGCGCCTGGTGCCGGTGGCGAGATGAGCGGAGGCGGTGGCTGGGACCCCGGCGAGGCCACTGACGACACGCAGATGGCCGTCCTGGTCGCGGAGTCCCTGCTGGAGCGGGGCGGACTGGACCTGCCGGACATCTTCGCCCGCTTCCAGCGGTGGGCAGCTTCGGAGCCCAAGGACATCGGCCTGCAGACCGAAGACGTCCTGACCAACGGCATGCCCTGGGACCTCGCCGCCGCGATCCATTTCCAGGTCAACCGGCGCGCAGCCGGAAACGGCTCCCTGATGCGGGCATCGACCTCGGCGGTCCACTTCGCGGCCGCCGGCCAGGAAGCCACCATGGACGCGGCCCGCCGCATCGCCGCCCTCACCCACGGGGACCGCGCGGCCTGGGAAGGTACCGCGATCTTCCACGAACTCATCCGCCTCACCCTGGAGGACACCGACCCCCTCACCGCGCTCCCGGACGTACTGGCCCTTGTCCACCCCGACCACCGCGACCGCTACGCCACAGTCCTCGCACCCGACTGGCACCCCGACCAGGCCACCGAGTTCAACGGTGCCGTCTGGCCCTGCCTCGGCTCCGCCGTCTGGGCCCTGCGCACCACCACCGGCTTCGAAGACGCGATACGCGCAGCGATCGACCTCGGCGGCGACACGGACACCGTCGCCGCAGTGACCGGAGGCCTCGCGGGGGCGTACTACGGGCTGGACGCAATCCCCGCCCACTGGACCCAGCCGCTCCATGTCCCCCTCCCAGGATTCGACGGAAGAGTGCTGCACCTGCAAGACCTGCTCCACCTCGCGCACCGACTCAGAGACTGAACCGGCTCTTGCTCGTCCATCGACCGATCGACCGTTCAGCCCGCCCCCGCCGCTCCGGCGTCCGGTCAGACGCTCGGGACCGCGACCGGCCTGGCCAGCACCCGGGCCAGGACGTCGGCGAGGTACCGCGCCGGGTCCGGGACCGGCGCCGGGACCCGCATCGCGACGATCGCGTCCGGTCGCACGAGCAGGGCGCCGTCGTCGGACAGCCAAGGTGCACGGACCCGGTGTGCCGGTAGGCCGACGTGCGCCGCGGCGGCCAGCCACCGATCGCCCGCGGCGCCCGCCAGCAGGGTCCACCGGGACGCGACCAGGTCGAGCGTGGAGACACCGTCGACCCAGGCGTGGGGCACCCGTGAACCCGGCGACCCGTCCAGCACCACCACCAGGTCCACCGTGGACGGGAGTTCCGGCCCCGGATCGACGACGGCGGCCGAGTCGTACCGCTGGCCGAGGTGCACGACCGGCGCCGCCCACACCCCCGCCGCCGCCCTGGCGGCGTCCGCCTCGGGTCCACGCCCCCAGTGCAGCGCCGGATCGGCGAACCGACGCACTGCCTGGTCCAGCGTCACCGCGGCGACCGGCTCGCGCTCCTGTGCGTAGGTGTCGAGCAGGCCGGCGCCTGCCTCGCCGTGGTGGACGGCCGCCAGTTTCCACGCCAGGTTGTGGGCGTCGGCGACGCCGGTGTTGAGGCCGAACGCGCCCAAGGGTGCCACGGTGTGCGCGGCGTCGCCGACCAGGAACACGCGGCCGACGGCGAAGCGGTCGGCCAGGGCGCTCCGGGGCCGCCACGGGAGCACGCTGCGCACCTCGACGTCGAGGTCGGGATCGCCGACCGCCGCCCGGACCACCGCCGCGCAGCGCTCGGGCGTGAAGTCATCGGGCTGCTCACCTCCGTCCACGTCGCAGGCGATGTGGAAGACCCAGTTCGTCTCGCCGTCCACGGTCACCAGCAGGCCGGGCGCCTCCGGCGTGGTGATGGTGCAGGTGCCGAAGGACATCCCCCGCAGATGGGGTCGGAGATCGGCACGGAACAGGATGTTGATCTTCGACTTGCCCAAGTCGCCCGCCCCGGAGGTGCCCACGCCGAGCGCGGTCCGCACGGGGCTGTGCGTGCCGTCCGCGGCCACCACGCGCGCGCAGCGCAACGAGTAGCGGCCGTCGGGCCCCTCCAGGTCGACCTCGACCCCGTCGGCGTCCTGCGCGATGCCGACCAGGCGGGTCGACCAGCGCACATCCGCTCCGCGGCGCGCCAGGTCGGCCGCCACCACGGCGTCGAGGCGGTCCTGCGCGCAGACGCCGCGCAGCCTGAACGGCGTCGGGTCCGGTTCAGCGGCGGACGGGGTCGCCATGGCCACGGTCACGACGTCACCCGCACCCATGTCGACGACGGTCCGCGCCACGGCCTTGCCTGCGGCGCCCCGGAGGTCGACTGCGGCGGCGTCCACGGCGGCGTCGAGCCCGAGTTCACGCAGGATCTCGACGGTGCGCGACCCGACGCCGGTGGCGCGCGGGTGGACCGACGGCCCGGACCGGCGTTCGACGAGCACTGCGGGGACGCCGTGGTGGGCCAGCAGCGCGGCGGTGAGCAGCCCGACGCTGCCGCCTCCGACCACGAGGACCGCCACTTCTGGATACGCTGTTTCCGTCATGGCTACACCGTATCCAGAAGCTAGAATGCCGGTCAACGAGGAAGGGAAGCACCCGATGACCGAACCCACTCCCTGGTCGGTGTGGACCAGACCCCGCCCCGAGCCGGCCCGGCGCGCCCCGGGAGTGGACCAGTACGTGGCCGCCGCGCTGGCTGTCGCCGACGCGGAGGGCCTGGCCGCGGTCTCGATGCGCCGGATCGCGAGCGATCTCGGCTCCGGGACGGCCACCCTCTACCGCTACATCACCAACCGCGACGAGTTGGTGGACCTGATGGTCGACGCGGCCCAGGGCGAGGACCCGCTCCCCGAGCCCACCCGGGACTGGCGCACCGACCTGGCCGCGGTCGCGCACGCCCAGCGCGCGACCCTGCTGCGCCACCCATGGCTGGCGGCCGAACTGGCGGGCAGGCCCTCGCTCGGCCCCAACACCTTGCGGCGGGCCGAATCCGCCCTGCTCGCCGCCGTCGCGCTCACGCCCGACATCACGCCGGCCTCACGGGCGCTCGGAGCCGTGCATGCGTACGTGCTGGGCTCGGTGGCCACCCAGCAGGCCGCCCGGCGCGCCGAGCAACGCACCGGCCTGAGCGAGGAGCAGTGGCAGCGCAGCCTCGGCCCCTACATCAGCGCCGTCCTCGCGGCGGGCGAGCACCCGATGCCGAACTCCCGGGCGACCGCCACCAGTTCGTGGATCGGCTGGAGCGTGCC
>NZ_JBEOXV010000021.1:61718-81824 GCF_040296785.1 Kitasatospora sp. NPDC002040 | reverse complement strand
ACGCTGTTGAGTTCTCAAGGAACGGACACTTCCTTCGAGCCGCTTATCAGGCGGACCCTCCGGGCGCTTCGTTCTTTCGTGTTCCGAGCTTATCATGTCCGCCGTTCGGCGTTTCCGACCCGCTCTTTCCTTCGGCCTTTCGGCGCTTCCGACTCTATCAGGTTTCCCTGACCGGCCGTTCCGCGCTTCCGGATCCTCAAGAAGCTTGTGCCGTAACCGACCTGACGGCCTGTCCGACGTTTCAAACTCTAGCCGATCCCCGCTCCACAAAGCGAATCCGACCGCAATCCCCGAAATACGCACACGCCAATTCGCACTGGGGCGCGACAAAGCACGAACCAGCACGAGAAGTGAAGAAGTGGTGTTTCTGGAGACCGGCTACCTCGGGAACGTCCGTGAAGAGCGCGCGTCCGTTTCTCCCAGTCAGGCAGCTCGAAGAACTCTAGACCTCCGGGTCGCCCACGTCAACACCACCGGAGATGGCCGGCAGGTGGAAGCTGAGGACCGCGACGTCGTCGTCGTGCTCGGAGGTGACCCCCATGGCCCTGAGCAGGCGCGAGCAGACCACGTCCGGGGTGCCCACCGCACCGGCCAGGGTGCGGGCGAGCTGGTCGATGCCCTGGTCGATGTCCTCGTCCCGGCGCTCGACCAGGCCGTCCGTATAGAGGACGCCGGTGGTGCCGGGGAGCAGGCGCAGGGTGTGGGAGAGGTGGGTGCCGCCGCCGGTGCCGAGCGGGGGGCCGTTCTGTTCCTCACCGCGCAGGACGGTGCCGTCGGGGCCGCGGAGCAGCAGCGGGAGGTGGCCGGCCGAGGCGTAGACCAGGGTGCTGGGCTCCGGGTCCCAGACCGCGTAGGTGCAGGTGGCGATCTGGTTGGCGTCGATCTCCATGGCCAGGCCGTCCAGCAGGGTCATCACCTCGTGCGGCGGGAGGTCGAGGCGGGCGTAGGCCCGGACGGCCGTACGGAGCTGGCCCATGACGGCGGCGGCGCGCAGGCCCCGGCCCATCACGTCGCCGATCACCAGCGCGGTCCGGCCGCCGCCGAGGCCGATCACGTCGTACCAGTCGCCGCCGACCGCGGCCTCGGCTCCACCGGGCTGGTAGGTGGCGGCGACGGTCAGGCCGTCCGGCTGTTCGAGCTTCTGCGGGAGCAGGCTGCGCTGCAGGGTCACGGCGGCAGCGCGCTGGCGGCTCTCGGACTCGCGGAGCCGGGTGGCGGCCTGGACCTGGTCGGTGACCTCGGCGGCGAAGATCAGCACGCCGACCGGGAGGCCGGGCTCCTTGCCGGTGAGCGGGTCGGGCTCGCTGCCGAGCGGGACGCAGGAGATGTTGTAGTAGCGGTTGCCGCCGATGCCGAGGATGCAGCGGGACTTGACGCTCCGGGACCGGCCGCTGCGCAGGGCCTGGTCCATCAGCGGGAGCACCCCCATCGAGGCCAGCTCGGGGAGTGCCTCGGAGGCGGGCAGCCCGTTGGTGCGTTCGCCGAAGAGTTCGCGGTAGGCGCGGTTGGCGTAGCCGAGCTGGTGCTGCGGGCCGTAGGTGACGGCCACCGGGGCGGGGAGGCGGCCGAGGACGTTGCGCAGGTCGTACAGCTCGTGGATCTCACGCAGGTCGAGCAGGGCTCCGGGCAGGCCGGGCTCACGCGGGCCGGGGACGGTGAACGGTTCGCCGGACGCGGTGGGCGGGGCGGCGCGCCACGGGGCTCCGGTGAGCCGCGCGCTCCAGCGCATGAGGTTCAAACGACGGCCGTTTCTTTGGGCAGCGAGCTTCGGAACGACGAGCGATCAGACGAGCAACCAACTGACGGATCATCACATTTTGTGCTCGGTGTGACACTCGGTGTGATGGTCCGGACGGGCTGATCCTGTCAGGCCCGGGCTCGATTCCGAAAGTCGTACGACGATTGGTGTGCGTCCCGGCCGGGCCCCACCGGCCGGATTCACTGACGGAACCCGGCTTCGAACTCCGAACGCGGGTGCTCCAGCGTCCCGAGCGAGACCACTTCCCGGCTGAACAGGCCGCCCAGCAGCCAGCCGGTCAGCACCCGGATCCGCCGGTCGGTACTGGGCAGCCGCCGTAGGTGGCGGGCCCGGTGCAGCCACCAGGCCCGGCGGCCGGTGAGCTGGCCGCGCCGGGTCTGCGCGACGCCGCGGCCGATGCCGAGCGAGGTGGAACAGCTCAGCCGGTCCGGCCGGTACGGGGCCGGCGGCAGGTCGGCCAGGACGGCGGCCAGGTTCTCGGCCAGCAGGGTGGCCTGGGCCAGGGCGTGCTGGGCGTTCGGTGCGCAGTACGCCTCGGCGCCGGCCTCCGGGTCGGGGACCGCCGCGCAGTCCCCGGCGGCCCAGACCCCGGGCAGCGCGGCGCCGTCCGGGCCGATCGCCTGCAGGGTGGAGAGACAGCGGACCCGGCCCGAGCCGTCGAGCGGCAGGTCGGTGTCGCGCAGCAGCGGTGCGGGCCGGACGCCCGCCGTCCAGACCAGCGTGCGGGCGGCGAAGCGGCTGCCGTCGGAGAGGCTCATCAGCCGGTCGGTGGCCGACTCCAGGGTGGTGGAGAGGCGGACGTCGATGCTGCGGTCGCGCAGCTCGGCCAGGGTGTGGGCGGCCAGCTCGGGCGACTCCTCGGGCAGGATCCGGCCGGTGGCCTCGACCAGGACCCAGCGCAGGTCGTCGGCGTCCACGTTGTGGTAGCTCTTCGTCGCGTACCTGGCCATGTCCTCCAGCTCGGCGAGCGCGCCGACGCCCGCGTACCCCGCGCCGACGAAGACGAAGGTCAGCGCGGCCTGGCGGAGCGCCGGGTCCCGGGTGGTGGAGGCCAGGTCGAGCTGTTCCAGCACGTGGTTGCGCAGGCTGACCGCCTCGCCGACGGTGGCGAAGCCGAGGCCGTGCTCGGCCAGGCCGGGCAGCGGGAGGGTCCTGGAGACCGAACCGGGGGCCACCACCAGCACGTCGTACGGGAGTTCGGCCGGTTCGGGACGGTCGCCCCGGCTCGCGGCGTCCACCCGGACCCGCCGGGCGGCGTGCTCGATCCCGGTGACCCTGGCGGTCAGCACCCGGCACTGCGGCAGCACCCGGCGGAGCGGGACCACCACGTGCCTGGGGTCGATCGAGCCCGCCGCGACCTCGGCCAGCAGCGGCTGGTAGGTCAGGTACGGCTGCGGTTCGACCAGGGTGATCTCGACCTGGCCGTCCCGGAGTTGGGCCTTGAGCAGCTGCTGGAGGCGGAGGGCGGCGGCGGTTCCGGCACAGCCGCCGCCGACGATCAGGATCCTGATGGGGGCGCCTCCTTCCGGCGTGAGCTGGTTCACGCCTCCATGACGCCCTGTCGGGTGGCTTCTTGTCCACAGGCCGTACCGGATCGGGTGGCAGGAACCGGCCGTCGGTACCCGTCGGAGTGCCGGATTTGCCGCGAGAGCGGGGTTTCGGTCCACTTCTGCCGCGAACTTCCTTGAACTATGGTCGGATTGTGCGTCGGGCCGGACTGTTGTCCGGCTCATGGCGGTATCTGACTGCGGCAGGGCCAACCGGGGAAGGGTGGTCCACAGCGGCCGCCCGACCGGGGGCTGTCCTCGTGTGATCGGGCGCAGCGACGCACCTGGGGGGTGCGGCGCGGCCGGACTGTGGCGCCCGGTGCCGGGCACCCTGTGGGGGAGGTTGGAATGACGGATCAGGATCAACTGCTGGGGCTGCCCGTGTCGCCATCGGCGAGCGAGGGCCCGGTCGGTCACGGCGTGGTGCCCGAACAGCGCGGCCCGGGCCAGCGCGAGCTGTACGGAGCCTCCGGCGCGGGCGCTGCGGCGGGCGCCGTCGGTCAGCCCGACGAGCCGGCGGGCACGGCGAGACTGCGGGTGGACGCCCGGCGCAACCTGGAGAGCGTGCTGCGGGCCGCCCGGCAGGTGTTCGGCGAACTCGGCTACGGCGCGCCGATGGAGGAGGTCGCCCGGCGGGCCGGCGTCGGTGTCGGCACGGTGTACCGGCGCTTCCCGAGCAAGGAGGTGCTGGTCCAGCGGATCGCCGCCGAGGAGGTCGCCTGGCTGACCGCCCAGGCGAAGGAGTCGCTGTACGGCGGCGCCGGGCCCTGGGAGTCGCTGGCCGGCTACCTGTCCCGGGCCGTGGGTTCGGGCGCCGGGCGGCTGCTGCCGCCGTCGGCGTTCCGGTACGCGGACGAGCTGGCCACCTTCCGGGACGCGGCGGACGTGCCGCTGCCGCAGGTGCCGGTGCAGCGGGGTTCCGAGCCGGCGGCGGATGCCGATCCGCGTCAGTTACTGCACCTGCTGGCCGCGTTGGTGGCCCGGGCGGCGGCGGCGGGCGAGCTGCGGCCGGGGGTCACGGTGTCGGACGTGGTGCTGGTGCTGACGGCGGCGGTGCCGGTGCACGCGCGGCCGGTCCGGGCCGACGGCGAGGAGAGTCAACCTCAGGACACCCCGGGCGAGCGGTTGTTGCAGATCCTGCTGCACGGCCTCCGGGCGCGCTGACCGCTCGCTCCACGGCCCCGGGAGACCGGGGCCCGGGGCTCTGCCGCTTTCGGCGCCGCCCGCGCGGCGGAGTCGCACGTCAGCGGTGCCCCGGGCCCCGGTCGGCCGGTGCCCGGGCGTCGGTCCTAGGTGCCCGTACGAGTGGGTCGGGGCCGGTCCGGCTTCCCGGGGGCGCTGCACTATGCCATTCTTTGGCCGTGGTTGGAGCCATTGTCCCGTTGCGCGCCGTTCGCCCGATCATGGCCGCGCCCCCTGCCGGGGCGGTCGGCCCGGTTCGGCGCATCCAGGTGTCCCGGGGGGCGCGTTGAGCGCGGAGGAGCAGAACGAGCACGGCCTCGGCGCCCCGGGCCAGGTGCCGGACCAGGCAGCCGCGCCGAGCCGTGAGTCGCTGACCGGCCGGGTACCGGGCCAGGCTGCGGCGGGGCGGGGCGGGGTGACCCCGGAGGCGTTCGTCGGCGTCGAGGGCGAGCCGCCCGCACGGCCGGTGGTGCCGGCTCCGGCCGACCCGGTGGACGGTGAACGGCCGCCTTCCGACGCCGAGTTGACGGCGAAGGTGCGGGCCGGCGACGACGCCGCGTACGAGGAGATCTACCGGCGGCACGCCGATTCGGTCCGCCGCTACGCCCGAACCTGCTGCCGGGACAGCTTCACCGCCGAGGACCTGGCGGGCGAGGTCTTCGCCCGCACCCTGCAGGCGCTGCGGGCGGGCAAGGGGCCGGAGTTCGCGGTCCGGGCGTACCTGCTGACGGCGGTGCGGAACGTGGCCGCCGCCTGGGCCCGGAGCGAGCGCCGCGAGCAACTGGTGGACGACTTCAGCACGTTCGCGCAGACCTCGGCCGCCACCATCGACCTGGACCTGGCCGACCCGGGGGCGGACGCCTGGGCGATGGCACTGGCCGACCAGCGCATGGTCATGCAGGCGTACGCCGAACTCCCCGAGGACGACCGGGTGGTGCTCTGGCACACCGAGGTCGAGCGGGAGTCGCCGAAGACCGTGGCGGTGCTGCTCGGCAAGACCGCCAACGCGACGGCGGTGCAGGCCCACCGGGCCAGGGACCGGCTGGCCGCCGCCTTCCTGCAGGCCCATGTGTCGGGCAGTCAGGCCCGGGACTGCGAGGCGTACGCCAACCGGCTCGGCGCGTACGCCCGCGGCTCGCTGCGCAAGCGCGCCTCGGCGGAGGTCGGGCGGCACGTGCAGGAGTGCGACCGCTGTACGGCCGCCTACCTGGAGCTGACCGAGATCAACACCGGTCTGCGGGCGATCCTGCCCGGCGGGGTGCTGCTCTGGGTCGGGGCCGGGTACTTCACCGCGGCCGCGGCGGCGGTCGGAGTGGGCGCGGTCGGGGCGGGCGCGCTGGCCGGGGCCGGTGCCGGTGCGGCCTCGTCCGGGTCCTCCTCCGGCGGTGCGGCGACGATGGCCGGCGAGGGTCTCGGCACCGCGGCCAAGGCCGGGATCGCGGCCGGGATCGCGGTGGTCACCGCGGCGGTGGCCGCGTACGCGCTGACCGGTGCGCCCGAGCCGAAGCAGCCGGCCGCGGCACCGGCGATCTCCGCCGCCGCGGTGCCCAAGCCCGCCCCGGCCCCACCGACGCCGACGCCGTCCCCCACCCCGGAACCCGAACCGTCGCCGGAACCCACGCCGACGCCCACCCCGACCCCCACGCCTGCTCCCCCGGCCCGGCCGACACCCACGCCGACGCCCACCCCGACCCCCGCGCCCCCGGCGCCGCCCTCCCCCACACCGGAACCGCCGGTGGTGGAGAAGCCGCCGGTGCCGGTACCGCCCACCCCGCCGCCGGTGCCGACCCCGACCCCGCCGCTGCCCTCGCCGCCGGTACCCCCGGGGCTGCCGAGCGACTTCTGGGCCGACGTGCTGCCGTTCGCCCAGAACAACCCGCACCGCGACCCGCCGACCGGACCGACCATCCGGCGCGGCGGCGGGGTCTGGCAGCGCTCGGGCCTGTGGATCGGCGGCACCAGGTACCAGCGCGGCCTGAGCGTCCAGAACCCGTCGACGGTGACCATCGACCTGAACCGGACCTGCAACGTCTTCAAGGCCAAGGCCGGGCTGGACGACTTCGGACTCCGGAACGGCACCGTCCGGTTCAGCGTCGAGGGCGGGGACGGCAGCGTGCTCTGGAGCTCGGGCCGGATCGGCCCCGGCGACCGGGCCGTCCCGGTCCAGGCGGACCTGACCGGTCAGCGCTCGATCCGCCTGGTCGTCACCCCGAACTCGGGCGGCTGGGGCCTGATCGACCTGGCCGACTGGGCCGACGCCAGGCTCAGCTGCAGCTGAGCACGACCGTGCCCCGGGCCGTCACCGACCCGGGGCACTGATGGTGCGTCAGACCGCGCAGGCGCCGTCCGCGCAGCTGTCCCCGTGCGGGGCCTCGACCGCGCCGTCGGCGGCGGTCTCCGCCGCGACCTGCTCCAGCACCTGGAGGAAGGTGTCGGCCTCCTGGCCGCCCTGGACCGCCCACTTGCCCTCGAAGACGAAGGTCGGCACGGCGGAGATGCCGATCTCCCGGCCCTCGGCGAGCTGGGCCCGGACGGCGTCCGCGCCCTCGTCGCCGGCCAGGTAGGCGGTCACCCGGTCCCGGTCCAGACCGGCGGCCACGGCGATCTCGGTCAGCTCCGCCCGGTCGCCGACGTCCGCACCCCGGCTGAAGTGCGCGGTCAGCAGGGCCTCCTTCAGCACACCCTGGACCGCCGCGCCGTACTCGCTCTCGGCGAGGTGCAGCAGCCGGTGGCCGAGGAAGGTGTTGGCGTGCAGCGCGGTGTCGAAGTCGAAGTCGATGCCCTCGGTCCGCCCCAGCTCGGTCACCCGGGCGTCCATCGCCACCGACTGCGGCCCGTACCGCTCGGCCAGCCAGGCCCGGTGCGGGGTCGCGGTCTCGGGGGCGTCCGGCACCAGCTGGTACGGGCGGTAGACCACCTCGACGCCGTCCTTGCCCGCGAACCGGTCGAGGGCCTGCTCGAAGCGGCGCTTCCCGACGAAGCACCAGGGGCACGCGACGTCCGACCAGATCTCGACCTTCATGGCGGTGGCTCTCCTGCTGTTGGTGGTGCGGGGGGACAGAACGGTGAACCCTCGACCACCGGCGCTGATTCCCCACCCGCCACCGCTGTGACCGCGAACACCCAGGTCAGGAACACCCAGGTCAGTGCGCGGGCGGCGCCGGGACCACCAGGACCGGGCAGGCCGCGTGGTGCACCGCCGCCGTGCTCACCGAACCGAGCAGCAGGCGGCTGAAGCCGCCGTTGCCCCGGGTGCCGATCACCAGGGTGTGCTGGCCCCGGGTGCAGCGCAGCAGCACCTCGATCACGTTCCCGAGCACCACGTGCAGCGCCAGCTCGCCCTGGTAGTCGCGCCCCCTGGCCTGCTGGACGGTGGCCACCGCCCGCCGCAGCCCGTCCGCCATGCTGGCGGAGAGCCGCTCGATGCTCTCCTGCACCAGCTCGATCATCCCCGGCGGGTAGCCGGTCGGGGAGGGGTTCACCACCGCCAGCACGTACAGCGGCAGCCCGAACAGCTCGGCCTCGGCCATCGCCCGGTCGAGCGCCCAGAGCGATCCGTCCGAACCGTCGCAGGCGGCCAGCACCCCCGGCGGATCGGCGGCCGGCAACTCGCCGAGGACCGGGAGCGCCTCGGGCGCGGTGACCTTCTCTGAGCTGGACACCACCCCATGATGACCCGTCAGCCCGCTGCCGCCCGGCGATGACGCGCTCGGCGGTTCGGCGGGACCGGAAGGGCGGGGCGGGCCGGGCGGACGAGGGCGGTTCAGGCCGGCCGGGCCAGGGCGGGGCGGACGGGGGCGGGCAGGCCGGTCCAGCAGGAGCCGTGCCGACGGGCCAGGATGCGGCGGAGCCAGAGCTCGGTGGAGACCAGCTCGGCCAGCCCGGCCAGGGTGCCCGGCGGCGGATCACCGGCCGGGTCGGCGGCCTCGGCCAGGGCGGCGCGGACGGCGGGCAGGTCGATCAGCCCGGCCTCGGCCAGCAGCGGTGCGCGGAACAGCTCGGCCAGGCCGTCGGCGGCCAGCCGCAGCCCGTCCCGGTCCGGCCCCTGGCGGTCGGGGCGGACCGCCCGGCCCCAGTCCGGTGGCAGATCGGCCCTGGACGCCCCGGTCAGCACCGCGCGCAGCAGCGCGTGCCGGGCGCCGGGCTGGAGCCGGGTCTCGGCCGGGAGCATCCGGGCCGCCCGGACCACCTGGTTGTCCAGGAACGGCGCGTGCAGGCGCTGGCCGCGCTGCTCGGCGGCGTGCAGCAGGGTGCGGTACTCGGCCGCGTGCCGGTGCAGCGCGTACCTGGCCCGGCGGGCGCCGGGCGGTTCGACCGGCTCGGGGCCCCGGGCGGCCAGCCGGAGCCGGAGCGCGACGGCGGAGAGCGCGTCGTCGGAGAGCCAGCGGGCGGCCGGGCCCGGCATGCACCAGGCCAGCTCGGCGGCCGAGGCCTCGCCCAGGCTCCGGGCCGCGATGCTGTGACGGACGGTCAGGCGGACGGCCGCGTCGTCCAGTGCCTCCGCGTACCGGGCGCGGGCCAGCCGGTGGGCGGCGCGCCAGACCGTGAGGGGCGTGCGCAGCAGGTCGAACGCGCCACCGTCCGCCGCCCGTTCGGCCCCGGCCAGCGCGACCACCGGCGCGGTCAGCCGCCGGGTCCGCCCGGCCCGGACCAGGTCCGCCAGCCGGGCCGGGTGGCCGTCCAGCACCTGGCGGGCACCGTAGCCGGTGAGGTGGTCGGCCCCGCCCGCACTCAGCCGGCCGCCGATCCGGGCCGCCGCGACCAGCGCCGTCCCCGGCTCGTCGGTGAGCGGACCGGCCGGCAGCTCCGCGCCCGGGTCGGCCAGTTCGGCGTACGGGAGGGTCGACGGCAGCACCAGGTGCCGCAGCCGGGGCAGCTCGGCCACCGTGGCGGCCGGGCCCTCGGCGGCCTCCCGGACGGTCACGGCGGTGAGCGTCTCCGGCCCGCTGGGTCCGGTGCGGCCGGGGCGGGCCCAGGAGCCCTTCACCGCACCGGTCCTGGGAGCTGACGCGGTGTCGTCCTGCGCCGGGCCGGGCTCGGGCGCGGCCGGGGCGATCGGGACGGCGGCGGCGAGCAGCGCCACGGTGGCGGAGGCGGTCCCGTACGACAGGTCGACGCCGAGCCTGGGCCGGTCGGAGTCACCGGTGGAGGCGCGGACCCGGCAGCGGACCGACTCCAGCAGCGCGCGGGTCAGTTCCCGTACGGCCGGCGCCTCTTCGCGCGGGGCGGGTGCGCCGGTGCGCTCCGGCTCGTACTCCGAGACGTGGGCGCGGCCGTTCCGCAGCCCGAGCAGGTGCCCGGGCGGCACCCGCTGCACCCCCAGGTACGGCGATCCGGTCCCGAGCGCCTCGGGCGACTCCGGGCAGGCCAGCCGGGCCGCCAGGTGGCCGGTGTCGAGCGGGGCGCCCACCAGGTCCGCGAGCGGGAGCGCCGCCGTCGCGTACGCCGTGCCGCCGGCCCAGGGGGTGTGGAAGACCGGGAGCACCCCGGCCAGGTCGGTGAGCAGCACGGTGCTCCGGGGGCCGGTCCGCAGCACCACGGTGTAGCTGCCGGGCCAGGTGGTCAGGTGGCGCACCGCCCCGCCCCTGGCGGTGGCCAGGCCGGCCGCCAGCTCCGGGTCCGACGCGCCGCAGCGGCCGAGCACGGCCAGCCGTACGGTGCCCGGCTGGTCCGACGCCTGGTCGGGGAGGTCGGGGCCCGGTGGTCCGGTGGTCACCGCGGCGGGCGCTCCGGGGCGCAGCGTCACCAGCCTGATCTCGTCCGGGCGCCAGTCCCCCACCGCCCAGAGCGGGTTGGGGCCCGGCCAGAGCACGACGGCGGCCAGCGGATGGACGGTGCCCAGCCCCGGCGCAGGTGTGCTGGCGCACCAGCCCGTGAGCCACCGCATCGTGCCTCCGCTCCGCCGCGACACCCGCCGCACGGAGCCCATCGTGCCACCGACGCACCCCAGTTGGGAGGCACACGGGGTCATCCGCAGGGGCCGGGGGAACGGCGGCGTCGCCCCAGGGCTCCCGCCGGTGTTCTCGGCTGCTGCGGGCAGCGGGGCGGGCCGGGCCTTCCCCTCCGTGGCCCGGGCCGCCCCGGCGGGATGCGGTTCGGCTGGCATGGACATCGCCAAATGGCCGAAAGGCATCACACAGTCCGGGAGGGCATCCGCATGCCCTCCCGGACCCCACCACCGCCCGCGGGGATGTAGGCAGTGGTGTCCCCCGGCCCGCCGGGTCCTCGACGACGGGCCGACCCACAGCCTCCAGCGAATCGCCGACCTGCCCATCGGGCCAGGGAGCACAGCCGGGCGCACATCGGCACCGGACCGGAGCACACCGATCCTTCACGCTCCCGGTGGCCCGGCCCCACCCGTGCGCCACCCCGTCCGGGACCCATTGAGCGGCACGCGATCCCGCCATCCGGAATCCGGACTCTTAACCCTCGGAACCCGGACGACTACGCTAGGTGCAGCAGTGGCTCGCGCCGGGGCTCGGCACCGGGCCCGCCACCCCGTCCGCCACCCACGGCCGACCGCCGTAACGATCACGATCCAGCCACCTGCCCGGGCACGCCGGCCGACCGGCCCGGACGACCCGACCAGACCCGAGACCCGCCGGACATCGCCAGGGGGTGCCGCAGCCACCATGACCGTCAGCTCACGAGGGCCGAACGAACGGCTCGGCACGCTTCTCACCCTGGCCCAGATCAGCAATGCGGGCCTGGCCCGCCGGGTCAACGACCTGGGCGCCCAGCGCGGCCTGACGCTCCGTTACGACAAGACGTCGGTGGCGCGCTGGGTCAGCAAGGGCATGATCCCGCAGGGGCCGGTGCCGCATCTGATCGCGACCGCGATCGGCAGCAAGCTGGGCCGCCCGGTGCCGCTGGACGAGATCGGCCTCGGCGACACCGACCCGGCACCCGAGCTCGGCCTGGCCTTCCCGCGCGAGGTGCCGGCGGCGGTCCGCTCGGCCACCGACCTCTGGCGGGTCGACCTGGAGCTGCGGCGCGGGCCTGGCGGCGGCCGCTGGAGCGACAGCCTGGCGGGCACCTTCTCGGTCACGGCGTACGCCACCCCGGTCTCCCGCTGGCTGATCACCCCGGCCGACGGCTCGGTGGCCCGGGGCGAGCCGGCCCCCGACCTGAGCGGCTACCGGGTCGGCCACTCGGACGCCGCCAAGCTCCGCGAGGCGGCCCAGGAGGCGCGCCGCTGGGACTCCAAGTACGGCGGTGGGGACTGGCGTTCGTCGATGGTGCCGGAGTGCCTGCGGGTGGAGGCGGCCCCGCTGCTGCTCGGCACGTACAGCGACGCGGTGGGCCGGGCCCTGTTCGGTGCGACGGCCGAACTGACCCGGCTGGCCGGGTGGATGGCCTTCGACACCGGCCAGCACGAGGCCGCCCAGCGCTACTACATCCAGGCCCTCCGGCTGGCCCGGGCCGCGGCCGACGTGCCGCTCGGCGGGTACGTGCTGGCCTCGATGAGCCTGCAGGCCTGTTACCGGGGCTTCGCCGAGGAGGCGGTCGACCTGGCCCAGGCCGCGCTGGAGCGGAACCGGGGCCTGGCCACCGCCCGCACGATGAGCTTCTTCCACCTGGTGGAGGCCCGGGCCCACGCCAGGAACGGCAACGCCCCGGCCTGCGCGACCGCGCTCTCCGCCGCGGAGAGCGCACTCGAACGGGCCCGCGCCGGTGACTCCGACCCGCCCTGGATCGACTTCTACGCCTACGACCGGCTCGCCGCCGACGCCGCCGAGTGCTTCCGCGACCTCGGCGAGCCCAGCAAGGTCAGGCAGTTCACCCGGGAGGCGCTGGCCCGGCCGACCGAGGGGTACGTCCGCTCGCACGGACTGCGCCTGTTCGTCTCCGCCATGGCCGAGGCCGAGGCCGGTGACCTGGACGCGGCCGTCGCGGCCGGGGAGCGGGCCGTCGAGGTGGCCGGCCGGATCTCCTCCCAGCGCAGCCGGGAGTACGTCCGCGAGCTGCTCCGCCGACTGGAGCCGTTCCAGGAGGAGCGCCGGGTCAGGGAGCTGACCGAACGGGCCCGACTGGTGCTGGTCGCACCGGCCTGACGGAGGCTCGGATTTATTCGGATGCCGCTCGACCGGCGCTCGGCTATGGTCACGTCCGCGCCTCCCGATGCGCCGGGCCCCGGTTACTTCACTGACAGGCAACACCCACACCGGCCGCCCTCTTGTTGATCCCGGGAGACGCGGCGCCGGGGTGCCCGGTGCGCAGGCCGCGGCTACTTCGGTGGAGCACCTCCGGGTGCGTTGAAACTCTTCTGCCGCTGCCGACTCCGATCTCGGGCACCACCACGCCCCCTTGTCGCCGATCCCAGCAGGGGAAACATCTGCATGTCGCGGTTGAACCGCCAACAGGTCAAGGCCGAGACCAGAACCGAGATCGCCACCGATCTCCCGGCTGCGTACCGCACCGAGCTCCGCACGGTGGCCCCCGACCACCCGGGCCGGCCGACGGCCCCGGTCGGACCGCAGGCCCGCCACCACCCCGGCCCCGTCTTCACCCGGGACCCCAGGAGTGAGCTCTTCCTGCTCGCCTCGGTCGACTTCTCCGGACAGCAGTCGTTCTACGAGGGCGCCGAATCGCGTGCCGCCCGGTACGCCCGGCTGGTCCGCCAACTCGCCGTCAGCGACCCGGAGTGGACCCTCGGGCTGCTCCGCTGGCTGCGCACCGACGCCCAGGTCCGGACGGCTTCGCTGGTCGGCGCCGCAGAGTTCACCCGCGCCCGACTGGTGGCCGGGCTCCCCGGTCACTCCCGCCAGGCGATCGACGCGGTACTGCAACGACCCGACGAACCGGGCGAGTTGCTCGCCTACTGGACCTCCCATTACGGCCGCTCCCTGCCGCAGCCGCTCCGGCGGGGTATCGCCGACGCTGTCCGCCGCCTGTACAACGGGCGGGCACTGCTGAAGTACGACACCGACTCCAAGGGCTACCGCTTCGGCGACGTACTGGAGTTGATCCACCCTTCGCCCGACCCGGCCAAGCCGTGGCAGGGCCCGCTGTTCCGCTACGCGCTGGACCGGCGGCACCGCCCGCGCCGCGCCGTTCCGCCGCGCTCCGACGCACTGCTGACCGCGAACCGGGAACTGCTCGACGTACCGGTCGCGGAACGGCGGGCCCTGGTCACGGGGCCCGGTGGTGCGGAGCGCCTGGCAGCGGCCGGGATGACCTGGGAAGCCCTGGCGGGCTGGCTGCAGGGCCCGTTGGACGCGGCCGTCTGGGAGGCCGTCATCCCCTCGATGGGGCCGATGGCGCTGGTACGGAACCTGCGCAACTTCGACCAGGCCGGCGTCAGCGACGAGGCGGCAGCCGAAGTAGCCCGCCGGATCAGCGACCCGGCCGAAGTGGCCAGGTCCCGCCAGTTCCCGTTCCGCTACCTCGCCGCCCACCGCAACGCCCCGTCACTGCGCTGGGGCCACGCACTCGAACTGGCCCTCGGCCACTCGCTCGGCAACGTGCCCGCACTGCCCGGCCGGACCCTGATCCTGGTCGACCGCTCCGGCTCCATGTTCGACACACCGAGCGGGCAGACCGAACTCAACCGGGCCGACTCGGCCGCCATCTTCGGCACCGCGCTCAAGGTCAGGGCCGCCGACGCCGACCTGGTCGAGTTCGGCACCGGCAGCCGGGTGGTCGAGGTCGCCCCCGGCGAGGCCGTGCTCCGTGTCCTGGACCGGTTCCACCCGCTCGGCGGCACCGACACCGGGGGTGCGGTCCGGGCCCACTACCGGCAGCACGACCGGGTGGTGGTGATCACCGACGAACAGGCGAACGGGAGTCACCTGCACCGGGTGTTCGCGCCCGTCCCGTTCAACGTGCCCGTCTACACCTGGAACCTGGCGGGCTACGCCACCGGCCACGCCCCGGCCGGCCCGCACCGGCACACCTTCGGCGGCCTGAGCGACGCGGCCTTCCGACTGATCCCCCTGCTGGAGGCGGGCGCCGCCGCCGACTGGCCCTGGCAGGTGCCAACCGACCAGGTGGCCGGGTCGTAATTCAGGTGCCCGCAGGGCGGGGCGCGGATAGTGTTCCCGATGTCCAGGTGCGCAGGCAGAGGCTACTTCGGATCTGACGGGCGCGGGTTCGAGTCCCGCCCCAGCCTTCGGGCCGGGTAGCTCAGTTGGTAGAGCATCAGGCTTCGCCTCCGCCGCTTCGGTCCTCTGGACGCCTACTTCTGAACAGCTCTCCGCACCTCCCGGTGCGCAGGCGACGGTTTCTTCCCGGTAAAGCGCCCTCGGGCGCTGCGGTTCAAACCCGCACACCCGTCGCCGCCCTTGATCTCGGGAGGCACCACGCCACGCCGGGCCCCGCCCGGCGGCTCCGGCATGCCTCCCGCGGCTTCCCCACCCAGCAGGGAGACTTCACCATGTCCCGATTCAACGTCCGGCAGGCCAAGGCCGCTCCGAGTTCTCCCGTCCGCACCACCGGGCGGACGACGGTCACCGGCGCGGGCGGTCGGGGACACCTCCGCGATGCGAAGTCCGAACTCTTCCTGCTGGCCGTCGCCAACCTGGTCGGACAGCGCGCGTTCTACGAGAGTGCCGAGGCCCGGGACGACCGCTTCAGCACGCTCGTCCGCGAACTCGCCGTCACTGACCCGGAGTGGACCCTCGGGCTGCTCCGCTGGCTGCGCACCGACGCCCAGCTCCGCACGGCCGCACTGGTCGGCGCAGCCGAGTTCACCCGCGCCCGACTGGTGGCCGGGCTCCCCGGTCACTCCCGCCAGGCGATCGATGCCGTGCTGCAGCGCCCGGACGAGCCGGGCGAGTTGCTCGCCTACTGGACCTCCCGGTACGGCCGTACGCTGCCCAAGCCGGTGAAGCGGGGTGCCGCCGACGCCGTCCGCCGTCTCTACAACGGGCGGGCACTGCTGAAGTACGACACCGACTCCAAGGGCTACCGCTTCGGCGACGTGCTGGAGTTGACGCACCCTTCGCCCGACCCGGCCAAGCCGTGGCAGGGCCCGCTGTTCCGCTACGCGCTGGACCGGCGGCACCACCCGGACACGGCGGTCGTCCCGGCGACCGACCAACTGCTGATCGCCAACCGTGCGTTGCTGGACACCCCGGTGGACCAGCGGCGCGGGTTGGTGACCGGGCCCGGTGGTGCGGAACGGCTGGCGGCCGCCGGGATGACCTGGGAGGCGCTGGCGGGCTGGCTGCAGGGCCCGTTGGACGCGGCGGTGTGGGAGGCCGTCATCCCGTCGATGGGGCCGATGGCGCTGGTCCGGAACCTGCGCAACTTCGACCAGGCAGGCGTCAGCGACGAAGTGGCGGCCGAAGTCGCCCGCCGGATCAGCGACCCGGCCGAGGTGGCCCGGTCCCGCCAGTTCCCGTTCCGCTACCTCGCCGCACACCGCAACGCGCCGTCACTGCGCTGGGGGCACGCGTTGGAAGTGGCTCTCGGTCACTCGCTCGCCAACGTGCCCGCACTGCCCGGCCGGACGCTGATCCTGGTCGACCGCTCCGGCTCCATGTTCGACCGGCAGAGTGCCCAGAGCCAGCTCAACCGGGCGGACGCAGCCGCGATCTTCGGCACCGCGCTCAAGGTCAGGGCCGCCGAGGCCGACCTGGTCGAGTTCGGCACCGGCAGCCGGGTGGTTCCGGTGGGCCGGGCCGAGTCCGTGCTGAAGGTCCTGGACCGGTTCGGGGCGCTCGGCGGCACCGACACCGAGGACGCGGTCCGCACCCACTACCGCGGCCACGACCGGGTGGTGATCGTGACCGACGAGCAGGCGGGCTGGGCGCCCGTCGCCGACCCGCTCACCAGCGTTCCGGCCGACGTCCCGGTCTACACCTGGAACCTGGCCGGCTACGCCGCCGGCCACAGCCCGTCGGGCCCGCACCGGCACACCTTCGGCGGCCTGACCGACGCGGCCTTCCGGCTGATCCCCCTGCTGGAGCGCGGCCGCGGCGCCGGCTGGCCCTGGGAGTAGCCCCGGACCCGGCGCGAACGGTCGGTCAGGCCCTAGCATCGCCGGAGGCGTCGACGAAGGGGCGGACATGGCCGAGGAGTTCGATGTCGTGGTGGTCGGCGGGGGGATCGTCGGGCTGTCCACGGCGTACGCGTTGACGGTGGCGCGGCCGGGGGTGCGGGTGGCAGTGCTGGAGAAGGAACCGGACTTCGCCGCGCACCAGACCGGCCGCAACAGCGGCGTCATCCACAGCGGTGTGTACTACCGCCCGGGTTCGCTCAAGGCCAGGTACGCCACGGCGGGTGCGGCCGAGATGGTGGAGTTCTGCCGCGAACAGGGCGTCCCGTACGAGGTGACCGGCAAGCTCATCGTGGCCACCGGGGAGGGCGAACTGCCGCGCCTGCGCGCCCTGGCGGAGCGCGGCCGGGAGAACGGCATCCCGGTCACCGAGCTCGGCCCGGCCGGGATCACCGAGCACGAGCCCGAGGTGACCGGCCTGGCCGGGCTGCACATCGGCACCACCGGCATCTGCGACTACCCCGCCGTGGCCCGCCGCTACGCCTGGCTCGCCGAGCAGGGCGGGGCGGTGCTGCTCACCGGTACGCCGCTGCGGGCCGTGCACCGCCGCCCGGACGGGGTGACCCTGCGGGCCGGCGACCGCGAGCTGCGCTGCGGGGTGCTGGTGAACTGCGCCGGCCTGCACAGCGACCGGATCGCCCGGCTGGCCGGCGACGACCCCGGGGTGCGGATCGTCCCGTTCCGCGGCGAGTACTACGAACTCACCAAGGAGCGCCGGGAGTTGGTGCGCGGCCTGGTGTACCCGGTGCCCGATCCGGCGTTCCCCTTCCTCGGCGTCCACCTCACCCGGGGCATCCACGGCGACGTCCACGTCGGGCCGAACGCCGTCCCCGCCCTGGCCCGCGAGGGCTACGACTGGCGCACCGTCAGGTTCGGCGACCTGGCCGAGACGGTCCGCTTCCCCGGGGCGTGGCGGATCGCCCGGCGGCACTGGCGGTACGAACTGGGCGAGCTGCACCGGTCGTTGTCGAAGCGCGCCTTCACCACCGCGGTGCAGCGGCTGCTGCCCGCCGTGACGGCGGCCGACCTGGTGCCGGCCACCGCGGGGGTGCGGGCGCAGGCGGTGGCCGCCGACGGGACGCTGCTGGACGACTTCGCCTTCGCGGGGTTCGACCCGGACGACGCGGGGTCGACCCGGCGGGTGGTGCACGTGCTCAACGCGCCCTCGCCCGCGGCGACCGCTTCGCTCGCGATCGGGCGGGAGGTCGCCCGGCGGGGGCTGGCCGCGCTGGCGGCGGGCGGCTGAGCCGTAGGGCTCCCCCGCGCCGGATCGGCCTCCCGTAGACTTGGTCGATTGTGACTGCCACCGCCCCCAGCCCCCAGCCGTCCCCGTCCGCGCGCCTGTCCGCCGCACCCGCCGGGTACCCCGCGCCGATGTACCCGCACCGGGCCACCGAGGCCCAGCACCGCGAGCACCGGATCCGCAGCTTCCAGCCGCGCCGGGGCCGGATGACCCCCGCCCAGGCGGGGGCGCTGGACCGGGGCTGGGAGCGGTACGGCCTCGCGATCGACGGCACCCCGCTCGACCTGGCGGAGCTGTTCGGCGGCCTGCCGGTGACGCTGGAGATCGGCTTCGGGATGGGCGAGACAACGGCCGCGATGGCCGCCGCCGATCCGGCGATGGGCATCCTGGCCGCCGACGTGCACACCCCGGGCCACGGCAACCTGCTCCAGCTGCTGGAGCGCACCGACTCCCGCAACGTCCGCCCGGCCGCCGGGGACGCGGTGATCCTGCTCCGCGACATGCTGCCGGACGCCTCACTGGCCGGGCTGCGGGTGTACTTCGCCGACCCGTGGCCGAAGCCGAAGCACCACAAGCGCCGCCTGGTCCAGGAGTCGTTCCTCGACCTGGTGCTGCCCCGGCTGGCGCCCGGCGCGCTGGTGCACTGCGCCACCGACTGGGAGCCGTACGCGGAGCAGATGCTGGCCGTCCTCTCCGCCTCGCCCGAGCTGGAGAACCTCCACCCCGAGGGCGACGGCACCGGCTGGCTGGAGCCGGCCGAGCACCCGGCCGGGACGGTGCCCGGCTACGCGCCCCGGCCGGAGTGGCGGCCGGTCACCAAGTTCGAGCGGGCCGGGATCGCCAAGGGCCACGTCGTGCACGACCTGCTGTTCCGCCGCCGCTGAACCGGTCACTGACCCACCGTCACGCGGCAGATCATCACACCAAGTGATCCATGCGGTACGTATTGTTCCGACACCTCCCGTCGGGCCGGGGGGTTCCCCTACCCTGTCGGCGTGAGCAGTCCGCCCAGTGGCGGCCCGTACCCCCACGCCCCGGCCCCCGCCGGGGAACGCGCCGCCGCCGTCGACCCGCCCACCCGCGCCACCGGCACCCGGACCATCCCGGGGCCCCGGGTGCGGCGGGCGGGCCCGTTGCTGTCCTGGCACCCGTACGTACGGGCCGAGGACCTGCTGCGGCGCGCACGGGCGCTGCGCTACCCCGCGCTCTCCTCCGCCCTGGCCGCCTTCGCCCTGGCCGGCTGCGGCGTGCTGATCCTCCGGCTGGTGCACCGGCAGACCGGGACCACCGGGCTGCTGGTCGGCCTGGGGCTCGCCCTGCTGCCGCTCCCGTTCGTGCTGGGCGCCCTGGCCTGGCTGAACCAGACCGCCCGGGTGCCGCTCCGGCACACCCTGTTCTGCCTGGCCTGGGGGGCCTGCGCGGCGACCACGGTGGCGATCCTGGCCAACGGCTGGGCCGGCGACTTCCTGATCGCCCGTCAGGGCAGCGCCCGGGGCGAGACGCTGCTCGCCGACTTCGCCACCCCGCTGATCGAGGAGAGCGCCAAGGTCGCCGCGCTGCTGATGCTGCTGCTCCCGGTCCGCCGCCGGCTGCGCTGCCACGTGGAGCGGACCTGTGCCGTCCTGGCCCGGCGCGCGTCGCTGCCCGGGCGGCGGCAGCAACAGCCGCTGCGCCGGGTCCGGTCCTACCGCCCACCGGAGTTCCGCCCCCGGCTGCGCCCACTGCCGTACTTCCGGCGCACGCCCCGGGTGCGGTCCCACACCCGGGCGCGCTCCAGCCCCCGCACGCTCTCCGCCGGGGTGGTCCTGGGCGGGGTGACCGCCTGCGGCTTCGCCTTCACCGAGAACGCGCTCTACCTCGGCCGGGCCTTCACCGACGACCAGCAGAGCCGGCTGGACAGCATCGGCCTGGGCGCCGCCCCGAGCCTGCGCGACTTCGACTCGACCGTGCACACCTTCGTGCTGCGCGGCCTGCTCTCGCCGTTCGCGCACCCGCTGTTCACCGCCCTGGCCGGGCTGGGCGTCGCGATCTCCCTGACCACCGGACGCCGCTGGCTGGCCCGGCTGGCCGCCCCCACCGGGCTGGTGCTGTCGATGGCGGTGCACGGCGGCTGGAACGCCGCCGCGGGCCTGGGCACCAACGGCTTCCTGCTGTTCTACGCCGTGCTGATGGTGCCCTGTTTCGCCGCCCTGGTCTGCTTCGCGTTCTGGGCCCGCACCAGGGCCAGGGCCTTCCGGCACCGGCCCGTCTCCGCCTGAACCGAAACCCGGACCGGAGCCCGGACCGAAACGGATTTCCTTTCTGCCCGACTCTCCCGTAGTGTCGTGTTTACCGACGCGGGGTGGAGCAGCTCGGTAGCTCGCTGGGCTCATAA
>NZ_JBEOXV010000021.1:0-61621 GCF_040296785.1 Kitasatospora sp. NPDC002040 | reverse complement strand
TAACCCAGAGGTCGCAGGTTCAAATCCTGTCCCCGCTACTCAGTAGCACAGAAGGCCCGGCAGACATCGTCTGCCGGGCCTTCTGCCGTTCCCGGGCGGCCCGGAAACACCCCGTCCGGAAACCGATTTCCCTTCTGCCCGACTCTCCCGTAGTGTCGTGTTTACCGACGCGGGGTGGAGCAGCTCGGTAGCTCGCTGGGCTCATAACCCAGAGGTCGCAGGTTCAAATCCTGTCCCCGCTACTCAGTAGCACAGAAGGCCCGGCAGACATCGTCTGCCGGGCCTTCTGCCGTTCCCGGACCCACCGTGCGGACACCCGCCCGTCATCGGAACATCATCCGAATTCCGGCGCCCCGTAAGCCTGCCCGACCCTAGGCTCGGCCCACTCCGTCCGCACCGACAGATGGGCCTGACGATTCCGATGCTGTTCCTGTCCGTACTGCTGGTCGTCGTGGGACTGCTGCTGGTCGTGCTCAAGCGCACCGGCGCACTCGGCTTCCGGGCGGCCACGCCCGCCGGCTCCGTGCTCGGCCTGCTCGGGCTGCTGCTGGGGCTGAGCACCTTCGCCAGCGTGGTGGCGCCCTACCAGGTCGCGGTGCCGGTCAGCTTCGGCAAGGTGGGTGAGCCCTGGAAGTCCGGGGTCCACCTGAAGAGCCCGTTCACCGACGTGACCACCTTCTCCACCCGGCCGGTGGACCTCAACCTCGCCGGGGAGACCAACGTCGAGGTCCGCTCCTCCCAGGGCGGGGTGCTGTACGCCGACCTGACGGTGAAGTGGTCGATCGACCCGGCGCACACGCTGGCGCTGTACAAGCTGGCCGGGGACGAGAGCTCGGTGGAGCGGCGGCTGGTCA
Organism: Kitasatospora sp. NPDC002040; assembly: GCF_040296785.1. Lineage (NCBI taxonomy): Bacteria > Bacillati > Actinomycetota > Actinomycetes > Kitasatosporales > Streptomycetaceae > Kitasatospora > Kitasatospora sp. NPDC002040. The sequence continues at coordinate 60,767 of NZ_JBEOXV010000021.1, read as the reverse complement.
CCCCGGACACCCGGGAGATCGTCCGCAACGTGTTCGCCCGGTACACCAGCGAGGACGGCTACGTCTCCAAGCGGGAGGCGATCAGCTCCGAGATCGACCGGCTGATCCGGGAGCGGCTGGCGCCGCGCGGCATCCTGATCGAGACCGTGAACCTGCGGAACGTGAAGCCGAGCGAGGCGCTGCAGAAGGAGATCGACCTCAAGATCCAGCAGGAGCAGGCCACCCTGCGGGCCACCGAGGCGGCCCGGACGGCGAAGGCGGAGGCGGAGCAGAAGCGGATCGTCGCCGAGGGCGAGGCCGCCGCCAACACCATCCTGAGCAACTCGCTCTCCGACAAGGTGCTGGCCGTGAAGTGCCTGGAGGCGTTCCGGGCGGCGGCCGAGAAGAACCCGGTGTACGCCAGCCCGTGCGGCTCCGGCACCGGTGCGCCGCTGATCGTGGACGGCACCAAGCGCTGAGCGGACGGCCGAACGGCCGCCCCGAATAAATCCGTTGTGCCCTCCCGGGGCGCTGCCTAAAGTTGGCAGCACACTGAAAGGAGGTGATCCTGAGTTGAGTTCCTTCAGGATGCGTGAGGTGGCTGCTCGCTAGAGCCGCCCCTGCCTGTGCAGTAGTGAGGCCGGTACCAGCCTCCGGCGGCAGGCCAATTTCCAGCAGTCACCCGGCCCGTGGGTTCACCGGCACATCCCCGGTGCCTCGGCGGCCGTCCCCTCCCGGGGGCGGGCCACGAGGAGCAGCCCACGGGCCGTCTGCATGCCCGGGCCCGGTACGCCATGATGGTGCGCCGGGGGTGGATCACCATGGCTGAACCGCAGGTGTCGCGGCAGGAGTTGATCCGGCGCAGGCGCCGGGGCGGATTCGTCGGGCGCCGGGCCGAACTGGCCGCGTTCCGGGACAACTTCGACCGCGATCCGGCCGACGAGGCGTACCAGTTCCTGTTCCAGGTCCGGGGCAACGCCGGGGTCGGCAAGACCTCGCTGCTGCGGCAGTGGGAGACGATCGCCCGGGAGCGGGGCGCGGTCACCGCGTCGCTCGACGACGACGTGCACAGTGCGGTCGAGGCGATGGCGGCGATCAGCGCCCAGTTCGAGCGGCAGGGCCGGCCGTTGAAGCGGTTCGACCGGCTGCTGGCGACCTACCGGCAGCGCCGGCACGAGGCGGAGGGCGCCTCCGCCGGCCCGTCCGACGGGGAGCCGGAGCCCTCGGTGGCCGGCACACTGGCGGCCCAGGTCGGCCTGGTCGGCCTCGGTGCGGTCCCGGTGGTGGGCGCGCTGGCCGGGGCGCTCGAACCGCAGCAGGTGGCGCTCGGCGCGGACCGGCTGCGCGGGCTGCTGAGCGCCCGGCTGCGCAGTCATGACGACGTCCAACTGGTGCTCACCCCGGTGCCGTTGCTGACCCCGGTGTTCCTGGCCGAGCTGACCGAGCTGGCCCGGCAGCGGCCCTGGGTGGCGCTGTTCTTCGACACCTGGGAGCGGACCGCGCCGGTACTGGACGGCTGGCTGCGCGAGCTGCTGGTGGACGGCGGCCACGGCGAACTGCCGCTGAACGTCGTGGTGGTGCTGGCCGGGCAGCGGCGGCTGGACCCCCGGGTCTGGGCCGGGGCGATGGACCTGGTGGCCGAGGTGCCGCTGGAGGTGTTCACCGAGACCGAGGCCAGGCAGCTGCTGACCGCGCGGGGGATCACCGACGAGGAGGTGACCGGCACGGTGCTCCGGCTGGCGGGCGGGCTGCCGGTCCTGCTGGACACGCTCGCGCAGGCCAGGCCCGGGGCGCCCGAGGCGGTGCAGGACCCGTCGGGCACGGCGGTGGAGCGGTTCCTGCGCTGGGAGACCGACCCGCAGCGGCGGACGGCGGCGGTGTCCTGCGCGCTCCCGCTCCAGCTGAACGAGGACGTCTACCGGGTGGTGGCCGAGGGCGATCACTACGCCTGGCTGCGCGGCCTCCCCTTCGTCGGCGAGCAGTCGGGCAGCGTCCGGTACCACGACGTGGTGCGGACCCCGATGCTGCGGCTGCAGCGCGGCCGGTCGCCGATCGGCTGGCGGTCCCAGCACACCGCGCTGGCGGATGCCTTCGCCGGCTGGCGGACGGCGCTGGAGCGCGACCTGCCCGCCACCGGCCGCTGGGAGGACGGGACCTGGCTGGAGTACCGGCTGAGCGAGACCTACCACCGGCTCTGCGCCAATCCGCACCAGGCGCTGCCCGGTGCGCTGGTGGAGCTGGTCGAGGCCTGCGGGAGCGGCGGGTCGGCCTGCCGCCGGGCCGCGCAGACCGTCGCCCGGGCCGCGCTGGACACCGAGGCGGACGCGCTCCGGCCCTGGGGCGAGCAGCTGGCCGGGCTGGACGAGGGCCCCGAACTCGCCCTGCTCACCCTGCTGCTGACCCAGCCGGGACTGCCGGCCGGGCACCGCGCGGCCACCTTCCTGGCCCGGGCCAACCAACACCTGCTGCTCGCCGACCACCCGGCCGCGATCGCCGACAGCACCGCCGCGCTCACCCTCGACCCGGGCTCCGCTCCGGCGTACGCCGCCCGGGCCCGGGCGCTCCAGTCGCTCGGGGAGCGGGCGGAGGCGCTGGCCGACTGCGACCGGGCGCTCGAACTCGCGCCCGGGGACGCGTCGTTGCTGATCCAGCGCGGCCGGCTGCTGCGGAACATGCTGCGGTACGAGGACTCGCTGCGCGACCTGGACCTCGCGGTCGGGCTGGACCCGCTGTCCTGGCGGCACCGGGCCGAGCGGGGCGAGACCTACCGGCTCGCCGACCGGGCCGAGGAGGCGCTGGCCGAACTCACCCGGTCCACCGAGCTGGACGGCGGGCAGAGCTGGCCCCGGGCCAGCCGGGGCTGGGTGCTGCAGCGGCTGGGCCGCACCGAGGAGGCGATGGCCGACCTGGACCTGGCCCTCACCCTGGACCCGCACCAGCGGTGGGCGCTCACCCGGCGGGCCGAACTGCTCCGCCGGGCCGGGCGGTTCGCCGAGGCACTGGCCGATCTCGACCTGGCGGTGTCGCTCGCCCCGACCTGGCAGTGGATCACCGCCGAACGCGGCGAGACCTACCGGCTGATGGGCCGTCACCAGGAGGCGGTGGCCGACTTCACCCGGGCGGTCGAGCTCGACCCGGACTACACCTGGGCCTGGGTCCGCCGGGCTCAGACCCGGCAGGAGCTGGGCCTGCTCCGGGAGGCGCTCGCGGACTGGACCTCCGCACTCCGGCTGAGCCAGGTCACGGTGGCGAACATGGCGCCCGACGTCGAGCGCCAACTAGCCGAACTTCAGCATCAGTTGGACCACGGTACGGGCACGGAGCGGCCCGGCCCCTGACCGGTCCGCTACAGTCGCTGCGCGGCTCGGCGGCGGGAGGGTGTGCGGTGGAACTGGAACGTGACGGGGAGTTGGCACCGGCGGCCCGGGCGGGGCTCGGCGCGGTGGTCGGGGCCGGGGTGCTGGGGCTCGGGCTGTACGCCTCGGCCAGCGGCGACTGGGCGGCGGCGCTCGGCGGCGGCCTGGTGGTGTCGGCCAGCGCGATGATGGTGGGCGGCGGGGCCGGGTTCCTGTTCGGCATCCCGCGCCTGCTGACCAGCGGTGCGGCGGCCCAACCGGCCGACCTGAGCACCACGTCCACCGCGAGCTACGCGCCGAACACCAATCTGGAGCAGGTCTCCGACTGGCTCACCAAGATCCTGCTGGGCGCCGGGCTGACCCAGATCGGCACCCTGCCCCGGCGACTGGAGCAGCTGGGCGACGCACTGGCCCCGGTGGTCGGCGGCGGCAGCGGGGCATCGGCGTTCGCCGCCGCGCTCGCGGTGTACTTCACCGTGCTCGGCTTCCTCTCCGGCTGGCTGCTCACCCGGCTGCGGCTGGCCCGCGCGCTGTCCACGGCCGACCGGCAGACGCTGGCCGACTCGGTGGGCCAGACCGTGCGCCGGGCCAAGGAGCTGGACTTCAGCCCGGCCGAGGTGCGGCGGCTCTTCGAGGCCGAGACCGAGGGGCTCCGGGTCCAGGCGCTGGCCCTGTTCCAGGGGCGGCCCGACCACGAGAACCTGACGCTGGTGATCGGTGCGATCCGCAGCGACCTGTCCGCCTTCGAGCTGCTCCAGGCCCTGCTGGCGGCGCGCGAGGCGGTGCTCCAGCTCCCGCTCACGCCGGAGGAGAAGCGCAGCCTGCGCTTCGCGGTGGAGGACAAGCTGCGCAACTTCCGTACCGCCCCCAAGGATTCGCGCCGCCGGGTGGTCGGCGAGGAGATCCTCAAGAAGCTGTCCGTCCCGGCCCCGGGCCAGGTGCCGAGCCCGGCCGGGCCCTCCTGACCCGGCTCCGGCGGAGGATCAGCACCCGCCGGGTCCGGCCGTCCCCCGGCCGGGGGAACCGGCTCACCTCGGTGGAGACCTGACGCTCCCCCAGCGCCGCCCTGAGCCGGGACAGGTGCGGGCAGGGGCGGCCGTCCCCGTCGTGCAGCGGGTACACCCGCACCTCCCCCGCCGGGGCGGTCACCCGGACCAGTTCGAGCAGCCCGGCCAGCTGCCGCTCGGGCGGGAACAGCCCGGGGTAGGCGAACAGCAGGTACGCGCTCAGGGTGAGCGCGAACGAGCCGTCCGCGAACGGCAGCCGGGGCAGTACGCCGGCCACGTACCGCTCCGGGTGGGCGGTGCTGTCGGCGGCGAACAGCCGGCGGGCCCGGTCCCAGCTGCGCAGGTACCGCTCGGGCCGCAGGTGCGGTGCGGGCAGGTGGCGCTCGGGGGCGACGGCCAGCCGGGCGGCCATGCTGTCCCGTCCGGCCCGGGCCAGTGCGGTGAGTTCGGGCAGCGGGGCGGCGTACGCCGGGTCGGCGGCGATCACCGTCACGCCCAGCTCGCGGGCCTCGGCGGTCAGCCCGGCCGCGCCGCCGGGGCAGTCCAGCACCGGCCCGGGCACGGCGGCCAGTGCGGCCCTGGTGAGGCCGAACAGCGCGCAGTACTCGTCCAGCGGGCGGGAGGTGATCAGCGTGCTGGGGGTGTGCACCGGGCCTCCCGAGGATGCGTCAGGCCCGGTACCGGGAGCCGGTACCGGGCCTGTTCATCGCAGCACGGCCGCGGTGGGACCGCATCTCGTCAGCGGCCGCCGCACAGCCCCCTGATCGCCAGCCGGGAGACGTTGGTCAGGCCGCGGATCAGCACCGGCGTCAGCAGGACCAGCACCAGGCCGAGCAGCGAGATGCCCGCGATGTCCCGGACCGAGGTCACGTAGTAGACGTGGTGCACCCCGGCGTCGGTGGTGTAGTCGTACAGCTGGTAGCCCGGCCAGTCGGTGTAGCGGGCGAACACCCACTGGTAGGCGGGGAAGAGCGCGAGCGCCCAGCCGACGGCCAGGAACACCACCGTGAGCGTGAAGCTCAGGATGCTCCACGGCAGCATCAGCACCTGGTACAGCGCCGCCTTCCAGCCCGCGCCGTCGCCCAACCGGGCGGTGACGGCGCCCCAGAAGCCCGGCCGCTTGGGCGCCACCGGCGCCGGGGCCGGCACCTCGGTGGCCAGCAGGGTGGCGGCCCGGTACCGGTCCAGGGCGGCGAGGCCGCGCGAGCCCGCGGTGAGCAGGGCGAGCACCGGCAGGCCCAGCGCGGTGACGAACAGGCCCAGCCCGAGCGAGAAGAAGCTGACCACGAAGGCGAACCCCAGCACCGCGAGCGGCAGCGACGTCAGCACGAACCCGACCTCGCGGTAGGTGGCCGCGGCGAAGGGCGCGCGCCAGAACCCCGGCTGCGCCCTGCTGCTCCGCCGCTCGGCGTACGGGTAGGTCTGGCTGGTCATCACCGGCTCCTCGGTCTGCTCGTGCTGCTCACTGCCCACCCCTCCAAGGTGCCCGATCCCGGCCGCCGCCGACATGAGGGCCACCGGCGGGTTCGGGGTAGGGAGAACCCCACCCCCGCCCGGGTGAACGGTCCCCCGCCCGGGCACCGGCTACCGTACGAGGGTGAACGACGACGACCTCCGGCTCAGCCCGCGTACCCGTGCCGACGACCTGCTCCGCTGGGCGGCCGAGCAGGGCCTGGAGCCCGTGCCGGTGGAGGCGCTCCGCACCGTGCTGACCCTGCTCGAACTGGGCGACGGCCGGATGCACGACGGCTACCCCGAGGTGAGCTCGCCGGTGGTCGAGCAGCTGCTGTACGAGCGGATCTACATGTACGTCCAGCCGGAGTCCGACCCCGGCGCGTACGGTCGGGCGGTGCGGCTGCTGATCGAGCATCAGCGGGCCGCCAAGCGGCTGAACGCCAAGCGGCAGGAGCGGCTGAACGCCGAGGTGGAGTGGCAGGGCGAGCTGCTCTGCGGGCTGCTCCGGCAGCCGCACCTGGTCACCTGGCCGCGCCTGTACGCACTGCTGCTGCGCGCGGACGGGGTGGACACCGCCGATCCGGCGGCGGTCCGCGGCTGGCTGGACGGCTTCCGGGAGCTGACGGCGGAGCAGCGGGCCGAGGCCTTCGGCGCCCTGACCGGGCTGGACGAGATCGACGCGGACGGCGGCTGGGGCCGGACCAGGCTGATCTCGATCGGGATGGCCACCGACGGCGCCCGGCTGCTGCTGGAGAACCGGCTGATGCAGCGCAGCTACCGCAACCTGGCCGGGCTGAACGCGCTCGGCCTGCCGATGCCGGACGAGCTCTCCGGCGACTTCGACGGCTTCGAGGCGGCCGTGGCCGAGGAGGCGCTCCGGCTGTGCGGCGAGTGGACCGTCCCCGGGCTGCCCGCGCTGCTGGTGCACGAGTACCCGGACCTGGCGCCCGAGCCGGGCACGGAGGAGATCGAGGCCTACCTGAGCGAGCAGGCCGCCGAGGAACAGGCCGCTGCCGAGCAGGCCGCCGAGGAACAGGACTGACGCGTCGGGCCCCACCGGAACCGGTGGGGCCCGCTCGGGTCAGGGGTTGACGCCGCGCTCGCGCAGCCAGTCCAGCGGGTCGACCGGGGTGGCGCCGCCGGGGCGGACCTCCAGGTGCAGGTGCGGGCCGGTGACGTTGCCGGTGGCGCCGACCTTGCCGAGCACCGTGCCGGGGGCGACCTCGCCCGAGGCGGTGGCGATCGAGGACAGGTGGCAGTACCAGATCTCGGTGCCGTCGGAGAGCGTCTCGATCACCCGGTAGCCGTACGCGCCGGACCAGCCGGCCGAGGTGACCGTGCCCGCGCCGACGGCGGTGACCGGGGTGCCGGTGGGGGCCGCGAAGTCCAGGCCGGTGTGCAGGTGGGACCAGTACGAGCCGGACTGGCCGTAGTGCGCGGTCAGTTCGTAGTTGGTGGTCGGCGGGGCGAAGGAGCCGTGCTGCTCGGCCCGCTCGGCCGCGGCCGCCTGGACGGCGCGCTTGGCCTCCGCCTCCTGCGCGGCGGCCAGCCGGGCGGACTCGTCCGCGGCGGTCCGCTGCCCGTCGGCCTGCTGCTGGATCCGGGCGGCGAGGGCCAGGCCCGGGTCGGCGGAGAGCGGGAACTGCTCCCCGGCCTGGTCGGCGGAGTCGGCGGCCGAGACGGCGGGCGGTACGGCCACCGGCGCGGCGGCGGCCGGGGTGGCCGCGAAGGCGGTGGCACCGAGCGCGGCGGTCATCGCGGTGACGCCGATCAGCGGGCCGCCGGAGCGGGGCTGACGGGGCATCCGGTGCCGGGCGGGGTCCGGGTGGTCCAGCAGCAGCTGGCTGCCCGAGTCGGTACGGGGGTGTGCCGGGGAGTGCGTCGACGCCACGGAGGCGCGCTCCTTTCCTTCCTTCGCGCCTACCGGGTTAGCTGACGGGTTCGGAGCAGGAAGGTCTCCTACGACCGGGTTGGGGCCCGGCCGATTCACCCCAAGGAACGGTGGTTCCCCGGCTCCCGGACCCCCGGTGAAGGCGGGGTCCTGAGGATTAGGCGACGGCGCACGGTGCCGTTCTGGTACGGCGTTGCCGACCGCGCTGCGTTATCAAACGTTAATCCTAGGAGCCCATGATTCCAAGCGGCTTGAGAGGTGCAGTCCACTTCTTCTGACGACCCGTGACCGGAATGCGGCTTCTGTCCGTTCACCCGGTGACTGTGCGCCACCACCGGTTGAGTATGCGTACTCAGGCGTGCGGCAAGGGAGTTGGAGATCCTCGGGGCATGAGCAATTCGATGAAGCCGCAGACCACCAACGCCTACTACCTGCAGGCGGTCCTCTCCTTCGCCCTGGCCACCGCGGCCCTGGCGATCGGGATCGCCTACCTCCCGGTCAGCCCCTGGATGCGCGGCTTCCTGGCGGTCGGCCTGCTCTACGAGATCACCTCGGCGTTCACGCTGGCCAAGGTGATCCGCGACCGCCAGGACGCCGGCCAGATCCACTCCCGGGTCGACCAGGCCCGCCTCGACAAGCTGCTCGCCGAGCACGACCCGTTCCGGGTGGACGGGATCTGAGCGGCGCCCGCAGCGGTCAGCCGGCCGCCCGCTTGGCGGCGTAGGTCTCCCCGCCGGCCGCCCAGTTCTCCAGCGCGACCTCCTCGATCACCACGGTGACCGCCGCCGGGCTCACCCCGGTGATCCGGACGTAGGTCTCGGTGAGCTCGCGGGCGATCTCGGCCCGCTGCTCCACGGTCCGACCGGCCAGCTGCTTGACGGTGATGAACGGCATGACGGCCCCTCGGGTTCGGTGCGGTGCGATCACCGGAACGCTATCCCACCGTCCCTTGACGGCTAAGGCTATTAGCCTTAGCTTTATGGCTATGACGCAGACCTTCACCACCCAGTACCTCGATCTCCCCGCCGGCCGCCTGGCCTACGACGACACCGCCACCGAGACCGGCCTGCCGGTCGTGCTGCTCCCCGGGATGCTCGACTCCCGGGTGGTCTACCGGCACCTGCGCCCGCTGCTGACCGCGGCCGGCCACCGGGTGATCACGCTGGACCTGCGCGGCTTCGGCGAGTCCTCGATCGCCTGGGACGACTACTCCCCCGCCGCGATCACCGAGGACACCCTGGCCCTGCTCGACCACCTCGGCATCGAGCGGGCCGCGCTGGTCGGCAACTCCTACACCGGCGCCACCGTGGTCCGGGCCGCCGGGCTCGCTCCGGAGCGGGTCGCGGGCATCGCCCTGATCGACGCCTTCATCGAGAACCTGCCGCCGACCGCGGTCCAGCGCGCCCTGTTCAAGGTGCTCGGCTCCGCCCTGGTGCACTTCCCCGCCGTCTGGGGCACCTACCTCGGCAAGGCCTACCCGACCGCCCGGCCGGCCGACTTCGAGGAGTACCGCACCGCCGCCGTCGCCGCGCTGCGCACCCCGGGCCGCAAGGCCGCCACCCGGGCGTACGCCACCGGGGACTCCGCCCCGACCGGCTGGAGCGCCGAGGTGCGCTGCCCGGCCCTGGTCCTGATGGGCGAGAAGGACCCCGACTTCCCCGACCCGGCCGCGGTGGCCGACCGCCAGACGGCCGCGCTGAAGGCCCGTAAGGTGATGATCGACGGTGCCGGGCACTACCCGATGGCGGAGTTCCCGCAGGCCACCGCCGACGCCCTGATCCCCTTCCTGCACGAGGTCGCCTGATGCCCAGGGCCGGACTCTCCCCCGCCGCCGTGGTCGACCACGCCCTGGAGCTGATCGACGGCCAGGGCCCGGAGGGCCTGACCCTGGCCGCCGTGGCCGCCCGGGCGGGTGTCGCCACCCCCTCGCTCTACAAGCACGTCACCGGCGGCCTGACCGAGCTGCGCCGGCTGATCGCCGTCCGGGTCACCGAGGAACTGGCCGAGCGGCTGGCCGAGTCGGTCCTCGGCCGCAGCCGGGACGAGGCGATGACCGCCCTGCTGAACGCCTACCTGGACTACGCCGAGCGCTACCCGCGCCGGTACGCCGCACTGCCGCAGGCCCCCGACCCGGACCAGGACCTGACCCGGGCCGCCGCCCGGCTGGTCGGGGTGATCGTCGCGGTGCTGGACGGCTACGGCCTGACCGGGTCGGAGGCGGTGCACGCCGCCCGGGCGGTCCGTTCGACGGCGCACGGTTTCGCCTCGCTGTCGGCGGGCGGGGCGTTCCAGCTCGGCGTGGATCTGACGGTGACCCGGGAGCGGCTGGTCCGGGTCATGGTGGAGGGCTTGCGGGCCTGGCCGGACCCGGAGTAAACCTCAGTTCGTCGGAACGGTATCCGTTCGGGTGGTTTTCGAGACCATTCCGTCGCCAAGCCCGTCCGACACTGGCAGCCTGCAGGCATCCCGCCTGTCACCAGCACGAAGGATGTGGGCAGATGACGCAGACCGCCCGGACGGCCCGTCCCGCCACCACCCTCATCCCCGGCCAGCGCGCCCCGCTCGCCGCCCCGGCCTCCGCCGCGCCGCCCCGGCCGCAGCCGGGCAGCGGCCGCCGCTTCCTGGAGGTCCTGTTCGGTGCCCGCTCGCTCCGGCCGGTCACCGCCGGAGGCCCGCAGTCGTACGGCGAGTGCGACGGGCAGTAGCAACGACCGGGCGGTGCGGGCAGCAGGGCCCGTTGGCCGTCGATAAAAGGTATGAACCGGACATCTGACGCTAGATTGGCCTGACGGAAGGTCAGCCCCGGCGGAGGACAGGTGCCCGCAGTCACCACGATGGCCCGGCGGTTTGCCGGGCGGCTGCGACGCGGGCCGGCCGGCCGGTGGTCCAGCCAGCTGCTGGACGGCGACCCGGCCGCCGAGAAGGCCGCGCTCGGCCTGCTCCTGGTCCTGGTCGGGCTGCTCGCCCTGTTCGCCATCTGCTTCCCCACCGGGTGTCCGCCCTCCGCGCTGGTCCTGCCGCTGATCCTCGGCGGCTTCCTGCTGCACACCCGGCGCCAGTTCTCCCTGCTGCTCGCGGTCGCCACCGGCCTGCTCGCCTGCTGGTTCCTGCGCCGGCCGCTCGGGGTGACGCCCGGATCGGCCTGGGTGGTCGCCGCCTCCGCCCTGGTGGTGCTGCTGACCTCCCGCTACCGCAGCCGGCTCGGTCTGCGCGGCACCCGGGGCGACTCGATGCTGCTCGAACTCTCCGAGCGCACCACCGCCCTCGGCCGCCTCCCCGACCGGCTGCTGGACTGGCGCTTCCATCAGGCCCTCGCCCCGGTCAGCGGCACCTTCTTCTCCGGCGACTTCCTGCTCTCCGCGCACCGGCCCGACCAGGACCTGCTGGAGGTGCTGCTGGTCGACGTCTCCGGCAAGGGCAGCCGGGCCGCCGCCCGCTCGATGCACCTGTCCGGCGCCTTCGCGATCCTGCTCGGCTCGGTGCCGCCCGAGTCCTTCCTGCCCACCGCCAACGACTACCTGGCCCGGCTCGGCTGGGACGAGGAGTTCGCCACCGCGGTCCACTTCGTCCTGCACCCCTCGGACGGGCACTACCGCATCTTCACCGCGGGCCACCCGCCGGCCGCCCAGTACCACCGCGAGGCCGGCGGCAGCTGGCTGCTCGCCGGGGAGGGCGGCCCGGCGCTCGGCATCCTGCCCGGCGCCCCCTACCCGCCCACCGTGGGGCGGCTCGCCCACGGGGACTCGCTGCTGCTCTACAGCGACGGCCTGGTCGAGGTGCCCGGCGAGGACATCGACGACGGGATCGCCCGCCTGCTCCGGGCCGCCACCCCGCTGCTCCGCTACGGCAGCGGCGACCCGGCCGCCGAACTCCTCGGCACCGTCGCCCGCAACGTCGCCGACGACCGGACCCTGGTCGTCGTCCGCCGCCTCGGCGCCGGCGCCTGAGGCCCGGCCCGGGCCCGGTCGCCCGTGTGCCTAAACCGCCAAATATCGGGTGATCAAATAGGATGTTCAGCATTACGTAGGGCAGGAGAGCGAGCGGAAGGGCGGGGCTTCCGATGGACCTGACCTCGCCATGGCTGCCGCCCGAGGACGACCCCAGGACGCAGGGCCCGCGGACGCCGATGCGGTGCGTGCGGCTGCTGCTCCGCTGCGGGAGCGCCACCGAGCTGCTCGGCACCGTGCTGGCCGAGGGGCCGACCTGGATCACCGGTGAGGGCTCCGCGCTGTACCTGACCGACGGCGAGGGGATGCTCCGCCTGGCGGCGTCGCACGGCCTGCCGGAGTGGGCGCACGAGCTGTACAGCGTGGTGGACCCGGAGTCGGACCTGCCGGCCGCGCTGGCGCTGCGGCGCCGCGAGACCCTGCTGCTGAGCCCGGAGCAGACCAGCGCCGACTACCCGGACACCCATGCGGGCCGGGGTACGGGGCTGGTCGCCCTGGCCGTGCTGCCGTTGCTGGTGGACGGGGTGGCGCTCGGTGCGCTGGCCGTGGCGCTGGCCCACCGCGGCACCGTGCCGCACCGCGACATCGACGTGCTGGAGACCCTGGCGGAGGCGGTCGCGCACCGGCTCTCGCACCTGATCGACCACGTCCAGGCCGCCGACCACCACGGGCCGGTGCCCGGGGTCAGGGAGGGCGGGGTGCCGAGCGGGCAGCCGCTGCTGGCGCTGGCGGCGCTGGCCGCCGGGGCGGGTGCGTTCGACCGCGACCTGGTCACCGGGGAGACGGCCTGGGACGCCCGCGCGTACCGGCTGTTCGGGCTGGAGCCGCCGCCGGACGCGGACACCGCGCCCGCACCGGACCTGGCCAAGCTGGTGCACCCGGAGGACCTGGCGGACCTGCAGGCCGCGATGGCCGAGGCGCTCGCCTCCGGCGGTCCGTACCGGCTGAACTACCGGGTGCGGCGCGACGACGGCTCGACCGCGCAGGTGCAGGAGGACGGCGAGGTGATGCTCGACACCCACGGGCGCCCGGTCCGGGTGGCCGGGATCCTGATCGACCGTCACCGCACCGGCGCCCCGGCCGGGTCGGCGCCGGGCCGGGCCGACGGGCCGGTCGCGGGGGCCAGGTCGGCGCTGCTGCTCGCGCTGACCCGGACGCTGTCCCGGGCGGTGAGCGTCCGGGACGTGACCACCGCGATGACCGACATAGCCAGGCCCGCGCTCGGCGCGGCCGGGCTGGTGCTGGACCTGGTGGAGGAGGGCCGGCTGCTGCCGATCTCGCACACCGTCTTCGGCGGCCCGTACCGGACCGAGCTGAGCCGCCTGCACGACCTGTCCACCGGGGTGATGCAGACCGCACTGGCCCGGGCCGTGCCGCTGTTCAGCGAGCCGGGCCGGCGGGGCGGCGACCGGACGGCGCCGGCCGCCTGGGCGGTGCTCCCGCTGGTGGCGTCCGGGCGGCAGGTCGGGTCCTGCCTGATCACCTTCGCCACCGAACGGTCCTTCAGCCGGGAGGACCGCACCATGTACTCGGCCTTCGCCGGCATCCTGGCGCAGTCGCTGGAGCGGGCCCGGCTGTACGACACCCACCACCACCGGGCCACCGAGCTGCAGCGGGCGATGCTGCCGCGCAGCCTGCCGAAGCTGGCCGGGGTGGCGGCGGCCGCGCGGTACCTGCCCAGCACCGAGGGGATGCAGATCGGCGGCGACTGGTACGACCTGATCCGGCTGCCGGAGGACCGGGTCGGGCTGGTGATCGGGGACGTCCAGGGGCACAACGCCGAGGCGACCGCCGTGATGGGACAGCTCCGCAGCGGGCTGCGGGCGTACGCCACCGACGGGCACGACCCGGCGGCCACCCTGGCCAGGACCAGCCGCTTGCTCGCGGAGCTGGACACCGACCTGTTCGCCACCTGCCTCTACCTGACCCTGGACCCGGCCACCGGGGTGCTGACCGGCGCCCGGGCCGGGCACCCGCCGCCGGTCCGGATCGCCCGGCACCGGGCGGTGGAGCTGGAGCTGCCCGGCGGGCCGCCGCTGGGCGTCGACCCGGGCGGCAGCTACCCCCTGACGGTGGGTCGGCTGGAGCTCGGCGAGACCCTGCTGGTGTACACGGACGGCCTGGTCGAGGACCGGGGCGAGGACTACGACGACTCGGTGCAGCGGATGATCGGCGGGCTGGAGCTGTGGAGCCGGCGGACCGGCGGCCCCGAGCGGTCCACCCCGGACGCCGGGCTGGACCGGCTGGCCGACCTGCTCACTCTGAACGTGACCGAACGAAACTCCCGGCCGGACGACGTCGCGCTGCTCCTGCTGCACCGGACCTCGGCGATCGACTGAAACTACTTGCCGGTAGCGATAATTGACCGTACACGGCCGCCGACCTGCGGTTTCTGAGGCGGTCTTAAGGCGGCCGGTCCAGGTTTTGACCGGATCAGATCACTGAACGTCAGATCCGTTCATACTTCCGTAGGATCACCACCCTAGAATTCGCCGCGTGACGATGACTCAGTGGTTCGGTGCGGCCCTCGGCGCCATCGCCGTCCTCGCGTTCCTGGCCGCCACCCGCTCCCGCGCGGTCAACCGCACCCTCCGGACCCGGCTGGCCGGGCACGAGCGGCAGAACGCCGAACTCCGCGAGCAGCTCAGGGCCGAGGCCGAGCGCCGGACCACCGAGAGCGCCGCCGTCCAGCAGGAGCAGGAGCTGAACGCCTCTACCCAGCGGGCCTTCCTCAGCGTGGCCCGCCGGATCCTGGTGATGGCGCACGACCAGCAGGCCGGGCTGGACGAGATGGAACGCACCCACGACGATCCCGAGTTGCTGGAGGGCCTGCTCCGCGCCGACCACGCGGCCGCCCAACAGGCCCGGCTGGCACAGACCCTGGCCGTGCTCTGCGGCGCCAGGGCGGGCCGGCACTGGCCCGAGCCGGTCGCCCTGGAGGACGTGGTGCGCGGCGCGCAGTCCCGCATCCTGCCGTTCCAGCGGGTGGTGGTCAGCAGCCGGATCGAGACCGCCGTGGTCGGCGCGGCCGCCGAGGCGCTGATCCACGCGGTGGCCGAGCTGCTCGACAACGCCACCCGCTACTCCCCGCCCAGCACCCAGGTGTTCGTCTCCCTGATGCCGGTGCACAACGGCGCCGTGATCGAGATCGACGACGGCGGCGTCGGGATGCCCGAGCACGCGATCGAGAAGGCCGCCGCCGCGCTGGCCGGCGGCTCCGGCCTGGAGGTCTCCCGACTCGGCGAGGTGCCGCAGCTCGGCCTGGCGGCGGTCGGCCGGCTGGCCGAGCAGTACGGCTTCCGGGTCACCCTCAGCTCGGCCCCCTCGCCGTACGGCGGGGTCCGGGTGGTGGTGCTGCTGCCGACCGTGCTGCTCACCGAACCGCTGCCGACCCCGTCCGGCCCCTCCAGCGCCCAGCGCACCTCGGTGCCGACCAGGCCGGTCGCCCCCGCCACCGCGGGCAACGGCGGCCTGCCCCGCCGGACCAACCGGCGCGGCGGCAGCGAACCGACGGCCACGACCTTCGGCGGTACCCCCGTGCCGCCGCGCTCCGCCCGGGAGGCGCAGGCCTTCATGTCGCTCTTCCAGGCGGGCACCGCCAGCGGCCGCTCGGCCGCCAGGCAGCAGCAGGACCCGTACCCCGACTCCCCCCAGCGCACCGGAGACTTCCATGACCCCGAATCCTGACCTCGGCTGGCTGCTCGCCGACATCGTCACCGTTCCCGAGGTCCAGCACGCCATCGTGGTGTCCAACGACGGTCTGGAGATCGGCCGCAGCCAGCAGATCGCCCGGGACGATGCCGAGCGCCTGGCCGCCGCCTGCTCCGGACTGCAGTCGCTGGCCCGGGGTGTCGCACACGGCTTCGGCGGCCCGCAGAGCAGCACCCGGCAGATCATCGTCGAGTACGGCGGCGGCTACCTGTTCGTGGTGGCGGCGGGCGCCGGGGCGCACCTCGCGGTGGTCACCGGCGAGGCGGTGGACGCGGGTCTGGTGGCGTACCAGATGCAGGTGCTGGTCGAGCGGATCGGCAGCCACCTGACCAGTCCGCCCCGGGCGGAGCATGCGGCCGGGGGCGCCCGGTGAGCGGCCCGGTCCGCCCGTACGTGATCACCGGCGGCCGGAGCCGTCCGAGCCGCAACGTGCTGGCCCTGGAGAGCCTGGTCTCCACCGTCCCGGGCACCGCCCCGGAGCCGAGCGCCCTGAACCGGGAGCAGCAGCGGATCCTGACGATCTGCCAGGAGCTGCTCTCGGTCGCCGAGATCGCCGCCCACCTGCGGCTCTCGCTCGGCGTGGTCAAGGTGCTGATCGGCGACCTCTGGGACCTGGGCGCCGTCCTGGTCCGTCCCCCCGTGCCGCAGGCCGAGCGCCTGCCCGCCACCCTCCTGGAGGAGGTGCTCCTTGGCCTCCGCCAACTCCGTTGAGCCCCGGCCCGCCTATCTGCCGGACACGGTCCAGGGGGCGGTGAAGATCCTGGTCACCGGACCGTTCGGGGTCGGCAAGACCACCCTGGTCGGCTCGCTCAGCGAGATCGCCCCGCTCCGGACCGAGGAGACCATGACCGCCGCCGGGGCGGACGTGGACGACCTGACCGGGCGGCCGGACAAGACCACCACCACGGTGGCACTGGACTTCGGCCGGATCACCCTGAACCCCCGGCTCGCGCTCTACCTCTTCGGCACCCCCGGGCAGCAGCGGTTCTGGCCGCTCTGGGAGGACCTCTCGCGCGGGGCGCTGGGGGCCATCGCGCTGGTGGACCCGCGCCGGATCGAGGAGAGCTTCGACGTGCTGGGGCAGTTGGAGGAGCAGCGGATCCCGTTCGCCGTGGCCGTCAACACCTTCCCGGACTCGCCGGACCACCCGGAGGACGAGCTGAGGACGGCGCTCGACCTGCTGCCCGAGGTGCCGATCCTCAAGTGCGACGCCCGGGACCGCCGGGCCTCGTACGACGTCCTGATCGACTTCGTCGACCATCTGCACGCGACCGCCGTTCTGGAGCTCCAGTGACCACGCCCACGCCGGACGGGGCCGTCTCCCCGCCACCCGGCTGCCCCGCCCACCGGCCCGCGGACCGGCCCCGGGGCGTCACCCCGCTGTTCGGCGCCGCGGTGGCCGAGGACCCGCACGGCCTGTACGCCCGGATGCGGGCGCAGCACGGACCGGTGGCCCCGATCGAGCTGGAGCCGGGGGTCGAGGCCTGGCTCGTGCTCGGCTACCCCGAGCTGCTCGAACTCACCCGGAACGAACAGCTGTTCTCCAAGGACTCGCGCCGCTGGCGGGTCCCCGCCGAGGGCCGGCTCAAGCCGGACTCCCGGCTGCTGCCGATGACCTCCTGGCGGCCGACCCTGCTCAACCTGGACGGCGCGGAGCACCAGCGGCTGCGGGCTGCGGTCTCCGAGACGCTGGCCCGGATCGACCACCGGCAGCTCCGGCAGGCCACCGAGACCGCCGCCGACACCCTGATCGACAGCTGGGGCCCGGACGGCACGGCCGACCTGATCGCCCAGTACGCCCGCCGGCTGCCGCTGATGGTGTTCACCCAGCTGATCGGCCTGCCGGCCGCGGCCGGGCCGCACATCGTCGAGCTGATCAGCCACTTCGTGGACAGCAGCGACAAGTCGGTCCGGGCCAACGCCGAGTTCCAGGCGATCCTGCTCGACCTGGTCCGGCAGCGCCGGGACCGCCCCGCCGCCGACCTCACCTCCTGGCTGTTGGCCCATCAGGCCGCGCTCAGCGACGAGGAGGCGGTGCACCACCTGGTGGTGATCATGGTCGCGGGCAACGAGACCACCATCAACTGGACCGGCAACACGCTCCGGCTGCTGCTCACCGACCGCCGGTTCCGGGCCACCCTGGCGGGTGGGCGGCTGACCGTCTCGGACGCCCTCGACGAGGTGCTCTGGCGCGACCCGCCGACGCAGAACTTCCCCGGCCGCTGGGCCACCGGCGACACCGTGCTCGGCGGCCAGTACATCAGCGCCGGCGACATGCTGGTGCTCGGCCTGGCCGCCGCCAACGCCGACCCCTCGGTGCAGACCGCCGACGGGGTCAGCGGCAACCGGGCCCACCTGGCCTGGGGTGCGGGCAAGCACGTCTGCCCGGCCCAGCACCCGGCCCGGCTGATCGTGGAGACCGCGGTGGAGACCCTGCTGCACCGCCTCCCCGATCTCCAACTCGCCGTCCCCGGCCACGAACTGGCCTGGCGTCCGTCCCCGTGGTCGCGAGCCCTGGTCTCGCTGCCGGTGCTCTACAGCGCCTTCACCCCGCCGCGCACTCCCCCTTCCGAAAGGCCCGTATGGACGCCACCGTCGCCCCCGTCAGACTCGACCCCTTCGGCCGGGACCAGCACGCCGAGAACGCCCGCCTCCGGGCGGCCGGGCCCGCGGTCCTGGTGGAGCTCCCTGGCGGGGTGGTGGTCTGGGCGATAACGCAGCACGACACGCTCCAGGCGCTGCTGAACGACCCCCGGGTGGGCAAGAACGCCCAGCTCTGGACCACCTTCAGGGAGGGCCGCCTGCCGGAGGGCTGGCCGCTGCTCAACTTCGTCACCGTGCCGGGCATGGTCACCGCCGACGGCGACCACCACCGCCGGCTGCGCGGGCTGGTCACCCAGGCGTTCACCCCGCGCCGGATCGCCGAGCTGGCCCCCGCGATCGAGGCCAGGGCGGCCCGGCTGCTCGACGGGGTGGCCCGGCTGGAGGGCGACTTCGACCTGCGCGAGCACTTCGCCTACCCGCTCCCGATGCAGGTGATCGGCGAGCTGCTCGGCCTGCCGCCGAAGCAGCAGGACGAGCTGCACGAGCTCTCCAACACCCTGGTCTCCAGCTCGGCCACCCCCGGCGCCGCGATCGCCGCGCAGCAGGGCCTGTTCGCGCTGCTCGCCTCGGTGGTCGCGGGCAAGCGGGCCGAGCCCGGCGACGACCTGACCACCGATCTGATCGCGGCCCGGGAGGACGACGACCGGCTCACCGAGCAGGAGCTGGTCGGCACCCTGCTGCTGATGCTGGTCGCCGGGCACGAGACCACGCTCAACCTGATCACCAACGCGGTCCGGGCGCTGCTGGCCCACCCGGAGCAGCTGGCGGCCGTGCTCGACGGCAGGTACGGCTGGGCGGCGGTGGTCGAGGAGACGCTGCGGTACGACTCGCCGGTGGGGCAGTTCCCGCTCCGCTACGCGACCGAGGACATCGAGGTCGGCGAGGTGGTGATCCGTCAGGGCGACGCCCTGATCGCCTCCTACGCCTCGGCCGGACGCGACGACGGGCACTACGAGGACGCGGACCGCTTCGACCTCGGCCGCAAGCCCGCCAAGCACCTCTCGCTCGGCCACGGCCCGCACTTCTGCCTCGGCGCCGGGCTCGCCCGGCTGGAGGCCGAGACGGCGCTGCGGCAGCTCTTCACCCGGTTCCCCGGCCTGCGGCTCGCCTCCGACGCGGCGCCGGAGCCGATCGCGTCCTTCGTGAGCAACAGCGTCCAGACCCTGCTGGTCCGCACGGACTGAGCCGGGGGCACGTCGAACGCCCCTGATGGCTCAGGTCGAGGTAACCGTTCCGGCTACGCCTCGTTGGACCGGCCATGCGTAAGATCACGGCTCTTGCCGCCCTCACCATGGCCGGTCTGGCCTTCGCCGCGCCGGTCGCCCAGGCGGACAACAACATGGGCGGGAAGCTCAGCACGGACCACCCGGTGGGTGCGGCGGGCACCTGCGTGGAGCAGCTCGGCAGCATTCCGCTGGTCGGCAAGCAGGCGTCCGCCGCCACCCCGGTGTGCGGCGCGTACGCGGTGGTCCCCCGGGGCTGATTTCTAACCGAACAGGGCGTTCAACTCGCCGTACTCGAGGCCGCCTTCGAGGGCGCCGTAGGTGCCGGTGCCATAGACCTCCGCGGCCGCGCGGCGGACGGCGGCGTAGGCGACCTTGGCGAGCCCGGGGCCGAGGCTGATCCGGGCGACGCCGAGGGCGGCGAGTTCGGCCACGGTCGGGGCGCCGGGGCCGGCCATCACGTTCAGCGGGACGTCGGGCAGGGCCTTGACCAGCTCGGTGATCGTCGCGGCGTCCGCGACACCGGGGACGAAGATGCCGCTGGCTCCGGCCGCGACGTAGGCCCGGGCCCGTTCGACCGCCTCGTCCAGGTCGCCGGCGCCCGCGAGGAAGACGTCCGTACGGGCGTTGAGATAGAGCCGGATCCCGGCCGCCTCCGCCGCCGCCCGGGCCGCCGCGACCCGCTCGGCCGCCTCGGCTACCGGCCGGAGCGGGGCGGCTCCGCCGTGGTGGGCATCCTCCAGGTTGAGGCCGACCGCGCCGATCGCCAGCAGGGCCGTGACCGTGTCGCCGACGCCGGCCGGGTCGGCGGCCAGGCCGTCCTCCAGGTCGGCGGTGACCGGGACGTCGACGGCCCGGACCACCAGCTCGGTCTGGGCCAGCGCCCCGGCCAGGTCGAGGCCGCCGCCGTCCGGCACGCCCCTGGTCCAGGAGACGCTGGCGCTGGCGGTCGCCACGGCGGGCGCCCCGGTGGCGGCGACCAGGCGGGCGCTCGCCGCGTCCCAGACGTTGGCGAGCACCAACGGGGTGCCGGGTACGTGCAGTCGGTGCAGAAGTTCGGCCTTGGCCTGCTGAGTCGTCGTCATACCGCTCACCCTGTCAGCTGGTGCCGGTCCCGGACCGGCGGATTTCGGACCCGGACGGATCAGTTCTGCTTCGGTGCCGGGCTCAGGCGGCAGGTGACGCCGATCCGGTTCCAGGAGTTGATCGAGATGATCACCGCGAGCAGCTGGGAGAGCTCGTTCGGCGCGAACTGCTTGGCCGCCTCCTCGTACACGTCGTCCGGCACATGGCCCTCGCTCAGCCGGGTGACGGACTCGGTCAGCGCCAGGGCGGCCCGCTCCTTGGCGGTGAAGTACGGGGTCTCCCGCCAGGCGGGCAGGGCGTACAGGCGGTGCTCCTGCTCGCCGGCCTTCCGGGCGTCGGCGGTGTGCATGTCCAGGCAGTAGGCGCAGCCGTTGATGCTGGAGGCCAGGGTGCGGACCAGCTCGCCGATCACCGGGTCGACCAGCGGGCGGGAGGCGGCGTCCAGGCCGATCATCGCCCGGTACCACTCGGGGGAGAGCTCCGGCATCGAGAAGCGCTGCTCGGGGGCGGGGACGTAGTCAGGGGTTCCGTTCGTCATGATCTTCACCCTAGGTGCGCTGCGGCCCGCCCGTGTGGTTCATTGGGCCGATGGAATCCTGGGCCACTTTCGGCGGCGACCTGCACCTGGATCTCTCCGCCGGCCGGGCGCGCGGCCTCGGGCTGCGCGCCGCGCTGGAGGATGCGCTCCGCTCGGCGGCCCGGGACGGGCGGCTGGCGGCGGGTACCAGGCTGCCGTCCTCCCGGACCCTGGCGGCGGACCTGGGGATCGCCCGGAACACCGTGGCGGAGGCGTACGCGCTGCTCACGGCGGAGGGCTGGCTGACCGCCCGTCAGGGGTCGGGCACGGTGGTGGCGGAGCGCGGCACCCCGACGGTGTCGGCCGCACCCGTCGGGCCGCAGCGGACGCCCGCGGTGCGGTTCGACCTGATGCCGGGGCGGCCCGATCTGGCGCTGTTCCCCCGCTCGGCCTGGCTGGCCTCCGCGCGCCGGGCGCTCGCGGTGGCCCCGCACGAGGCGCTCGGCTACACGGACCCGCGCGGACGGATCGAGCTGCGCCGGGCGCTCGCGGACTACCTCGCGCGGGTGCGTGGGGTGCGCACCGATCCGGAACGGCTGCTGATCTGCGCCGGTTACACCCAGGGGCTCGGGCTGCTCTGCGGCGTGCTGCGCGAGCGGGGGGTCGGCGCCGTCGCGGTGGAGGAGTACGGGCTGCCGCCGCAGCAGGCGGTGATCACGGCCGCCGGGCTGGCCGCCGTCCCGCTGCCGCTGGACCGCGACGGGGCCAGGACGGAGCTGCTCGGGGGCCTGGACGTCGGTGCGGTGGCGCTCACTTCGGCGCACCAGTTCCCGACCGGGGTGCCGCTGCGGGCGCACCGCCGGGCGGCGGCGGTGCGCTGGGCCCGGGAGACCGGCGGGATCGTGATCGAGGACGACTACGACGGCGAGTTCCGCTACGACCGCCAGGCGGTCGGGGCGATGCAGGCGCTGGACCCGGAGCGGGTGGTGTACGCGGGCACCGCGAGCAAGAGCCTGGCGCCCGGGCTGCGGCTCGGCTGGCTGGCGCTGCCCGCCGCGCTGGTCGAGCCGGTGATGCGGCAGAAGGAGCTGGCCGACGGCCAGTCCGGCGTGATGGACCAGCTGACGCTGGCCGAGCTGATCATCTCGGGCGGCTTCGACCGGCACGTCCGGCGCTGCCGGCTGCACTACCGGAACCGCCGGGACCAGTTGATCAGCACGCTGGCGGCGCGGGCGCCCGGGGTCCGGGTGACCGGTATCGCGGCCGGTCTGCACGCCGTGCTGGAGCTGCCGCCGGGCTCGCTCAGCGATGCCGAACTGCTGCGGCACGCGGGCTGGTCGGGCCTCTCGCTGAACACCATGTCGGGCTGCCGGGCCGATGCCGCCGAGCCCGTCCCGGACGCCCCGTCCGCGCTGGTGATCGGCTACGGCACCCCGCCCGACCGGGCCTGGCCGGGGGCGCTGGACGCGCTCTGCACCCTGGTCAACCTCTGACCCGGGGTCAGTTCCGGGAGCCGAGCGCGAACAGCAGGGCCAGGAAGCCCAGGAAGGCGTGGGTGGCGACCATGTAGATCAGGACCCGGTTGAGCACCCGGCGGTCGGTCCGGTGCCCCGCGTCGGTGGTGAGCTTGGCCATGACGGCATCCCCTTTCAGTGCGGGTTGCCCAGGCAGAGGTTGCTGCCGGGGCTCTGGAGCAGGGTGTGCAGGAAGAGCAGCTCGACGCCGTCCGACGACTCGGCGGCGATGCAGTGCGGGGTGAGCGAGTCGAAGTGGGCCGAGTCGCCCGGGTCGAGCAGGTGGGTCTGCTCCCCGAGGGTCAGCCGCAGCCGGCCCCGGGTGACGTACAGCCACTCCTCGCCCGGGTGCACCCTTACCACCGCGTCCTGGAGGCCGGGCGGGACCTGGACGTGCAGTGCCTGGAGCGCGCGCCCCGGCGCACCCGCCCGCCGGTAGCCCCAGCCGCCGGCCCGGTCGGGCTCGATCGCACCGCCCCGGATCACCGGCTCCGGCTCGCCGGGCTGCTCGCCGAGCAGATCGGAGACGGTGGTGCCGTACGCCCGGGCCAGCCCGAGCAGGACCGGGAGGGAGGGCTGGCGGAGCCCCGTCTCCAGCCGGGAGAGATAGGCTGGGGAGAGACCGACCCGGGTGGCCGCCGCCTCCAGGGTGAGGCGGCTGGCCGACCGGTGTTCGCGCAGTCGGGCGCCGAGGCCCCCGACCTCCTGGTCCACGTTCATGGCTTCAGTTCACACCCGCCGTGCCTCAGCGGCAAGCAGTTTGCCCCAGAGGCAAATCAGGGGCGCGGGATGTTCCGCAGGTTGCTCCGGGCCAGGTCGATCATCCGGCCGACCCCGCCCGAGAGCACCGTCCGGCCCGCCGCCAGCGCGAAGCCCTTCAGCTGGGCCGCCGTGATGTGCGGCGGGATGGAGAGCGCGTTCGGGTCGGTGACCACGTCGACCAGCACCGGCCCCGGCCGCTCCAGCGCCTCGGCCAGCACCTCGCGCACCTGCGCCGGGTCGGTGACCCGCCACGCCTCGATGCCGACCGCCCGGGCCAGCGCCGCGTAGTCCACGTCACCGTTGTCGATCTCGGCCTCGGGGTACCCGCTGACCAGCATCTCCAGCTTGATCATGCCGAGCGCGCCGTTGTTGAACACCACCGTCTTGACCGGCAGCCGGTACTTCGCCACCGTCAGCAGCTCACCCAGCAGCATGCCGAGACCGCCGTCCCCCGACATCGAGACCACCTGCCGCCCGGGCGAGGCCAGTTGGGCCCCGATCGCGTGCGGCAGCGCATTGGCCATCGAGCCGTGCAGGAACGAACCGATCACCCGCCGCCGCCCGTTCGGGCTCAGGTAGCGGGCCGCCCAGACGTTGTTCATCCCGGTGTCGACGGTGAACACCGCGTCCTCGGCGGCGAGTTCGTCCAGCACCGAGGCGACGTACTCCGGGTGGATCGGCACCTGCTTCTCGATCTTCTTCGTGTAGGCGCCGACCACCTCCTCCAGCGCCTTGCAGTGCTTGGTCAGCAGCGCGTCCAGGAAGGTCCGGTCCCGCTTCTGCTCCAGCAGCGGCAGCACCGCCCGCAGGGTGGCCGCCACATCGCCGTGCACCGCCAGCTCCAGCGGGGTGCGGCGGCCCAGCCGGGTGGCGTCGTGGTCCACCTGGACCGTGTTGGCCCCGGGCAGGAAGGAGTCGTACGGGAAGTCGGTGCCGAGCAGCAGCACCAGGTCGGCCTCGTGCAGCGCCTGGTGGCAGGCCCCGTAGCCGAGCAGCCCGCTCATCCCGACGTCGTACGGGTTGTCGTACTGGATCCACTCCTTGCCGCGCAGCGAGTGCCCGACCGGCGCCAGCACCCGCCCGGCCAGCTCCATCACCTCGCCGTGCGCCTCCCGCACCCCCGCCCCGCAGAACAGCGCGACCCGCTCGGCCGCGTTCAGCCGCTCGGCCAGCGCCTGCACCTGGGACCACGGCGGGGCCGCCACCGCCTGCTCGGTCAGGAAGCTGCCGGTACCGGTCGGGTTGGCCGCAGGCAGCGCGGCCACGTCCCCGGGGAAGACCAGCGTCGAGACACCCCTGGCCCCGAGCGCGTGCTGCACCGCCACCCGGAGCAGGCGCGGGAGTTGGGCCGGGGTGGAGACCATCTCGCACCAGCTGCTGCAGTCCGCGAAGACCCGTTCCGGGTGGGTCTCCTGGAAGAAGCCGGTGCCGATCTGGGCGCTCGGGATGTGCGAGGCCAGCGCGAGCACCGGCAGGCCGCTGCGCTGGGCGTCGTACAGACCCTGGATCAGGTGCGTGTTGCCGGGGCCGCAGCTGCCCGCGCAGACCGCCAGCCGCCCGGTCAGCTCCGCGTCGGCGGCGGCCGCGAAGGCGCCCGCCTCCTCGTTCCTGACGTGCACCCACGCGATGCCGTCGGTCCGCCGGATCGCGTCCACCACGGGGTTGAGGCTGTCGCCCACCACCCCGTAGACCCGCTCCACCCCGGCCTGCCGGAGCACCTCGACCATCTGCTCGGCCACAGTGACCACGGATTCACCTCTCGCTTCTTGCCCGGTGGACGCCGGGCACTCGGCCGTGCGGTTCGGCGGGTGCCCTACTCGGCAGCCAGGTGGGGCGGTTCGGCGCCGCTGCCGACGGTTGGGCCGGGCTGCTGCTGGCGGCGGGCCGGCTCGCGGCCCGGGGGCTGGGTGCAGCGCTCGGGTGTGTCCGGGACGGACATCGGGCGGGAGGCGGGCTTCCCGGCCTCGACCCGGAGCGGTTCGCCGTCGTGCAGGACGGTCAGGACGGTGCCCCGGCGGAGCGTGTAGGTGGTGCGGGTGTGGGTGATCTCCACCTGCAGCAGGTTGCCCCGGACCTTCATCGCGAAGGCCAGCCGCCGCAGCCCGGCGGGCAGCCGGGGCCGGAACGACAGGTGCTCGCTGTGGTCGCGCAGGCCGCCGAAGCCGGCCACCAGCGCCAGGCAGGCACCGGCCAGCGACGCCATGTGCAGGCCGTCCCTGGTGTTGCCGCCGAGGTCGTACAGGTCCATCAGGGCGGCTTCGGCGGTGTAGTCGTACGCGAGGTCCAGCTGGCCGACCTCGGCCGCGATCACCGCCTGGGTGCAGGCGGAGAGCGAGGAGTCCCGGACCGTCAGGCGCTCGTAGTAGGCGAAGTTGCGGGCCTTCTGCTCGTCGGTGAAGGCGTCGCCGCGCACCTGCATGGCCAGCACCAGGTCGGCCTGCTTGACCACCTGCTTCCGGTACAGGTCGAAGTACGGGTAGTGCAGCAGCAGCGGGTACTTCTCCGGCGGAGTCGCGTCGAAGTCCCAGAACTGGTGGTCGGTGAAGCCGTCCGCCTGCGGGTGCACGCCCAGCTTCTCGTCGTACGGGATGTACATCGCCCGGGCGGCGTCCCGCCAGGCGGCGGTCTCCTCGGTGTCGACGCCGAGCCCGGCGGCGATCACCTGGTGCCGGGCGGCGGCCTCGGCGGCGGCCCGCAGGTTGGTCTGCGCCATCAGGTTGGTGAAGACGTTGTTGTCCGCCACCGCGCTGTACTCGTCCGGGCCGGTGACGCCCTCGATCCGGAACCGCCCGGCCGCGTCGTGGTGGCCGAGCGAGCGCCACATCCGGGCGGTCTCGACCAGCAGCTCCAGGCCGTACGCCTGCTCGAACTCCACGTCGCCGGTGGCCCGGACGTACCGGGCCGCCGCCACCGCGATGTCGGCGCCGATGTGGAACGCGGCGGTACCGGCCGGCCAGTAGCCGGAGCACTCCTCGCCCCTGATCGTCCGCCAGGGGAACACCGCTCCGGCCAGGCCGAGTTGGGCCGCCCGCTCGCGGGCCAGCGGCAGCGTGGTGTGGCGCCAGCGGAGCGCCTGTTTGACCGCGTCCGGCAGGCAGTAGGTGAGCACCGGCAGGACGAAGGTCTCGGTGTCCCAGAAGCTGTGCCCGTCGTAGCCGGGACCGGTCAACCCCTTGGCGGGGATGGCCCGTTCCTCGCTCCTGGCACCGGCCTGGAGCACGTGGAAGAGCGCGAACCTGACCGCCTGCTGGAGTTCGACGTCGCCGTCGATCTGGATGTCGCTGGTCTCCCAGAACTCCTTGAGGTACTCCCGCTGTTCGGCCACCAGGCCGTTCCAGCCGGTGTACCGGGCGGCGGTCAGCGCGGCCTCCACCTGGTCCCGGACGGCCGGCAGCGAGCGGGTCGCCGACCAGCCGTACGCGGTGAACTTGGTCAGCCGCAGCTCCTCGCCCGGGTGCAGCACCGTGGTGACGCTGATCCGGCCCTGGTCCTCGGCGCACTCGGCGGTGACGTGGAAGCCCTCCGGCCCCTCGATCAGGTGGTCCATCCCGACCGCCACCCGCTGGCCGCTGTACCTGGTCCGGTGCACCAGCACCGCCTTGGTGCCCGACGCCAGCCCGGACTCGGCCACCAGCGGCGCCTCCAGCACGGCCGCCGCCCTGGGATCGGCCTCGGTGCCGCCCGGCAGCTGCTCGTTGGCCACCAGCTCGGACTGCAGCACCACCCGGATCGGGCCGTCCACCGCGGTCACCCGGTAGTCCACCGCCGCGATCGCCCGCTGGGTGAGCGAGACCAGCCGGGTCGAGCTGACCTTGACCGTCCGCCCGGCCGGCGAGGTCCACTCCGCGTCCCGCCGGAGCAGGCCCTCGCGGAAGTCCAACCGCCGCTGGTGACTCTTGAGTTCGCCGTACCTGAGGTCGAAGGGCTCGTCGTCCACCAGCAATCGGATGATCTTGCCGTTGGTGACGTTGATGACGCTCTGGCCGGACTCCGGGTAGCCGTAGCCGCCCTCGGCGTACGGCAGCGGGCGGAGCTCGAAGACGCCGTTCAGGTAGGTGCCGGGCAGGCCGTGCGGCTCGCCCTCGTCCAGGTTGGCCCGCAGGCCGATGTGGCCGTTGGAGAGCGCGAAGACCGACTCGGACCGGGCCAGGTTGCCCAGGTCGAGGCCGTGCTCGGTGACGCCCCAGGGGTCGACGGTGAAGGCGGACTGCGGGCTCATCGGGCGTCCTCCTGGCCGTCCTGGCCGTCCTGCTGACCTTCGATCAGTTCGGCCAGGTCGTCCACCACCAGGTCCGCGCCGTGCTCGCGGAGCGCCTGCGCCTGGCCGGTCCGGTTCACCCCGACCACGGTGCCGAAGCCGCCGGCCCGGCCGGAGGCGACGCCCGCCAGCGCGTCCTCGAAGACGGCGGCATTCCCGGGTTCGGTGCCCAGCGCCTTGGCGGCGGCCAGGTAGGTGTCGGGGGCGGGCTTGCCCGGGAGGTGGTCGCGGGCGGCCACCAGGCCGTCGATCACCACGTCGAAGAGCTCGTCGATCCCGGCCGCGCGCAGCACGTCCCGGCAGTTGTTGCTGGACGAGACCACCGCGCGGGGCAGCCCGAGCTCGCGCAGGCGGTGCAGGTACGCCACCGAGCCCGGGTAGGGCTGGACGCCCTGTTCCTTGATCATGCGCAGCACGGTGTCGTTCTTGGCGTTGCTCAGCCCCTGCACGGTCCGGCTGCCCGGCCGGTCGTCCGGACCGCCCTCGGGCAGCACGATGCCGCGCGCGGCGAGGAAGGTCCGGGTGCCGTCCAGTCGTGGTCGGCCGTCCACGTAGGTGTCGTAGTCGGCGGCCGGGTCGAACGGGACGAACTCGCCACCGCTGCGGGCGGATTCGGCCCGGAGGAAGGTGTCGAACATGTCCTTCCAGGCAGCCGCGTGCACCTTGGCCGTCTGCGTCAGCACGCCGTCGAGGTCGAACAGGAACGCTTGAATGTGGTCCGGAAGCCCCAGCATGACTATCAGTCTGGTCCTCTCCGGGCGCGAAACCGCCCATTCGCAGCGTGCTTGGCGCGTCGCGAACGGGCGGCTCCCCGGATGCCCCGGGACGTCACATCGGTGCGGGCGTGATCAACGAGAAGGTGGCGCCGTCCCGGTCCTGGACCAGCGCGACCCGGCCCCAGGGCTGGTCGGTCGGCGGGCTCAGCACGTTGCCACCCGCCTTGACCAGCGCGTCCACCGTGCTGTCGACGTCGTCGGCGGCGAAGTAGGTGCGCCAGTGCGGCGGCGTCCCGGGCGGGTCGTCGGCGAGGTTCAGCACGCCGCCGACGCTGCGGCCCTCGACCTCGTACGAGAGGTACTCCGGCATCTGCTCCATCGGGGCGACCCTGGCCCCGAAGACGGCGTTGTAGAACGCGCCGACCTCGCCGGGGGCGCTGGTGTGCAGTTCGTTCCAGACCACCGCGCCGGCCTCGTTCACCACCTGCGCGCCGAGGAACTCCAGCGGCTCCCAGACCCCGAACACCGCCCCGCTCGGGTCGGCCGCGACCAGCATCTTCCCGGTGTCGCCGACCGTCATCACCGGCAGCAGCACCGTGCCGCCGTTGTCACCGATCGCGGTCAGGGTGGCCTCCGCGTCGTCGGTGGCCAGGTAGGTGGTCCAGCTCGGCGGCACCGCCGGCTGGCCGGGGCCCGGATCGACCGGGCCCATGATCCCGGCCACCGGCCGGCCGTTCAGCGCGCAGACCGCGTACCCGCCGAACTCCGGCGCTCCGACCTCGCCCTGCCATCCCAGCAGGTCCCGGTAGAAGTCCAGGGCGGCCTGCTGGTCCCGCGAACTCAGGTCCACCCAGCACGGTGTTCCCACCGCATACCGTTCAGTCACCTCGACCATGCGTCATCTCCGATCGAACCGGCCCCCGCGCCCACCCTCACCGCCGGGCCGCCGTCCCGCCACCGGAACAGGGCCGGGGCGGTGGCGGGGAACCGGCGGCTCAGCCCGGCTCGGGGGCGCCGATCCGGACCTCGTGGCGGGCGGCCGCCGGGGCGAGGAAGCGGCTGAGCCGCTCACCCTCCTCGGCGAGTCCGGTGCGCTCGGGCGCGGTGAGCCGGCGGAACGGGCGGACGGTCACCACCGCCTCCTCCTTGGTCGCGGCGAACCGCCAGGTCGCGCCCACGAAGCCGTCCAGCAGCACCGAGCGCGGCATCTCGTTGCTCCGGGCGAGGAAGCCCTGCTCGGTGAAGTCGACCGTCAGCACCCGGTCGCGGTCGGCGTGCGAGAGGAGCAGGTTGTCGAAGTCGTACAGGTAGCGCACCGGGGCCGGGGTGTCGGCGGGCGGACGGGGCGCGTCCGGCAGGTCGAACAGCTCCCGGCCCTGCTCGTCCCGGAACACCGCCAGCTCCGGCCGGAGCCGGTCCACCACCTCGGCCAGCCGGGTCAGGCCGCACCACTGCTGGACGTCCTTCACCGAGGCCGGGCCGAAGCCGGCCAGGTAGCGGCGCACCAACTCCTCGATCCGGGCGGCCGGTTCGAGCTCCCGACCGGGCCACTGCTCGACCGGGGTGTGCGCGACCGGGCCGCTGCGGCCCCAGAGCCCGCGCGGCGGCACCTGCACCAGCGGCACCGAGGCCCGGACCGCCTGCGCCATCGCGGCACCGTCGTACGCCGGGAACCGCTCGGCCAGCAGCTTGCCCAACTCGGCGAAGGTCAGCGGCCGTTCGGCGAACGCGGCCCGGCCGGCCGCGGTCAGCGCGTCCCGGTCGATGCCCTTGAGCTTCCGTCCGAACGCACCCATCGTGCCGCGCTCGATCATCGGCTCCACCAGCGGCCGGAGCCAGAGCGCGTCCTCCAGCGTCGCCAGGTGGATGGTGCCGCGCATCAGCGCCATCCGCAGCAGCCCGCCCTCGGCCAGCAGGGCGGAGGTCTCGTCCGGCGTGTACCCCGCCAGCCTGGTCCACAGGCCGACGTACCAGGTCTGCGGGGTCTGCGCCTGCAGGCCGACCAGCCGCTCCAGTGCCTGCCGGACCGTCAGGTCGGACCGCTCCAGCAGCAACTGGCGGGCCAGGGTGGCCCGGTTGAGTGCCCTGGCGTCCATCGTGGTCATCGCTCCCCCTCGGGTCCGGTGCTGGCTGCGACCGTACCGGCAGCGATCAGGCCGCGCTCGGCCGACGGGCCGCCAGCGGCACCAGCGCGGCGAACTCCAGCGGGGCGGAGGGGTCGACGGACATCTCCGCCGGGGCCGGTTCGGCGCCCGCGCGGACCAGCAGGTCGCCGATCGCCGCGATCATGGCGCCGTTGTCGGTGCACAGGCCCAGCGGCGGCACCCGCAGGGTGATCCCGGCCGAGGCGCAGCGGCGCTCGGCCAGCTCGCGGACCCGGGAGTTCGCGGCCACCCCGCCGACCACCACCAGGGTGGTGATGCCGTGGTCGGTGCAGGCCCGGACGGCCTTGCGGGTGAGCACGTCGGCCACCGCCTCCTGGAGCGCGGCGGCGGCGTCCGGCACGTGCGGGTGCTCCTGCGCCTCCACCCAGCGGGCGGCGGCGGTCTTCAGGCCGGAGAACGAGAACGCGTACGGGTCGTCCTTGGCCCCGGTCAGCGGGCGCGGGAAGCGCACCGCCCTCCGGTCGCCGGTGCGGGCGGCGCGGTCGATCGCCGGTCCGCCGGGGTAGGGCAGGCCGAGGATCCGCGCCACCTTGTCGAAGCACTCGCCCGCCGCGTCGTCCAGGGTGTCGCCGAGGTGCACGATCGGGTCGGTGGCCAGGTCGCGGACCAGCAGCAGCGAGGTGTGGCCGCCGGAGACGATCAGCACCACGCACGGGTTCGGCAGCGGCCCGCCGTCCAGGGTGGCGGCGGCCACGTGGCCGGCCAGGTGGTGCACCCCGTAGAGCGGCACCCCGAGCGAGAACGCGTAGCCCTTGGCGGCGGCCACCCCGACCTGGAGCGCCCCCGACAGGCCAGGACCGCTGGTCACGGCCACCGCGCCGACATCGGCCAGGGTCAGCCCGGCCCGCTCCAGCGCCTCGGCGACCACCGGGGCCACGGCGTGCACGTGCGCCCGGGCGGCGATCTCCGGCACCACGCCGCCGAAGCGCGCGTGTTCGTCCATGCTGGAGGCCACCGCCTGCCCGAGCAGCACCCCGTCCCGCACCAGCCCGGCACCGGTCTCGTCGCAGGACGACTCGATGCCCAGCACCACCGGTGAATCCGGCATGACCTACCTCGCTGCTCCTGGAAAGTACCTGCACATAGTGTGCAACAAGGCCGATGGCCGTCGTACCGGCGGCCCGGGGCGGCCGACCCGCTGATCGCCTGTCAAGCCCACCCTCACGGCGGCAGGTTGAGGGTGTGGGCGACGCGGGGCGGGAGCGCGAAGGTCCTGCTGGTCGTGCACAACGTCACGTCCGCGACCAGGCTGCTCGACGTGCTGCCGCCGTTCCGGGGCGGGGTCCGTTGCCCGAACCGGCCGCCCCGCTGACCGGGCCCGGGGCCGGTCCCGACCGCCTCGGTAGAGTGCGGGCATGTCACTCGGTCAGATCCTCCTCGGCCTCCTGGAGTCCCAGCCGCGCCACGGCTACGACCTGAAGCGGGCCTACGACGAGCAGTTCGGCCGGACCAGGTCGCTGCACTACGGGCAGGTCTACTCGACCCTGTCCCGGCTGCTGAAGAGCGGGCTGGTCGAGGTCGAGGGCGTCGAGCCGGGGGACGGTCCGGAGCGGAAGCGGTACGCGATCACCGAGGCCGGGGTGACCGACGTCGGCGAGTGGCTGGCCCGGGCCGAGAGCCCGGAGCCGTACCTGCAGAACACGCTGTACGCCAAGGTGGTGCTGGCGCTGCTGACCGACCGTCCGGCGGCGGAGGTGCTCGACCTGCAACGGACCGAGCACCTGAGGCAGATGCGGGTGCTGACCCGGCGCAAGGACGAGGGCGATCTGGCGGACCAGCTGATCTGCGACCACGCGCTGTTCCACCTGGAGGCGGACCTGCGCTGGCTGGAGCTGACCGCGGCCCGGCTGGACGAACTGCGCGGGCAGGTCGGCCGATGACCGCGCCGGCCTGCGCCGCCCCCGGGCAGCGGACCGCACCGGCCCTGCTCAGCGGCACCGGTCTGGCGAAGGCGTTCGGTCCGACCACCGCGCTGCACGACGCCTCGCTGAGCATCGAGGCGGGCGAACTGGTCGCCGTGATGGGCTCCTCCGGCTCCGGGAAGTCCACCCTGCTGCACTGCCTGGCCGGGATCGTCCGCCCGGACGCGGGCAGCGTCAGCTACCGGGGCACCCGGCTGGAGCAGCTCACCGACACCGGGCGGAGCGCCCTGCGCCGCAGCGACTTCGGCTTCCTGTTCCAGTTCGGCCAGCTGGTACCGGAGTTGACCTGCCTGGAGAACGTGGCCCTGCCGCTGCGGCTGAACGGGCTGCGCCGCCGCCCGGCCGAGCGGCTGGCCCGGGAGTGGCTGGACCGGCTGGAGGTGGCCGACGCCGCCGGGCAGCGCCCGGCCGCCGTCTCCGGCGGCCAGGGCCAGCGGGTGGCGATGGCCCGGGCGCTGGTGACCTCGCCGAAGGTGGTGTTCGCGGACGAGCCGACCGGCGCGCTGGACTCGCTGAACGGCGAGCGGGTGCTCCGGCTGCTCCGGGCCGCCGCCCGTGAGTCCGGCGCGGCCGTGCTGCTGGTCACCCACGAGGCCCGGGTCGCCGCGTACGCCGACCGCGAGGTGGTCGTGCGCGACGGCCGCACCCTGGCCCACTGAGCCGCCGGACCACGCAGCGAGCCGCAGACCCCGGGGTCTGCGGCTCGCTGCGTGGTGCTACCGGTCGGACCGGCTGCCTACCGGTCAGATCGACTGCCAGTCCGGCTTCGCCGCGTACGTGGCGCGGAAGTAGTCGGCCAGCTTCAGCCGGGACGCGGCCGCCTCGTCCACCACCACGGTGGCGTGCGGGTGCAGCTGCAGCGCCGAGGCCGGGACCAGCGCGGAGAGCGGGCCCTCGACGGTGGCGGCGACGGCGTCGGCCTTGCCCTCGCCGGTGGCCAGCAGCACCAGGTGGCGGGCCTCCAGGATGGTGCCGATGCCCTGGGTGATGACGTGGTGCGGGACCTGGTCCAGGTTGTCGAAGAAGCGCGCGTTGTCGAGCCGGGTGCGCTGGGTCAGCGTCTTGATCCGGGTCCGCGAGGCGAGCGAGGAGCACGGCTCGTTGAAGCCGATGTGCCCGTCGGTGCCGATGCCGAGCAGCTGGAGGTCCACCCCGCCGGCCGCGGCCAGCGCCTGGTCGTACGCGATCGCCTCGGCGGCGACGTCCTCGGCCGCACCGTCCGGGCCGATGAAGGAGGAGGCGGTCAGGCCGAGCGGCTCGATCACCTCGCGCAGCACCACCGAGCGGTAGGACTCCGGGTGACCGGTCGGCAGGCCGACGTACTCGTCCAACTGGCAGACCCGGGCCCGCGAGACGTCGACCGCCCCGCTGCGCACCTTGGCCGCCAGCGCCTGGTAGATCGGCAGCGGCGTCGAGCCGGTGGCCACGCCGAGCAGCGCGTCGGGCTTGCGCGTCACCAGCTCGGCCATCGCCGAGGCGATGAGCTCGCCGCCGGCTGCGGCATCGGGGACGATGACGATTTCCATGGCTCCACCGTTCTGCTTCGTGCTCGCGCTATGGTCTAGACCAGACGGATCCAAGCCTATCGCGCCGGCTGCTCCGCAGGCATCCCTGGCACCGGATTCCACCCGTCAGGTCCAGCCCTTGAGACCAATGCGACCGCGAACCGGTCCCGGCGGCAACCGGGCCCGCCGCACGCGGCTGCGTTCAGCTGCGGGCGAGCTCGTCGAACCAGCGCACCACCTCCGGGGCCGAACGGATCGCGGTGCCGGAGTGGTCGGCCGCCGGACCCTGGTCCACCACCCGCGCCCGCACGCCGTGCCGGGCCAGATCGGCCGCGCAGGCCCGGGCGTTGGCGATCGGCACGTCCGTGTCGGCGGCCCCGGCGTAGAGGCGCACCGGGACGGCGGGCCGCCAGTCGCAGCTGCCGTCGGTGGCGGCGACGGCCGCCGCGAGCGGGCCGTGCGGGTGACGGATGTTCGCGAGCCACTCGGGTGTGAGCAGCTCCTCCGGGGTCCCGGGCAGCCCGGCGGCGATGTCCTGCTCCAGGTGCTCGCCGTCGAACAGCGCGGGCACCGTCTGCGCGTAGGCCCCCCGGAACACCTCCGCCGGGTTCCGGTACAGCGGGCGGAGCCGGTTCTGCGCGGTCAGGTAGTACGAGAGGTAGAAGACGGCAGTGGCCGGGGCGACCCGCCCGTCGGTGATGCCCGGCAGCTCGGAGCCGGCCAGGTCGTACGGACCGGCCATCGGGGCCAGCGCACGGAGCGTCAACCCGTCCCGGCCACGCGAGAGTTCGCGTCCCAGCGCCATCGCGACCTGGCCACCCTGGGAGAACCCGGTGGCGTACACGTCCCGGCTCACCGGCCGCCCCAGCCGGTCGGCGGCGGTACGGGCCGCCTTGATCATGTCGACCGAGGCCGTCACGGCCGACCGGGTGTCCATGTACGGGTGCGGGCCCGGCCCGCCGCCGAGGCCCAGGTAGTCCGGGGCGGCGACCGCCCGGCCGGCCGCCGCGTGCAGGTAGGGGGTGAGCCGGTTGTCGCCCGGGGCTCCGGACGGGGCGCTGTCGCGGTGGGCCACGGTGCCGTGGGTGTCGGAGACCAGATCGAGCCGGCGCGGGCCGCCGACCGGCAGGACCAGCAGTCCGGTGGCGGTGGTGGGGCGGCCCTGCGGGTCGACGGTCGCGTAGGTCAACCGGTGCGCGGTGACGCCGTACCGGACCGTCCCGGGGTCGATCCCCAGCGTGCCGAGCGCCGCCACCACCTCCGCCCGGTCGAGCACGGCGAGCGGGGTGACCGAGAGCAGGGTCCCCCGGGCGGTGCTGCTCTGCGCGGTGGTGTTCTGCGCGGTGGCGGTCGTTGCCATGGCGGGTGCGGCGGGCGCCACGACCAGTGCCAGTACGGCGGCGACGAGCACCGCGTCGATGCTGCGCCGGAGCCCGGTCCTGTGCTGATTCATCGTCATGCCCGGAACGCTACGGACCCGGGCCGGAGCCCAACATCCGACCGTCCCCCGCCCGTTGAGGGGGTTTACCCCCGGTCCCCGCCGGGGGGAATCCACCGCCCCGGCGCTCCGCGCCTCAGCGGCCGATGCCGACGGCGACGGATTCGATGACGCCCTGCCAGACCCGGCGATAGCCCTCCCGGAGCGGGCCGCCGACCAGGTCGAGCACCGCCGAGGCGGCGTCGAGCAGGGGTTCGGGGTCGTCCGTCCGGGACAGCCGGGCGTGGCCGTCGAGCAGGGCGGCGCCGCGCTCGGGGTCCGCCTCCAGCAGGCGGCGCGGCAGCCACTTGCCGCTGCCCGTCCAGGCCCGGTGGTGGTCGCACAGCAGGTCCGCCGCGGTGTTGAGGACGAACCCGGCGACGGCCAGGCGCTCGAACACGTCGGTCGCGTCGCGCAGGTCGTCCAGGGCGTCGGTCAGCCCGTAGCGCTTGGTCTCCACCGCGTCCTGGCCGAGCTCGGCCGGGCCCTGGCGCAGGTCCGCCTCCGCCAGCGCCCGGGCCCGCTCGGCCTCCCCGTCCACGTCGACCAGGACCAGGCCGGTGGCGTACATGCTCTGCATGACCGCGCGACGGGTCGCCAGGTCCACCGCGAAGAGGTCGCGGAGACCGGCCCGGGTGTGGACGAAGAGCTCCACCACCCGCCCCTCGAAGCGGAGCGTCTCCCGGTACGTCTCGCCGCCGCTGGCGGTCAGTACCGCGAGGTCGAGGTCACTGCTGGCGGTGGCCCGCCCCGAGACCGTGGAACCCGCCAGCACCGCGGCCAGGGCGCCGGGGAACCGGTCGCTGACGATACGTCGGGCCTGGTCGATCGGGTCGTGGTTCATCCGACCACGGTGCCACACATCGTCCGGAGCGTCACACCGTCCCGGCCGGGTCGCGGTAGAGCGACGCGCCGAGGGCCGGCAGCCGCTCCGTGCACCGCAGTAACCGGGCGTACCGATCCCAGCCCAATATGCTCGGCGGCGCGATCCGCCGAGCGGAGAACGTCCGGGTGGGCGGCCCGCGCCGTTCCGCACAGGTGCACATCCGCTTTCTCGAAGTTGAGGACACTGGCCTGCAGGACTGGGTTGCTTCGGCATCCCTGGTCGGGCTGTGGCACGACGTCGCACTCTT
The DNA here is from genome assembly GCF_040296785.1 of Kitasatospora sp. NPDC002040. Taxonomy (NCBI): domain Bacteria; kingdom Bacillati; phylum Actinomycetota; class Actinomycetes; order Kitasatosporales; family Streptomycetaceae; genus Kitasatospora; species Kitasatospora sp. NPDC002040. The sequence continues at coordinate 24,539 of NZ_JBEOXV010000021.1, read as the reverse complement.
CCGAAGCGGGGATGCCCGGTCACTCAGCCGCCCGCACCAGCTCGCCGAGGTCCGTGTCTACGCGACGCTGAACTGCGCCGCGAATCCGCACGGGCAGCGGTCGAGCAACTGCTCGCCGAGAGCACGAGCGGCGTACTGGAGCCGCTGAGCGAGAGCGCCCACGACCACCAGCAGTGGCTGACGTGGGGTCAGGGCCTGTACGGGCGGCCTTGGGGCGAGGCACCGTTCCTGTGGGCCGAGAGCTACTTCTACCGCAGGCTGCTCGAAGCCACCGGCTACTTCCGCCCCGGGACTTGGCAGGGCATCGACCCGTTCGCACCGTTCAAGAACACCGAACTGGCCAGCCCGGCCGTCGACGACGAACTCACCGCTCTCCGCGAACTGCCGTCCCTGTCCGCCGAGAAGCGGTCAGAGGTGCTGCTCTCGTCAGCACTCTGGGGCAAACGGGCCGACCTCAGCTTCCAGATCACCTCCTTGTCCGGGGATACCCAGCCCTCCGCCCTGATCGCGGACGACAGCCCGCTCCTGTGGTCCACCCTCGCCGCTGCGAGCAACCCGAGGGTCTGCGTCATCGCGGACAACGCCGGGCGGGAACTGCTGCCCGACCTCGTACTGGTCGACCATCTCCTCACGAGCGGGCTGGCCGCCGAGGTGATCCTGTACGTCAAACCCTCCCCCTACTACGTGTCGGACGCGACCACCGCCGACGTGCTAGCGACCGTCGGCCGCCTTCGCACCGCACCCGAGCAGGAGGCGGAACTGATCGGCCGTCGCCTCTGGCAAGCGATGAACAGCGGCACACTCGCGGTCCGCACGCACCAGTTCTTCTGCGCACCGCTGCCGTTCCACGACATGCCCGACGACCTCAGGGCCGACCTCTCCGGCGCCGCGATGACGATCCTCAAAGGCGACCTCAACTACCGCCGCCTCGTCGGCGACCAACTCTGGGACGCCACCGCCCCGTTCGCGGAGAAGGTGAGCCACTTTCCGTCCCCGGTAGCGGCCCTGCGCACCCTGAAATCGGATGTCGTCGTCGGCCTCAACAGACTGGCGGTCGCCGGGCTGGAGACCACCGGGGAACCCTGGCGTACCAGCGGCAAGTACGGCCTCGTCCAGGTTCACACCCGGGCATAGAGCCGATACTCGCGCGATTCGGCGAAGCGGCCTCCTGTCGCCACGTGCTCACAATGCCCAAGGTAGGACGTAGGCGGCAGTGCACAGACCGATCAGGCTTCAGGACCACCCGCGAGGTGACCGTTGATGTCTCCGTGCGCCTCTCGGAAGGGTTCGCCGAAGGCGGCTCCGACCTCCGACTCCATTTCGACTCATCGGAACCGAATCATGCGCGCGAAGGGAGCCTTGGACCTCCAACCACTCTGCTGCTGATCGAACATGCCTCGCTGCCGAGCTCGAGCCCAGCGGTCGGACTCAGACGGCTCGACTCCGCACACCGCGACGGAATCGAGCGAGCACAAGTACAGCCGGGAAGCGCTGCCCCAACAGCACTCCACTGGTCGCGGTCAGAGCCCGTGCGCAGTCCGGCGACCTTGGACATGGTCCGCCGACACGGACCCACCCCGCACGGTGTCGGCAACGGATGGCAGCATGCACCCGTGCTGATCCCTGGATACGAGAACGACCCCCTGATCCCGGGCGAAGAGCTGCTCGCCCTGCCCGGCTTCTGGGCCACGCACCTGCTGTTGCTGGCCGAAGGCGAGGACTTCGAGCCCGAGCCCACCCTGTTCGGCGCTGACGATGCAGACGCCGATGCGGCCTACGAGCAGCTCTTCGACAGCGCCGCCTGGCCCGTCATTCAGCTGCCTGTGCAGAACGGCCACCAAATTCTGATCATCTTTTGCAACCACCCCGACGATTCGGGGGTCGACTACTACCTGTCCCACCGCGACTGGGACCACTTGGCTCCGCTGGCCAGCATCGACGGCCACTTCTCCGGCCCAGGCCTCGCCTGGCGAGAATTGGCACACATCGCAGGGCACCCCGGCGACGGCCCGGGAGTCACCGACCGGCACGCCCGGCTGCTCCTCCTGCTGCCGATCCTCGGCGACGCGGATCTTCCGGCGGACACCGTCATGACCGTCGCGAGCGCCCTCGCCAGCATCGGCACTCCTGCAGAGGCCCGGTCCGGCCTCGCAGAAGCCATGCTCGACCATCCCTTCTGGGACGGCGAGACCTGGTACTTCGAAGGAGCAGGCTCCCCGCTCAGGGGCGGGGCCACCACCAGCACCAGCCGCGTCCTGCGCTGCGCCGGCAGCTACAGCCCACGAATCGTCCCCCTCAGGCTCTCCCTGGAGCAGGACATCCGCCTCGCCGAAGCCCTCGGCACCGCCGAGCTGCCGCCGGCTCCCTGACCTCCCCACCAGGCAGACGAGTTGTGGGGCGGCTACAGATCGGCTCGGCCGGCCCGCCGGGCGTCGACGGCTGCCGTGCCCGGGGCGAATCACCCGACGACATCCATGGCCCTGTGATTCAGGTCGCGGAGAGTCGATTTCGCCATTCGAGGCGTCGGCAGCTACAGCCCGCAGGAGTACGGAATGCGCCAGGCACCATCCGGCACGACGACCCGGCATTGATTCAGGCAACAAGAAAGCCCCAGGTCGCTGACCTGGGGCTTTACATTGGAGCGGGCGACGAGAATCGAACTCGCGCTATAAGCTTGGGAAGCTCATGTTCTACCATTAAACTACGCCCGCACTGATGAGCCGTCAGTGACTGCTCGATCGTCCAACACTCTACCCCATCCACCGACTGGCCTGGGCCGACGTGGTGAGGGGCGGCGAGTTGGGGCGGTGAATGTCCGGTAGATCCCCTAATGTGACGCTGGCTCAGGGTGTTTGTGGCCCCTGGGGTGTGGTGGCGTCATCAGGTTTGGGAAGGGGATCGTGATGGAGCAGCGTACCGTCGTCCGCTGTGCCGAGGGGCACCTGTTCAGCACTTCGACGTTTCCGATGCAGACGCTCGGGGCGGGCCGGCTGGGGCCCGGGCGGCTGATCCGGTGTCCGCAGTGCGGGCGGTTGCGGAGCTCGGTGATGGCGGATGTGAGCGAGTTGTCGGGGGCGCAGTTGGCCCGGGCGCTGCGGCTGGAGGCTGCGGAGAGCCTGGCCTGAGCCGACACGGCGGTGGGCGGCCCCGGACGGATTCGTCCGGGGCCGCTCCATGCACGTAACCTCGGGGGCGTGCTGCTCTCTGACAAGGACATTCGAAGCGAAATCGACAAGGGCCGGGTCCAGATCGACCCGTTCGACCCTGCGATGGTTCAGCCCTCGAGCATTGACGTCCGGCTGGACCGTTTCTTCCGGGTGTTCGAGAACCACCGCTACCCGTTCATCGACCCGTCGCAGGAGCAGTCCGACCTGACCCGGCTGGTCGAGCCGGACGGTGACGAGGCGTTCATCCTGCACCCGGGCGAGTTCGTGCTGGCGTCGACCTACGAGATGGTCACCCTGCCGGACGACATCGCCTCGCGGCTGGAGGGCAAGTCGAGCCTGGGCCGCCTCGGTCTGCTGACGCACTCGACGGCCGGCTTCATCGACCCGGGCTTCAACGGCCACGTGACGCTGGAGCTGTCGAACGTGGCGACGCTGCCGATCAAGCTGTACCCGGGGATGAAGATCGGTCAGCTCTGCCTGTTCCGGCTGTCCTCGCCGGCGGAGTTCCCGTACGGCTCGGAGCGGTACGGCTCGCGGTACATGGGCCAGCGCGGCCCGACGGCCTCGCGCTCGCACCTGAACTTCCACCGCTCGGACGTCTGAGCAGCGCAACGAACGACAAAAGAGGGGCGGCCCACCGGGGCCGCCCCTCTTTCGCGTCCTCAGGCCCGCTTCGGCCGGGTGACCGCGACCAGCTCGCTGCCGTCCTCCGACAGGGTCAACTCGGTACGCAGCTCCGCGAGTTCGCCCAGGTGGTGCAGGTGGGTGCCGCCGCAGGCGATCGCCGCGGAGCCGTCCGGCAGCTCGCAGTGCCACTGTCGGCGGGCCGTCAGCTCCGGGCCGGGCACCTCGATCCGGACCGGGGCGTCGGCGGCGACCCAGGCGGCGAGCCGGGTGTTGACGGCCTCGGTGAGGGCGGGGAGGGCGTCGGTCAGGGCCGGGTACTCCTCGGTGGCCTCGGCGGTGAAGCCCTTCTTCCGGAGCGACTTGCCGAGCCGGTAGGTGTCCGTGCTGGCCTCGGTGTCCATCACCGACGAGGCCATCGCCAGGCTGTCGAAGTCGGGGCTGCCGAAGGCGTCGGAGCGGCCCGGGTCCTTGCGCCAGCGCGGCGCGAGGGCGGCGTTCAGGGCCAGCGCGAGCAGGTGGCAGCCGCTGTGCGCGGCGGAGAGCAGCGCCCGGCGCTCGGCGTCGACGGCCATGGCCGCGGCCGCGCCGACCACGTCGCCCGGGTCACCCGCCAGCACGTGCAGCACCAGCCAGGACCACTCCTCGTCGCCCCGGCGGACCGGGATGTCCGCCCCGACCAGCAACGCGCCGTCCGGGCCCACGGCACCGGTCACGCAGTCGACCACGGCGTGGGTGGTGCCGCCGACGGTGAGGGTGCCGAGGTCGGCGGGCTGGTCGGGCCAGGTGTGGTCGAGCGGGTGGAACGGGGTCGCCCCGGTGACCACCGCGTACCGGCCGTCGGCGAGCGGGTGGACGGCCAGCACGGGCGACTCACCGCTCACCGCCCCGGCCGGGAAGCTGACATGGGTGGTGGGGAGGGTGGTCATGCGGGAACTCCGTACAGAAGGACAAAAAACAGAAGGACAGAAGGACAGAACGAGGGATGGATCAGCCGAGCGTGGGGAGCTTGATCAGCACCAGCAGCGCCAGCAGCTGCAGCGCGGCCGCACCGGCGGCCTTGCCCCAGGGGAGGTCGTGCACCCGCCGCACCATGGTGGTCAGCAGCCCGGCGCAGAGCAGCCAGGTGGCCCAGCCGAGCACCTGCACCACGACGTTGTCGGCGGGCAGGAAGAGCGCCAGCAGCAGCCGGGGTGCGTCGCTGGTCCAGCCGATGATGACGGCCAGGCCGACGGTGGACTGCCAGGGGCCGTCGCCGCCGAGCTGGCGGGCCAGGCCATGGGTGACCGCACCGAGCATCGCCCCGGCCAGGGTGAAGCCGATCGCCGCACCCGCCATGGCCGAGAGGGCGACAGTGAAGGTGGAGTTGACCACCTCGTCCTTGGTCAGGCCGATGCCCAGCACCGCGAGCATGCCGTAGAGCAGCGAGACGGTGAGTGCGGGCAGCCAGACCTGGTGGTCGCGCATCCGGTCGAAGGTGGCGGCCGGGGCCCGGTAGATGCCGGTCAGCAGTTCCTTCCAGCCCAGCCGGGGACCGCCCTGGTGCGGGGCGGCCTGCCCGCCGGCCCGGTACACCGCGACGTTGTCCTGGCCGCTCGCAAGGCCCCCCGGGGGGCCTGCCGGAGCGGCCGAGTAGTACTGCTCGTCCTCGACCGAGAACGCCCGGGTGTGTCCGGCCTGATTGGGGTCGTACGCCCCGGGAGCCGGCTCGTACGCCCCCGGCGCCGCCTCGTACCCCTGCGGGGGCGCGCCGAAGTACTCCGGCTCCCCCACCGGTGCTCCCCCGCCGTCGTACCCACTGCCGTCGTACCCACCGGACGCCGCCCACCCCCGCCGGGGGTCGGCCGCGCCCTGACCGTTGTCGTATCCGTTGCCAGCCACGCCTCGAAGGTACCCGGTGGAGCTGACCGGGCGTCGGTTGATCATGGCTTCGGCGCGTGATTGCAGCACTGCTGTGACCCCGTCACGGAGTCGCAGCAGTCACCACGACCGTCACCGGAACCGCGTCAGCGCGCCGCGACCGACCGGCTGTGCACGACCGCCGCCGCGCTCTCCCCGGCCGGGCAGCCGCCGGGGCCCGCGCTGGTCCGGACCGCGCCGACCGCCAGCAGCGTGCCGCAGGCGATCCGGATGCCGGGCGGCAGCTCGTTGTCGGACTCGACGGTGGCGCCGTCGCCGATCACCGCGCCGTCCAGCGAGGTGCGCGCCCCGATGGTGGCGAACGCGCCGACGATGGAGTCCTTCACGAAGGCGTCCGGGCCGATCACCGCGCCGGGCAGCACGACGCTGCCCTCGACGATCGCACCGGGCTCGATCACCGCGTCCTCGGAGACCACGGTGCCGGAGCTGAGCACGGCGGCCGGCGCCACCCGGGCGCCCGGCAGCAGCAGCGCCTCACCGGTCGGTCCGGGCACGGCGGGCGAGTCGACCTTGCCGAGCACCAGGTCGGCCGAGCCCCGGACGAACGCGCCGGGCGTGCCCAGGTCGAGCCAGTACGAGGTGTCCACCACGCCGCGCAGCAGGGCGCCGGTGGCGAGCAGTTCGGGGAAGGTCTCGCGCTCGACCGAGACCTCGCGGCCGGCCGGGATGCGGTCGATCACCGAACGGGTGAAGACGTAGCAGCCGGCGTTGATCTGGTCGGTGACGATCTGCTCGGGCGTCTCCGGCTTCTCCAGGAACTCCAGCACCCGCCCGTGCTCGTCGGTCGGCACCAGGCCGAACGCGCGCGGGTCCTCGACCCGGGTCAGGTGCAGCGTGACGTCGGCCCCGGCGGCCACGTGGCTGTCGCGCAGGGCGGCGATGTCCAGGCCGGAGAGGATGTCGCCGTTGAAGACCAGCACCGGCTCGTCCGGGCCGCAGGTCAGCCCGGAGGCGGCGTTGCGGATCGCGCCGCCGGTGCCGAGCGGCTCCTTCTCGGTCAGGTAGACCAGCTCGATGCCGTACGGGCTGCCGTCCTTGAAGTGGTCCTCGAAGACCTCGGCCAGGTAGGACGTCGCCAGCACCACGCGGGTGACCCCGGCGGCGGCGGCCCGGGCCAGCTGGTGCGCGATGAACGGGACTCCCGCGACCGGGAGCATCGGCTTGGGCGTGTGCGTGGTCAACGGGCGCAGCCTCGTGCCCTTGCCCCCGACGAGCATGATCGCCTCGGTCATGGTCCGCGCCTCTCCCCTACCCCGTTGCTGCCGTCACCGGCTGTTCCGGGGCGACGTTCGTTGTTCCGCTGCCGACCCGCACGACACGGGTACTGCGCCTACTGTATTTCCTTCCAAAGGCGCCCTGTTCCAGTGGGGTTGCGACACGTACCGACGCACCACTCACCTGACTGAACGAACGGGTGAACGAAACCGGCCCCGGTCGCCCCCACCAGGGGACGCCGGGGCCGGTGTTGACGCTCAGTCACCCCGGGCCGGTCAGGCCTCCGCGGGCTCCGGCTGGGGCTCCGGCTCGGGCAGGGCCTTCACCGATTCCAGCAGCAGCTGGGCCACGTCGACCACCTTCAGGTGCTCCTTGGCCGCGCCGTCGTTCTTCTTGCCGTTCACCGAGTCGGAGAGCATCACCAGGCAGAACGGGCAGGCGGTGGAGACGATGTCGGGGTTGAGCGACAGCGCCTCGTCGACCCGCTCGGTGTTGATCCGCTTGCCGATCCGCTCCTCCATCCACATCCGCGCACCACCGGCGCCGCAGCAGAAGCCGCGCTCCTTGTGCCGGTGCATCTCCTGCTGGCGCAGACCGGGGACCTTGTCCATGATCTCGCGCGGCGGGCTGTAGACCTTGTTGTGGCGGCCCAGGTAGCAGGGGTCGTGGTACGTGATCAGACCCTCGACCGGGTTGACCGGCAGCAGCCGGCCCTCGTCGATCAGGTGCTGCAGCAGCTGGGTGTGGTGGATCACCTCGAAGTGCCCGCCGAGCTGCGGGTACTCGTTCGCGATGGTGTTGAAGCAGTGCGGGCAGGTGGCCACGATCCGCTTGACCGGGGCGTCCTCCAGCGCGGCGTTCAGGGTCTCGACGTTCTGCGCGCCGAGCATCTGGAACAGGAACTCGTTCCCCAGCCGGCGCGGGGAGTCGCCGGAGCAGGTCTCCTCCTTGCCGAGGATGGCGAACTTCACGCCGGCGGTGTGCAGCAGCTCGGCGAAGGCCTTGGTGGTCTTCTTCGCCCGGTCCTCCAGGGCGCCGGCGCAGCCGACCCAGTAGAGGTACTCGACCTCGGCCGGGTCGATGTCCTCACCGATCACCGGCACCTCGATGCCGGTCTCCTTCTTGAGCTCCTTGACCCAGTCGAGCCGGGCCTTGGTGGCCATGCCCCACGGGTTGCCCTTGTTCTCCAGGTTCTTGAGCATCGTCCCGGCCTCGGTCGGGAAGGAGCTCTCGATCATCACCTGGTAGCGGCGCATGTCGACGATGTGGTCGATGTGCTCGATGTCCACCGGGCACTGCTCGACGCAGGCGCCGCAGCTGGTGCAGGACCAGAGCACGTCGGGGTCGATGACCCCGTTCTCCTCGACCGTCCCGATCAGCGGGCGCTCGGCCTCGGCCAGCGCGGCGGCCGGCACGTTCGCCAGCTGCTCGGGGGTGGCGATCTCGTTGCCCTCGGCGTCCTTGCCGCCGCCGGCCAGCAGGTACGGCGCCTTGGCGAAGGCGTGCTCCCGCAGGCTCATGATCAGCAGCTTCGGGGAGAGCGGCTTGCCGGTGTTCCAGGCCGGGCACTGGGACTGGCAGCGCCCGCACTCGGTGCAGGTGGAGAAGTCGAGGATGCCCTTCCAGGAGAAGTGCTCGACCTGGGAGACGCCGAAGTTGGCGTCCTCGGCCGGGTCCTCGAAGTCGATCGGCTGCCCGCCGCTGGTCATCGGACGGAGCGCGCCGAGGGCGACGTCGCCGTCCTCCTCGCGCTTGAAGTAGATGTTGAAGAAGGCCAGGAAGCGGTGCCAGGCCACACCCATCGAGGGGTTGATCCCGATCGTGATCGCCCACGCGAACGAGGTGCAGATCTTCAGCATCGCGAACAGGTAGATCAGGTTCTCGAGCGTCCCGGTGGACAGCCCGCGGAACGCCGCCACCAGCGGGTACGACACCAGGTAGGCGGCCTCGTAGTGGTCGACGCCCGCCAGGGCGCCCTCCAGACCGCGCAGGATCATGATGCAGAGGCCGATGCCGAGGATCGTGTACTCGACGTAGAAGGCCTGCCAGGCGATCGAGCCGGCGAACCGGGACTTCCGCCCGGCCCGGCCCGGCAGGCTGAGCAGGCGGATCACGATCAGGGTGGCGATGCCGAGCGTGGTCAGCGTGCCGACCAGCTCGGTGAAGATCTCGAACGGCAGCCAGTGCCCGATCACCGGGATGACCCACTCGGCGTCGAAGAGCTGGCCGAAGGCGGTCACCAGGGTGCTGATCAGGGTGAAGAACCCGACCGCGACGAACCAGTGCGCGACGCCGACGACGCCCCAGCGGTTCATCCTGGTGTGGCCGATGAACTCGACGGCGACCGTCTTCGTCCGGCCGACCGGGTTGGCGAAACGGGTGGAGTCCGGCGCACCGGTCTTCACCACTTGGTAGATGTACGCGGCCGCGCGGGCGGCGAGCGCGGTGCCGATCACAGTGGTGACCAGCGAGATGACGATCGCTGCTAGCTGCATCGGCTCTCCGTCTCCAGCGGCTGGGTGTAGCGGGCTCCCCTGAGTGTACTCAGCAGTAACTTGCAGGGGTGACGCGCCGGAGACTACCGCGCGTTAACACCCGTTCAGAAGACGCTCAAGCTATGGCGACAGTCACTAAGGGCACACTCACCCGTCCGGCGGAGCTCGGTGCCCCCTGCGGCCCCCTGCCGATAAGCGCGCAGTAAAGTTGAGCCACCTGGACTCATGCCTGTTGACGCATACGATCAGGTCATGCATCCTTGAGCCTGTAAAGCTCAACTTCTTCATGGAGGTACCAACGATGGCACGCGCGGTCGGCATCGACCTCGGCACGACGAACTCGGTCGTCAGCGTTCTCGAAGGCGGTGAGCCCACCGTCATCACCAACGCCGAGGGCGCCCGGACCACGCCGTCCGTCGTCGCCTTCGCCAAGAACGGCGAGATCCTGGTCGGCGAGGTCGCCAAGCGCCAGGCGGTCACCAACGTGGATCGCACGATCCGCTCGGTGAAGCGCCACATGGGCACGGGTTGGAAGATCAACCTGGACGGCAAGGACTTCAACCCCCAGCAGATCAGCGCCTTCATCCTGCAGAAGCTGAAGCGCGACGCCGAGGCGTACCTGGGCGAGACGGTGACCGACGCGGTCATCACCGTCCCGGCCTACTTCTCCGACTCCGAGCGCCAGGCGACCAAGGAGGCCGGTGAGATCGCGGGCCTCAACGTCCTGCGCATCGTCAACGAGCCCACCGCCGCGGCGCTCGCCTACGGCCTCGACAAGGACGACCAGACCATCCTGGTCTTCGACCTCGGCGGCGGCACCTTCGACGTGTCCCTGCTGGAGATCGGCGACGGCGTCGTCGAGGTGAAGGCCACCAACGGTGACAACCACCTCGGTGGCGACGACTGGGACCAGAAGGTCGTCGACCACCTGGTCAAGGTCTTCCAGTCCGGTCACGGCGTGGACCTCTCCAAGGACAAGATGGCGCTCCAGCGCCTGCGCGAGGCCGCCGAGAAGGCGAAGATCGAGCTGTCCTCGTCCTCCGAGACCTCGATCAACCTGCCCTACATCACCGCCTCGGCCGAGGGCCCGCTGCACCTGGACGAGAAGCTCACCCGGGCCCAGTTCCAGCAGCTGACCGCGGACCTGCTGGAGCGCTGCAAGACCCCGTTCCACAACGTCATCAAGGACGCCGGCATCGCGCTGTCCGAGATCGACCACGTGGTCCTGGTCGGCGGCTCCACCCGCATGCCCGCCGTCGCGGAGCTCGTCAAGGAGCTGACCGGCGGTCAGGACGCCAACAAGGGCGTCAACCCGGACGAGGTCGTCGCCATCGGCGCCGCGCTGCAGGCCGGTGTGCTGAAGGGTGAGGTCAAGGACGTCCTGCTGCTCGACGTCACCCCGCTGTCCCTGGGTATCGAGACCAAGGGCGGCATCATGACCAAGCTGATCGAGCGCAACACCACGATCCCGACCAAGCGGTCCGAGATCTTCACCACGGCCGAGGACAACCAGCCGTCCGTGCAGATCCAGGTCTACCAGGGCGAGCGCGAGATCGCGGCGTACAACAAGAAGCTCGGCATGTTCGAGCTGACCGGTCTCCCGCCGGCCCCGCGCGGCCTGCCCCAGATCGAGGTCACCTTCGACATCGACGCGAACGGCATCATGCACGTCGGCGCCAAGGACCTCGGCACCGGCAAGGAGCAGCGGATGACCGTCACCGGCGGCTCCGCGCTGCCGAAGGACGACATCGAGCGGATGATGCGCGAGGCCGAGCAGTACGCGGCCGAGGACCACGAGCGCCGCGAGGCCGTGGAGACGCGGAACCAGGGCGAGCAGCTGGTCTACTCGACCGAGAAGTTCATCGCGGACAACACCGACAAGCTGCCCGAGGACGTCAAGACCGAGGTCGAGACCGCGATCGGCGAGCTCAAGGAGAAGCTGAAGGGCGAGGACATCGCGGCGATCCGCGAGGCCACCGAGAAGGTGTCCACCACCGCCCAGAAGCTCGGCGCCGCGCTGTACGCGCAGAACGACGCCGCGGGTGCCGCCCCGGCCGGTGACGCCGCCGGTGCCGCCAAGGACGACGACGTGGTCGACGCCGAGATCGTGGACGACGAGAAGCCCAAGGGCGGTGCGGCATGACGGAGAAGCCGCAGGGCACCGAGCCCGGCGACGACTCCGCCGCCGAGGAAGCGGTCCTGAAGGCTGCCGAAGAGGCGGTCGCCGGTGCCGGCTCCGACGAACTCGCCGCTGCCAAGCGCGAGTTGGTCGAGCGTACCGGTGACCTCCAGCGCCTCCAGGCCGAGTACCAGAACTACCGCAAGCGGGTCGAGCGGGACCGTCTGACGGTGCGCGAGATCGCGGTCTCCAACATCCTGGAGGCCCTGATCCCGGTGCTGGACGACATCGGCCGGGCCCGTGAGCACGGCGAGGTGACCGGCGGCTTCAAGTCCGTCTCCGACAACCTGGAGACGGTCGTCGCCAAGCTGGGCCTGCAGCAGTTCGGCAAGGAGGGCGAGCCCTTCGACCCGACCCTGCACGAGGCGCTGATGCACAGCTACTCCTCGGACGTCACCGAGGACACCTGCGTGCAGATCCTCCAGCCGGGCTACCGGATCGGCGAGCGGATCATCCGTCCGGCGATGGTCGCCGTGGCGGAGCCCCAGCCGGGCACCCAGAGCACTGCCGCGCCGGATGCCGACTCGTCGGACTCCGACAAGGCCGACGGTGCCTCGGAGAGCTGACCGAACGAGCGCTGCGGAGCCGTCCACCGTCCAGGACGGTGGACGGCTCCGCAGCGCCGTATCCGCGTACCCAACATCGAACACCCCCGGGAGGTGGCGGCAGCCATGAGCGCGAAGGACTACGTGGAGAAGGACTACTACAAGGTCCTCGGTGTGCCCAAGGACGCCACCACCGCCGAGATCAAGAAGACCTACCGGAAGCTCGCCCGCGAGTTCCACCCCGACGCCAACAAGGGTGACGTCAAGGCGGAGGACCGGTTCAAGGACATCTCCGAGGCGTACGACGTCCTGTCGGACGACAAGCGCCGCAAGGAGTACGACGAGGCCCGCGCCCTGTTCGGCAACGGCGGGTACCGGGCCGGCGGCCCGCAGGGCGGCAGCTTCGACTTCGGCGACCTGTTCGGCGGCAGCCCGCAGGGCGGCGGCGGGGTCGGCGACATCTTCGGCGGCCTGTTCAACCGGGGCGGCCGGCAGCCGCAGCCGCGCCGGGGCGCCGACGTCGAGACCGAGGTGACGCTCGCCTTCGAGGAGGCGGTGGACGGCGCCACCGTGCCGCTGCGGATGACCAGCCAGGCCGCCTGCCGGCCCTGCTCCGGCACCGGTGCCAAGGCCGGCACCACCCCCCGGGTCTGCCCGACCTGCGTCGGCGCCGGCACGGTCAGCCGGGGCCAGGGCGCGTTCGCGCTCTCCGAGCCCTGCCGGGACTGCAAGGGCCGCGGCATGCTGGTCGACGACCCCTGCCCGGTCTGCCACGGCAGCGGCCGGGCCTCCTCGGCCCGCACCATGCAGGTCCGGATCCCGGCCGGGGTCCAGGACAGCCAGCGGATCAGGCTCAAGGGCAAGGGCGCCCAGGGCGAGCGCGGCGGCCAGCCCGGTGACCTCTACGTCACCGTGCACGTCGAAACCCACCCCGTGTTCGGCCGGAAGGCCGACAACCTGACCGTCACCGTGCCGGTCACCTTCCCCGAAGCCGCGCTGGGCGGCACCATCGAGGTGCCGACGCTGAACGGGCCCTCGGTGAAGCTCAAGCTCCCGGCCGGGAGCGCCAACGGGCTGACCCTGCGGGCCCGCGGCAAGGGCGCCACCCGCAAGGACGGCACCCGCGGCGACCTGCTGGTCACCGTGGAGGTCGTGGTCCCCAAGCACCTCGAGGGCGAAGCCCTGGAGGCCCTGGAGCAGTACCGCGAGGCCACCGCCTCGGACGACCCGCGAGCCGCCCTGTTCAAGGCGGCAGAGGGAGCGTGATGACCAGATGACCCCCGACAACCCGATCGGCGCCGGTCTCGGCGAGGGCCTCCCCGGCGGCCCCGCCCTCGGCCGCCCCCGCCCCGCGGCGACCCACTACGTGCTGACCGAGGACACCCCGGTCTACGTGATCTCGGTCGCCGCCGAGCTCTCCGGCCTGCACCCGCAGACGCTGCGCCAGTACGACCGCCTCGGCCTGGTCTGCCCCGACCGCACGGCCGGCCGCGGCCGCCGCTACTCGGCCCGGGACATCCAGCAGCTCCGCGAGGTGCAGCGGCTCTCCCAGGACGAGGGCATCAACCTGGCCGGCATCAAGCGGATCATCGAGCTGGAGAACCAGGTCGCCGCCCTGCAGTCCCGGATCACCGAGCTGGCCGACTCGCTGGAGGGCGCCGCCTCGGCGCTGCAGCAGCGGGAGGCGGCGGTGCACGCGTCCTACCGGCGCGACCTGGTGCCGTACCAGCAGGTGCAGCAGTCCAGCGCGCTGGTGGTCTGGCGACCCAAGCGCTGACCTGTCGGATGGCACGAAGCCGCCGGTTCCCTCCGTCAGGGGGGTGCCGGCTGCTTGCGTCCGGTGAGAGAGTGCTAGCCGACCGGCGAACGGCTCGATCCCACCTCCCAATACGGACTGGCTCGACTACGATCGCGGCCTAAGATGCCTGGTGTAGCAGACTTTGAGTCACGTGGCCTGCTTGTTCGGTCAACGACAAGGAGCCGTAGATGAGTGCGCGAGAACAGCCGGTCACCGCACCCGGTTCGCGAATCCTTTCCCCGGATGCACGCGTGCTCTACCTGAAGGCAATCCAACAGAATGGCAGACTTCTCCGCCACGACTGCACGTCGGAAGAGAATAGTGCCCTGACCGAACTGTTGGAACTCGGACTCCTTATTCCCGACAGCGAGGAGCCCGGCACGTTCATGGCGGTGGACCCGAGCCAGCTTTCCGCGAGTCTGAGTTCCGCCTGGCAGCGCCAAGCACTCGACCTGCTGTCGCGAGCGGCCGCCCTGCCCGAGGATCTGAACGATCTCGCCGAGGCATTCCACACCCCGAATCAGCGCGGCGGGGCCATCGAGTACGTCCGCGGCAAGGCCTTGATCAACCAGCGCCTGCAGCAGGACACGGCCAGTGGAATCACCGAGGGCCTCGCCATGCAGCCCGGCGGCCCGCGCCCCCCGGCGCTGCTCGCCTCCAGCCGTGAACGCGACCTGGCGACGCTGCGCCAGGGTGCGACGATGCGGACGATCTACAACGCGAGCACGCGTTATCACCAGCCCACCAGGGACTACGTCTCGATACTGGCGAACGAGGGGTGGCAGTTCCGCACCCTGGACGAGCCGTACGCCCGGCTGATCGTGGTCAACCGGCGATTCGCGGTCATACCCGTGGTCGACGACGACCTGGCCGCATTCATTTATGACCCGGCGGTGGTGAATTTCCTCGCCGAAGAAGTATTCGAGCGGAACTGGAGTCGCGCGCTGGATTTCGACGGCGACCGGACCGTTCCGCAACAGGTCGTGTCCCGCCTGCGCCAGACCATCATCGACCTGCTGCTCTCCGGGACCAACCACCGGGTCATCGCACGCCGGCTCGGCATCAGCGAGCGCACTCTCGCGCGCCATATCGCCGAGATGCGGGAGGACTACAACGTCGACTCCCTGTTCCAACTCGGATACGTGCTGGGCCGGGCTCCCAGCAACGATCCGAACCAGGTCTGACGCTCTGCTCCGCGAAGTGCGTTCCCGTCATCTCCGGGCCGACGGGCTCCCAGGAGACTGGTCCCCACGTACCGGGAACCACCTCGTCCGACCCCGTGAACCGATCAACCCCAGTTGAGGTCTTCGAGCGCAACTACCACGTTGACCGCCTTGGCGGAGTGCTCGGCAGGCTGAGCCTGCGCGCCACCAGCCGCGACAGTGCCCACAGCGAGCACAGCAACCGTGGCGGCGACCGGCAGGAGAACCTTGCAGACAAGTCGATACATACGAGACACAGACCCACCCCTTTCAGCGAGTACGCAAGCTGAACTAATAGGACTAACGTCCACATGATGCCGTACTGATCTGGCGGTGTCATCCACCAGCCCATCCCCGGTGCGTCATTTCTCTGCCAGTCATCCAGATGACAGGCATGGAAGCTGGACGCCAGAGCCGCCCCCGATGGACGATCAGTTCGCCTCCGATGGTCCACTGCAAGATCTCCCAAACTTGCCAATGAACCGTCAATTAGCAGTTCCGAGGCACCGCACACCTTTGCTTGAGCGGCAACTATCCAAACGCCTGCCGGCACCAACCACTACCCGGTCGGCCGTCCCCCGGAGCCAACAATGAGTGAGCCGTACCTGCGCAATCGCGCCGTCCAGACCCCCGAGGGTCGGCGCGCTCGGGTGTTCCTGGCCGCGCCGCTCATGCGGCTGACCGGACCGGCCGACAGTGTGGTGACGCTGGCCAGCCGGACCAGGCTGACCACCCTGCGTTCCGCCCTGCTCAAGAGCGGCGCCGCCGTCTACAGCGCGCACCACAGCGACGCCTGGACGGTGGCCGGCCGCGCGCCGGAGCCGCGGGTGCCGTCGGACTTCCGGGCGCTGCAGACCGCGGACCTGGTCTTCGCCTACGTCGGCGCCCCGCTCTCGGCCGGCGTCGCGCTCGAACTCGGCTGGGCCTCCTCGCTGCGCAAGCCGATCGTGCTGCTGGTGGACGAGGCGATCACGCACAACCCGCTGATCGCCACCATCGAGCAGGTCGCCCCCGTGCTGCCGCTGGTCTTCGACGACTCCTGGTCGCAGGAGGCGCTGCGCCACACCGTGGAGACCGCGCTGGACTGGGCCGGCATGGCCCTCTCGCTCCGCGAGGGCTTCTGGACCGCGCCCGCCGAGGCCTTCCCGAGCCCCCGTCAGGAGTCCCCCGCCTCCGGCCCCTTCGGCTACTGGGCCCCGGGCCTCGCCACCGGCTGACCGGCGGCTCCGGGCCACCCTCAGGCCCGGAGGTCCCCGCGCATCTGCCAGCCCAGCTGGAACAGCGTCTCGGCGTCGTACCGCTCGCGCAGCCGCGAGATGTGCCCCGCCACCGTGCGCTCGCTCAGGCCGAGCCGGCTGGCGATCGCCTTCTGGGTGAGTCCCTTGCTCAGCATCAGCCCGACCTGGTCGGCGACCGGCAGCTCGGCCGCCCCCGTCCGCCAGTTGACCCGCTCGGCCCGCTCCCAGTCCCGCTCGAATCCGCCCAGCAGGAAGCTGACCACCGCCGGATCCTCGACCACCGCGGCGCTGCGGTTGTCGGCGGCGGCCGGGATCACCGCGATCCGGCGGTCGAAGATCAGCACCCGGGTGAAGTCCTCGTCCAGCACCCGGACCCGGCCGCCCCACTCGGTGACCGAGGCCGCGTTGTGCACCGTGGCCCGGTCCAGCCGGGCGGCCGGCTGGTAGAGGGTGCGCATCGTCCCGCCGTCGTCGAGGTACCGCCGGGTCCGCTCCCTGGCCTCGGCCAGGAACTCGGCCGGGCGGGCCCCGCCGGGCTGGGCCGCCAGCACCTCCTCCCGGCAGTCGGCCTCGATCTGCAGGATCCGGGACCTGATCTCCTCCATGTCCTGGATGTACAGCACCTCGTTGGAGCGCTCCACCCGGCGCGGCGCCGCGTCGTACGCCGAGGTCAGCTCCTCCAGGGCGGTCGGCATCTGCTCGGCCCGCAGCAGCAGGCCGGTACCGGCCGCCCGGAGTCCGGCCGCCATCCGTTCGGTGACCGACCGGGGGTTCACCGCCGTCAGCGAGGCATCCTCGGTGTGGTGGACCAGCAGGCCGAGTTCGAGCAGCCGCAGCGCGGTGGCGGCGTCCCCGGCGGCCACCTCGCGGAACAGCACCCGGCCGCCCTGCGCCAGGATCTCGGCGTAGAGCGCGCGCTCCGACTCGCCCGGCAGTCGCACCGGGCCCGGGCTACTCATCCCGCTCCCCCCGGAGCAGCCAGCCGAGCTGGAACAGCGTCCCGGCCGAGTGCAGCTCGCGCAGCCGGGAGATGTGTCCCGCGACGGTCCGCTCGCTCAACCCGAGCCGGACCGCGATGGTGCGCTGGGTGAGACCGGTGGCGAGCAGCCGGCCGACCTGCTCGTCGATCGGGTGGCCGACCTCCCGGGGGTCGGTGCGGCCCCACTTGACCCGTTCGGCCCGCTGCCAGTCCCGTTCGAACCCGCCGGTCAGGAAGCCCACCACGGCCGGGTCCTCGACGAAGGCCGCGCTGCTGTGGTCCGCGGCGGCGGGAACCACGGCCACCCTCCGGTCGAAGATCATCATCCGCTTGAACGGCTCGCCCAGCACCCGGACCTCCATGCCGAGTTCGCCGATCGCGGCGGCGTAGCGGACGGTGGCGGGATCGGTCCGGACGGACGGTTCGTAGAGCGCGCGGACGGTGCCGCCACGGGCGGCGAAGGCATGGGCCCGGGACACCGCGAGCTCCAGCCGGTCCGGCGGCAGCGGGCCGCCGGGCCGGGCCAGCAGGATCTCCTCGGTCGCCCCGTCCTCCAACTCCCGCATCCGGTGGACGATCTGCCCGGGGTCGTCCAGGTGCCGGACCGTGCTGGAGCGGATCGAGCGGCGCGGGGCCCGCTCGTACGCGTCGGACAACTCGGCCATCAACTGCGGGAGTTGCTCGGCCTCCAGCAGCAACCTGGTTCCCTCCGAGCGGAGTTCGGCGCTGATCCGGCCGCTCACCCGGCGCGGGTCGACCGCGGTGTAGCCCGGTCCGCGGGTGTCTGCGACCAGCAGGCCGACCGCCAGCAGCCCGGCCAGCGCGGACCGGTCCGCCGCGTCGGCCGGCTCCCGGGTGATCCGGCCGCCCTGGGCCAGCACCTCCAGGTAGAGCTCCCGCTCGGCCAGCACCGGCAGCCGTCCGCCGGGCAGTCCCGCACCGGCCGTCCGCTCAGCCATTCCGACCGCCGCGGAGCTGCCAGCCGAGCTGGAACAGGGTCTGGGCGCCGTACTGCGCCCGGAGGCGGGCGATGTGCCCGGCCACCGTGCGCTCGCTCACGCCGAGCCGGCCGGCCACCCCGCGCTGGGTGAGGCCCTGGCTCAACAGCCGGCCCACCCGGTCGGTGGCGGTGTGCTCTGCCGCGGCGCCCCACCGGACGGCGTCCGCCCGGAGCCAGTCCCGTTCGAAGACCGAGACCAGGAAGGCCACGGCGGCCGGGTCGGTGATGAAGGCGGCCCTGGTGTGGTCCTCGGCCGCCCGCACCACGGCGACCGACCCGTCGAAGATCAGCATCCGTTCGAACGCCTCGTCCAGGACCCGGACCTGGGCGCCGTGCCCGGTCACCGCGGTCGCGTACCGCACCACCGCGGGGTCCGACAGCGCACTGGGCTGGTAGAGCGTGCGGAGCACCCGGCCCCGCTGCAGCATCGGGACGTCCTGCCCGAGGGCGAAGGCCAGGTCCGCCGGATCGCGGAGGCCGGGCTGGGAGGTGCGGACACCGATCCTGCAGTCGTGCACCAGCCGGGTGATCCGCCGCCGGATCTCCTCGTGGCCCTCGATCTGCACCGCCTGGTCCGCCCGGCCGGCCGGCGGCGGGGCGGCGTCGTACGCGCGCACCAGCCGGTCGAGCGAGCTCGGCAGCTCGTCGGCCCGGACCAGCAGCCGGGTGGCCTCGGACCGCAGCTCGGTGCCGACCCGTCCCAGCACCGCGCGCGGATCCACCGCGGCGTAGGCGCTGTCCAGCAGGTTCGGCACCAGCAGGCCGATCCCGGTGAGCTGGTCGACCGCCGCCTGTCCCGCTGCGGCGGCATCGGCGAAGGGGAGGCTTCCGCCCTGGTCCAGGATGGTCAGATAGAGCGACCGGGCCGCTTCGTCGAGCGTCCCGTGCTCCCGCTCCGCCGTCACTGCGCCCTCCTACCGGATGCCCTAGACCGTCCGATCGTGAGTGGCCCACGCCGGCGCGCCTCCGGGCCGGAGCTGACGCTCCAGCCCGAGAGGCTCACCATGCCACGCCGGGTCACGGCACTTCCAACGAGGCGGAGCAGCAGCGCCTCGCCGGCTCCGGCTCCGGGGTCATCACCACACATGAACACCCGGGCGGGGCTCTCCTCCGTTGCGCCGGTGCTCTCGCACCCGGCGCCCCCCGTGAGGAGAGCAAGTGGCCGACCCCGACTTGCGGTAGTCCGGGCGACCTGGCGTGACTCCACCTTCACAGCGGGGGGGCCGACCGACAAGGGAAACCGGCTGCATGTTCCCGCAGATGCAGGAACATGCAGCCGACGGTCCGTCAGGAGGTCTTGACCAGGCCGAGCAGCCGGCCGCTGAAGACCCCGGTCACGGTGCCGACCGAGGCGACCGCCCAGGCCGCGACCAGCAGCAGGTAGAGCGCCACGGCCAGGCCGGTGAAGCCGCCGAAGCCGGTGTGCCGGGCCAGGCCCGCGGCACCGGTGACCAGGGTGCCGACCGGGAAGGTGAAGGCCCACCAGGTCATCGCGAACGGCATCCCGGCCCGCAGCGCGCGCAGGTTGGCGACCAGCGCCAGGCCCAGCCAGAGCACCCCGAAGCCGGTCATCATGACGCCGAACAGCACCGCGAAGCCGAGCGCGGGCCCGGCCAGCGCGGGGGCGGCGGTCCTGGCCGCGTCGGCGAGCTGGTTCACGGCGGTGGTGGACTGGCCGAGCGGGCCGAGCACCAGGAAGAGCGAGGGGGTCAGCACCAGGGCGGGCAGCTTGCTGTGCACCAGCCCGGCGAAGACCACCGGCAGCACCAGCACGGTGCCCAGCAGACTGGCGCCGAACAGTGCGTAGCAGCCGTACAGCACCGCGGGGCCCAGGGCGGCGGGCAGGTGCGGGATCAGCGCGGGGCCGAGCGCGGCGGCGACCATCGGGGCGACCACCGGGAGCAGCCAGGTGGGGTTGGCCTTCAGGGCCGAGACCCGGTGCCGGGTGATCATCAGGTACGGGATGCCGGCCGCGACCAGCAGGGCGTAGCCGGTGCCGGCGGTCCACAGCACCAGGTCGATCGCGACCGCAGCCGGGGTGCCGATCAGCCGGGAGCCGAGCACCAGGGTGCCGTAGCCGACCGCGATCAGGGCCATCGGGGGGCAGCCGTAGAAGACGGCGGTGGCGGGCTCGTCGAGCAACTGGGCCCTGGCCGTCTCCCGGTGCCGGGTGAGGTGGACCGCCCGCCCGGCCACCAGCGCCGCCAGGGCGAGGATGGAGAGCGCCCAGACCAGCTCGCCGAAGCCGATCAGCCCCGGCACCCGGACCGGCAGGGCGGCGGCGCCGTTGGCGACGATCGCGGTGCCCATGACGGCGGCGTACCAGTTGGGGCCGAGCCGGCCGAGGTCGAGGCCGTAGGCGGCGGTGCGGGAAGCGGTGAGGGTGGCCATGCCTCCACCGTGCCGCCCCGGATGATCAACCGGTAGCGCGCCCTGACCTATGAGCACATAGCCTGGCCCTATGCCCCTCTCCCCGCGTGTCCCCGAGCTCGGCGCCCTGGAACTGCTGCTCGCGGTGGCCCGGCTGGGCAGCGTCGGCCGGGCCGCGGCCGAGCTGGGGGTCAGTCAGCCCGCCGCCAGCGCCCGGATCAAGGGCATGGAGCGGCAGATCGGGGTGCCGCTGCTGGAGCGCTCGCCGCGCGGCTCGCGGCCGACCCAGGCGGGCCGGGTGGTGGTCGAGTGGGCCCGGAACGTGGTCGAGGCGGCGCAGGCGCTGGACGCCGGGATCGAGGCGCTGCGCGAGCACCGGGACGCCCGGCTGACCGTGGTGGCCAGCCTCACCGTGGCCGAGTACCTGATGCCGGGCTGGCTGCTGGCGCTGCACACGGTCAGCCCCGACACCTCGGTGACACTGCGGACGGCCAACTCGGCGGACGTCGCCTCCCATGTGCTGGCCGGGGACGCGGACCTCGGCTTCGTGGAGGGCCCGACCACCCCGCCCGGGCTGGCCGGGGTGGTGGTGGCGGCCGACCGGCTGGTGGTGGTGGTCGCCCCGAGCCACCCCTGGGCCCGCCGCCGGACCCCGCTCACCGGCGCCGAGCTGGCCGCCACCCCGCTGGTGCTGCGCGAGCCGGGCTCGGGCACCCGGGAGGTGCTGGAGCAGGCGCTCGCCCCGTACGGCGGGGCCACCACGCCCCGACTGGAGCTGGCCTCCTCGACCGCGCTGAAGGCGGCGGCGATGACCGGCGCGGGGCCGGTCTGCCTGAGCGAGCTGGCGGTCTCCGAGGAGCTGGCCACTCGGCGGCTGGTCGCCATCCCGGTCGAGGGGGTCGACCTGGCCCGTCCGCTGCGGGCGGTCTGGCCGGCCGGCCACCGCCCGGCCGGTCCGGCCCGGGAGCTGCTCGGACTGACCCGGAAACGCTGAATACCCTCCCTTCGCAAAGTTGAGCGAGGTAGACTCAACTTATCCAACAGCCCGTCTGTCATGAAGGAGCCGCCAGCAGTGGACGCCAGCAAGTTCACCAGCAAGACCCAGGACGCCCTGTCCGCCGCGATCCGCCAGGCCAGCGCCGCAGGAAACCCGGACGTCAAGCCGGTGCACATCCTGCTGGCCCTGCTGGAGCAGCCGGAGGGCATCGCCCGCCCGCTGCTCGAAGCGGTCGGCGCGGACGTGGCCGCCGTCACCGCCGCCGCCCGGCGGCAGCTCGCCGCCCTGCCCAGCGCGCAGGGCTCCACCGTCTCCGCGCCGCAGCTGGCCCGGGACACCATGGCCGTGCTGACCGAGGCCGGCAAGCGCGCCGACGACCTGGACGACCAGTACCTCTCCACCGAGCACCTGCTGGTCGGCCTGGCCGCTGAGGGCGGCCAGGTGGCCGACCTGCTCAAGGACCACGGCGCCACCCCCAAGACGCTGCTGGCCGCCTTCAAGGACGTCCGCGGCAGCGCCAAGGTCACCTCGGCCGACCCGGAGGGCACCTACAAGGCGCTGGAGAAGTACGGCACCGACCTGACCCAGTCCGCCCGGGACGGCAAGCTCGACCCGGTGATCGGCCGCGACCAGGAGATCCGCCGGGTGATCCAGGTGCTCTCCCGCCGGACGAAGAACAACCCGGTCCTGATCGGCGAGCCCGGCGTCGGCAAGACCGCCGTGGTCGAGGGCCTGGCCCAGCGAATCGTGGCGGGCGACGTGCCGGTGTCGCTGCGCGGCAAGCGGCTGGTCTCGCTGGACCTGTCCGCGATGGTCGCCGGGGCCAAGTACCGCGGTGAGTTCGAGGAGCGGCTGAAGGCGGTGCTGAACGACATCAGGTCCAGCGACGGCCAGGTGATCACCTTCATCGACGAGCTGCACACCATGGTCGGCGCGGGCGCCGGCGGCGACTCCTCGATGGACGCGGGCAACATGCTCAAGCCGATGCTGGCCCGCGGCGAGCTGCGGATGGTCGGCGCCACCACGCTGGACGAGTACCGCGAGCGGATCGAGAAGGACCCGGCGCTGGAGCGGCGGTTCCAGCAGGTGCTGGTCGGCGAGCCCAGCGTCGAGGACACCATCGCCATCCTGCGCGGCCTCAAGGGCCGGTACGAGGCGCACCACAAGGTGCAGATCGCGGACGCCGCCCTGGTGGCCGCCGCCACCCTGTCCAACCGCTACATCACCTCCCGGTTCCTGCCCGACAAGGCGATCGACCTGGTCGACGAGGCGGCCTCGCAGCTCCGGATGGAGATCGACTCCTCCCCGGTGGAGATCGACGAACTCCAGCGCTCGGTCGACCGGTTGCGGATGGAGGAGCTGGCGCTGGAGAAGGAGTCCGACCCGGCCTCGGTGGACCGGCTGGAGCGGCTGCGCCGCGATCTGGCGGACCGGCAGGAGCAGTTGAGCGCGCTGAACGCCCGCTGGGAGCAGGAGAAGCGGTCGCTCAACCGGGTCGGCGAGCTCAAGGAGCGGCTGGACGACCTGCACGGCGCGCTCGAACGCGCCCAGCGGGACGGCGACTTCGAGCGCGCCTCGAAGCTGATGTACGCCGAGGTCCCGGCCGCCGAGCGGGAGCTCACCGAGGCCCAGGAGCACGCCCGGGACGAGGACGCGAGCGAGTCGATGGTCAAGGAGGAGGTCGGCCCGGACGACGTGGCCGACGTGGTGTCCTCCTGGACGGGCATCCCGGCCGGCCGGCTGCTGGAGGGCGAGAGCGCCAAACTCCTGCGGATGGAGGACGAGTTGGGCCGCCGCCTGATCGGCCAACGGGAGGCGGTGGCGGCCGTCTCGGACGCCGTCCGGCGCACCCGCTCCGGCATCGCCGACCCGGACCGGCCGACCGGCTCGTTCCTCTTCCTCGGCCCGACCGGCGTCGGCAAGACCGAACTCGCCAAGGCCCTGGCCGACTTCCTCTTCGACGACGAGCGCGCCATGGTCCGGATCGACATGAGCGAGTACGGCGAGAAGCACTCGGTCTCCCGGCTGGTCGGCGCCCCGCCCGGCTACGTCGGCTACGAGGAGGGCGGCCAGCTCACCGAGGCGGTCCGGCGCCGGCCGTACAGCGTGGTGCTGCTGGACGAGGTGGAGAAGGCCCACCCCGAGGTCTTCGACGTGCTGCTCCAGGTGCTGGACGACGGCCGCCTGACCGACGGCCAGGGCCGGACGGTGGACTTCCGCAACGCGATCCTGATCCTCACCTCCAACCTGGGTTCGCAGTACCTAGTCGACCAGACCACCCCGGAGGAGCGGAAGAAGCAGCTGGTGCTGGACACGGTGCGCTCGGCCTTCAAACCCGAGTTCCTGAACCGGCTGGACGACATCGTGGTCTTCGAGCCGCTGGGCACCGCCGAGCTGAGCCGGATCGTCGACCTCCAGGTGGCGCTGCTGGGCGACCGGCTGCGCGACCGCAGGCTCACCCTGGACGTCACCCCGGCGGCCCGCGACTGGCTCGCGCTGACCGGCTACGACCCGGCGTACGGGGCCCGGCCGCTGCGGCGGCTGGTGCAGTCCGCGATCGGCGACCAGCTGGCCCGGGCGATCCTCTCCGGCCAGGTGCACGACGGCGACACCGTGGTGGTCGAGCGGGACGCGGAGGAGGACCGGCTGACCGTCAGGGCCGAGCATCCGGTCGCCTCGCTGACCAAGCGCTGACCGAGCGCCGCCCCGCCCGGGCGGGGCGGCCGCCCGGGCCCCCGGGCCCCCGAGGGCCCCGGCGGGGGGGGAGGCGGGATGGGGCGGGGGGGGGGGCCCCCCCCGGCCCCCCGGGC
>NZ_JBEOXV010000020.1:0-95625 GCF_040296785.1 Kitasatospora sp. NPDC002040 | reverse complement strand
CCTGTGAGTCCCCATCACCCCGAAAGGCATGCTGGCAACACAGAACAAGGGTTGCGCTCGTTGCGGGACTTAACCCAACATCTCACGACACGAGCCGAAGGCGAGCTTCATGTAGTAGTCGAGCCGGGTCGCGGTGCGGGGCAGGTGGAGGCCGACGGCTCCGGTGCTGGAGCGGCGCAGACTGCGGGCCGCCGAGTTCGGCCGGTAGCCGAGCTCCCGGGCCGCGGCCTGGACCCGTTCGCGGGTCGCCCTGGCCACCCGGCCGGATCCGAGCAGGGCGTCGGAGGCCGTGCTCTTGGAGACTCCGGCTGCCCGGGCCACGTCGAGCAGGGTCACGGATCGGCTGGTCACAGCCCGGAAGTCTAGACGCAGAACGGCGGTCCGCACCGGCGAGGCCTCTTGCCGGAACGTTCCGGCATTGTTTATGGTCACCCTGTGCCGGAACGTTCCGGCACGAGGCGGCGGCAAGCCGCGGCCGTCCCGACCCCGCCAGGAGGCACCCGAATGACGCGCGGATCCGACGTTTTCGACGTGGTGGAAGCCAGGATCGCCGACCTGCGCGCGGCGCTGGAGCAGGGCGCGACCACCTCGGTCGGGCTGCTCGACGCCTACCTCGCGCGGATCGAGGCCTACGACCGGCCCGGCACCGCCACCGCGCTCAACGCGATGGTCGTGCTGAACCCGGACGCCCGGGCCGAGGCCGAGGCCTCCGACGCCCGGCGGGCGCGCGGCGAGTCGCTCGGCCCGCTGGACGGCATCCCGTACACCGCGAAGGACAGCTACCTGGCGAAGGGCCTGACGGCCGCGGCCGGTTCGCCCGCCTTCGAGCACCTGGTCGCCCAGTGCGACGCCTTCGCGGTCGAGCGGCTGCGCGCGGGCGGCGCCGTCCTGATCGGCCTGACCAACATGCCGCCGATGGCCAACGGCGGCATGCAGCGCGGCGTCTACGGCCGCGCCGAGAGCCCGTACAGCGCCGCCTGGCTCACCAGCGCGTACGGCTCCGGCTCCTCCAACGGCTCGGGCACCGCGACGGCTGCCTCGTTCGGCGCGTTCGGCCTCGGCGAGGAGACCTGGTCCTCCGGCCGCGCGCCCGCCTCCAACAACGCGCTCTGCGCCTACACGCCCAGCCGCGGCGTGATCTCGGTGCGCGGCAACTGGCCGCTGGTGCCGACCATGGACGTCGTCGTCCCGCACACCCGCACCATGGCCGACCTGCTCGAACTGCTCGACGTCATCGTGGCCGACGACCCGCAGACCCGGGGCGACCTCTGGCGCGCGCAGCCCTGGGTGGAGCTGCCGGCCGCCTCGAAGGTCCGGCCCGACTCCTACCCGGCGCTCGCCCCCGCCGACCTGCCCACCGCGCACGCGGCGCTCGCCGGCAAGCGGGTCGGCGTGCCGAGGATGTACATCAACGCCGACCCCGGGGCCGGCACCAACCCCGACGGCGGCATCGGCGGCCAGACCGGTCAGCGGATCGACACCCGGCCTTCCGTGATCGCCCTGTGGGAGGCCGCGCGCCGCGACCTGGAGGCGGCCGGCGCCGAGGTGGTCGAGGTCGACTTCCCCGTCGTGTCGAACTACGAGTCCGACCGCCCCGGCGCGCCGTCGCTGTTCACCCGGGGCCTGGTCACCCGCGACTTCCTCACCGTCGAGATCGAGGACCTGTCCGCCTGGGCCTGGGACGACTTCCTGCGGGCGAACGGCGATCCGGCCCTGGCCGGGCTGGCCGAGGTCGACTCCGACCGGATCTGGCCCAAGCAGCAGGGCGAACTCCCGGACCGCTACGCCGGTTTCGACGACACCATCGGCGACTACCCGCGCCTGGTGCGCGAGCGCCCGTACGCGTCGTTCACCGACATGCCGCACCTGGAGCAGGGCCTGCGCGGGCTGGAGGAGACCCGCCGGGTCGACCTGGAGCAGTGGATGGACGAGCAGCGCCTGGACGCGGTGGTCTTCCCGGCGGTCGCCGACGTGGGCCCGGCCGACATGGACGTCTCCGAGGCGTCCGCCGACCTCGGCTGGCGCAACGGCGTCTGGGTCGCCAACGGCAACCTGGTGCCCCGTCACCTCGGCATCCCGACCGTGACCGTGCCGATGGGCACCATGGCGGACACCGGCATGCCGGTGGGGCTGACCTTCGCGGGTCGCGCCTACGACGACAACGCCCTGCTGGCCCTCGGCGCGGCCTTCGAGGCGACCGGCACCCGGCGGGCGGTGCCGCCGCGCACGCCGCGCCTGTCGGCGGAGTGAGCGCGGTGTGAGCGCGGAGTGAGCGAGGCGCCGTCCGGCGCCCGGGCCGTCAGAAGCCGGGCTCGGCCGTCGCGGTGAGCAGCAGCGCCGCCGTGGCGGCCCAGCGGCCGGTGAAGGCGCGCGGGGCTCCGGGGGCGGCGGGGACGCGGAGGTGGGCGTGCCAGGTCCCGTCGGGGCTGAGGACGACGTCCGCCTCCTCGAAGCCGAGGTTGCGGTGGGTGAGCGGGTACCAGGCCTTGAAGATGCTCTCCTTGGCGGAGAACAGCAGCCGGTCCCACGGGAGTCCGGGGTCGCGGCGGTGCAGGGTGGCCAGCCTGGTCCGTTCGGCGGGCAGGGAGACCGCCTCCAGCAGGCCGGGGCCGAGCGGGGCGCGCGGTTCGGCGTCGATGCCCAGGGTGGGCAGGTCGGTGCGGCGCGCGAGCACGGCGGCCCGGTAGCCGGTGCAGTGGGTCATCGAGCCCACCAGCCCGGCGGGCCAGCGCGGTTCGCCCCGGGGGCCGGGCAGGATCGGGGCGGGCGGCTCGCCGAGCCGGGCCAGCGCGCGGCGGGCGCAGGCCCGGACGGCGGTGAACTCGCGCAGCCGGCCCGGCACCATCCGCTCCGTCAGGGCCGCCTCCGCCGGCAGGAGTTGTGCGGTGTCGTCCCCCTCGACGGCCTCGGACCAGGCCACCGCTGCGGGTAGCAGGGCCTCGATCACCGGGGCCCGCCGGCCGCCGGGAAGACCCGCCGCAGCCCGCTCGGCCCGCCGCGCGGCTTCCACTCGCGGGGGTAGCCGAGCGAGACCTCCTCGAACCTGACCCCGTCGTAGTAGGTGGTGCGCGGGATGTGCAGGTGCCCGTAGACCACCACGCTCGCGCCGTAGCGCAGGTGCCAGTCCCCAGTGTGCTCGGTGCCGCACCAGAGGGCGAACTCGGGGTGGCGCAGCACGAAGGTCGGGTCCCGGCGGAGCGGGAAGTGGTTCACCAGGACGGTCGGCAGGGCCGGGTCCCGGGCGGCGAGCAGGCGGTCGCTCTCGACCAGGCGGGCCGCGCACCAGGCGTCCCGGCTCGGGTACGGGTCCGGGTGGAGCACGATCTCGTCGGTGCCGACCACCCCGGCGGCCTCGGCCACGGCGAGGGCCTGCTCCTTGGTGGTGGTGCCGGGCGGGCGGAAGGTGTAGTCGTAGAGCACGAACAGCGGGGCTATGGTGACCGGCCCGCCCTCGCCGCGCCAGACGGCGTACGGGTCCTCCGGCGTCAGCACGTCCAGCTCGCGGCAGAGTTCGACCAGGGCCCGGTAGCGGGCCTCGCCGCGCAGCTGCACCGGGTCGTCGGGGGTGGTCCAGAGCTCGTGGTTGCCGGGGGCCCAGATCACCTTGGCGAAGCGCTCGCGCAGCAGGCCGAGGGTGCGGCCGATGTCCTCGAAGCTCTCCGAGACGTCCCCGGCCACGATCAGCCAGTCCTCCGCCGAGGGGGGCCACAACTCCTCGGCCACCTTGCGGTTCTCGGGGTAGCCGACGTGCAGGTCGCTGACGGCGTACAGGGTGCCCCCGGTCATACCGGTACCTCCAGGGTGGTGACGGCCGCGAGCAGACGTCGGGTGTAGCCGGCGGCCGGGTTGGCGAAGACCTCGGTGACCTCGCCGGTCTCCACCAGCTGACCCTCCGTCATCACCGCTACGCGGTCGGCCAGGTGGTGGACCACGCCGAGGTCATGTGAGATGAAGAGCATCGCGAGCCCGAGATATTCCCGCAGATCCGCCAGCAGGTCGAGGATCTGGGCCTGCACCGAGACGTCGAGGGCGGAGACCGGTTCGTCGCAGACCAGCACCTCGGGGGCGGGGGCGAGCGCCCGGGCGATGGCGACCCGCTGGCGCTGGCCGCCGGAGAGTTCGGCCGGGCGGCGGGTGAGCAGGGCGGCCGACAGGCCGACCTGGTCGAGGAGTTCGGTGACCCGGGCCCGGCGGGCCCGGCCGGGCCCGACGCCGGTGCGGGCCACGGCGGCGCCGACCACCCGCTCCACGGTGTGCCGGGGGTCGAACGAGCCCAGCGGGTCCTGCGGCACGGCCTGCAGCCGGAGCCGCTGGGCCCGGCGGCGGCGCTCGGGCAGTTCGCTCCAGGGGGCGCCGCCGAGCCGGACGGTGCCGGAGTCCGGCTGCTCCAGGCCGAGCACGATCCGGGCCACGGTGGTCTTGCCCGAACCGGACTCGCCGACCAGCCCGAGCGTCTCCCCGGCGGCCAGGCTGAGCGAGACCCCGCGTACCACCGGACGTCCGCCGAACGACTTGGTGACCCGGTCGACCTCGACCACCGCCGGGCGGTCCTCCGACGGGGCGTCAGGACGCTTCAGCGGGGCGGACAGCATCGGCGCCGGGACGGCGGCCGGCTCCAGGACCGGGTGCCAGCAGCGGGTGCCGTGGTGGTCGATGGCGGGCACCACCTCCAGGCAGGTGCGGTCGGCGCGGTCGCAGCGGGCGGCGTACGGGCAGCCGTCCGGACCGGGGCGGGGGCGGTCCAGCACCGGGACGGCCAGGCGGCGGCCCCGGGTGGCGGGGCCGGGGACGGCGGCGAGCAGGGCCCGGGTGTAGGGGTGGCGGGGTTCGGCGAGCAGCCGCGCGGTGGGACCGCTCTCGACGATCCGGCCGCCGTACATCACCGCGACCCGGTCGGCCGTCCGCGCCACCACCGAGAGGTCGTGGCTGATCAGCAGCAGGGCGGTGCCGCCGCGCCGCAGCTCGGCCAGCAGCTCCAGCACCTGGGCCTGCACGGTGACGTCCAGTGCGGTGGTCGGCTCGTCGGCGATCAGCAGGTCGGGCGAGCCGGCCAGCGCGGAGGCGATCAGGGCGCGCTGGCGCAGTCCGCCGGAGAGTTGGTGCGGGTACTGCGCGGCCCGCCGGTCCGGCTCGGGCACGCCGGCCCGGCCGAGCAGCGCGGCGGCCAGCCCGGCGCGTTCGGCCCGCTCGGCCAGCCCGTGCACCCGCAGCGGTTCGGCCACCTCGGCGCCGACGGTGCGCAGCGGGTCGAGCGAGGTGAGCGCGTCCTGGAGCACCAGGCCGATCCGCCGTCCCCGCACCGCGCGCCAGCCGGCCTCGCCGAGTGCGGTCAGGTCGGTGCCGTCGAACTCCAGCCGACGGGCCGTCACCGCGGAGCCGGCGCCGGTGAGTCCGACCAGGCTGCGCGCGGTGACGCTCTTGCCGGAGCCGGACTCGCCGACCACGGCCAGGCACTCGCCCCGGTCCAGGGTGAAGGAGACCTCCCGGACGGCGGGCGCGGCGCAGCCGAAGCGTACGCCCAGCCCTTCGACGGTGAGCAGCGTCATGCGGCGGTCCTCCCGGTGAAGCGGCGCTGCGCGCGCCGGCCGACGGCGTTGACCGCGAGTGCAGTGAGGGTGATGGCGGCGCCGGGGAAGACCCCGATCCACCAGGCGGTCTGGAGGAAGCTGCGGCCCTGGGAGAGCATCGCGCCCCACTCCGGCGAGGGCGGCTGCGGGCCGAGGCCGAGGAAGCTCAGGCCGGAGGCGGCGATCAGGGCCGAGCCGAAGCCGACGGTGGCGAGCACCAGCATCGGGCCGATCGCGTTGGGCAGGACGTGCCGCAGGATCAGCTCGGAGCGGCGCAGTCCGAGCAGTTGGGCGGCCTCGACGTAGCCGGAGCGCTGCACCACCCGGGTCTCGGCCCGGACGATCCGGGCGTAGCCGGGGACGAAGGCGATCGCGATGGCGGCCATCACGTTGCCCGAGCCGGTGCCGAGGACGGTGACCGCGAGCAGGGCGAGCAGGATCGGCGGCAGCGAGAGCAGGACGTCGGCGGCGCGCATCAGCACCTGGTCGGCGGCCCGGCCGCCGAGCGCGGAGGCCAGACCGAGCGCGGCGCCGCCGGCCACCGCGAGGGCGGTGGCGCCGAGGCCGAGCAGCACCGAGGGGCGGGTGCCGTGCAGCACCCGGGAGAACAGGTCGCGGCCCAACTGGTCGGTGCCGAACCAGTGCTGTGCGCTGGGAGCGGCCAGGGCGTGGATCGGGTCGGTCTCCACCGGGGAGGCGGAGGTGAAGAGGCCGGGGGCGATCGCGGCGGCCGCGATCAGCACCAGCAGGGCGGAGGCCAGGACCAGGGTGGTCCGGCCGGAGGCTGGCTTGGCCATGGGGTCAGCGGCTCCTCAGGCGGGGGTCTGCGGCGACGTGGAGCAGGTCCACCAGGGTGGAGATGAGCACGAAGACCAGCGCGGAGAGCAGCACCAGGCCGATCACCAGCGGCATGTCCTTGTTGACCGCGCCCTGGAGGCTGAGCGCCCCGATGCCGGGCCGGCCGAAGACCGTCTCTACCAGGACCGCGCCGCCGAGCAGCGAGCCGGTCAGCCAGCCGGTCAGGGTGGCCACCGGTCCGGTGGTGTGCCGCAGCGCGTGCCGCAGCAGCACGGCGGCGGGGGCCAGGCCGCGGGACCGGGCGGTGAGCACGAAGGGCTGGCCCAGGGTGGTCTCCAGGCCCTCCCGGAGCACCTGGGTGAGCACCCCGGTGAGCGGCAGGGCGAGCGTGACGGCGGGCAGCACCAGGGCGGACAGGTCCTGGTCCCCGGCCACCGGGAAGATCCGCAGCTGGAACGAGAAGGCGGTGAGCAGCAGGATGCCGATCCAGTACGAGGGGCTGGAGACCGCCAGCAGTTCCAGCAGCGAGCTCACCCCCCGCAGGGCGGGGCGGCGGCCGGCCGTCGCCGTGGCTGCGACCAGCGCCAGGACGACGGCCAGCACCAGGGCCGCCAGCGCGAGCTGGACGGTGGAGCCGAGCTGATCGGCGATCAGCCCGGCCACCGGCCGCTGGAGTTGGTAGGACTCACCGAGATCCCCGGTGAGCAGGCGGCCCAGGTAGTGCAGGTACTGCACCGCGACCGGCTGGTCCAGCCCGTAGGTGGCCCGGATCTCCGCCTTCACCTCGGGGGTGGCGGCGGAGCCGGGGCCGAGCATCACGGTGACGGGGTCACCGGGGACCAGCTGGAGCGCGGCGAAGGCGACCGTGGCGGCCCCGATCAGTACCGCGAGGGCACCCAGCAGGCGGACGAACAGCCTGCGCAGCACCCCGAGCGTCACCGCACGGAGGCCCTGAGGGGCCGTCAGGTCGTGGTCGGTCATGTCACTTACCGAGCCAGGCGTCGTGGAACCGGAGCCAGGTGTTCGGGTCGGCGGTCAGGCCGTGCACCTGGGCCGACTGGCCGACGGTGGCGGTGCGGACGTACAGCGGCACGATCAGGCCGAGCTCGATCGCGCGCTGCTGGGTCTTGCCGTAGACCTCCTGGCGGACCGTCTTGTCGAAGGTCTCCTTGCCCTTGGTGGTCCACTCGTCCAGCTGGGCGTCCTTGTAGAAGGTCGCGTTCTGGCCGCCCTTGGACGGCTGGCTGGCACTGTGGAAGTAGAGCCGCAGCACGTCCGGGTCGAACCGGGCCCAGCTGTAGTCGGCGATGTGCACCTTGCCGCCGTAGACCTGGGCGATGTAGGTGCCGATGTCCAGCCGGGGGCGGGTGACCTCGATGCCGATCTTCTTCAGGTCGGCCTGGATCGCCTGGCCGAGGGTGTCGCGCTGCTCGCGGACGTACTCGGCGGGCGGCAGCGGCCACTCGATGGTGAGGCGCTGGCCGTTCTTGGTGCGGTAGCCGTCGGCGTCCTTGGCGGTCCAGCCGGCCTCGTCCAGGGACTTCTCGGCCAGCGCCTTGTCGTAGGCCCAGCTGTTCTCGAGCGACTTGTCGTAGTACGGGGTGGTGGGCGCGACCGGGCTCCAGGCCCGCTTGTTGACGCCGAAGTAGATGCTCTTCACGTCGGTCTCGACGTCGATGCCGCGCTGCACCGCCTTGCGGACCAGCGGGTCGTCCAGCGGAGCCTTGGAGGTGTTGAGCACCAGCGAGTAGACCGCGCCGGGGGCGTCGGTGGAGATCGTCTTCAGCTTGGAGTCGGCCTGCACGGTCTTCACGCCCGACGGCGGGACCGGGTCGGCGACCTGGACCTGGCCGCTGTTCAGCGCGCCGAGCCGGACCGAGTCCTCGGTGAGGAAGCGGACCGTCAGCTTGTCCAGGTAGGCCGGGCCCTGGTGGGCCGCGCCGGCCGGAGCCCAGTTGTAGTCCGGGTTCTTGGTGTAGACCGCGCTCTGGCCCTTGGTGTAGCTGGAGAAGACGAACGGGCCGGTGCCGACGTCGGCCGGGCCACCGGCGCCGAGCTTGGCGCCGTTCTCCTTGATCGTCTTGGGCGAGTAGAAGCCGAGGTAGGGGGTGCTGGCGGCCTGCAGGAACGGCGCGAAGGGCTCGCCGAAGTTCACCTTGACGGTCTTCGGGTCGATCACCTCGGTGCCGGTGTACGGGCCGAGCAGGCTGGCCGCGTACTGGGACTTGGTCTCCTTGGCCACGATCCGGTCGAAGTTGACCTTCACCGCCTCCGCGTCGAACGGGGTGCCGTCGGTGAACTTGACGCCCTCGCGCAGGTGGAAGGTGAAGCTCTTCAGGTCCGGCGCAATCTCCCACTTGGTGGCCAGCCAGGGCTGGAACTCGCCCTTGGCGTCCTGCTGGACCAGGGAGTCGAACACGTTGCGCTGGATCGCGCCGGTGACGTCCTGCTGGCTGACGTGGATGTCGAAGGAGATCGGCTCGACGTCGGTGGCGTAGGTGAGCGAGCCGCCCTGGACGGGAGTCCCCTGGTCGCCGCTCTTGGCCGGGGCCGCACCGGTGGCGCCGGAACCGCAGCCGGTGAGCAGCAGGGTGCCCGCGGCGAGTGCGGCGAGCAGCGGGACGGGACGGGGCCCGGTTCTGGGCATTGGAGTGCTCCGTTTACGAGAGGTGTGAGCTGGGGGGATGCCGAGAAGTCTGCCGAGATCAAACGCCCCGGGGACCCCTAGGCAACCCCTAGCCCACCCTTGAGGGGTCCTCAGGCCCCGCGCACCAGCGGGTAGCGCGGCACCGAGCGACGGCTGGCGATCCGCCAGCCGTCGGGAGTCTTCACGTAGACGTCGAGGTACTCGCCGTTGTGGACCTTGCCGTCGGCCAGCAGTACCAGGTAGCGGCTGCGGCCGCGCACCACGCCGTCCTGGTCGAGCTGGAAGGCGGTGTCCACGGTCTGGTGGTCCGGGGACTCGGGGCCGAGGTCGCTGCTGAAGGCGCGGATGGCCTCCAGGCCCTTGAACACCGCTCCGGTGCGGGCGAGTTCGATCACGCCGTCCGCGGCGAAGACGGTGCCGAGGGCCTCGGCGTCGGCGTTGTCGAAGGCGTGCGAGAAGCGGGCCAGCAGCTGGCGCAGCTGCTCCGCGTCGTCGAGGGAAAGGTGGTCGGTCATCACGGTCTCCTGGGGACGGGAACGGGCCCGGCCGGGGTGGCCGGCCGGGCCCGAGGGGAGTGCGGGGGTCAGACGCCGACGGGGGTCAGCTGCTGGATGATGCCGAGGCGGTCGGGCAGCACGCTGTAGCGGGTGACCTTGCCGTCGCGGACGGTCAGGCGGCTGACGCTGTGTCCGGTGAAGTGCCGGCCGGTGGCCGGGACGCCGAAGATCGGGCCGACGTGCACGCCCTCGATCCGCCAGTAGGCGATCACCAGGTCGCCCTCGGCGACCAGGTCCTCGACGGTGGCCTTGACGTCCTGGACGTTGTTCCAGAGCCAGCGCAGGTGCTCGCGGAAGTCCTCCACGTTGCCCGGTCCGTCGGGGCCGACCCGGCTCTCGTCCACGGCGTCCTCGGCGATCAGCTCCTCGACCAGGTCGAGCCGCTGGCCGGTGACCAGCTCGTGGTAGTAGCGCAGGACGACGGCCTTGTTGTCCTCAAGCGTGCTCATTGTTCGTTCTCTCCTTGGGAGTTGCAGGAAATCCAGAGGGTGGTTCAGCGGGCGGCCGGCGGCAGCAGGATGCCGCCGTTGGCGCTCAGGCCGCCGTCCACCGGGACGGTGACGCCGGTGACGTAGGAGGCGGCGGGCGAGGTGAGGAACCAGACCACCTCGGCCTGCTCCCTGGCCTCGGCCCAGCGCTGGGCCGGGATGCGGCGGGTGATGAAGGCGGAGAACTCCGGGTCGGCGACCTGGGCCGCCGTCAGGCCGGTGACGGTGCCGCCGGGGGCGATGGCGTTGATCCGGATGCCCTCGGCCGCGTAGTCGATCGCGGTGCCCCGGACCAGGTTGATCACGGCCGCCTTGGTCGCGTTGTAGGCCCAGGTGCCCGGGTCGCCGCGCAGGCCGGAGACCGAGGAGGTGGCCACGATCGCCCCGCCCCCGGCGGCCCGCAGGGCCGGGACGGCGGCCCTGATGCCGAGCACCACGCTGCGCACGTTCACCGCGAACAGCCGGTCGAAGCGCTCCACCGCGCCCGGCGACTCCAGCGGGCCGCCGCCGCCCGTACCGGCGTTGAGCACCGCCGCGTCGAGCCGGCCGAACCGCTCCACGGCCAGCTCCACCGCGCGGTTGTTGGTCTCCTCCTCGGCGACGTCCCCGACCAGGGTGGCGACCCCGTCCAGGTCGGCCAGCGCGTCCAGGCCGTGCTTGTCCAGGTCCACCGCGACCACCCGGTGCCCGCGTTCGGCATAGAGCCGCACCGCTGCCTCGCCGATCCCGGAGGCCGCTCCGGTCACCAGTACTACCGGGCTGCTGCCCATGCCCGCTCCTTCGTCTCGATCCACTGCCGGACGGCGTCCGCCGTCGTCGGGGTGTGCTGCTCCAGCACGGTGAAGTGATCTCCGGTGATGTCCCGCACCTCGTGCGGCACCGGCCAGTAGGCGCGCCAGTCGTGACGCCCCGTCGGGTCCACCACCGTGCCGCGCAGCGGGGTGTCGGCGCGCAGCGCCAGCACCGGCGCCTCCACCGGGCCGGGCTGCCAGCCGGCGAAGACGGAGTTGTAGCCGCCCATCGCGGTCAGGCTGGCGTCGCTCCAGACCATGTCGTACTGCTTGATCCGGTCGACCATCCCGGTGAGCATCGCGGTCAGCCACCACTCGCCCATGCCCTCGCGGACCGCGCTGTCGATCGGGTACGAGTCCACCAGGCCCAGCCCGGCCACCCGGCGGCCGGCCGCCTCCAGCCGCTCGGTGACGGCGTGCGCGACGCAGCCGCCCATCGAGCGGCCGAGCACCACGAACGGCCGGTCCGGGCCGACCAGTCGGAGCACCGCCTCGGTGTGCAGGGTGAGGAAGGTCTCCAGGTTGTCGGGCAGCAGGTCGGTCGGGGTCCAGCCGGGCGAGGGGAGGACGAAGAAGTCCCGCTCGCCCTGGAAGGCGTGGCCGAGCCGGGCGTACTCGTGCGGACCGGAGATGGCGCTGAGCGCGGGGAAGGCGACCACGGCGGTGTCGCCCCCGCCGGACGCCAGCCGGATCGGCTCCAGCGCGTGCTGGTCCCGCTCGGCGACGGTGAAGCGGGAGCGCAGCGCGGAGGCCACCCCGATCAGCGCGGACGCCTCACCGAAGCTGCCCTGGGCGGCCAGCCTGCGGTAGAGGGTGGAGAGCGGGTGGCGCGGGTCGTCACCGTCGGTCGTGGTGGCCGTCGCGACCGCGCCCGGGGCGGGCGCCTCGGCCACCAACTCCGCCAGATGGTCGGCGAGTTGCACCGGGTCCGGGTGGTCGAAGGTGAGGGTGGGGGCCAGCCGCAGGCCGGTCAGCGCGGTGAGCCGGTTGCGCAGCTCGACCGCGGTCAGCGAGTCGAGGCCCAGGTCGTTGAACGGGCGCTGGTCGCCCACCGCGCCCGCCTCGGTGCCGAGCACGGCCGCCACCTCGGTGCGCACCAGCTCCAGCAGGGCGACGGTCCGGTCCGCCCCGGTGAGCGCCACCAGCTTCGGCAGCAGGGCGGGGCCGGCTGCGGCCGTGCTCCGGGAGGCGGACCGGCGGGCGGCCGGGACGAGGGCGCCGAGCAGAGCGGGCAGCGCGGGTTGGGTGCGCAGCACCGCCAGGTCGAGCGGGGCCGCGACCAGGTACGGGTCCTCGGCCCGGGCCGCCGCCTCGAACAGCCTGGCTCCCTGTTCGGCCGTGATCGGCCGCAGGCCCGCCCGGGCGGCCCGGCGGCGGTCGGCCTCGGAGAGGTGCGCGGTCACGGCGCTGGCCTCGGCCCACTGGCCCCAGGCCAGCGACTGGCCGGGCAGGCCGATCGAACGGCGGTGCGCGGCCAGCGCGTCCAGGTAGGTGTTGGCCGCCGCGTAGCTCGCCTGGCCGGGGCCGCCCAGGACGGCGGCGACGGAGGAGTAGAGCACGAAGGCGGCCAGGTCGTGACCCCGGGTCAGCTCGTGCAGGTGCCGGGCACCGTCGGCCTTGGGCGCCCAGACCGCCTGGACCCGCTCGGGCGTGAGCGAGGCGAAGACGCCGTCGTCCACCACACCGGCCGTGTGCACCACGGCCGTCAGCGGGTGCCGCTTCGGGATCGCGGCGAGCGCTGCAGCGAGCGCCTCCCGGTCGGCCGCATCGGCGGCCGCGACGGTCACGTGCGCCCCCAACTCAGCCAGCTCCGCCCGGAGTTCGGCCGCGCCGGGCGCCCGGTCGCCGCTGCGGGAGAGCAGCAGCAGGTGCCGCACGCCCCGCTCGGCCACCAGGTGCCGAGCCAGCAGCCCGCCCAGCACACCCGTGCCACCGGTGATCAGCACCGTGCCGTCCGGGTCCCAGGGACGGGCGGCACCGACCTCCGGCACCACCGTCCTGGCCAGCCGGGGCACGTGCACCCGGCCCTCGCGCAGCGCGAGTTGGGGCTCCCCGGTGGCTACGGCGGCCGCCAGCAGGTGCTCCGAGTCCGCGTCGGTGTCCACCAGGACGATCCGGCCGGGGTACTCGGACTGCGCGGATCGCAGCAGCCCCCAGACCGGGGCCAGCACCGGGTCCGGTGCCTCGTCGGAGACCGGGACGGCGCCGCTGGTCACCACGGCCAGCCGGGAGCCTTCGTTCGCCCCGTCCGCCAGCCAGTCCTGAACGGCGGTCAGCACCTCGGCCAGGACACCCTCGTGGCCGGTCACCCGCAGCTCGCTCCAGGTGTCGGTGCCCGTCGGCGCGGTCGCCTGCACCTCGGGCCAGTCCAGCCGGAACAGCGCGTCCCGATCGGCACCGCCCGCCGGAACGAGCTGCTCGGCCGAGACCAGCCGGGCCCGCAGGGCCGCCACGGAGGCGACCGGCGCACCGGTCTCGTCCGCGACGTCGATCGCGATGGCCTCCGGCTCGGTGTAGCGCAGCCGCACCCGCAGGGCACTCGCGCCCGCGGCGTGCAGCCGGACGCCGGTGTAGGCGAACGGCAGGCGGCTGGTGCCGGGCGGGGTGTCGGTCAGGCCGTGGTGGGCGGTGACGTGCACGGCGGCATCCAGCAGGGCCGGGTGAAGTCCGAACTCGCCCGCGCTCTCCCGGACTGCCTCCGGCAGGGCCACCTCGGCCCAGAACGTGTCACCGTCCCGCCAGGCCGCCTGCAGGCCGCGGAAGGCCGGGCCGTAGGCGAGTCCGGCGGCGGCCAGCTCCTGGTAGACCTCCTCGGTCGGCAACGCAGTCGCTCCCGGCGGTGGCCACTCCCGCAGCGCCTCGCCCGGGGCACCGGGACCGTCCAGCAGCAGACCGGACGCGTGCCGGCTCCACTCCTCCGTCCCGGCCGGGCGGGAGTGCACGGTGACCTCGCGGGCCCCCGTCCCGTCCGCGCCGCCCACGGCGACCTGGACGTGCACGGCGCCGTGCTCGGGAAGCAGCAGCGGGGCCTCGACCACCAGCTCGTCCAGCGTCCCCGCACCGAGCTCGTCCCCGGCCCGGACCGCGAGCTCCAGCAGGGCGGTGCCCGGGACGATCACCGTGCCCTGCACGGCGTGGTCGGCCAGCCAGGGGTGGGTGCGCAGCGAGAGGCTGCCGGTCAGCACCACGCCCTCCCCGTCCGGGAGCCGGACGGTGGCGCCGAGCAGCGGGTGGGCCGCCTCGGCCAGGCCCAGGCCGGTGGCGTCGGCCGCGCGGGCGGCGGGCTCCAGCCAGTAGCGGCGGCGCTGGAAGGGGTAGGTGGGCAGCTCCACGGCGGACGGGTGGGACGGACGGCCGATCAGGGCCGGCCAGTCGACCCGGTGGCCCTGGACGTGGATCCGGGCCAGCGCGGTGACGGCGGTCTCCGTCTCGCTCCGGTCGCGGCGCAGCGCGGCGGCCGTGACGGGGGCCTCCAGGGCGGCGCCGACCAGGCCGGTCAGGGTGCCGTCCGGGCCGAGCTCGACGAAGGTGGTGACGCCCTCGGCGGCCAACTCGCCCACCACGTCCGCGAAGCGGACCGGCTCGCGGACCTGCCGGGCCCAGTAGTGCGGGTCGGCCAGCTCGGCGGCGGTGGCCACCTTGCCGGTCAGGTTCGACACGACCGGGATCTGCGGCGGGTGGAAGGTGAGGCCGGCGGCGACGCGCTCGAACTCGGCCAGCATGCCGTCCAGCTGGGCCGAGTGGAACGCGTGGCTGACCGTCAGCTGCTTGGTCCGCCGGTCGGCGAACACCTCGCGGACGGCGGCCACCGCCTCCGCGTCACCGGAGACCACCACCGAGCGCGGACCGTTCACGGCCGCGATCTCGGCGCCGGGGACGAGGGCCGCGCGGGCCTCCTCCTCGGTCGCCTCGATCGCCACCATGGCACCGCCGCCCGGGAGTTCCTGCATCAGCCGGGCCCGGGCCGCCACCAGCACGGCCGCATCCTCCAGCGAGAGCACGCCCGCGACGTGGGCCGCCGCCAGCTCGCCGATCGAGTGGCCGGTGACGTAGTCGGGCCGCACGCCCCAGGAGGCGTACAGGCGGTACAGCGCCACCTCGACCGCGAACAGCGCGGGCTGGGTCCAGCCGGTCCGGTCCAGGCCCTCGCCGCTCTCGATCACCTCGGCCACCGGCAGGCCGAGCGCGGTCTGCACGGCGTCGAACGCCTCGGCGAAGGCCGGGAAGGCGGCGTACAGCTCCCGCCCCATGCCGACCCGCTGGCTGCCCTGGCCCGAGAACAGCACGGCCAGCCGGCCGCTGCCGACGGAACTGCCACGGACCACTCCGGGCCCGGCCAGCTCGCGCAGGCCGGCCACCGGGTCGACGAGCACCACGGCCCGCTCCTCGAAGGCGGCCCGGTCGGCCACCAGGGCCCGCGCCACCTCCAACGGCGCTGCCGTACCCAGCAGTTCGGCCACCTGGGCGGCCCGGTCCCGGAGCGCCTCCGGGGTCCGGCCGGAGACCACGAAGGGCAGCACGGCCGGGGCGCCGACAACGGTGTCGGCCTCGGCCTCGGCCGGCTCCTCCTCCGGCGCCTGCTCGATGATGACGTGCGCGTTGGTGCCGCTGGCGCCGAAGGCCGAGACGCCGACCCGGCGCGGACCGTCCGTCTCCGGCCAGGCCCGCTGCTCGGTGAGCAGCTCGACGGCTCCGGCGTCCCAGTCGACGTAGGGGGTGCGCTGTTCGGCGTGCAGCGTCTGCGGCAGCACGCCGTGCCGGATCGCCTGCACGGACTTGATCACTCCGGCGACCCCGGCGGCGGCCTGGGTGTGGCCGATGTTGGACTTCAACGAACCCAGCAGCAGCGGCTGTTCGCGGTCCTGCCCGTACGTGGCCAGGATCGCCTGGGCCTCGATCGGGTCGCCGAGCCGGGTACCGGTGCCGTGCGCCTCGACGGCGTGCACGTCGGCGGCGGCCAGCCGGGCCGAGGAGAGCGCCTGCCGGATCACCCGTTGCTGGGCGGGGCCGTTCGGGGCGGTCAGGCCGTTGGAGGCGCCGTCCTGGTTGACGGCGCTGCCGCGCAGTACCGCCAGCACCGGATGCCCGTTCCGCCGGGCGTCGGAGAGCCGCTCGACCAGCAGCAGGCCGACCCCCTCCGCCCAGCCGGTGCCGTCGGCCTCCGCCGCGAACGCCTTGCAGCGGCCGTCGACGGAGAGACCGCGCTGACGGGAGAACTCCACGAAGCCCTGGGCGGTGGCCATCACGCTGACCCCGCCGGCCAGGGCGAGGTCGGACTCGCCGGAGCGCAGCGACTGGGCCGCCAGGTGCAGCGCGACCAGCGAGGAGGAGCAGGCGGTGTCCACGGTGACGGCCGGACCCTCGAAGCCGAAGGTGTACGCGATCCGGCCGGAGGCGACGCTGTCCAGGCCGCCGATGCCGAGGAAACCCTCCAACTCGCCCGGTGCGTCGTGCAGTCGGGGCGTGTAGTCGCTGCCGGCGATCCCGGCGAAGACGGCCGTCCGGCTGCCGCGCAGCCCGGCCGGGTCGATGCCCGCCCGCTCCAGGACCTCCCAGGCGGTCTCCAGCAGCAGCCGGTGCTGCGGGTCGGTGGCCAGCGCCTCGCGCGGCGAGATGCCGAAGAACTCGGCGTCGAACTCGGGCGTGGTGTCGAGGAATCCGCCGTGCCGGGTGTACGAGGTGCCCGGGTGGTCCGGGTCGGGGTGGTAGAGCCCCTCCAGGTCCCAGCCCCGGTCCGCCGGGAACTCACTGATGGCGTCGACGCCCTCGCTGACGACCCGCCAGAGGTCGTCCGGCGAGGTGATCCCGCCGGGCAGGCGGCAGGCCATGCCGACGATCGCGATCGGCTCGTGCTTGGCCCGTTCCACCTCCTGGAGTCGCTTGTTGGCCTTCTGGGCGTCCGCCAGGGCCCGCTTCAGGTAGTCCCTGAGCTTCTGGTCGTTGGACATCGTTGCCTCTCGGATCACGTACGGGTGGATGCGGTGCGGGCCGCTCAGTGGGTGTCGGAGTTGCGATCGATCAGCGCGAACAGCTCCTCGTCGGTGGCGTCGTCGAAGTCGAGGTCGAACTCGCCGTCGGCGGAGGGTTCCTGGCCCCACCGGTCCACCAGCACCCGGAGCCGGGCCAGTACCTCGTCCCGGTCCGGGGCGCCCGGGCCGTCCAGCAGCCGCTCCAGCGCGGCCACCGACTCCAGGCCGCCGACCGCTGCCGTGCCGTCCCCGGCGGGCAGTTCGGCCAGCAGGTGGGCCGCCAGCGCACCCGGGTTCGGGTGGTCGAAGACCAGGGTGGCGGGCAGGTCCAGGCCCGTCCCGGCGCCGATCCGGTTGCGCAGTTCGACGGCGGTCAGCGAGCTGAGGCCCAGGTCCCGGAAGGCCCGGTCCGCACCGACCTCCCCGGTGTCGGGGTGGCCGAGCACGGCCGCCGCCTCCCGGCGGACCAGGTCCAGCAGCAGTGCCTCGCGGGCCGACGGTTCGTCCAGGACCGCGAGCCGGGCCACCCACGGGGCCGTCTCGCCCGCCTCGGCGGCCTGGAAGGCCGGGACCGTCACCGTGGAGTTGGTGACCGTGGCGTCCAGCCAGTACCGCTGGCGCTGGAAGGCGTAGCCGGGCAGTGCGATCCGGCGCGGCCGGGCACCGGCCAGCACCGCCGTCCAGTCCACCGCCACCCCGCGCACCCACAGCTCGGCGGCGGAGAGCAGGAACCGGTCCAGCCCGCCGTGGTCGCGGCGCAGCGTGCCGGTGACCACCGAACCCCGGCCGGCCCCGGCCGACTCCAGGGTCTCCTGGAGCGGGACGGTGAGCACCGGGTGCGGGCTGATCTCGACGAAGACGGTGTGGCCCTCGGCGGCCAGTGCGCGGGCCGCCTGCTCGAACCGGACGGTCTCGCGCAGGTTGGTCACCCAGTACTCGGCGTCCAGCCCGGCGGTGTCCTGCCAGTCGCCGGTGACGGTGGAGAGCAGCGGCACCTCGCCGGTACGCGGGCGGACCGGGGCGAGCAGCTCCAGCAGCTCCTCCCGCAGCCCGTCCACCTGGGCGGAGTGCGAGGCGTAGTCCACCGGGATCAGCCGGGCCCGGACCTCCTCGGCCTGGTAGCCGGCCACCAGTTCGGCCAGTGCCCCGGGTTCGCCGGAGACCACGGTGGCCGAGGGGCCGTTGACCACCGCGACCGAGAGCCTGCCGCCCCAGGCCGCGATCCGTTCGGTGACCTCGGCGGCGGGCAGCGCCACCGAGGCCATGCCGCCCTGGCCCGAGAGGGCCAGGATGGCCCGGCTGCGCAGGGCCACCACCCGCGCCCCGTCGGCCAGGCTCAGACCGCCCGCCACCACGGCGGCGGCGATCTCGCCCTGGCTGTGGCCGACCACCGCGTCCGGGCGGACGCCGTGGGCCTGCCAGAGCTCGGCCAGCGAGACCATCACGGCCCAGAGCACCGGCTGCACCACGTCCACCCGGTCCAGGCCGGGCGCGCCCGGCTCGGCCCGCAGGACGGCCGGCAGCGACCAGTCGGTGTACGGGGCCAGGGCGGCCGAGCACTCCGCGATCCTGGCCGCGAACGCCGGTGCGGTGTCCAGGAGTTCGACCGCCATGGCGGCCCACTGGGAGCCCTGTCCGGGGAAGACGAAGACGGTCCGGCCGTCCACGTCGGCCCGGCCGCTGACCAGGGTGGGCGACGGGTCCCCGGCGGCGAGCAGCCGGAGCCCGGCCGGGTCGCCGAGCACCACGGCCCGCTCCTCCAGCGTGCCCCGGGTGGCGACCAGGGCGTGCGCCACGTCGACGGGCTCGGCGCCCGTCGACAGCTCGGCGTCCGCCAGCAGCTCCGCCACCAGCCCGGCCTGCTCGCGCAGGGCCTGGGCGGAGCGGGCCGAGACCACGAACGGGAGCACCGGCGGGGTGGCACCGCGCTCGGGCGCGGCGGCCTCCTCCGGGGCCTGCTCGATGATGACGTGGGCGTTGGTGCCGGAGACCCCGAAGGAGGAGATCCCGGCCCGGCGCGGACGGTCCAGGGCCGGCCAGTCCTGACGCTCGGTCAGCAGCTCGACCGCACCGGCCGACCAGTCCACGTACGGGGACGGCTCGTCCACGTGCAGGGTCTGCGGCAGCACCCCGTGGCGGATGGCCTGCACCATCTTGATCACCCCGGCGGCGCCGGCGGCGGCCTGGGTGTGGCCGATGTTGGACTTCAACGAGCCGAGCAGCAGCGGCCGTTCGGCGT
This sequence comes from Kitasatospora sp. NPDC002040, assembly GCF_040296785.1. Classification (NCBI taxonomy): domain Bacteria; kingdom Bacillati; phylum Actinomycetota; class Actinomycetes; order Kitasatosporales; family Streptomycetaceae; genus Kitasatospora; species Kitasatospora sp. NPDC002040. The sequence goes on along the minus strand of NZ_JBEOXV010000020.1, from coordinate 76,569 downwards.
CGCGTTCCTGCCCGTAGGTGGCCAGCAGGGCCTGCGCTTCGATCGGGTCACCCAGCCGGGTGCCGGTGCCGTGGCCCTCGACGGCGTCCACCTCGTGGGCCGCCAGGCCCGAGTTGGCGAGCGCCTGCCGGATGACGCGCTGCTGGGACGGACCGCTGGGGGCGGTCAGACCGTTGGACGCACCGTCCTGGTTCACCGCGCTGCCGCGCAGCACCGCGAGCACCTGGTGCCCGTTGCGCCGGGCGTCCGAGAGCCGCTCGACCAGCAGCAGGCCCACGCCCTCGCCCCAGCCGGTGCCGTCAGCGGCACCCGCGTAGGCCTTGCAGCGGCCGTCCTCGGAGAGGGCCCGCTGGCGGGAGAACTCCACGAAGGTGGTCGGGGTGGACATCACCGCGACACCGCCGGCCAGCGCCAGGTCGCACTCCCCCGCCCGCAGCGACTGCGCGGCCAGGTGCAGCGCCACCAGCGAGGAGGAGCAGGCCGTGTCGACCGTGACCGCCGGGCCCTCGAAGCCGAAGGTGTAGGAGATCCGGCCCGAGGCCACCGAGCCCGCCGTGCCGTTGCCGAGCCAGCCCTCCAGCTCCGCCGGGACCTCGCGGACCCGGGGCGCGTAGTCGTGGTACATCACACCGGCGAAGACGCCGGTCCGGCTGCCGCGCAGGGTGCCCGGGTCGATGCCCGCGCTCTCCATCGCCTCCCAGCCGGTCTCCAGCAGCAGCCGCTGCTGGGGGTCGGTGGCCAGCGCCTCGCGCGGGGAGATCCCGAAGAAGGCGGCGTCGAACTCGGCGGCCCGGTCCAGGAATCCGCCGTGCTTGGTGTAGGAGGTGCCGGGCTTGTCGGGGTCCGGGTCGTAGAGGTTCTCCAGGTCCCAGCCGCGGTCGGACGGGAACTCGCCCACCGCGTCCCGGCCCTCGGCCACCAGCTGCCAGAGCTCGTCCGGGGTGGTGACCCCGCCGGGCAGCCGGCAGGCCATGCCGACGATGGCGATCAGCTCGTCGGCCGGCCGCGTCGTCGCGGCGGTCACGCGGACCGCCGGGGCCTTCGCCGCGCCCAGCAGCTCGGTGAGCAGGTGCTCGGCGAGAGCGGCCGGGTTCGGGTGGTCGAAGACCAGGGTGGCCGACAGGCGCAGGCCGGTGGCCGCGCCGATCCGGTTCCGCAGCTCGACGGCGGTCAGCGAGTCCAGCCCGAGGCCGGTGAACGGGCGCTGGGCGCCGACGCTCTGGGCGTCGGTGCCGAGCACCGACGCCACCTCGGTCCGGACCAGGCGGAGCACCGCGGCCAGCCGCTCGGCCTGGTCGGAGAGCAGGGCCAGGCGCTCGGCCAGCGGGGTCTCCCCCGCCGAGGCCCCGCCGGTGCCCGCCGCCCGGCGGGCCGGGCGGACCAGGCCGCGCAGCAGCGCGGGCACCGGACGGCCGCGCAGGGCGGCCAGGTCGAGCGGGGCGGGCACCAGCACCGGACGGTCCGTCAGCAGCTGGGCCGCGTCGAAGAGCGCGGCCCCCTCGGCCGAGCCGATCGGGCGGATGCCGAGCCGGGCCAGCCGGGCGTGGTCGGTGGCGCTCAGGTGACCGGTGATGCCGCTGGCCTCGGCCCACTGGCCCCAGGCCAGGGCCTGGCCGGGCAGACCGATCGAGCGGCGGTGCGCGGCCAGCGCGTCCAGGTAGGTGTTGGCGGCCGAGTAGCTCGCCTGCCCCGGCGAGCCGAGGACGGCGGCGACGGAGGAGTAGAGCACGAACGCGGCCAGCTCGTGACCCCGGGTCAGCTCGTGCAGGTGCCGCGCGCCGTCGGCCTTGGGCGCCCAGACCGTGGCCAGCCGCTCCGGCGTGAGCGAGGCGAAGACGCCGTCGTCCACCACACCGGCCGTGTGCACCACGGCCGTCAGGGGGTGCCGCTTCGGGATCGCGGCGATCGCTGCGGCGAGCGCCTCCCGGTCGGCCGCGTCGGCGGCCGCGATGGTCACCTCGGCGCCCAACCCGGCCAGCTCGTCCCGGAGTTCGACCGCACCGGGCGCCCGGTCGCCACTGCGGGAGAGCAGCAGCAGGTGCCGCACACCCCGCTCGGCCACCAGGTGCCGGGCCAGCAGCCCGCCCAGCACACCCGTGCCACCGGTGATCAGCACCGTGCCCTCGGGGTTCCAGGGCTGCGAGTCGTCGGTCTCCGGCAGGGTCACCCGGGCCAGCCTCGGCACGTGCACCCGGCCGTCCCGGACCGCGAGTTGGGGCTCGCCGGAGGCCAGCACGGACGGCAGCAGCCTGTTGGCGTCGCCGTCCACCAGCACGATCCGGTCGGGGTGCTCCGACTGCGCCGAGCGCAGCAGCCCCCAGACCGGGGCCACCAGGGGGTCCGGCACCGTACCCGCCACCGGAACGGCACCGGTGGTCCGGACGACCAGCCGCGCACCGTCGTTCGCCTCGTCCGCCAGCCAGTCCTGAACGGCCGTCAGCACCTCGGCCAGGACGCCCTCGCGGGCCTCCACCGGCAGCACGGTGTACGCCGGCGTCTCCGCCGCCTCCTCGGGCAGCGCGAGCTCCGGCCACTCGACCGCGAACAGCGCGTCCCGGTCGACGGCCGGGGCGGCGCCCATCGCACCCTCCTGGACCGGCCGGGTGACCAGGGAGGCGAGCGAGATCACCGGGCGCCCCTCGGTGTCGGTGGCCTCGATGGCGTAGTCGTCCGCGCCGCTGACGGTGAGCCGGACCCGGATCCGGGCGGCACCCGCCGCGTGCAGCGAGACGCCCCGGTAGGCGAAGGGCAGTCGGCGCACCCCGGCCGCGCTGCCGTGCAGGGCCGGGAGTTGGGCCGCCGCGTCGAGCAGGGCCGGGTGGATGCCGAAGCGGGCGGCGTCGGACGCCAGCTGCTCGGGCAGCGCGGCCTCGGCGTACAGGGTGTCCCCGTCGCGCCAGACCTGCTCCAGGCCCCGGAAGGCCGGCCCGTAGTCAAGACCGACGCCGGCCAGCAGCTCGTACGCCTCGGCGACCGGGATCTCCTGGGCACCCTGCGGCGGCCAGGCGAAGGACTCGGCGGGGTCCGCGGCACGCTCGGAGAGCACACCACTGGCGTGCCGGGTCCACTCCCCGGCCACGCCCGCCCGGGAGTGGACCGCGACGGAGCGCGTGCCGTCCGCCGCCGACTCGCCGACGGTGACCTGGAGTTGGACGGCCCCCTCGGCGGGGAGCAGCAGCGGGGACTCCACCACCAGCTCCTCCAGGGTGCTCGCGCCGAGCTCGTCACCGGCCCGGACGGCCAGTTCGACCAGGGCCGCGCCGGGGGCCAGGACGGTGCCCAGCGCGACGTGGTCGGCCAGCCAGGGGTGGGTGCGCAGCGAGAGGCTGCCGGTCAGCACCACGCCGGCGGAGTCGGCGGGGGCGAAGGCCGCGCCGAGCAGGGGGTGTTCGACCGCGCCGAGCCCCAGCCCGGCGGCGTCGGCGGTCCGGCGGGCGGGCTCCAGCCAGTAGCGGCGGCGCTGGAACGGATAGGTGGGCAGGTCGAGTTCGGGGCGTCGGCCACCGCCGAACAGGGCGGTCCAGTCGACCTGGTGGCCCTGGACGTGGATCCGGGCCAGCGCGGTCAGCGCGGTCTCGGCCTCGCTCCGGTCGCGGCGCAGCGCGGCGGCCGTGACGGGCTCGTCCAGGATGGTGCCGACCAGGCCGGCCAGCGTGCCGTCCGGGCCGAGCTCGACGAAGGTGGTGACGCCCTCGGCGGCCAGCTCCCCCACCACGTCGGCGAAGCGGACCGCCTCGCGGACGTGGCGGACCCAGTACGCCGGGTCGGTGAGCTCGGCCGCCGTGGCGACCTTGCCGGTGAGGTTGGAGACCACCGGGATCTGCGGCGGGTGGAAGGCCAGTCCGGCGGCGATCCGCCCGAACTCGGCCAGCATCCCGTCCAGGTGGGCGGAGTGGAAGGCGTGACTGACCTTCAGCTGCTTGGTGCGCCGGTCGGCGAAGACCTCGCGGACGGCGGCCACGGCCTCGGCGTCGCCGGAGACCACCACCGAGCGCGGGCCGTTCACGGCCGCGACGTCCACGCCCGGGAGGAGGGCCGCGCGGACCTCCTCCTCGGTCGCCTCGACCGCCACCATGGCGCCACCGCCCGGCAGTTCCTGCATCAGCCGGGCCCGGGCCGCCACCAGCACGGCCGCGTCCTCCAGCGACAGCACACCCGCGACGTGGGCCGCCGCCAGCTCGCCGATCGAGTGGCCGGCCAGCAGGTCCGGCCGGACACCCCAGGACTCGTAGAGCCGGAACAGCGCCACCTCGACGGCGAACAGTGCGGGCTGGGTCCAGCCGGTCTCGTCCAGCCCCTCACCGCTCTCGATCACCTCGGCGAGCGGGAGGCCGAGCGCCTCGGCCGCCGCGTCGAAGGCCTCGGCGAAGGCCGGGAAGGCGGTGTACAACTCCCGTCCCATACCGACCCGCTGACTGCCCTGGCCGGAGAACAGGAAGGCCAGCGAACCGGAGCCGGCCGTCCCGCGCACCACGCCCGGGCCGTCCAGCTCGCGCAGCGCCTCGACGCCGCCGAGCACCACCGCGCGCTCCTCCAGTGCGGCGCGCGCCGTCACCAGGGACTGCGCCACCGCCACCGGGTCGGCCTGCTCGGCCAGTTCGGCCACCTGGAGGGCCTGGGCGGCGAGCGCCTCGGGTGAGCGGGCGGAGAGTACGAAGGGCACCAGGGCCGGGGCCTCGGCGGCCGTCGCCACCCGGCCCTCCTCCGGCGCCTGCTCGATGATCACGTGCGCGTTGGTACCGGAGACCCCGAAGGCCGAGATCCCGGCCCGGCGCGGGCGGTCCAGCGCGGGCCAGTCCTGGTCCTCGGTCAGGACCCGCACCGTGCCCGCCGACCAGTCGACGTGCGGGGAGGGCTGGTCCACGTGCAGGGTGCGCGGCAGTACGCCGTGCCGGATCGCCTGCACCATCTTGATCACGCCGGCCACACCGGCGGCCGCCTGGCTGTGGCCGATGTTGGACTTCACCGAGCCGAGCCAGAGCGGGTGTTCGCGCTCCTGCCCGTACGTGGCGATCAGCGCCTGCGCCTCGATCGGGTCGCCGAGGGTGGTGCCGGTGCCGTGCGCCTCGACCGCGTCCACCTCGTGCGCGGCCAGCCCGGCCTGGGCCAGCGCCTGCCGGATGACGCGCTGCTGGGACGGACCGCTGGGGGCGGTCAGACCGTTGGACGCACCGTCCTGGTTGACGGCGCTGCCGCGCAGCACCGCGAGCACCTGGTGCCCGTTGCGCCGGGCGTCCGAGAGCCGCTCGACCAGCAGCAGGCCCACGCCCTCCGCCCAGCCGGTGCCGTCGGCGGCTGCCGCGAAGGCCTTGCAGCGGCCGTCGGGCGACATCGCCCGCTGACGGGAGAACTCCACGAAGGTGGTCGGTGTGGTCATCAGCAGCACCCCGCCCGCCACCGCGAGGTCGGACTCCCCGGACCGCAGCGACTGCGCGGCCAGGTGCAGCGCGACCAACGAGGAGGAGCAGGCCGTGTCGACCGTGACCGCCGGGCCCTCGAAGCCGAAGGTGTAGGAGATCCGGCCCGAGGCCACGCTGCCCGCGTTGCCGATCCCGAGGTAGGCCTCCAGTTCGTCCGGCACCTGCTGTCCGGCACCCGCGTAGTCGCGGCCGGAGATACCGGCGAAGACGCCGGTCCGGCTGCCGCGCAGCGCGGTCGGGTCGATGCCCGCCCGCTCGAACGCCTCCCAGGTGGTCTCCAGCAGCAGCCGCTGCTGGGGGTCGATCGCGGGCGCCTCGCGCGGCGGTATGCCGAAGAACTCGGCGTCGAACTCGCCGATGCCGTCCAGGAATCCGCCGTGCTTGGAGTACGAGGTGCCCGGCCGGTCCGGGTCGGGGCTGTAGAGCGACTCCAGGTCCCAGCCGCGGTCCGCCGGGAACTCGGTCAGCGCGTCCACGCCCTCGCTGACGATCCGCCAGAGGTCGTCCGGCGAGGCGACCCCGCCGGGGTAGCGGCAGGCCATGCCGACGATCGCGACCGGGTCGTCGTCCAGGTCCCCGACCGGGGCGGTGTACGCCGGGGCGCTGTCCTCGGTGCCCCAGAGCTCGGCGGCCAGCCAGTCGGCCAGCGCGGCCGGGGTCGGGTGGTCGAAGACCACGGTGGCGGGCAGGCGGCGGCCGGTGGCCGCGCCCAGGCGGTTGCGGAACTCGACCGCGGTGAGCGAGTCGAAGCCCTGCTGGCGGAAGGCCTTGGCGGGGTCGATCGCCTCCGCCGAGCCGTGCCGCTGCACGGCGGCGGCCTCGGCCCGGACCAGGCCGAGCAGGCTGCGCCGGCGCTCGGCGGCGGGCAGCCCGGCCAGCCGGGCCGTCAGACCGCCCTCGGCGGCCGGTGCGGCGGCCGTCGCGCTCGCCGGCTCACGGCGGATCAGCTCGGCGGCGATCGGGTGGCGGCGGCCCCGGAACAGCACCGGCCAGTCGGCGTCCACCACCACCAGGGTGGTGTCACCGTGGTCCAGTGCCCGGCCGAGCAGCTCGACCGCGTCGGTGGGCGGCAGCGAGACCAGGCCGTGGCGCAGCAGCTGCTCCTCGGCCCCGGCGGCGGCGATGCCGTCCCCGGCCCAGTGGCCCCAGGCGATCGAGGTGGCGGGCAGCCCGGCGGCCCGGCGGCGCTCGGCCAGCGCGTCCAGGTAGGCGTTGCCCGGTGCGTAGTTGCCCTGCCCGGGGATGCCGCAGAGGCCGGCCACCGAGGAGAACAGCACGAAGGCCGACAGGTCCAGCCCGGCGGTCAGCTCGTCCAGCAGCTGCGCCGCCCCGGCCTTGGCCCGGAGCGCCAGCTCCAGCTGATCGGTGGTCAGGGTGGGGATCAGGCCGTCGTGCAGCGCGGCGGCGGTGTGCACCACCGCGGTCAGCGGCCGCTCGGCGGGGATCTTCGCCAGCACGGCGGAGAGCGCCGCGCGGTCGGCCACGTCGGCGGCGGCGAAGCTCACCCCGGTGCCCAGGGCGGCGAGTTCGGCCGCCAGCTCGGCCGCGCCGGGGGCGTCGGCGCCCCGGCGGCTGACCAGCAGCAGGTGCTCGGCGCCGCGCCCGGCCAGCCAGCGGGCCACGTGGCCGCCGAGGGCGCCGGTGCCGCCGGTGATCAGGGTGGTGCCGCTCGGCTGCCAGGGCTCGGCCGCGTCCCCGGCCGGTGCGGCCGGGACCAGGCGTCGGGCCAGCACCCCGGCGGGGCGCAGCGCCAGCTCCACCTCGCGGTCGGGCGAGGTGTCGGCCAGCAGCGCGGCCAGCTGCTGCCAGGTGCGGTGGTCGGGCTCGGCCGGGAGGTCGGCCAGGCCGCCGTGCAGGCCGGGCAGTTCGGCGGCCAGGATGGCGCCGAAGCCCCAGACCAGGGCCTGCTCCGGGTCGGTCACGGCGTCGGCCGGGCCGGTGGAGACGGCGCCCTGGGTCAGGTACCAGAGCGGGGCGTGGGCCGCGGTGTCCTCCAGCGCCTGGGCGAGGGCGACCTCGGCGGCGTAGGCCCACGGGACGGCGGGGTGCTCGGGGTGCTCGCCCCCGCGCAGGCCGAGCAGCGAGAGCACTCCGGTGAACGGGCCTGCGGCGGTCAGGGCCCCGGCCAGCGCGGCCCGGTCCGGGCCGCCGGGCAGCAGCACGGGGGCGGCACCGGCCGCCGTGAGCGCCTCGGCCAGCGCGACGGCCCACGGGTGGCCGGTCTGCTCCTCGGGGGTGACGATCAGCCAGCTGCCGTGCAGGCTGCGGCCGGCCACCGGGGTGACGGGGCGCCAGACGGTCCGGTGGCGCCAGCTGTCGGCGACGGTGGCCGCCCGCTGCCGGTCCCACCAGGAGGCGAGCGCGGGCAGGACGGGTGCGAGCCGTTCGCCGTCCAGGCCGATGGCCTCGCCGAGCCGTCCGGCGTCACCCTCGGCGACCAGGTCCCAGAACGCCTCGTCGGGGGCGCCGGCCGTACCGGTCAGCTGCTCGGGCGAGCGGCTGGCGTCCAGCCAGTACCGCTGCCGCTGGAACGGGTAGGTGGGCAGCTCGGCGTGGTGCGGGCGGGTGCCCGCGAAGGCCGCCGTCCAGTCCACCGGTACGCCCCGGACGTGGAGTTCGGCCACCGAGGCGAGCCAGCGGGCCCGGTCGCCGTGGTCACGGCGGAGCGATCCGGCGACCACCGGTGCGGCCACCCCGGCCGCGTCCAGGGTGTCCTCGATCGCACCGGTGAGCACCGGGTGCGGGCTGATCTCGACGAAGACGGTGTGCCCGTCCTCGGCCAGCCGCCGGGTGGCCTGCTCGAACCGGACGGTGGAGCGCAGGTTGCGGTACCAGTAGTCGGCGTCCAGCCCGGCAGTGTCCTGCCAGTCGCCGGTGACGGTGGAGAGCAGCGGCACCTCGCCCGGGCGCGGGGTGACCGGGGCCAGCAGCTCCAGCAGTTCGCCGCGCAGGGCCTCGGTCTGGACCGAGTGGGAGGCGTAGTCGATGTTCACCGGCCGGGTACGGACGCCCTCGGCCTGGTAGCCGGCGGCCAGTTCGGCCAGCGCGGCCAGGTCGCCGGAGACCACGGTGGAGAGCGGGCCGTTGACCACGCCGATGGAGAGGCGGCCGGGCCAGGCGGTGATCCGGGCCTCCACCTCGGCCAGCGGGCGGGCCACCGAGAGCATGCCGCCCTTGCCGGAGAGGGTGGCCAGCGCCTGGGCTCGGCGGGCCACGATCCGGGCCGCGTCGGCCAGGCTCAGGCCGCCCGCGACGTAGGCGGCGGCCACCTCGCCCTGGCTGTGGCCGACCACCGCGTCGGGGCGCACGCCGTAGGACTTCCAGAGCGCGGCGAGGGCCACCATGACGGCCCACAGGGTGGGTTGGACCACGTCGACCCGGTCCGGGTCGGGGCCGCCGGGCAGGCCGCGCACCAGGTCCAGCAGCGACCAGTCGGTGTGCGGGGCGAGGGCTTCGGCGGCCTCGGTCAGCGCGGTGGCGAACACCGGCTCGGTGTCCAGCAGTCCGGCCGCCATGCCGGTCCACTGGGAGCCCTGGCCGGGGAAGACGAAGACCACCTTGCCGGGGGTGCCGGCGCGGCCGCGCACCACCTGGGGGCCGGTCAGGTCGGCCAGTGCCTCCGGGCCGCCGATGGCGACGGCGCGCTCCTCCAGCCGGGCCCGGCCGGTGGCCAGGGTGTGGGCCACGTCCAGCGGCGCCAGCCGGTCCAGGGCACGGGAGACCCGGGCGGCCTGGGCCGACAGTGCCTCGGGGGTGCGGCCGGAGAGCAGGTAGGGCAGCACCGCCGGGGTCTCGCCCGGCTCGGCCGGGGTCTGCTCGGGGGCCTGCTCGATGATCACGTGCGCGTTGGTGCCGGAGACGCCGAAGGCGGAGACGGCGGCGCGGCGCGGACGGTCCAGCGCGGGCCAGTCCTGCCGCTCCGTCAGCAGCCGGACGGTGCCGTCGGACCAGTCCACGTGCGGGGACGGCTGGTCCACGTGCAGGGTGCGCGGGAGCACGCCGTGCCGGATCGCCTGGACCGACTTGATCACGCCCGCGACCCCGGCTGCGGCCTGGGTGTGGCCGATGTTGGACTTCAACGAGCCGAGCCAGAGCGGGCGTTCGGCGTCGTGGGCGCGGCCGTAGGTGGAGATCAGGGCCTGCGCCTCGATCGGGTCGCCGAGCCGGGTGCCGGTGCCGTGGGCCTCGACCAGGTCGACGTCGGCCGGGGTGATCCCGGCCGAGGCCAGCGCCTGCCGGATGACGCGCTGCTGCGAGCTGCCGCTCGGGGCGGTGAGCTGGCTGCTGCGGCCGTCCTGGTTGACCGCCGAGCCGCTGAGCACGGCCAGCACCCGGTGGCCGTTACGGCGGGCGTCGGAGAGCTTCTCCAGCACCAGCAGCCCGGCGCCCTCGCCCCAGCCGGTGCCGTCGGCGGCGGCCGCGAAGGGCTTGCACCGGCCGTCGGGGGCCAGGCCGCGCTGCCGGCTGAACTCGATGAACAGGCCGGGCGCGGAGAGCACGGTGGCGCCGCCGGCCAGGGCCAGCCCGCAGTCGCCGGAGCGCAGCGACTGCGCGGCCAGGTGCAGCGCGACCAGCGAGGAGGAGCAGGCCGTGTCGACCGTGACGGCCGGGCCCTCCAGGCCGAGGGTGTACGCGATCCGGCCGGAGGCGACCGAGGTGGTGGTGCCGGTGAGCACGTAGCCGTCGGTCTGCTCGGCGGGCAGGTGGTGCATGGACGGGCCGTACTCCTGCGCGATCACCCCGGCGAACACACCGGTGCGGGTGCCGCGCAGGGACTCCGGGTCGATCGCGGCGTGTTCGAGCGCCTCCCAGGCGGTCTCCAGCAGCAGCCGCTGCTGCGGCTCGGCGGCCAGCGCCTCGCGGGGCGAGACGCCGAAGAACGCGGCGTCGAACTCGCCCGCCTCGTACAGGAACCCGCCCTCGCGGGCGTAGCTGCGGCCGGGCCGGTCCGGGTCCGGGTCGTACAGGTGGTCCAGGTCCCAGCCCCGGTCGGCGGGGAACGGGCCGACCACGTCGCGCTCCTCGGCGACCAGCTGCCAGAGGGCGTCCGGGGTGTCGGCGCCGCCGGGGAAGCGGCAGGCCATGCCGACGATGGCGATCGGCTCCTCGGGGCCGGTGTCCGTCGCGCGGGCCTCGGCGTCCTTCAGCCGCTGGCGGGTCTGATGCAGCTCGGTGGCCACCTTGTTGAGGTAGTCGCGGAGCTTCTGCTCGTTGCTGCTCATCTCTGCGTGCGCCTCTCAGGAAATTCCGAGCTCGTTGTCGATGAAGTCGAAGATGTCGTCGTTGCTGACTTCGCTGATGCGGTCGGCCAGGCCGTCGTCCGGGGCCGCCGGGGCGCCGCCGAGGGTGGCCAGCAGGGCGGCCAGCCTGCCGGCGGCGTCGGCCCGGTGGTCCGCGCCGAGGGCGGCCAGGGCGTGCTCCAGCCGGTCGAACTCGGCTTCCAGGTCGACCTGTTCGGACCTGGGGGCCGCCTCGGCGGGCGCCAGGCGCTCGCGCAGGTGGGCGGCCAGGGCGACCGGGGTCGGGTGGTCGAAGACGGCCGTGGTGGGCAGGCGCAGGCCGGTGGCGGCGTTGATCCGGTTCCGCAGCTCGATCACGCCGAGCGAGTCGAAGCCGACGTCCATGAAGCCGCTGAGCGGGCCGATCGCCTCCGGGCCCGGGTGTCCGAGCACGGCGGCGGCGGTGGAGCGGACCAGTGCGAGCAGGATCCGCTCCTGCTCGCCGGCCGCCCGGCCCGCCAACTGCCCGGCCAGTGCGTTCGCGTCGCTGCTTCCGGCCGGTCGCGGCCGGTGCCGGGCCAGACCCCGCAGGACCGGCGCCAGCCGGTCGGCCGGTACGGCGGCGGTGTCGATCCGGGCCGCCGCCAGCGCGGCGTACGGGGTGCCGAGCCCGCCCACGGCGGCGTCGAACAGGGCCAGGCCCTGCTCGTCCGTCATCGGCGCCAGGCCGGTGGCGGCCAGCCGCTCGCTCTCCGCCGCGCCGAGCCCGGCCGCCATGCCGCCGGCCTCGGCCCAGACGCCCCAGGCGAGCGAGACGGCGGGCAGGCCGCGCACCCGGCGGTGCTGCGCGATCGCGTCCAACTGGGCGTTCGCGGCACCGTAGTTGGCCTGCCCGGCGTTGCCGAGCAGGGCGACGGCGGAGGAGAAGAGCACGAACGCCGACAGCTCCAGCTGCTCGGTGGCGCGGTGCAGGTGCCAGGCGCCGTCCGCCTTGGGCCGGGCCACCGCGTGCAGCCGCTCGGGGGTGAGCGAGGTCAGCACGGTGTCGTCCAGCACACCGGCGGTGTGCACCACGGCGGTCAGCGGGTGCGCCGCCGGGACGGCGGCGACCAGGGCGGCGACCGCCACCGGGTCGCCGATGTCGGCGGCGGTGACGGTGGCCGCGGCACCGAGCCGGGCCAGCTCGGCCAGCAGCTCGGGCGCGCCGGGGGCGTTGACGCCCTGACGGCTCGCCAGCAGCAGGTGGCGGACGCCGTGGTGGGTGACCAGCCGCCGGGCCACCAGGGCGCCGAGCGCTCCGGTACCACCGGTGACCAGCACCGTGCCGCCCGCGGCCGGCGGCCTCGGCAGGGTCAGCGCCAGCTTGCCGGTGTGCCGGGCCTGGCTGAGCCGGCGCACCGCCTGCGGAGCCTGCCGGACGTCCTGCGCCAGCACCGGAAGGGGCGTCAGCTCGCCTGCGGCGAACAGGACCTCCAGCCGGGCCAGGATCTCCGCGATCCGGTCCGGGTCCACGTCGAACAGGTCGAAGGCCAGGTAGGCGGCCCCGCCGTGCTCGGTGGCCACGGTGGCCGGGTCGCGCTGGTCGGTCTTGCCCATCTCCACGAACCGCCCGCCGGGGGCGAGCAGCCGCAGCGAGGCGTCGGTGAACTCCCCCGCGAGGGCGTTGAGCACCACGTCGACGCCGCGCCCCCCGGTGGCGGAGCGGAACCGCGGCTCGAAGTCGAGCGTGCGGCTGGAGGCGATCCGGTCCTCCGTCAGCCCGAGGCCGCGCAGCACCTCCCACTTGGCGGGGCCGGCCGTTCCGTGCACCACCGAGCCGCCCTGGCGGGCGAGTTGGACGGCGGCCTGACCGACACCGCCGGTGGCGGCGTGCACCAGGACGCTCTCGCCGGGCTTGAGCCCGGCCAGTCCGTAGAGCCCGTGGTGCGCGGTGAGGAACGCGACCGGGACGGTGGCCGCCTCGGCGTCGCTCCACCGGTCCGGCACCTTGACCAGCAGCCGGCGGTCGGTGACCGCGACCGGCCCGAGGGTGCCCTGCACCAGTCCGGCCACCCGGTCACCGACGGCCAGCCCGGTCACGCCCGGGCCGGTCTCCAGTACGATGCCCGCCGCCTCGGCGCCGATCCGGGCACCGCCCGGGTACATGCCGAGGGTGATCAGTACGTCGCGGAAGTTCAGCCCGGCGGCGCGGACGGCGAGGCGCACCTCGCCCGGGGCGAGCGGGCGCTCCGCCTCGGGGGCGGGCAGCAGCGCCAGGCTCTCCAGGCTGCCGGGGTCGGCGGTGTCCAGCCGCCAGGGGCCGTCCGGGGCCGCCAGGGTGTCGGCGGGGCGGACCCTGACCAGCCGGGGCACCAGGATCTCCCCCGCCCGGACGGCCAGTTGGGGCTCCTCCCCGGCCAGGGCGAGGGCAGCGGGGAGGGCGTCGGCCGAGGCCGGGGCGCCGTCCAGGTCGAGCAGGGCGAACCGGCCGGGCTGCTCGGCCTGCGCGGTGCGGACCAGGCCCCAGACGGCGGCGACGGCCGGGTTCGGCACGTCCTCGCCGGGGTGGGTGGCCACGGCCCGCTCGGTGGCCAGGGCGAGCGTGCCGCCCTCGCCCGCGAGCCAGGCCTGGATCAGTCCGAGCGCCTGCTCGGCGTCCGCCACCCGGGCCAGCGCGTGCTGCCCGGGCGCCGCCTCGACCACGGCGGCCGACGCCGGCCGGCCGGTGTCCAGCACGGCCCAGCCCTCGGGGACGGCCCGGCCGATCGTCAGCAGGTTGCTGCTGTCGGCGTCCGCCGGGAGCGGCAGCCAGTCCAGGCGGTACAGCGAGTCGGCTCCCGCCGTGGCGGCCGCCCGCAGGGTGAGGGCGCCGACGGTGGCGACCGGCAGGCCGGCTCCGTCGGTGACGGCCAGCGCGACGGTGTCCGGGGCGGTGGGGGTGATCCGGGCCCGCAGGGCGGTCGCGCCGGGGCGGTGGACCGTCACCTCCCGCCAGGCGAACGGCAGTACGGTCCGCTCGGCGTCCTGGACCACCGCGTGCAGCACGGCGTCCAGCAGGGCCGGGTGCAGTGCGTAGTCCCCGCCGTCCGCCGCCGGGGCGATCTCGGCGTACAGCTCCTCACCGTGCCGCCAGGCGGCGGTCAGCCCCTGGAAGGCGGGGCCGTAGTGGTAGCCCTGCTCGGCCAGCCGTCCGTACAGGCCGTCGAGGTCCACGGCCTGCGCGCCCGGCGGCGGCCACTCGGCCGGCTCGAAGGCCGCGGCCGCGAGCGGCGCCAGCGTCCCGGCGGCGTGCCGGGTCCACTCCGGCTCGCCGTCCTCGGCCTGGGACCGGATCTGCACCGGGCGCCGCCCCTCGGCCTCCGCGGCGCCGACCACCACCTGCAGCCGGACGCCGCCGCGCGCCGGCAGCGCCAGCGGCGCCTCCAGGTCGAGCGACTCCACCGCGCCCGCGCCGGCTCGCACGGCGGCCTGCGCGGCCAGCTCCAGGAAGGCGGTGCCGGGCAGCAGCACCGAGCCGCCGACGGCGTGCCCGGCCAGCCAGGGGTGGGTCCGCAGCGAGATCCGGCCGGTCAGCAACCAGCCCTCGCCGTCCGGGAGTTCGGTGGCACCGGAGAGCAGCGGGTGCCCGGTCGCGGCCAGGCCGCCCGCACCCGCCCCGGCCGTTCCGGCCGCCTGCTCCAGCCAGTACCGCCGCCGCTCGAAGGGGTAGGTCGGCAGGTCGACCCGGGGGGCCGGGCCGGGGAAGGCCGGCTGCCAGTCCACGGCCACGCCGTGCACGTGCAGCCGGGCCAGCGCCTCGGTCAGGGTCTCCCGCTCGGGCCGGCCCGCCCGCAGCACCGCCGCCAGGGCGCGCGGCGTCCCGGCCACGGTGTCCAGGCTCTCCTCGGCCAGGGCCGTGAGCACCGGCCCGGGGCCCAGCTCCAGGAAGGCGGTGACCCCGAGGCCGGCCAGCGCCAGCACGCCGTCGTGGAAGCGGACCGCCTCGCGGATGTGCCGCACCCAGTACTCGGGATCGGTCAACTCCCCTGCACTGACCGGCGCTCCGGTCAGGTTGGAGATCACCGACAGCTGCGGCTCGGCGTAGGTCAGCCGCTCCGCCACCGCCCGGAAGTCCGCCAGTACGGCGTCCATCTGCGGGGAGTGGAAGGCCCGGCCGACGGTGAGCAGCTTGGTCCGCCGCCCCTGCGCCCGCCAGCGCTCGGCCAGCCGCCGCACCTCGTCGCCGTCGCCGGAGACCACCACCGAGCGCGGCCCGTTGACGGCCGCGACCGACACCCCGGCGCCCAGCTCGGGCAGCACCTCGGCCTCCTCGGCCTGGACGGCGGCCATCGCACCGCCGGCCGGCAGCGCCTCCATCAGCCGTCCGCGGGCGGCCACCAGCGTCACCGCGTCCGCCAGCGAGAACACCCCGGCGAGGTGGGCGGCACTCAACTCGCCCACGGAGTGGCCGATCAGGTGGTCCGCCCGCACCCCGTACGCCTGCGCCAGGCGGTGCAGCGCGACGTGCAGGGTGAACAGCGCGGGCTGGGTGTAGGCGGTGGTGTCCAGCAGCGCGGCCTCCGCGCTGCCCGCCTCGGCGAACAGCACCTGCTTCAGCGGCAGCTCCAGCTCGGCGTCGAACAGCGCGGCGATCTCGTCCACCGCCGCCGCGAACACCGGCTCCTGTCCGTACAGTTCACGCCCGGCCCCGGCCCGCTGGCTGCCCTGGCCGGAGAACAGGAAGGCCGTTCCGGCCCCCCGCGCCACCGTGCCGCGCAGGACCTCGGACACCTCCCGGCCTTCGGCGAGCGCCCGCAGGCCCTCGGCCCGGTCGCCGAGCACGGCGGCCCGGTGCTCGAAGTGGGTGCGGCCGGTGGCCAGCGCCTGCGCCAGCCCGGACTCCGCTGCGGCGTCAAGCAGTTGAGCGGCCTGGGCCCGCAGGGCGGGCTCGCTCCGGGCGGACAGCAGCAGCGGCCCGTGCTCCGCCGGCGCGGCGGCGGGCTGCTCCTCCGCCGGGGGTGCCTCCAGGATCAGGTGGGCGTTGGTGCCGCTGATGCCGAAGGAGGAGACGGCGGCCCGGCGCGGCCGGCCGGTCTCCGGCCAGGCGGTGGTCCCGCCCGGCAGCCGGACCGTGCCCGCGCTCCAGTCCACGTGCGGGGTGGGCGCGTCCAGGTGCAGGGTGCCGGGCAGTTCGCCGTGCTGGAACGCCTGCACCAGCTTGATCACGCCGGTGACCCCGGCCGCGGCCTGGGTGTGGCCGATGTTGGACTTCAACGAGCCGAGCAGCAGCGGCTGCTGACGCTCCCGGCCGTAGGTGGCGATCACGGCCTGGGCCTCGATCGGGTCGCCGAGCGCGGTGCCGGTGCCGTGCGCCTCGACCGCGTCCACCTCGTGCGGGGCCAGCCCGGCCTGGGCCAGCGCCTGCCGGATCACCCGCTCCTGGGCCGGCCCGTTGGGGGCGGTCAGGCCGTTGGACGCACCGTCCTGGTTGACCGCGCTGCCGCGCAGCACCGCCAGCACCCGGTGCCCGTTGCGCCGGGCGTCCGAGAGCCGCTCCAGCAGCACCAGTCCGACGCCCTCCGCCCAGGCGGTGCCGTCCGCGCCGCGCGCGAAGGGCTTGCAGCGCCCGTCGGCGGCCAGGCCGCGCTGGCGGCTGAACTCGGTGAACATCCCCGGTGCGGACATCACCGTCACCCCGCCGGCCAGGGCCAGGTCGCTCTCCCCGGAGCGCAGCGACTGCGCGGCCAGGTGGATCGCCACCAGGGAGGAGGAGCAGGCGGTGTCGACGGTGATGGCCGGGCCCTCCAGGCCCAGTGCGTACGCCAGCCGCCCGCTGGCGACCGAGCCGAGCGTGCCGGTCAGCGCGTGGCCCTCGTAGCCGCTCGGGGTCTCGTGCAGGCGCGGCCCGTACTCCTGCTGCATGGCGCCGACGAAGACGCCGGTGCGGCTGCCGCGCAGGTCGGCCGGGACGATCCCGGCCCGCTCGGTCAACTCCCAGGCGCTCTCCAGCAGCAGGCGCTGCTGCGGGTCCATCGCGGCGGCCTCGCGCGGGGCCAGGCCGAAGAAGGCGCCGTCGAAGGTGTCGGCGTCGTGCAGGAAGCCGCCCTGCCGGGTGTACGAGCTGCCCGGGCGTTCGCCGTCCGGGTCGTAGAGCGCCTCCAGGTCCCAGCCCCGGTTCTGCGGGAACGGACCGATCGCGTCCCGGCCGTCCCGCAGCAGCTCCCAGAGCTGCTCGGGGGTGTCGGCCCCGCCGGGCCACCGCCCGCTGAGCGCCACCACGACCACGGGGTCGTCAGCAGCGTTGCCGGGCACGGTGGTCGACGCCTGGTCGGGCTCGTCCGCACCGGCCAGGTAGGCGGCGACCGCGCTCGGGGTGGGACGGTCGTAGGTCAGGGTGGCGGGCAGGCTCAGACCGGTGGCACCGGCCAGCCGGTCGCGGAACTCCACCGCGGCGACGGAGTCGAAGCCCAGCTCCTTGAAGGTGTGCGCCGGGTCGACGGCCTCCGGGCCGCGCTGGCCGAGCACCAGGGCGGCGGCCGCGCGGACGGCGGCCAGCGCCTCCCCCTCGGTCAGCCCGCCCGGTGCGGCCGCCGCCTCCGACTCGTGCTCCGCGGCCGCCCGTTCGGGCAGCGGGGCGGTGGCACCGTCGAGCCAGAGGTGCCGGCGCTGGAAGGCGTAGGTCGGCAGGGCCACCTGCCCGCCGCCCGGCCCGTACAGCGTGGCCCAGTCCACCGATCCGCCCCGGACCTGGAGTTCGGCCAGCGAGCTGCGGAACTGCTGCAGGCCGCCGTGGTCGCGGCGCAGCGTGCCGGTGACGGCGGCGCCGCTCTCCTCCGTGGTCTGGCCCAGGCCGAGGGTGAGCACGGGGTGGGCGCTGCTCTCCACGAAGCTGCGGTGGCCGTCGGCCAGCGCGGCCCGGACCGCCTGCTCCAACTGCACGGTGGAGCGCAGGTTCCGGTACCAGTACGCGGCGGTCAGCTCCGCGCCGTCGAGCAGGCCCCCGGTGACGGTGGAGTAGAAGGCGGTGTCGGTGCTGCGCGGGCGGATCGCGGCCAGCAGCTGCGGCAGGCGCTCGCTCAGCGGCTCCACCTGCGGGGAGTGCGAGGCGTAGTCCACCGGCACCAGCCGGGCCCGGACCTCGCGCTCCCGGTAGCGCTCCACCAGCTCCGCGACCGCCTCGCGGTCGCCCGAGACCACGGTGGAGGCCGGGCCGTTGACGGCGGCGACGCTGATCCTCCCGTCCCAGGAGGCCAGTTCGGCACCCACCTCGGCGGCGGGCAGCGGCACCGCCGCCATCGCGCCCTGCCCACTGGTGCCGAGCCCGGCGATCGCCTGCGAACGGAGCGCGACCACGGCGGCGGCGTCCGCCAGCGAGAGCGCCCCGGCGGCGTACGCGGCGGCGATCTCGCCCTGCGAGTGGCCGATCACCGCGTCCGGGCGGACGCCCGAGGCGCGCCAGAGGGCGGCCAGGGCGACGTTCACGGCGAACAGTGCGGGCTGCACCACGTCCACCCGCTCCAGGTCCGCCGCGCCCTCCTCGCCGCGCAGCACCGCCGTCAGCGACCAGTCCACGTACGGGGCCAGCGCCTGCTCCACGGCGGCGATCTCGGCGGCGAACGCAGGTGCGGTGTCCAGCAGTTCCCGGGCCATGCCGTCCCACTGGGAGCCCTGGCCGGGGAAGACCAGCACGGTGCCGCCGCCCCGGTGGGCCCGGCCCTGGACCAGTCCGGCGGCCTGCTCGCCGTGCTCCAGCGCCCGCAGCGCCTCGACCAGTTCGGCCCGGTCGGCGCCGCTGACCACGGCCCGGTGCTCGAACCGGCTGCGGGTGGTGGCCAGCGCCCGGCCGACCGCACCGGGGTGCGGGCCGTCCGGCTGCTCGGCGAACTCCCGCAGCTGCGCGGCCTGCTGACGCAGCGCCTGGGCGGAGCGGGCGGAGAGCGGCCAGAAGCCCCGGCCGTCGCCGGTCGGGGCCGCGTCCGCCCGGACGGGTGCGGCGCCGAGCACCACGTGCGCGTTGGTGCCGCCGACGCCGAACGAGCTGACCCCGGCCAGCGGCGCCGCCTCCGGCCAGGCCCGGGCCTCGGCGGCCACGGCCAGGCCGAGCCGCTCGAACGCGATGTCCGGGTTGGGGGTGGCGAAGTTGAGGCTGGCGGGGACGGTCCGGTGATGCACCGCGAGCACCGTCTTGAGCAGGCCGACGATCCCGGCCGCACCCTCCAGGTGGCCGACGTTGGTCTTGGCGGAGCCGACCAGCAGCGGCGCGTCGGCCGGCCGGTCGGCGCCGAGGGCCGCGCCGAGCCCGGCCGCCTCGATCGGGTCGCCGACCCGGGTGCCGGTGCCGTGCAGCTCGACGTAGCCGATCCGCTCGGGTGCCGCGCCCGCCCGCCGCAGCGCCCGGCGGACCACCTCGGCCTGGGCGGCCGCGCTGGGCACGGTCAGGCCGTCGGTGGCGCCGTCGCTGTTCACGGCGGTGCCGTGCAGCACCGCGTAGACCCGGTCGCCGTCGGAGAGCGCCCGCACCAGGGGCTTGAGCACCAGCAGCACCCCGCCCTCGCCGCGCGCGTAGCCGTTCGCCCGGGCGTCGAAGGTGAAGCAGCGGTCGTCCGGGGAGAGTGCGCCGAAGCGCTCGACGGTGAGGGTGGAGTCCGGCGCCAGGTTGAGGTTCACCCCGGCGGCGAGCGCGTACTCCGACTCGCCGCTCCGCAGGCTCTCCACCGCGAGGTGGACCGCCACCAGTGAGGAGGACTGCGCGGTGTCGACGGTAAGGCTCGGGCCGCGCAGGTCGAGGGTGTAGGAGACCCGGTTGGCGATCACGCCCTTGTTCAGGCCGGTCAGGGTGTGCCGCGAGACGCTGCCGGTGCGGGCGGCCAGCGCCGCGTAGTCGGCACCGATCGCTCCGACGAAGACCCCGGTCCGGGAGCCGCCGAGGGCGGCGGGCAGCACACCCGCGTCCTCCAGTGCCTCCCAGGCGAGTTCGAGCACCAGCCGCTGCTGCGGGTCGGCGGCGGTCGCCTCGGCCGGCGAGATTCCGAAGAACTCCGGGTCGAAGGTGCCGACCTCGTCCAGGTAGCCGCCCGCCCGGGGCTGCTCCCCCGCCGCGAACCGCCCCGGCGGGTACACCCCGACGGCGCTCCCCCCGGACTCCAGCAGCCGCCAGAAGGCGGCCGGGCTCGCCGCCCCCGGCAGCCGGCAGGCGGCACCCACCACGGCCACCGCGTCGGGTGAGGCGGTGTCGGGCACTGCACCGTCGGGTGCGGAGGGGTCGAACAGGTCCGGGCGAGGCATGGTCGGTTCACTCCTGAGGGGAGGCTGTTTCCTTGCCCTCAGCGTTCCGCGCGCCCTGCCCCGCCGGGCCCCTACGCAACCCCTGTTGTACCCCTAGCGCCCGTCAACTCCCCAGCTCCGGCCGCCGGGACCACCTGGGCCAGGTCCGCCCGGCGGCGGACGCCGAGCTTCCGGTAGACCCGGGTCAGGTGCTGCTCCACCGTGCTCACGGTGACGTAGAGCTTGCGCGCCACCTCACGGTTCGACAGCCCGCGGGCGGCCAGCTCGGCCACCCGGCGCTCGGCCTCCGACAGGCCCTCCAGGGCCGACGTCGCCTCGGTGTCCGGCACCACCGACAGCGCCGGGGTGCCCCGCAGCCGGCGGTCGGTCTCCCGGGCCCGGCCCGGGTCGCCGTCGGTGCCGTGGGCCTCGCTCAACTCGGCCAGGGCCTGCGCGAGTTCGTGCTCGGCCCCGGCCTCCTCCAGCAGGCCGACCGCCCGCTCCAGCAGCGGGGTGCGCTCGGCCCGCTCCCCGGCGGCGGCCCGGGTACGCAGCGCCAGGCCGCGGATCCGGGCGTGCCCGGCCGGGCCGAGCCGGGCCAGCTGCTGGTCCGCCAGGTGGGCGGCGGCGTGCGGCCGGCCGAGCGCGAGCTGCGCCCGGGCCGCACCGATCCGCCAGGGGGCCAGGGCCGGCAGGTGGTCCACCCCCCACCGGGCCATCAGCTCGCCGCAGCCCCGGTAGTCCGCCAGCGCCTCCTCCGCCCGGCCGGTCGCCAGCAGGTGGCCGGCCCGGGCGTAGCGGTGGTGCAGCCCGGCCGGGGTCAGCTCCATCCCCTCCGGCGCGGCCAGCTCCAGGTAGTGCACCGCGTCCTGGTGCCGGCCCCGGGCGGTGCGGGCGGTGGCCAGGGTGGAGAGCGGCAGGCCGACCGCCACGCCCCAGGATTCCGGCCGGACCTGGGCGAAGGCGGCCCTGGCCTGCTCGTCGGCCGTGCGCAGGTCGCCCAGCCGCAGCGCGGTCTCGGCCCGCAGCGCGGAGAACATCGCCTGCAGGGTCGGGTTCCCCCGCGCCCCGGAGCGCTCGGCGACCTGGTCGCACCAGCGGGCCGCGCGGTCCGCCCGGTCGGTGTAGAGCAGCACCGTCAGCGCGGCCGTCAGCGAGTCGGTCGGTACGCCGCCAAGACCGCCGGCCCGGAGCACCGCCTCGGCCCGGAGCACCGCCTCGGCGGGCTCGACCGTACCGGCGAGCAGCGCCTCCAGCAGCCGCAGACCGTCCGCCCGGTAGGCGGTCCGGTCCGGGCCCGCGCTGCCGCCGTCCCGCAGGCCCGGGTACCAGTACGCCAGCCAGGAGCGCAGCCGCGCCGCACCGTCCTGGTCGGCCCCGGCCTGCTCGAACCGGGCCAGCGCGTCCTGACCCTCCGTCACCCGGCCGTGCCAGTACAGGTAGCGGATCGAGCGCAGCTCGTGCCGGACGGTGGAGGCCCGGTCGGTGACCGTTCCGGGCAGGGACGGCACGCACTCGATCCGGTCCGCCCCGGCCGGGAGCGGCGGGATCTCCTGTGCCTGCTGCTCCTCCTGGTCCGACGGGAACGGGGACGCGGGCGCTGCATCGATCGGGTCCGGTACCGGGTCCGGCACGGCCTCGTCCGCAGGTTCGGCCGGCACCGCCACGGGCACCGCCCAGGGACTGCGCAGGTGCCCCTCGGCGGCGCGGAACTGTTCGGCCACCGCCTGCTCCGCCGCCCCGCGCCGCCGCAGCAGTTCGCCCGCCCGCCGGTGCAGTGCGGCCAGTTCGCTCGGCCGGACGGCGGCCAGCAGGTCGCCCCCGGCCGTCGGGTGGCGGAAGCCGTCGCCCCGGAACAGGCCGGCCGCGTTCAGCAGGTAGAGCGCGCGGGTGACGGAGTCCGGTACCAGCAGCAGCAGTTCGGCCAGCAGCTCGGGCCCGGCCCCGGGGCCGAGGACGGCGACGCCGCGCGCGCAGCGCAGCGCCAGCGGGTCGATCCGGTGCAGGCAGTGCATCAGCCCGCGCCGGTACCCCTCGCCCACCACCAGCCCGCCGGCCGTGCCGCCGGCCCGCTCCTGATCGTCCATCAGGGCGTGCACCAGCAGCGGGTTCCCGCCGGTCAGGGCGTGCGCCTCGGCCGCCAGCCGGTCGGCGGCGCCGTTGCCCAGCCGCTCGCGGAACAGCTCCGCCACCACCGCGACGGGCAGCAGCTCCAGCCGGACCTGCCGGTGGTGCGGCTGGCGGGCCAGCTCCACCTCGAAGAAGGGGTTGGGCGGCGTCATGGTCTCGCGCGAGCCGAGCACGGTGAGCACCGGCGCGTTCCTGGTCCGGCGCACCAGGTAGAGCAGGAACTCCAGCGACTGCGGGTCCGCGTCCTGCCGGTCGTCCACGGCGACCAGCACCGGACCACGGCCGGCCAGCCGCCGGACCAGGCCGAACAGCCCCTCCAGGGTGCGCTGGGTGAGCTGGCCGGGCCCGCCGTCGGCCGCGGCCGGACCGGAGCCCTCCGCCACGCCCTGGGCGAGCAGCCGTTCGGCGCTCTCGGCCTCGCTCTGGTCCAGGTCGGCGCTCTGGAACAGTTGCCGGGCCAGGCCGAGCGGGAACTCCCGCTCCAGCGGCGAGCCGGTGCCCAGCAGCACCTGGACGCCCTGGCGGGCCGCCAGGTCGGTGAAGTTGTAGAGCAGCTCGGTGCGGCCGCTGCCGACCGATCCGTGCAGCGCGGTCACCCCGCCGACCCCGGCCGTGCAGCGCTCCAGGCCCTCGACCAGGCGGCCGAACTCGGTCTCGCGCCCGGTCGGCCGGGCTCTGGGGGGATCGATCGGGGCAGACGGCAGGGAGAGGTACGTGGCCATCGGGTACTCCTGGAGCAGGCGGCGTGCCGGGGCGGGCAGGCGGAGTGCCCTCCGCGCGCGCGGGATTCAGGAAAAGCGGGGGGACATCGTTGTCCGTCGGTCCGCTGCGCGCGTCTGCCGCTGCGCCGAACCGACCGCCCTCAGCGACAGAGCGAGCTGGCGCGGCGGTGGAGGTCGACGTCGAGCCTGGCCACCAGACGCAGGCGCGCGGCACCCCGGCCGGCCATCACCTGCTCCGCTGCCATCCCGCTTCCGTCCCCCCGGTCCACCACGCCCTGGGCGTGGGGTGTGACGCCGTGTCACCGGGAACACCCGGGACACCTGCTCCGGCGGCCCTCCCGGCCCGGCTGCGGTCGCTGCTGCGACCACAGACCACTACCTGACGGAGTCCACCTGAGTTCGAGTCTATGAATCCCCTGGCAGCGGAGTCAATCGGCGCACCGGCCCGCTGACGCTCCGTCAACCCTCCGGGGCCGTTCCGCCCGGCCCGACGCCTGCTCCAGCGGCCGCCCCCGCGTGCACGAATCACCGCGTTGAGAAATCCTGCCCGGCCGGCCCTGACCGACGTCCGCCCCGCCCGGCGGCCACCGGCCGCACGGCGACAGGAGACCAGAAACGCGGGGAGGCATCTGCGACATGCCCGCCCGCCCGCCGGCGGCTTCCCGGCCCGGCGGGCGGGCGGACCGGACGTACACCCTCTTACGGGAGCACCAGCAAACTCCCAGGTAGGGCTCATCCGTGCATGGCAGGCTGCCTGGGCACGTGCGAGCCCCCCGCTCGTGCGCAGTACACGGAGAGTCTGCTGTGACCGACCTGCACGCGCCCCTGTCATCAGCCGTCGCCACCGCGTCCCCGGCCTCCGCCGGGCGGTGGCGGTACGTCCGCTGGGCGGCCTGGCCGCTCTACTTCTTCCTGCTCGCCCGCTGGACGGACCGCAACGGCCTGCCCTACACCGAGGACCTGGTGTTCCTCTGGCTGATCGGCGCCCTGCTGGCGGCCGCCGTCCACGGCGGTGAGGGCTGGCGCCGCACGCTGCTGGTGCTGCGGGACTGGCTGCCGGTGATGGCGGTGGTCTGGACGTACGGGCTGCTGCGCGGCTACGGCGCCCACACCCCCTGGGCACCGCACCTGCGGCCGCAGCTGGCGGTCGACACCGCGCTCGGGTTCGGCCGGACCTGGACGGTGCGGCTGCAGGACGCGCTCTACACCCCCGGTACGGCGCACTGGTACGACTACGCCGCCGTCACGGTCTACATGTCGCACTTCTTCGTGATGTTCGTGCTGCTCGCGGTGCTCTGGCGGCGCCACCGGACCGGATTCCGGCGGCTGCTCGCCTGCTACCTCGCCGTCACCTACGCCGGGTTCCTCACCTACGTCCTCTATCCGGCGGTGCCGCCGTGGATGGCGGCGGAGCGGGGCGCCATCGCGCCGGTGACGCGGATCGTCGGCGACGTGCTGGCCCAGGCGGAGCTGCCCCGGGCCGCCTCCGTGTTCGAGGACGGCAGCCGGTTCGCCAACGACGTCGCCGCGATGCCCTCGCTGCACGCCGCGTACCCGATGCTGATCGCGCTGTTCTTCTGGCCGATGGCCGGCCGCCGGCTCCGGGTGCTGCTGGCCGCGTACCCGATCGCGATGGCCTTCACCCTGGTGTACGGCGCGGAGCACTTCGTCATCGACATCCTGATCGGCTGGGTCTACGCGTTCGTGATCGTCCGGGTGGTCCAGCACCTGCTGGACCACCGCGCCCGGCGCAGGGCCGGGGCCGCCACTCCCTGACCGCCCGGGTGGTCAGGAAGGGCGACGGTGCGTCAGAACTGCAGCGCCCAGCGGTCGAGGAAGCCCTCGAAGTACTCCGAGCCGCCCGCCACCCGCAGCCGCCAGACCCCGTTGGCCGTCCGGGCGGAGGCGTCCACACCGTAGATCGTGTGGACCCCGGCGTCGAACGAGCCCAGCCAGACCGCATCCTTGAGCCGGTACGTGGTGCCGTCGGGTGCGATCAGGTCGATCTCCAGGTCGTCCGGCCACTGGTGCTCGATGTCGACCACCACATCGAGGTCGGCCGGGCCGTGCCCCGCCACGCCGCTGACGGTCAGGGACGACTCGATCACGGTCTCGGGGATCACGACGTCGTCGTCGTTGGTGAACCGGAGGCCCGGCGGCCGGTTCGGGAGGCTCCCGGTGTACAGCAGCCGGTCGGCCGTGTCGTCCTGCAGCCCCCAGAGCGACCCGGCGGTGGCTTTGGCGGTCAGCGCGGCGGACACCTGGGCGGGCGTGGCCGTGCGGTGGTCGGCCAGGTAGAGCGCCGCCGCGCCTGCCACGTGCGGGGAGGCCATCGAGGTGCCCGACATGGTGGTGGAGTCCTCGTCGTACGCAATCCCGGCCGAGGTGATGTCGGCGCCAGGGGCGTGGATGTCCACCAGCGGTCCGTAGTTGGAGAACCAGGAGACGCTGTCGTCGCTGTCGGTCGACCCCACCGTGATGGCCGTCGGCACCCTGGCCGGGGAGTGCTCCGAAGCGTCGATGCTCCCGTTGCCCGCCGCGACCGTGAAGGTCAGGCCCGAGGCGACCGCGTTGCGCACGGCCGTGTCCAGCACGTCGTTGGGATCGCCACCCAGGCTCAGGTTGACCACGGCGGGCTTGACGGCGTGGGCGACCACCCAGTCGATCCCGGCCACCACCCCGTCGACGGTGCCGCTGCCCCCGTTGTCGAGCACCCGCACCGCCACCACCTTCGCCTGCTTGGCCACCCCGTAGGTCGCACCGACTGCGGTGGCCGCGACATGGGTGCCGTGACCGTGGCCGTCGTCGGCCTCGGTGTCCCCGTCGATGACGTCGAACCCGTACGAGGCCCGGCCGCCGAAGTCCTCGTGGCTGATCCGCACCCCGCTGTCGACGACGTACACCGTGACGCCCTGCCCGGCCCCGGCCGGGTAGTCGAAGCGGTCGGTCATCGGCGGGCGCTTCTGGTCGATCCGGTCCAGCCCCCAGGAGGGCGGCCCGGTCTGGCTCCCGTCGAGCGAGACCCTGCCGTTCTGCACCACCTCGGCGACCGCCGGGTCCGCCGCCAGCCGGCGCGCCTGACGCTCCGTGAGGTCGACGGAGAAGCCCTGCAGCGCCGTACCGAAGCTCCGCCGCACCTTGCCGCCGTACCGTGCGGCGAGCGACGCTCCCTGCGCGGAGACCGACTTTCCGGCCCCAGGGGCGAGCAGCACCAGATAGCTGCCCGCGATCGCCCCCGGCGCCCCGACGCCCCGCACCACCCCCTCCGGACCGCTCGCCGCAGCCGGCAGCGCACCGCCCGCCCCGAGCACCAGGGCCAGCGCCCCCGCAGCCAGCCCCCTGATCACCTGCCGCCTCGCTGTCATCGGCATCCCCCTTCATCCCCCCAGTGGCAAGTCGGGTAGTCAACTCACCTACTACTCATGGAGATTGACGCATCGTCAGGAGGATGACAAGGCTGGACGGCCCGCCTCCGCACGGTCGTCCACCAGCCGCAGCCGGTAGCTGCCGCGCGGCGGGTCCACCGGCAGCCGTCCGGCGCCGAGTTCGGTCAGCAGGACGGTCGGGTCGGTGCCGACCGTCACCGTGCGCGGCTCGCCGTCCAGCCGGACCAGCATCAGGCCGAGGTCGAGTTCGAGCACGTCCGGCAGCAGCGGCACCGCCGGACGGCACCGCCGTAGATGCTCGGCGAAGGCGAACGCCTCCTCGGTGGCGAAGAGTTCGGGAGTGCGCCGGCGGGCGTACTCGGCGATCAGCTCGCGCACCCCGGCCTCGCCCAGGGTCAGCAGCAGCAGCCGGACGGTGTGCACCAGCGTCCCGGCCAGGGCGCCCGCACGGAACTCCAGGATCAGCTCGCGCAGCAGCCCGACCGCCGGGTCGGCCGCCAGCTCCCGCTCCAGCACCGTCCGGGGCTCCCGGCCCACGGCCAGCCCGCCGAGAGCGGCCTCCCACTCCTCCGGTCCCGCTCCGGGCACCGCCGGGTCCGGCCGGCGGAGCGGGGCCGGCGCGGCGACCGCGGCAGCCGGCCAGAGCTCCCGCAGCCGGTCCGTCAACTCCCGTACCGCACCGGCCTCCAGGCCCGGCGCCGCCGAGGCGGTGACCTCGAACAGCACCGCCCGGAGCGCGGGCAGCCGGGGCAGCACCCGCCCGGCCAGCCGGATCAGGTCCTCGTCCGGCAGCCCGCTGTGGGCGTCCAGCCAGTAGCCGCGGTGCTCGAAGCCACCGGCCAGGTGGACCTCCAGCACCCGGTCCAGCGGGAGTTCGGCGAGCAGCGCGTCGACGCTGCCGCGGCCGTTGCGTTCGTTGGCCAGGACGTTGTGCAGGTCCAGCAGCAGTCCGCAGTCGGCCCCTTCGGCCACCCGGGCGGCGAAGGCGCCGTCGCTCAGCTCGTCGGCCCGGGGCCTGAGGTAGTTGGTGCCGAGCTCCACCGCCAACGGGACGGGCAGGGCCTCGGCCATCGCCCGGACCGACCGGACGCTGCGCCGCACCCCGGCCGGGGTCTGCCGGGGCGGCAGCATGAAACCGGTCCGGAAGCCGGTCCCGCCGCCGCCGGCGTCGCCGACCCGGTTGAACGCCAGGTGCTCGCTCACCCAGGGCACCGCCAGCTGCTCGGCCAACTCGCCTACCAGAGCGGTGTGTTCGGCGTCCGGCAGGACCGAGCCGCCGACCGGATTGCCGACCCCGTGCAGCAGCCGGGCGCCCGGCAGGTCGGCCAGCCGGCGCAGGGCCTCGTGGTCGGTCGCGACGGTCCCGTCCGGGCGGGACCGCCAGAAGGTCTGCGGTTCGACCTCGATCACGTCGAGCCGGTCCCCGCACTCCTCCAACAGCCGCTCCAGGCCCCGGACATAGGTGAGCCCGACCCCCAGCCGCGCCATCTCCCCGACCTCCCCGCGCCGCCCGGCCGCCGCCTCAGCCGGCCAGGCCGGCCAGGCCGGAGCCGCCCAGGGTGAACTCGGCCGACCGGCCGAAGGACCAGTCGAAGCCGGAGTGGCAGCTCGGGCAGTTGTCCTGGTTGACCGCGGCCCTGACCGGTGCGGCCATCCGGTCCAGGCCGGCCGCGGCCGAGAGCGAGAGGGTGGTCTCGACCGGGGCCGCGGCGACGAGCGTGGTGGACGACACGGGTACCTCCTGTCTGGCGCCCGGACTCCCGGGCACCGGTAGCGGGTGACGTGGGGAGAAGCATGCCGTGGAATCCGGCCGGATCAGGCGGCCGAGCCCGCAAGCTGCCGCTGAACTGCCGGTCCGGCCCGGCCGCCGCTCCGGGCCCCAACTCCCCTGCCGGACACGGGACCCACCGCACCCGGGGCCGGTGATTCGCGCCCCGTCCGCCCGATGCGGCACAGTGGACGCATGAAGTCCGACATCGGTGCTGCCGTCCCCGCCCGGCGCCGTCCGGTGCAGCAGCGCAGCCAGGAGCGGTACGAGCGGCTGCTCGACGCCTGCGCGGGCCTGCTGGACGAGGCCGGCGCGAGCGGGCTGACCACCAAGGAGGCCGCGCACCGGGCCGAGGTCCCGATCGGCACCCTGTACCAGTTCTTCTCCGGCAAGGAGGGCCTGCTGGCCGCCCTCGCCGCCCGGAACCTGGAGCACTACCTGGAGCGCCTGGCCCGCCGCCTGGACGCCGAGGAGCCGGCGGACATCTCCTGCTTCGTCGACCTGGCGATCGACGAGTTCGTCGCGATGAAGCGCACCGTGCCGGGCTTCGGCCACCTGGACTTCGGCCTGGTCGAGGTCCTCCCGGCCGGGGTCGCCGACGACCGGCACCTGCTGGACCGGGAGCTGGAGAACAACGCCGCCGTGGCGGTCCGGCTGCGCACCCTCGGCGGCAGCCTGTTCACCGGGCCGAACTACCCGACCGCCCTGCGGGTGGCGATGGAGAGCGCCGACGCCGTCCTCAAGCTGGCCTTCCGGGACGACCCGGAGGGCGACCAGGCCCTGATCGCCGAGTGCAAGCGGCTGCTCCGCCGCTACCTGGCCGACCCCGACGGGTGACGGACCCGCCGGACCCGCCGGACCCGCCGGCCCGGCCTGACCGGCCGCCGCCGGAGCCGGGCGTTGCGGCTGCCCGCGCCGCGCCGCACAGTGGAGATCGGGACGGCAACCGCACCCGACGAGGAGCAGACCATGCAAGCGACGGCAGGCGATCACCTCCACACCCACAGCAGGTCGGTCGGGATGGCGGACCAGCAGGGCGAGATCATCGAGGTCCGGGGCGCCGACGGGCAGCCCCCGTACCTGGTGCGTTTCGAGGACGGCCACGAAGGGCTGGTCTACCCCGGCCCCGACACCGTGATCGAGCGTCAGCAGACCGCCCACTGACCCCACTTCCCCCGGAGCCCCGTGGACACCCCCGCACCACTTCCCGGCCCGCTCGAGCACCTCACCCCGCTGCTGGACGGCTACGGCTACCTGGCAGTGGGGGTTCTCGTCTTCCTGGACAACTGCGCCGTCCCGGTCCCCGGCCAGACCGTGCTGGTGCTGGCCGCCGTCTACGCGGGCACCGGCCGGCTGAGCATCGTCGCCGTGGTGGCGATCGCGCTGGTGGCCGCCGTGGCCGGGGACAGCCTGGGCTACCTGCTCGGCCGCACCGGCGGCCACCGGCTGGTGGAGCGCTGGGGCCGGTACGTGCTGCTCACCCCGGCCCGGATGGCGCGCGGGGAGGCGTTCTTCGACCGGCACGGGGCCAAGGTGGTGACGGTGGCCCGGTTCGTCGACGTGCTGCGGCAGACCAACGGCATCGTGGCCGGCACCACCGGGATGAGCTGGCAGCGCTTCCTGCCGGCCAACGTGCTCGGCGCCGTGCTCTGGGTCGGGGTCTGGTCCACCGCCGGGTACCTGGCCGGCGGCAACATCGGCCCGCTGTACGCGCAGGTGATGCGCTACCAGGTGTTCCTGCTGGTGGCGCTCGGTGTGCTGCTGGCCGCGCTGGTCGGGTACCGCCTGTGGCGGCGCCACCGGCGGTACCGCGACCGGTCCGGGGTCAGCCGGCGCGGCGGATCGAGTAGTTGAAGTCCGCGTGGCCGTAGTGGCCCATCAGCTTGAGCCAGAACGGCATCAGCATCTCCAGCGCCCGGGCGGCCGTGATGTCGCCGAGGTCCAGCACCGAGCCCTGCGGCCAGCCGAACTCGGTCAGCAGCGCCACCACCTCGGCCTTGGCCTCGGGGTCGTTGCCCGCGACGAACAGGTTGTGCTCGCCCGGCACCCGGCCCGGGTCCACCATCACCTCGGAGTTGACGGTGTTGAGCGCCTTCACCACCCGGGCCGCGGGGAACTCGCGCTGGATCTGCTCGCCGACGCTGTCACTGTTCACCGGCTCCAGCGAGACCTCCCCGAGCGGGGAGAAGACCAGCGGGTTGGAGACGTCGATCAGCACCTTCCCCGCCAGCGGCTCGGCCCCGGCCAGCCGCAGCGCCTGCACCGCCACCACGCCCGAGGTCGCGTTGATCACCAGCTCGCCGAAGGCGGCCGCCTCGGCGAACGTCCCGCTGTGCCCGTACGGCCCGGCCTGCTCGGCCCAGGCCAGCGCGGCCGCGTTCTCCTTGGTGCGTGAGCCGAGCGTGACCTCGTGCCCGAGCGACACCAGCTTCGCGGCCAGCGTGCGCCCGACCGTGCCCGTACCGATGATCCCGACCCGCATGCCTGCGCTCCCCGTCCTCGACCGATTTTGCGGTCACCCTAGCTGACCCGGCGTCACCCCGGCCGGAACGTCCGTACGAGGGACCGGCGAGCGTGGCGACCGGCCGGCCCAGGGCCGACGGGCCCAGGATCGGGCACTTCACCAGCCGCCTGATCCCGGTGCCGGCCTGACCCGGGGCCGGGTCGGGCCGGGCACCGTCGGGTCAGGCCGGGCGCCGGGAGGAGAGCACGCAGAACTCGTTGCCCTCCGGGTCGCTGAGCACCCGCCAGGTCTGCTCGCCCTGGCCGACATCGGCCGGGCGGGCGCCGAGCGCGAGCAGCCGGGCCACCTCGGCGGCCTGGTCGGCCGGGCGGAAGTCCAGGTGCAGCCGGTTCTTCAGCGTCTTCGGCTCCGGCACCCGGGCGAACAGGATGCCCGGCATCCGGCCGTCCGCCGGACGGATCTCGAACTCCTCCGGGTCGTCGTCCAGCACCGTCCAGCCCAGCGCCTCGGCCCACCAGCGGCCGAGCGCCACCGGGTCGGCACAGTCCACCACTACCTGCTCCCATGCGAGATCCATGGTTCGGACCCTACCGACCCGGTGCGGATTACTCCACGGTGACGCTCTTGGCCAGGTTGCGCGGCTTGTCCACGTCCCGCTCCAGGGCCACCGCCGCGTAGTAGGCGAGCAGTTGGAGCGGGATGTTGAGCAGCAGCGGGTCCAGCTCGGGCTCGCTGCGCGGCACCAGGATGGTGTGGTCGGCCAGCTTGGCGTCGGGGGTGCGGTGGGCGATCGCCAGCACCCGGCCGGAGCGGGCCTTGATCTCGCCGAGGGTGGTGAGGTTCTTGTCCAGCAGCTCGTCGTCCGGCACCAGGGCGACGGTCGGCAGCTCGGGGTTGATCAGCGCGAGCGGGCCGTGCTTGAGCTCGCTGGCGGGGTACGCCTCGGCGTGCACGTAGCTGATCTCCTTCAGCTTCTGCGCACCCTCGCGGGCGACGGGGTAGCCGCGCACCCGGCCGATGAACATCATGCCGTCGTGCTTGGCGTACTCCCCGGCCAGCTCGGCGATCTTCTCCTCGCCGGCCAGGATCTCCCGGATCTGGTCCGGCAGCGCCTTCAGGCCCGCGACGATCCGGCGGCCGTCGGCCGGGGAGAGGTCGTGGATCCGGCCGAAGTGCAGGGCCAGCAGCGCGAAGGCGATCACGGTGGAGGTGAAGGCCTTGGTCGAGGCGACCGAGATCTCCGGGCCGGCGTGCAGGTAGATGCCGCCGTCGCACTCGCGGGCGATCGCACTGCCGACGGTGTTGACCACACCGAGCACCCGGCCGCCCTTGCGCTTGATCTCCTGGACCGCGGCCAGCGTGTCGTAGGTCTCGCCGGACTGGCTGACCGCCACGTAGAGGGTGTCGGCCTCGATCACCGGGTTGCGGTAGCGGAACTCGGAGGCGGGCTCGCTGTGCGCGGGGATCCGGGCCAGCTCCTCGATCAGCTGGGCGCCCATCTCACCGGCGTAGTAGGCGGAGCCGCAGCCGAGGATCTTCACCCGGCGGATCTCGCGCAGCTCGCGGGCGTCCAGGTTGAGGCCGCCGAGGTGGGCGGTGGCGAAGCGCTCGTCCAGGCGGCCGCTCAGGGTGCGCTCGACCGAGGCGGGCTGCTCGTGGATCTCCTTGAGCAGGAAGTGCTCGTACCCGGCGGTGTCGTAGGAGTCGATCTCCCAGTCCACCGTGGAGGGCTGGCGGGTCACCGTACGGGCGTCCTCGGTGAAGGTGCGGAAGCCGTCGGCGCGGACGGTGCAGAGCTCGCCGTCCTCCAGGTGCACCACCTGGCGGGTGTAGCGGACCAGGGCGGCGACGTCCGAGGCGACGAACATCTCCTTCTCGCCCAGGCCGAGCACGATCGGGCTGCCGTTGCGGGCCACCACGATCCGGTCCGGCTGCTCGGCGTCGACCACCGCGATGCCGTAGGTGCCGACCACGTGGCCGAGCGCGGCGCGCACCGCGTCCTCCAGCTCGACGCCTTCGCCGACGTGCGCGGCGACCAGGTGGGCCAGCACCTCGGTGTCGGTCTCGGAGCGGAACACCGCGCCGTCGGCGGTGAGCTTGGCGCGCAGCTCGTCGGCGTTCTCGATGATGCCGTTGTGCACGACCGCGATGCGCTCGGCGTTGTCCAGGTGCGGGTGCGCGTTGGCGTCGCTGGGCACGCCGTGGGTGGCCCAGCGGGTGTGGCCGATGCCGGTGGTGCCCTTGAACCGCGCGGGGACGGCGGCGGCCAGGTCGGCCACCCGGCCCTTGGTCTTGCAGACCTTCAGGCTGCCGGCCTTGCCGACCACGGCCACCCCGGCCGAGTCGTAGCCCCGGTACTCCAGCCGCTGGAGCCCTTCGAGCAGGAACGCGGTGGCGTCCTTGGGACCGATGTAGGCCACGATGCCGCACATGGTGGATCTCCTCTTGTCACGTCGCTTCGGGTGGGGCGGGCTCAGCCGTAGACGATCCGGCGCAGCTGACGGGCGGTCAGCTCGGGCGCCGCGACCCGGCGAGCGGTGAGCTCACCGGCCAGCCGGGCGAAGATCTTCTCGTTGGTCAGGCCCCGCGCCTGCAGCTCACCGTGGCGGCGGCGGACGTACTCCTCGGTGCTCTCGGAGAAGTACGCCAGCACCTCCGCGATCACCCGCGCCGCCTCGCCGGGCCCCAGCGGGGTGGTCCGGGTGAGGTGCGCGAGCAGGTCTTCGTGAGGGTGTGGTGAGACGGGCACGAGAGGGGAGCCTAGGCGTCGAACGCGCTGACTCCAAGAATCCTGCCCGAAATCGGGCAGGACTTCCCGCGTTCGGCTCCGGGCGGCCCCGGGGGACGGTCCGTGCGCGTCCTGTGAGAGTGTGTGCATTTGGTGACCGGGGGGCGCTCTCCCTCGTTGACCAGTCGGCCGCTCGGGGAACGGCCTGGCCGACACATCCCGAATGGCCGTCAGAAACGTTCAGTTTCGGACGAGGAACGCCAGGATGGGAGACGCAACCGTCCGAAGCGATCCGCCGGGGGACCACAGCTCATGCAACCGCGACTCTTCGCGATCATCACCGCGTTCCTGCTCGGCATCCTCGGGCTCGGCGCGGTGGCCGTCACCCAGTGGACCCCGCAGACCGCCGCACCGGTCGCGGCCCCGGCCCAGCCGGGCGCCCCCGCCCCGGGCCAGAGCAGCGGCCCGGCCGCCTCCCCCAGCCCGACCGGCGACCCGGCCGTGTGGACCCGCTCCACCCTGCGCAACAAGCTGATGGCCAAGATGGAGGCCACCGACCCGGGCGTCGCGCTGGCCGAGCTGGACGCGATCAGCAAGAAGCTCCCCTACACCGTCCGGTTCTGCCACCCGATCGCGCACGAGCTCGGGCACACCGCGGTCAAGCGCTACCACGCGGACTTCCAGAAGGTCATCTCCTTCCCGCACGAGACCTGCGCGGCGGGCTACCTGCACGGCGCGGTCGAGGAGATGCTGAACGCCTCCGCCAACCCGGAGGAGGACCTGCTCAAGCTCTGCGCCCCGGCCAACAAGGGCCCGTGCATCCACGGCGTCGGCCACGGCACCATGTTCGTCGCCAAGCAGGACGTGGCCAAGGCCCGCGCACTGTGCAACAAGTTCCCCACCGACAGCCGGAAGATCACCTGCTCCGAGGGCCTGTTCATGCAGCTGTTCGGCCCGGACGAGGAGGACGAGAAGGCCAAGGCCAACCTCGACCCCGCCGCGCTGGCCAAGGACCCGCTCTACCCCTGCAAGGACCAGCCCTCGCTGTTCCAGTCGGCCTGCTTCTTCTACGCGCCGACCTTCTACCTGAGCTCGCACGACTACGCCAACCACGAGAACGTCTTCGCCGACGCACTCAAGTGGTGCCTCAACGGCCAGGCCAGCGGCGGTGCCAACGACTGCAGCCGGGGCGTCGGCTCCCGGACCATGAAGTACAACCTGGACCGCGAGGACTGGGCCGCCAACCAGTGCGCCACCGCCGCCGACTCCTGGCAGCGCAAGGCCTGCACCCAGGGCCTGATGAGCTACTACACCGTCAACTACACCGAGGCCGGCGCGGGCGCCCGGCTCTGCTCGAAGATCACCAACAAGGAGATCGCCGGTTACTGCCGCAGCGCAGGGGGCCTTTCCAGCACTCTCGACTAAGGTTTCCCTACCGGGTGCGCCGAGGAAGCCGTGCCTCCATGACCTCTGATGGAGCAGCACTGTGAACGACACCTCCCCCGACGACTTCCGCACCGCCGCCCGGGCCACCGCCGAGCTGGTCTCCGACTACCTCGAAGCGGTGCCCGGGCGGCCGGTCTGGCAGCCGATGGACCCGGCCGACCGGCAGGCACTGCTGGACCTCCCGCTGCCCGTCGAGGGCATGCCGCTGGAGGGCCTGCTGGACGTGATCGGCCGTCAGGTGATGACCGCCCCGATGGGCAACGGCCACCCCCGCTTCTTCGGCTGGGTCAACTCCGCCCCCGCCCCGGCCGGGGTGCTGGCCACCCTGGCCGCCGCCGCGATGAACCCCAGCTCGGCCGGCGGCGACCACGCCGACGTCCACCTGGAGCGGGCCGTGGTCCGCTGGATCGCCGAGCTGGTCGGCTTCCCGCACCCGGCCGGCGGCGGCATCCTCACCTCGGGCACCTCGATGGCCACCATCCTCTGCCTGGCCGCCGCCCGGAACCGGGCCGCCCGCCTGGCCGGCCACGACCTGCGCGAGGACGGCCTGGCCGGGCTGCCGCCGCTGGTCGCGTACGCCACCGCCGAGACCCACTCCTGCGTCCGCAAGGCCGTCGAGCTGCTCGGCCTGGGCAGCCGGCACCTGCGCACCGTCGCCACCGACGCCGACGGCCGGCTCGACCCGGCCGCCCTGGCCGAGGCCGTGGCCGCCGACCGGGCGGCCGGGCTGCTGCCCTTCCTCGCGGTCGCCTCCGCCGGCACCGTCGGCACCGGCGTGGTGGACGCCTTCGACCCGATCGCCGACGTCTGCGAGGCCGAGGGCCTGTGGCTGCACGTGGACGGCGCGTACGGCGCCTTCGGCGTGCTGGACCCCGCCATCGCGGACCGGTACGCCGGCCTGGACCGGGCCGACTCGCTCGCCCTCGACCCGCACAAGTGGCTCGGCGTCCCGGTGGACTGCGGCTGCGCCCTGGTCCGCGACGCCGACGAGCTGCGCGGCACCTTCAGCCTGGTCCCCTCCTACCTGCGCGACGAGGCGGCCGGCGCGCTCGGCTGGTTCTCCGAGTACGGGATGGAGCAGACCCGTCCGTTCCGCTCGCTCAAGGTCTGGGCCACCATCGCCCACCGCGGCCGGGCCGGACTGGTCGCCGACATCGCCCGCTGCACCGAGCTGGCCCGGCACCTGGGCGCCCTGGTCGAGGCCGACCCGGAGCTGGAGCTGCTCGCCCCGGTGCACACCTCGATCGTCGCCTTCCGCTACCTGCCGGCCGACCCGGCCCGGACCGACGCCGTCAACCGCGACCTGCCGGTCGCCGTCCAGCTGCGCGGGCAGGCCTTTGTCACGGGCGCGCTCTACCAGGGGCACGAGATGCTCCGCGCCTGTCTGCTGAACGCCGCCACCACCGAGGACGACCTGGAACTGCTGCTGGCGGAAGTCAGGTCGGCCGGGCGGGAACTGACGGGGCGTCCGACCGGTTCTTGATCTGAGGGGAGGCGGTTCGGATGCCATCCGAAGACATTTACCAACAGGTCACGGGGGATTCGTGATCGCGAAACACCGGAAGAGCACCATGCTCACATGGACACTTCCTCCCAGCCCTCCCGCGCCCAGCGCCGCAGCGCCCGCAACCACCGCTGGCGCCGCGACACCACCGAACTCGCCGCGGTCTTCGTCGCCGTGGCGGCCGCCGACCTGGTCGCCAACACCGTGGTGCACGGCCACGACGGCCCGGTCCTGCTGGTCGCCTCGGCGCTCGCCCTGGTCGCCACGGCCGTGTTCCACACCTGGTGGGCACACCGGCACCCGCACGGGCCGCCCGCACCCGACCCGGCCGCACCGCCGGGAGCGGAGCCGGCCGAGGTGACCGGGCCGCTGCGCGACTTCGAGCAGACCGCGCTGTGGCGGCTGCGCGCCACCGTCTCCGACTCCCCCGGCAGCCTGGCCCGGATCTGCACCGCCCTGGCCGGACAGCAGGTCAGCATCGTCTCGATGCAGACCCACCCGCTGCCGATCGGTGCCGTCGACGAGTTCCTGGTCCGCGCCCCGCAGGTGCTCAGCCGGACCGACCTGACCAGGGCCGTCGCGGCCGGCGGCGGCCGGGACATCTGGACCGAGCAGGCCGACGCCCACGACCTGGTCGACGAGCCGACCCACGTGCTGGCCCTGGCCACCCGGACGGCGCTGGACGCCGCCGAGCTGCCGGTCGCGCTGCGGCGGCTGTTCGGCCGGTGCACGATCCGGCAGTTCCCGAACGGCGGCGCCAAGGCCCTGGCCGGGATCGACGGCCACGTGATGCGGCTGCCCGTCCCCTCAGGCGACCTGATCGAGCTCAGCCGCCCGCACCTGCCGTTCACCCCGACCGAGTTCGCCCGGGCCCAGGCCCTGGTCGAGCTGGACTCCCTGCTCGGCCCCCGGGTCCCCCGGGTCGAGGCCCGGCTCACCCTCCCCGCCGGGGCCGACCTGACGGTCCGTCGGGCCGACGCCGACGACAAGGCCGCCGCCCTGGCCATGCACGGCCGGTGCTCCTCCGACGCCCTCCGCAAGCGCTACCACGGCCCGGTCAAGGACGCCGACCGCTACCTCGACCACCTGCTCGACCCCCGGCACGGCCAGACCCTCGCGGTCGAGACCTCCGACGGCCGGATCGTCGCGCTCGCCCACCTGATGTGGGACGACGACTCCGCCGAGATCGCCCTGCTGGTCGAGGACGCCTGGCAGCGCCGCGGGCTCGGCGTCGACCTGCTCCGCCGGATGGCCGCACTGGCCCTCGAAGCGGGCGTCCCCACCGTCTACGCCGTCACCCACGCCTCCAACACCGGCCTGATCTCCACCATGCGGCGCCTCTCCGCCCCCCTCGACTACCAGGTCGAGGACGGCACCCTGGTCATCACCGCCCACCTCTCCGAAGCCACCGAGGAGCTCCCCACCCCCTGGCCCAGCCGCTGACCGTCGCGCACCAGTACGGCCCCGCCCGGGAAGGCTCCGGGCGGGGCCGTACTGCTGGCACGTGGACAGACCGCCCGGCGCGTGCGGTCACGCCCGGGGGTGACCGTCAGCAACAAGATGTTAACCGCACGAACACACCTCCTCCCCAGGACGCCACTTTGACTGGTACATACTCGTGCTTTACTGAGTCTTGACGCAACGTCAGGTCACCGGACGTACACCGCCAGTGAGCTCCGACCTGCCCCGGCGTACCCGACTGCCCGCTCCGACCACGCTCCCGCAGCACCAAGCGCGGGAGCGGCCGCAGGAGGCATCCCATGGAACCGCTGATCGACCGAGCCCGTGCCTTCCCCCGACGCGCCGGGGAGTCCGGCCGCGAACTCACCGGCCTCGCCGCCGGCCAGTCCCCGCAGGCGCTCTTCATCACCTGCTCCGACTCCCGGGTGGTGCCCAGCCTGATCACCGGCGCCGACCCCGGTGACCTGTTCGAGCTCCGCACCGCCGGCAACATCGTCCCCGGCTACGACCCGACGGCCGGCTCGGGCGAGACCGCGACCATCGAGTACGCCGTCGAGGTGCTGGGCGTGCGCGACATCGTGGTCTGCGGCCACTCGCACTGCGGAGCGGTCGGCGCCGTGGTGCGCGGCGACGACCTCAGCCTGGTCCCGGCCCTGGAGGCCTGGCTCCGCACCGCCGACCACCGGGCGCTGCGCTCCGGCAGCGAGGCCGAGACCTTCGACCCGACCGTGGCCGGGCCGGTGCAGCGGCACGTGCTGGCCCAACTCGCCCGCCTGCGCGAGTACCCGGGGATCACCCGGCGCCTGGCGGAGGGCCGGATCAGACTGCACGGCTGGTTCTACGAGATCCACACCGGCCTGGTGCTCTCGCACCGTCCGGAGAGCGGCCTGTTCCTGCCGCTCTAGCGCCGATCCGGCCCTCCCCGTCTGCCCCACGCCCCGCGTGAACACCCTCGTGAGGACCCGATGCCCCGTCAGTCCGTGCCCCGGCGGCCGGCCCGCCCGTACCGACTCGCCACGCTCAAGGCGGACTTACCCGCCTCCCTGGTCGTCTTCCTGGTCGCGCTGCCGCTCTGCGTCGGCGTGGCCGTGGCCTCCGGCGTCCCGGCCGAACTCGGCCTGGTCACCGGCATCGTGGGCGGTCTGCTGACCGGCCTCCTGCCCGGCAGCAGCCTCCAGGTCTCCGGCCCTGCGGCCGGCCTCACCGTACTGGTGTACGGCGCCGTGCAGGAGCATGGGCTGGGCACCCTCGGGGTGATCACCGCCGCCGCCGGCCTGATCCAACTCGCCATGGGAGCAGCCCGGTTGGGCCGACTCTTCCGGGCCATCTCGGTCTCCGTGGTGCAGGGCATGCTGGCCGGCATCGGCCTGGTGCTGATCGCCGGCCAGCTCTACGCCATGGCGGACGTCAAGGCACCCGCCGACGGCCTCGCCAAGCTGACCGGACTGCCGGGCCTGGTCGCCGACACCCTCTCCTCCCGGGCCTCGCTCACCGCAGCGGCGGTCGGCGCCGGCACGGTGGCCGTCCTGGTCCTCTGGCCCAGACTGCCCGGCCCGGTCCGCACGGTGCCGGGACCGCTGGCCGCCGTCGCGGGGGCCACCGCCGCCACCGCCCTGTTCGGCCTCCCGGTGGCCAAGGTGGACGTGGCCGGCCTGGCCGGGGTGATCAGCCTGCCCGACTCCTCCGACCTGGCGGCGCTCGGCAGCGTCGCGGCGCTCGGCACGGTGCTCGCCTTCGCGCTGATCGCCTCCGCCGAAAGCCTGTTCAGCGCCGCCGCGGTCGACCGCCTGCACGACGGACCCCGCACGCAGTACGACCGGGAACTGCTCGCCCAGGGCGCCGGGAACACCGTCTGCGGCCTGCTCGGCGCCCTCCCGATGACCGCCGTCATCGTCCGCAGCGCCGCCAACGTCCAGGCCGGCGCCCGTACCAAGGCCAGCCGCGTCCTGCACGGCCTCTGGCTGCTGCTCTTCGCCGCCCTGCTCCCCGCCGCCCTCACGATCATCCCGCTGGCCGCGCTGGCCGGCGTCCTGGTGCACGCCGGGGCCAAGCTCATCCCCGTCAAGTCCCTTCTGGTGCTGTGGCGTTCGCACCGCCACGAGGCGCTGATCCTGGTCGTCACCGCCCTCGCCATCGTCACCACCAACCTCTTCGAGGGCGTCCTGCTCGGCCTGCTCCTCTCGGTCCTCAGGTCCGCCTGGGAGACCTCCCACCTCCAGGTCGAGGTCACCGAGCAGGAGGCCGACGGCCCGATACGCGTCAGCCTCAGCGGCAACGCCACTTTCCTCCGGCTCCCGCGCCTGCTGGAAGCCCTCGAACACCTGCCGGCCGACCGCGCCGTCCAGCTCGACCTCACCGGTCTGCGTCACCTCGACCACGCCTGCCGGAGCGCCCTGGAGACCTGGGAGGAACGCCACCGGCGCACCTCCCCCACCGCCGTGGTCCGCATCCCCGCCGCCGTCGGCACAGGTGACGGACCGTCAGGCTCCGCGCAGGGATGAACCGTCCGGCAGGTCCCCCGGCCCGGGCGGGTGCCTGACGGAGCGCACCCGCCCGGGCCGGGTCGGTCGATCAGGGGTAGGACACCACGTTCACCGGGACGGTGCCGGTCGGGGTGACCGCGCCCGTGTCGTTGATGACGTGGGTGATGGTGCCCTGGTAGTTCAGCGAGACGCTGAGCAGCGAGTGGAACCGCACGCCGCTCACGTTGGGCACCTCGAACGCGTGGTAGCTGGACACCGCCGGATTGACGTTGAAGTAGCAGTAACTGCCCAGCCCCCACGCCTCGTGGGTGGTGACGTTGGGGCCGACCTTGTAGGCCGCGTACCCGTTCACCGACGCCGAGCTCTTCCAGGCGGCCTGGTTCGGCACGTCGTACGGCATCTCGTTCTGGAAGAAGATGGTCCGGCCGCCCTGGCCGTTCCAGATCACCTCGTGCTTCTGGTAGTGCTCGACGAACAGGCCGGTGGCGAGCACGTTGTTGCCGTTGACGATCAGGCCGGTGTCGGCGGGGTTGACGGTCCAGCCGAAGGTGCCGGCATTGCCGTGGTCGGCCCGCCAGGCCCAGATGTGGTCGATGATCGTGTTGCTGCTGTTGACCACCAGGCTGGTGGTGGCCCGGCCCGCGACCTGGCCGCCGATCCGGAAGAACACGTCCTGGACCGTGGTCGGGTTGCCCGCGTGGCCCGCCGCCGAACCGGCCGGGCCGACGGTCAGCAGCGCCTGCGAGTTGGTGGTGCCGGCGTCGAACAGCAGGCCCTTGAGCCGGACCCCGTCGACGTCCGCGACCTGCATCGCGTTGACGCCGTTGTCGGGGACGAAGGTCGGGTAGCCGATGCCGAGCACGACCGTGTCGGCCCGGGTGACGTTGAGCGTCTGGTTCAGGTGGTAGACGCCGGGCGTGACGAACAGGTTGCAGCCCTGGGCGAGCGCGTTGTTGATGGTGGCGGCGGTGTCCCCGGCCTTGACCACGTAGAACCGGCTCATCGGCAGCGAGCTGCCGGGCGTGCTGCCGGCGGCCCAGCTCGGGCCGCTCGCGTTGGTGCGCAGGCTCGGCAGGAAGACCCGGTAGCGGTTGGCACTGTCGACGTACAGGTACGGCACGTCGCGGGAGACCGGGGTGGTGGCGAGCACCGTCTCGGGCGGGGTCGGGAAGGTGTTGGCCGGGGCGCCCTGGACGCCGGAGAAGACCATGTTCCAGACGCCGCCGTCCCAGCTGCCGAGGCCGCTGTCCCGGGTGTACCACTGCTGCTGCGAGATCGAGGCCATCTGGCCGCTGACCCGGCTGTCGGCGACGTAGCCACCGCTGGCCCAGCCGTAACTGGCGGGGTAGAGGGCCAGGTTGCCGCGCACGTCGATCCGCCGGAACGGGGCGGCCTGCGCCACGGCCCAACGGTTGGTGCCGCCACCGGGGTTGATGGCGAGGTTCTCGGCGCTGCGCCAGAAG
Organism: Kitasatospora sp. NPDC002040; assembly: GCF_040296785.1. NCBI lineage: Bacteria > Bacillati > Actinomycetota > Actinomycetes > Kitasatosporales > Streptomycetaceae > Kitasatospora > Kitasatospora sp. NPDC002040. The sequence continues at coordinate 35,153 of NZ_JBEOXV010000020.1, read as the reverse complement.
TTCTGGGTGGCGTTGCCGGCGTCCGAGGCGTTGAAGGCGTCCACGGTGATGTTGCCGTTGATGACCACGTCACCGGGGTTCTGGCCGAGCCCCGCCACCGAGGTGTAGAAGCCCACGTTGTCGTTGACGTTGTAGGTGCCCGGCTTGAACAGGTCGGCCACCCGGTTCGAGCTGAACTGCGCCGAGAGCGTGTCCTTCATCTGGTTGAAGTGGGCGTCCAGCTGGGCCTGGATGGTGGCGGCGGACATGCTCGGGTCGTAGATGTGCACGTTGGGGCCGAAGTCCGGCGTGTCCGACTGCACCGGGCAGCTGGTCGGGGTGCCGCCGATGGTGTAGACCGCCGTGGCGACCGCGGAGTCGGTGCTGCCCGCCAGCTGGGCGAAGGCCTTGACGGTGCCGCTGGCGGTGACGCTGATCGGCCCGGTGTACACCGGGGAGCTGCCGTTCGGCGTGGATCCGTCCCGGGTGTAGCGGATGGTCGCCCCGGCGGTGGCATCCGAGATGGTCACCGTCTGGGCGGAGGCGTACTGCCCGCCGGCCGGGCTGAAGGCCGGCTGCGCCACCTGGCCACCGGTGCTGCCGCCCTGGGTGTAGCCGAAGTGCGGGGTGTCGTACTGGGGGCCGCTCTTCTCGTACGTGAACCAGTAGTCCAGCACGTTGCCGGTGGCCAGGCCGCCCACGGTGTGGGTCCAGGTGCCGGAGCCGTTGACCATCCGGACGTTCTGCTGGTTGGCCGCGTTCACCAGGTAGTGCACGTCGACGTAGAGCGCCGCGGTGGTCGGGGTGAACGAGATCTTCGCCTGGGTGCCGCTGGTCGCGGTCACGCTCTGGGTGTAGTCGGGGTCGGCCGCGGCGGCCGTCCCCGGGGCCAGGCCGAGTCCGCCGAGCAGCAGCGCCAGCACGGCCAGCAGCAGCGGGAGGCCACGGGCGCCCTGCCGTGACGGTCGGACTCGTGGAGCGGTTCTCTGGAGCCTCATGGGGTGGGGTCCTTCCCTGTTCATCGCGGTGCGGGGGTGCGACGGCACGGGACGGGCGAGCGCTGCTCCATGGATGCGGTCGCGGAACGGCGGCACCGGCACGGCGGGAGGGCGCCCCCGGCAGGTGTCACGATGGGACTGGGGTGGGCGAGCGCTCTCGTGCACGGATCGGGTGGGGGCCCACTGAGAGCGCTCTCAAGCCCAGGACGGTACCAGCAGCCGATGGACCGGCCAAGGGGCTGAACCGGAATTCGTTCGACCCCAACTTCCCTACTGCACAGGCACTCTGAGCACTGCCCAGGACGAGCGCCGGTGCCACAGGTCGGCGAAACCACGGGATGGCACGGGCCGGGGTCTGGCAGGATGCCCGGCATGAGCTGTCGAATCGAGCACCCCACCGCCCGGTGACCCCCCTGTACGAGCAGGTCCTCCGACTGCTGCAGGACTCCCCCGACCGGCCGTTGCCCCTTGCGTGGAAGCCCTCCCCTTCTTCTCCCGAGGCCCGGCCCGAGCTGACCGACGATCAGCTGGCCGTCCTCCGCCGCTGGGCCGAACGCTCCCGCACCCAGGCCGGAGCGGTGGGCCGCCGGCTGGTCCGGGAGGGCACCGCGGAGCAGGCGGTACTGGTCGGCCTGGAGCTGCTGGCCCGGGCCGGCACCGCCTACGACCTGCCGCTGGTCCGCACCGTCGCCCTGTACCGCCCGTTCACCGCCCGGGCCGGCGCCGCCCTCGCGGCGCTCGGCGGCACGGCCTCGGACCTGCACTGGCTGGCCGACCGCCTCCGGCCCCGGCACCGGATCACCCTGATCCGGGGGCTGTGCCCGAGCAGCACCCCCGCCGCCCGGCGCTGGCTGCTGCACCAGGTCAGCGCGTTCCGGCGGATGCCGGGCGCGGAGGTGCGCCGGGTCGCCGAGGCGGTCGGACTGGTCCAGCTGCTGGACGACCCGGGCAGCGACGAGTCGACCTGTCTGGACGCGGGCCGGGCGCTGCTGGCGATGTCCCGCTGGGACCACCACCGGCCGCAGATCGACCGGTACCGCGACGCCGTCCCCGCCTACCGGGCGCTGCTGCGGCGCTCCGAGCGCTGGCCGCCCACCTTCGACCGGTACGCACTGCTGCTGGAGCTGGCCCAGGAGCTGGCCACCGGGCACTCCTGGCGGCTGGACTGGTCCCCCGGCGAGCCCGCCGGAATCGTCGACCGGATCCTCGCCGCCCTGGACGTGCCCCGGTGGCGGCGCTGCCTGGCGGACGCGCTGACGGCCCACCCGCCGCTCACCCGGGCCCGGGCGCAGTGGGCGGAACTGACCCTGGCCCGGCTGACGTACCGTCACCCGGCCCGCCCCGGCTCGGCCCGGCTCGACCTCTGGACCGTCCGCGGCGACCCGGGCTGGAGCGATCTGCTCGACGCCTGCGTCCTGGTCGACGGCGTCCCGCTGCCGTGCGACCGGTACATCGACCAGGGCTTCGACTTCCTGATCGCCCCGGCCGGCCTGGGCCCGGGCTGGGCGCACTACGGCGAGCCCGGCACCGTCTGCGAGCGGGCGGACGGCCGGGTGCACTGGCGCGAGCCCGGCGGCCGGACGGTCGGCTTCGACGCCGCCGAGTACGACGCCGAGGTGGCCCGCGCCCAGGCCGACGACTCCTGGGCCTGGCCCGCGCTGCTGGTGGCGGACGCGCTGCACCGCCGCCTGAGCGCCGAACCGGAGCTGCTGACCCGGTGGGGCTGCACGCTGGAGTGGGTCCTCGCCGAGAACGACGAACCGGGGCTGGTCCGGCTCCGGTTCCGGCACGACACCTCACCGGACGGGCCCGCCCGCCATCTGGTGCTGCCGCTGCCGGTGGACGACCGCCCGCCGTCGGAGCAGGCCGGGGCGGCCGCGTCCTGGCTGGCGGCCAACGATCCGGTCGGCCGGGCGTCCGGGGCCTGGGACTGACCCGGCCGGTGGGTGTGAGGGGACGTCAGAAGTGCCCCTGCTCGGTCGCCGGGGACGGAGTGGGTAGGCTGGCCCCGTCCTGCCGCGCAAGCGGCGCCGCAGCAAGGAGGAACCACTCAGCATGCCAGGCCCCGATTCGGAAGCCGCAGCCGTACGCGACGCCTCGCTGCCCGCCCGCGCCAAGATCGCCGTGACGGCCGGCCGGGTGGCCGCCGCCCTGTCGCAGAAGGCCGGCCGGGGCAGTGGCTCGGTGATCGGCGGCAAGATCGCGCTCAAGCTGGACCCCGACCTGCTGGCAACCCTCTCCGACCACCTCGACGTGGTGCTGGTGAGCGCGACCAACGGCAAGACCACCACCACCCGCCTGATCGCCGAGGCGCTGCGCGCCGCCGGCCCGGTGGTCTCCAACGCCCTCGGTGCCAACATGCCCGCCGGGATCACCGCCGCCCTCGCGGGCGGTTCGGAGGCCCGGTTCGGCGTGATCGAGGTGGACGAGAAGTACCTCGCCGGGGTCGCCCGCGACACCCGGCCGAAGGCCATAGCGCTGCTCAACCTCTCCCGCGACCAGCTGGACCGCGCCGCCGAGACCCGGATGATGGCCGAGAAGTGGCGCGAGGGCCTCCAGGACACCGACGCGGTGATCATCGCCAACGCGGACGACCCGCTGGTGACCTGGGCCGCCTCGTCCTGCCGCAAGGTGGTCTGGGTGGCCGCCGGTCAGGCGTGGAAGGAGGACGCCTGGTCCTGCCCGTCCTGCGGCGGTGTGATGCAGCGTCCCGGCGACGACTGGTTCTGCCAGGACTGCGGCTTCCGCCGTCCGCAGCCGCACTGGGCGCTCCAGGGCACCCACGTGATCGACCCGCAGCGCGGCGCCTGGCCGATCCAGCTCCAGCTGCCGGGCCGGGCCAACCTGGCCAACGCGACCAGCTCGGCCGCGGTGGCCGCCGTCTTCGGCGTCGCCCCGCAGGTCGCGCTCCAGCGGATGCAGGCCGTCACGGCGGTGGCCGGCCGCTACGACGTGGTGCAGTACCAGGGCCGCGACGTCCGGCTGCTGCTGGCGAAGAACCCGGCCGGCTGGCTGGAGACCTTCTCCCTGATCGACCAGCCGCCGGCCCCGGTGATCCTCTCGGTCAACGCGATGGACGCGGACGGCACCGACACCTCCTGGCTCTGGGACGTGGACTACGAGCGGCTCTCCGGCCACCCGATCTTCGTGATGGGCCAGCGCAAGCTGGACCTGGCGGTCCGGCTCGAGGTGGCGGGCCTCCAGTTCCACGTGGTGGACACGCTGGAGCAGGCGGTCCGGATGGCTCCGCCCGGGCGGATCGAGGCGATCGCCAACTACACCGCGTTCCAGCAGCTGCGCAAGGCGGTGGCGAACTGATGGCGACTCCCCCGTACCAGGAGAACCCCTACCAGCAGCCGCCCGCGTACCCCGCCGAGCCGCCTGCCTACCCCACCGAGCCGCCCCAGGCGCGGCCGCAGTCCGGAAGGTCCCAGAGGATGAGCGAGAGCAGCCTGCGCCTGGTCTGGGTCTACCCGGACCTGCTGAGCACCTACGGCGACCGGGGCAACGCCCTGGTGGTCGAGCGCCGGGCCCGCCAGCGCGGGCTGAACGTCCAGCGGATCGACGTCCGTTCGGACCAGGCGGTGCCGACCAGCGGCGACATCTACCTGATCGGCGGCGGTGAGGACCGTCCGCAGCGGCTGGCGGCCGAGCGGCTGGCGGCGGACCAGGGCCTGGTCCGGGCGGCCGAGAACGGCGCGATCATCTTCTCGGTCTGCGCCGGGTACCAGATCCTCGGCCACGAGTTCCTGAACGACCGGGGCGAGCGCCAGCCGGGCCTGGGCCTGCTGGACGTCTGGACCGGCCGGGGCGAGGGCGCCCGCTGCGTGGGCGACGTGCTCGCGGAGACGGACCCCCAGCTGAACCTCCCTCAGCTCACCGGCTTCGAGAACCACCAGGGCATCACCCACTTGGGCCCGGGCGTCAAGCCGCTGGCCCAGGTCCAGGTCGGCCGGGGCAACGGCACCGGCGACGGCACCGAGGGCGCCTGGCGCGACACCGTCTTCGGCACCTACCTGCACGGCCCGGTGATGGCCCGTAACCCCGCCGTCGCCGACATGCTGATCAAGCTGGCGCTGGACGTGAACGCGCTGCCGCCGGCCGACACCACCTGGTACGACGCGCTGCGCGCCGAGCGCATCGCGGCGACCCGTCAGCCCGCCTGATCCGTCCGCTGGTTGGGCGGGTGGTGACTCACCCGCCCGATCCGTACGACAATGAGCACGCCGAGCACACACCCTCCTAGGTGCCCGGCGCAGTACCGCGAGGGTGCGCCAAAGGTGACGCACCCACGTCGGCGCCTGCCCGGTCGGACGCAGTCGCCGTATGGTGGAAGTCCGGCCGTCCGGTTCCTGTTCGGGAGTTGCAAAGCAATGCGTATTGGTGTGCTGACCAGCGGCGGTGACTGCCCCGGCCTGAACGCTGTGATCCGTTCCGTGGTCCACCGGGGGGTGGTCGACCACGGCGACGAGATCATCGGGTTCCAGGACGGCTGGCGCGGTCTTCTGGAGGGCGTCCACCGCCCGCTCACCCTCGACTCGGTGAGCGGCATCCTGGCCCAGGGCGGCACCATCCTCGGCTCCTCCCGGGTGCAGCCGAGCCACCTGCGGGACGGGGTCGAGCGGGCCAAGCAGTACTGCGCCGACCTGGGCATCGACGCGGTGATCCCGATCGGCGGCGAGGGCACCCTGAAGGCCGCCAAGCTGATGAGCGACGGCGGGCTGCCGGTGATCGGCGTCCCGAAGACCATCGACAACGACATCGCCTGCACCGACGTCACCTTCGGCTTCGACACCGCCGTCTCGGTGGCCACCGACGCGCTGGACCGGCTGAAGACCACCGCCGAGTCGCACCAGCGGGTCATGGTGGTCGAGGTGATGGGCCGTCACACCGGCTGGATCGCGCTCAACGCGGGCATGGCGGCCGGTGCGCACGCGATCGTGGTGCCCGAGCGGCCGTTCCACATCGACAAGCTGACCGAGGTGGTCCGCGAGCGCTTCGACCGCAACAAGAAGTTCGCGATCGTGGTCTGCGCCGAGGGCGCCAAGCCCGAGCCCGGCTCCATGCACTGGGAGGAGGGCGTGAAGGACATCTACGGCCACGAGCGGTTCACCGGCATCGCCAACCAGCTCTCCCGCGAGCTGGAGCACCGCCTCGGCAAGGAGGCCAAGCCGGTCATCCTGGGCCACACCCAGCGCGGCGGCACCCCCACCGCGTACGACCGGGTGCTCGCCACCCGCTTCGGCTGGCACGCCGTCGAGGCCGCCCACAAGGGCGCCTTCGGCCACATCACCGCGCTCCAGGGCACCGAGATCAAGCTCGTCCCGCTGGCCGACGCGGTGGCCGACCTGAAGACCGTCCCGGCCGAGCGCTACGTCGAGGCCGAGACCGTCATCTGACCCCGCCTGCTCTGCACCGAAGGCGGGCCGCTCCGAACGGAGCGGCCCGCCTTTCTGCTGTCCCGGCTCGGTGGCACGGGTGTCCTCGGTCGAGTCCGGGCCAGGCCCGCCTGAGGCGGCGGGCAGGTCCCCGCGCACGCCGGACGCGTGGGCCGAGCGCTGGCGTTCACGCCTGTCAGGGGTCCGTGCGAGCCGGAACAATAAGTGGCGGAGGGGGCGCGCGGGTCGCTGAGCGAAGGAGCGCACCACATGTCGGAGAGTCCGTTCGATGCGTTGGCCGCGATGTACGAGGAGTTCTCGGAGCTCCCGTTCAGGCAGCAGTTGGAATTCCCCAGTGTTCTCGCCCTGGTCGGCCCGCCGCAGGGCCTGCGCATCCTCGATCTGGGCTGTGGCAGCGGCGTCTACTGCCGGTACCTGGCCGCGAACGGCGCCGACACGGTGACCGGGCTCGACCGGTCCGCCGGGATGATCGACTACGCCCGCCGCCGCGAGGGCCACGAGTGCTTCGGCATCCGCTACCTCCAGGACGACCTGCCCCCGGCCCTGGCCGGCACCTTCGATCTCGTCCTGTCGGTCTACGTGCTGCCGTACGCGACCACCTACGACGAGCTCCTCGCGCTCTGCCGCACCGCGGCCGACGCCCTGCGGCCCGGCGGCCGGTTCCTCACCCTGCCGATCCACCCCGACCCCGACCACTACACCCGCTACGGCTTCCGGATGTACCAGGAGAGCTCCCGCGAGGACGGCGCCCCGGTCGGCCTCGACCTGCGGTTCGGCTCCCACGACGCCCACCTGACCGCCCGGTACTGGAGCGCACCGACCCTGGAGCGGGCCCTGACCGAAGCCGGCTTCCAGCAGCACCGCTGGCACGCCCACCGGACCTCCCGCCACGCCGCCGGCGACCCGTTCTACCAGCCCTACCTCGACGCGCCCCATGCCGCGATCGTGGAGACCGTCCGAGGAGCGGAGCAGCGATGACCACCCAACAGCAGCTGCGGGAGCGCAGCGACTTCCTGATCGAGAACGCCCGCTTCATGACGCTGGCCACCACGGGCCCGGACGGCGCCTGGGCCTCCACCGTCAACTTCGTCCCCCTGCGGGACCCGTTGCGCCTGCTCTGGTACTCGCTCCGCCGCGCCCGGCACTCCCGCAACATCGAGGCGGACCCGCACCTGTCGGGCTCGCTCTTCCTCACCGGCCTCGACAGCGAACTCACCCTCGACGGTGCGCAGTTCACCGCGACGGCGGCGGCCGTCGGCCCGGCCGAGCTGGACGAGCTGAGCTCCTGGTACTACCGGCGCAACTTCCCCGACGAGGAGACGAGGGCGCTGTTCGACCTCCCCCTCACCGAGTTCAGCGGCGACGGCCCCCGCCGCTTCTACCTGCTGACGGTCCACCAGTGGTGGCTGCTGGACACCGACCAGTGGCTGGTGGACAAGAACGACCAGCGCATCGCGGTCCCCCTCGATCCGCCCCCCGCGCCAGGAGGGCGGTGATGGCCGCCGCCGGTGGCTTCACGCTCCCCGGCGCCGACTTCACCGTCCACGTCCACACCGCCATCGACGAGGTGGGGCCGGAGTGGGACGAGCTGATGTCGGCCGCGCGCGCCCCGGTCTTCTACCGGCGGCCCTTCCTGCGCGCGTTCGAGCTCCATCCCCTGCACGCGGTCGAACGGGCCGCCTACCTGCTGGTCCTGGACGCTGTCGGCACGCCGGTCGCCGCGCTGCCCGCCTACCTGCAGCGCGGGGTGGACCCCATGCGCGTGATCGCCGACCACTTCCCCCGAGCGGCCGGGCAGCCCGCCCTGATCAGCCACGTCTGGCACTGCTTCGACACCGTCCTGCCGCTCCGTCCGGGCGCCGACGACAGCGCCGTCCGAACGGCCCTGGACGCGCTCGAACAGCTCGCCGCGCAGTGGGGAGCCCACCTGTGGGGCCTGGCCAACGTGGACGCCGCCACCCCCTTGGCCCAGCAGCTGACGACCCGCGGACTGCACCCCGCCGACATCGACATCGGCTGGGGCCTGGACCTCACCACCCTCGGACACTTCGACGGGTACCTGGCCGGGCTGCGCGGCATGCCGCGACGCAACCTCGCCCGCGCCCTGCGGGCCGCCGACCGGGCGGGCGTCACCGTCCGGACCGCGGCCCCGGCCGACGCCGACCTCGACGGCTTCGTCACGCTCGCCCGGGCAACCGCGGCCAAGTACGACAACTCCGACTACTACCGGCCCGGCCTGTTCCAGGACTTCGTCCGTGCGCTCGGCGACGACGCGCGCGTCCTGGAGCTCTCCATCACCGACCGCCTGATCTGCTCCGCGCTGATCCTCACCGACGACACCCGCTACCACTGGTGGGCCTGCGGCTTCGCTCCCATGCAGGACTTCAGCGCCTTCTACGTCGCCTTCGCCCACATCATGCGCGGCGGCTTCGCCTCCGAGCGCCAGTGGATCGAACTCGGCCGCCGCAACCCCGACTTCAAACGCCGCTACGGACTCACCCCCCGCACCCTCCGCGCCTGGCTCACCGAAACCCCCACCTGACGCCGGTGCGCCTGCGCATCCCCCGCATCGCCCTGGACGTGCCCCTCGGCGAACCCGGTACGACCGCCGCCCAATCCCCGCGCGCGTTGCTGACGGACCGTGACCCGTCTTGCGGCTAGCGTACGAGAGGACTGCTGCCGCGATCAGGACGGAAAGCCGATGAAAATCCTCGCCTACGGGGTCCAGTCCGACGAGAAGCCGCTGCTGCACGCCGCGCTCGACGGCAGCCACCAGCTGCGCTCACTCTCCGTCTTCCTGAACCTGGACACCGCGCCGCTGGCGGCCGGCTACCCGACCCTCAGCACCAGCGTCAACTGCGAGCTCGACGCGGAGGTGCTGGCCCTGCTCGCGGCGGGCGGCACCGAGCTGATCGCCCAGCGCTCGACCGGCTTCAACAACATCGACCTGGACGCCGCCGCCCGGCTCGGCCTCACCGTGGCCCGGGTCTCGTACTACAGCCCGTACGCGGTCGCCGAGCACGCCTGGGCGCTGGCGCTGGCGGTGAACCGACGGCTCTCCCGGGCCGCCAACCGCTCCCGCGAGTTCGACTTCCGGCTCGACGGCCTGCTCGGCCGCGACATCCACGGCATGACCGTCGGGGTGATCGGCACCGGCAAGATCGGCGAGTGCTTCGCCCGGATCGCGCACGGATTCGGCACCGACCTGCTCGGCTGGGACGTCGCGCAGAACCCGGCCTGCCTCGACCTCGGCATGACCTACGTCGACCGCGAGGAGCTGCTCGCCCGGAGCGACCTGATCAGCCTGCACGTCCCGCTGCTGCCGGACACCCACCACGTGATCGACGGGGCCGCGCTCGCCCTGATGAAGGACGACGCCATTCTGATCAACTCCAGCCGGGGCGGGCTCGTGGACACCGCCGCCCTGGTGGAGGCGCTGCGCACCGGCAAGCTCTCCGGGGTCGGCCTGGACGTCTACGAGGAGGAGACCGGCATCTTCTTCTACGACCGCTCGCTGGAGGGGATCAACGACGACACCCTGGCCCGGCTGGTCACCTTCCCCCAGGTGCTGGTGACGTCCCATCAGGCGTACTTCACCCAGACCGCGGTCGGCCAGATCATCGACGCCACGGCCCGGAACATCGACGACTTCATGGCGGGCCGCCGCAGCGAGAACACCCTGGTCCCCCGCGCCGGCGACTGAGCCCACCGGAGGCACCGTCAGGCCGCTGCTGCCGCCGGGGAGTTGGTGGCGACCTGGCGGAGGAAGTCGGCGTTGCCGGTGGTCTTCCGCAGGCGGTCCAGCAGCAGTTCGGTGGCCTGCTGGGACTCCTGGGCGCCGAGGATCCGGCGCAGGGTCCAGGCGGCCGTGGTGCGGGCGGGACCGAGCATCAGCTCCTCGCGGCGGGTGCCGGAGGCGCGGACGTCGACGGCGGGGAAGACGCGCTTGTCGGCGAGGCGGCGGTCCAGGCGGAGCTCCATGTTGCCGGTGCTCTTGAACTCCTCGAAGACCAGGTCGTCCAGCCGGGAGCCGGTGTCCACCAGGGCGGTGGCCAGGATGGTGAGCGAGCCGCCGTTCTCGGTGTTGCGGGCCGCGCCGAAGAGCTTCTTCGGCTGCTGGAGCGCCGTCGAGTCCAGGCCGCCGCTGAGGGTGCGGCCGTTGCCGGGGGCGGCGGTGTTGTGGGCGCGGGCCAGCCGGGTGATGGAGTCGAGCAGCACGACCACGTCGTGGCCGAGTTCGACCAGGCGCTTGGCGCGCTCGATGGCGAGTTCGGCCACGGCGATGTGCTCGCGGGCCGGCCGGTCGAAGGTGGAGGCGATCACCTCGCCCTGGACCGAGCGCCGCATCTCGGTGACCTCCTCAGGACGCTCGTCCACCAGGACGACCATCAGGTGCACCTCGGGGTGGTTGCGGGCGATCGCGGCCGCGATGGCCTGCACGACCATGGTCTTGCCCGCCTTCGGCGGTGCGACGATCAGACCGCGCTGGCCCTTGCCGATCGGGGCCACCAAGTCCACCACCCGGCCGGTCAGTTCACGCGGCCCGGTCTCCAGGTTCAGCTGCTGCTGCGGGTACAGCGGCGTCAGGTCGTGGAAGGCGGGCCGACGGCGGGAGGCGTCGGGGGTGCGGCCGTTGACGGTGTCGATCCGGGCCAGCAGCGGACGCCGGTCACCGCCGCCGGGCGGGCGGGTGGCGCCGGTCAGCACATCGCCGCGGCGCAGGCCGAGGGTCTTCACCTGGCCGGCCGAGACATGCAGGTCGTCGGGGCCGGGCAGGTAGCCGGAGGTGCGCAGGAAGGCCTTCCCGTCGCGGACGTCCAGCACGCCGGAGGCCGCGAGGAAGCCGTCCCGGTCCGGCCCGGGGGGCTGTGCGGGCACCTGGGCGTGTCGGCGGGTGGTGATCGCCTCGACCAGTTCGCTCTTGCGCAGCCGGGAGTTGCCCGGGATGCCGAGGTCGGAGGCGAGTCGGTGCAGGTCGGCCTTCAGCAGGCCGTCCAGGGCGGTGGCGGAGGTCGGTTCGGTGGTGGTGGCGGTGGTCATGGGTACTCCTGAAGAAAGGTTCGGGGCGCTGACGGCACCCCCCGGCGGGCCTGGTGGCCATGGGCGGGGCAGGTGCGGCGCGGCAGGAATCGACGGCCCGACCGCCGGAGGCGGAGTACCGGGCGGAGTCGATGGTGCTGTGCGGTGGCTCTGTCGAACGAGCCCGGCGGCGTCAGGACCGATCGGCCCGCGCTCGCTGAAAGGCAGCTCCGGTACCCGCACTCGAAGGGGCGGCGTCGGATCTCTACCTGTCGGCACTGTAACGCGTAGGGGCCGCGTCTGCCAAGCATCACCGTCCCGGACCCGGCGGAGCACCCGCCATGCCGGGCGCCCAGCGCCGTAGCATCACCGGATGCGGACGATCGAAGACCTGCTGCCGGACCCGGGCCGGCCGGACCCGGCCGGGCTGCGCGCACTGAAGCCAGCGGAGCTGGCCCGGTACGCGTCCGGTCGGCAGCACGCGTGGTGGCGGCGGACGGCCTGTGCCGAGGCTCTGGCCGGCCGGGTACCGGAGCGCCGGGTGCCGGACCTGCTGGCCCGGATCAGGGACCCGCACGAGACCGGCGAGGTGCGGATCGCCCTGCTCGACCTGCTCGGCGACCGTACGGAGCTGCTGCCCTGGCTGCGGCACGAAGACCGGCGCGAGAACAGCTCCTACGGCCTGTGGAACGCCGTGCTCAAGGCGCGCGGACGGCAAGGCGACCTGACGGCGGCACGTGAGCTCGCCACCCTGGCCTTCTCGCCCTGGCCGCACCACGAGGCCACCGGAGCGGCCGGGCTCGCCGGACTGGTCGAGCGGGCGGGAGCCGACGCCGTCCTGGCCGAGCTCGGCGACGGGCGACCGGAGGACCGGTACTTCGCCGTCCTGACCCGCCACCGGGCCGGCCAGGACGTGACCGACGCGCTGGCCGACCCCGACCGGTCGGTGGCCTTCCGCTCCCACCGGCTGCTCACCGACCCCGGCCGGCTGCGCGCGTACGCGGCCGCGGCGCCGACCGTGGAGGCCGCGCTCCAGGCGGCGTACGCGCTGTACGGGATCACCGAGGACCTGGCCGAACTGCGCTCGCTGTACGCCAACTTGGGAAGCCCACGGGTCGAAGTGGCGGGCCTGGACGAGGAGTTGCGGCGGGCGATCGTGCACGAGTACGGCCCGCAGTGCCAGGCGGCAGCCGATCCGCGCTGGCGGGTGGAGGCGCTGTGCGCCCCCGCTCCCGAACCGGTCGGCCAGGAAGGCTGGTTGACTCGCGCGACGGCCGCGCTGGAGGCAGCCGGACTGGCACCGAGCCCGCCGGTGCACTGCGGCGAGGACAACGGGCAGGGCGACGGCACCTACCACGTGATCCGCTGCGGCGAGGAGGAGATCCGGATCAGCACCCTCGGCCCGTTCGCCTCCGGCGAGGACGACGACTGCACGGCCCGCCCGGCCCTGGCGGCAGCGGGCCTGCGCTGGATCGACGGGGACACCGGCTCCGTCAGGGTCGCCGACCTGCACGTCTACTGGTTCGGCACCCGCGCCCCGCTCGACGTCGACACCCTGCTCTTCTACTGGCAGGACTGACCTGCCGTCCCCGGTCGGGCCGGTGCGAGGCCGCCTGTCGCGGGGACGGCGGCCGAGGGGAACAAATTCGCTGTCGGTCGGCCGAACTGCCGTGATACACCACCGATGTGCATGAAATCTTGGAGTTCCCCGAGGTCCTGCGGCTGATCGAGGACCGCTCGGCCGCGTTCCGCGCCGCGATCGCGTCCGCCCCCGACCTCGACGTCCAGGTCCCGACCTGCCCGGACTGGACGCTGCGCGAACTGGCGCAGCACTTCGGCGACGGCCGCCGCCGCCAGGCCGCCATCGTCACGGCGGGCCCGGGCGCCGAGCCCCCGGCGAAGACGAGCCCGACGGGTGCGCCGACCGCGCCCCGCGACCCCGAGGCCCTCGACGCCTGGCTCGCCGAGTCGGCCGGGCTGATGCTCGACGCCCTGCGCGCGGCCGGCCCGAACCGCGGCTGCTGGACTTGGTGGGGCCGCTCGCAGGCTCCGGAGACCAGCGGGGCCGTGGCCCGGCACCAGGTCCAGGAGCTCGCCGTCCACACCTACGACGTCCAGCTCACCCGGGGTGCCGCGCAGCCGCTGCCGACGGAGATCGCCGTCGAGGGCGTCGACGAGTTCCTGACGACCGTCTCGGCGACGACCGTCCCCTGGCCGTTCAAGCCCGCGACCATCGACCTGCACTCGACCGAGGGCCGCTCCTGGCGCCTGACCCTCAACGCCGACGGCATCCGCTCCGACGCCCTCGCCGCCGACGCGGAGCCGGGTGACCTGGCCATCCGGGGCCCCGCGAGCGAACTGGTCCTCTACTGCTACGACCGCATCCCGCTCGACCGCCTGGAGACCACCGGCACCACCGAGCCGATGGACCGGCTCGCGGAGTGGGACCCGAACGAGTAGACCCGCACCCGACCGGGGCGGTGCGCGGCGGCGTTCCGGCGCACTCCTCTTGGCCAGGACGGGCCGGGAGGGGTACACCTGGGCACATGGCTCCGATTTCGGACCCGGCCGTGACCGACACCGTCCCCGCCGCCGTCCCCGAACCGAACGGGCGCCGCCGGTGGTTCGGGGCGGCCCGGGGACCGCGCAGCGTGGCGGGCCAGGTCTTCGTGCTCCAGGTCTTCGTGGTGCTGCTGCTGCTGGTCGCGATCGGCGTGGAGTCGGCGCTGCAGGCGCAGCGCGACAGCGCGAGCGAGGCCCGCAACCGCTCGCTCGCGGTGGCGGAGGCGTTCGCCAACTCGCCCGGGATCGTCGAGGCGCTCCGCTCCCCCGACCCGACCGCGCTGCTCCAGCCGAAGGCCGAGGCGACCCGGATCAAGTCGGGGGTCGACTTCGTCGTGGTGCTGAACACCGACGCGATCCGCTACACCCACCCGATGCCCGACCGGATCGGGAAGAAGTTCGTCGGCACCACGGCTCCGGCGCTGGCCGGGCAGTCGATCACCGAGGAGGTGGTCGGCACCATCGGCCCGCTGGTGCAGGCCGTGGTGCCGGTGACCGACACCGACGGGCAGGTGGTCGGCATGGTCTCGGCCGGGATCAGGACCAGCCGGGTCAGCGACAGCGCCGAGCAGCAGCTGCCGATCCTGATCGCCGGCGGCGCCGGCGCCCTCGCCCTGGCCACCGCCGGGGCCGCCCTGGTCAGCCGGCGGCTGCGGCGGCAGACCCGCGGGCTGGGCCCGGCCGAGATGACCCGGATGTACGAGCACCACGACGCGGTGCTGCACTCGGTCCGCGAGGGGGTGCTGATCATCGACCGGGACGGCCGGCTGCTGCTGGCCAACGACGAGGCCGAGCGCCTGCTGGGGCTGCCCGCCGGCGCCGAGGGCCGGCCCGTCGCCGAGCTGGGCCTCGACCGCCGGGTGGCCGAGGTGCTCGCCTCCGGGCGGCCGGTCACCGACGAGGTGCTGGCCGCCGGGGACCGGCTGCTGGCGGTCAACGTCCGGCCCACCGACCGGAACGGCGGGCCGCCCGGGCTGGTCGCGACGCTGCGTGACTCCACCGAGCTGCGCGCCCTGACCGGGAAGGCCGAGCTGGTCCGGCGCCGGCTCCAGCTGCTGTACGACGCGGGCCTGGCGGTCGGCACCACCCTGGACGTGTCCCGGACCGCCCAGGAGCTGGCCGAGGCGGCGGTCCCCGCCTTCGCGGACCACGTCACGGTGGACCTCGCCGAGCCGGTGCTCCGTGGCGAGGAGCCGGCGGCGGGGGCGCCGATGGTCCGGTCCGGGCTGAGCCCGGCCGGCACCGGCGGTCCGTTCACCCCGGTCGGCGAGAGCGTCCCGTTCCTCCCCGGGACCCCGCGCGCCCGCAGTCTGCGCAGCGGGCGCACCGTGGCCGAGGCCGATCTGACCGAGGCGGTCACGGCCTGGCTCTCGTACGACCAGCAGCGCGCCCGGCAGGTGCGCGAGCACGGTGTGCACGCGCTGCTCGCGGTACCGCTGCGGGCCCGGGGCGTGGTGCTCGGCCTCGCCACCTTCTGGCGCGCCGAGCGGCCGGACGCCTTCGACGAGGACGACATCGCGCTGGCCGAGGAGCTGGTCGCCCGCGCGGCCGTCGCCATCGACAACGCCCGCCGCTACACCCGCGAGCACGCCATGGCCGTCGCGCTCCAGCGCAGCCTGCTGCCAGGCGGGGTGCCCGTACAGGACGCGCTGGACGTGGCCTTCCGCTACCTGCCCGCGCAGGCCGGTGTCGGCGGCGACTGGTTCGACGTCATCCCGCTGCCCGGCGCCCGGGTCGCGCTGGTGGTCGGCGACGTGGTCGGGCACGGGCTGCACGCCGCGGCCACCATGGGCCGGCTGCGCACCGCCGTGCACAACTTCTCCTCGCTCGACCTGCCGCCCGACGAACTCCTCGGCCTGCTGGACGACCTGGTCAACCGGATCGACCAGGACCAGGCCGCCAACGGCGACCAGGCCCCGATCACCGGGGCCACCTGCCTGTACGCGATCTACGACCCGGTCTCCCGGCGCTGCACCGTCGCCCGGGCGGGCCACCTGCCGCCCGCCGTGGTGCTCCCGGACGGCACGGTGGACTTCCCCGACGTCCCGGCCGGACCGCCGCTGGGCCTGGTCGGGCTGCCGTTCGAGACCGCGGAGCTGGAGCTGCCCGAGGGCGCCCGGCTGGTGCTCTACACCGACGGCCTGGTCGAGGACCGCAGCCGCGACATCGACCAGGGGCTGGACCTGCTGACCACCGCGCTGGCCCACCCCGACCGCAGCCCGGAGCAGACCTGCGCGGACGTCCTTCACGCCCTGCTGCCCGCCGAGCCCGCCGACGACATCGCCCTGCTGGTCGCCCGGACCCGGGTCCTGACGGACCGCCAGGTGATGGTCCTGGAGGTGCCGGCGGACCCGGCCGCGGTGCGGGACGTCCGCGCCGACGTCGCGCGTCAGCTCACCGACTGGGGCCTGGACGACCTCGCCTTCCCCACCGAGCTGATCCTCAGCGAGCTGGTCACCAACGCCATCCGCTACGGCCGGGAGCCGATCCGGGTCCGGCTGCTGCACGACCGCTCCCTCGTCTGCGAGGTCTCGGACGGCAGCAGCACCTCGCCCCACCTGCGCTACGCCGCGACCACCGACGAGGGCGGGCGCGGGCTGTTCCTGGTCGCCCAGCTGGCCGACCGCTGGGGCACCAGGTACACCGACAGCGGGAAGGTCATCTGGGCCGAGCTGCGGCTGCCCTGACCGGCCGTCAGCGCCGGGCCGCCCGGGGTCGTCAGCGCCGGGGCCGCCCGGTCAGGATGCTCCACCAGCTGCGCCGCTGCCGGGGGAAGGCCACCGCCACCGGCGGAACGACCGACGGGACCACGGGCGGGGCCGCCGGCATGGCGGGCACCACGGTCGGCGGTGCCGGGGGCAGGGTCGCGGCCGCGGCGGGCCTGGCCCGCGGGGAGAAGCTCACCGGCAGCTCGACCAGGTGCCGGGACAGCCAGGCCGAGGTCCAGGTCAGCTCGTCCTCGGGGACGGCCAGCCGGAGGTCGGGCAGGCGGGTGAGCAGGATGTCGATGCCGGTCTCCGCGATGGCCCGGCCCATGTCCTGGCCGGGGCACTCGTGCGGGCCGCCGCCGAAGGCCAGGTGGGCGCGGTTGCCGTGGAGCGGCTCCGACAGGTCGGGGCGCACCACCGGGTCGACGTTGCCGGCCGCGAGGCCGAGCAGGAGCATGTCGCCGGCCTTGATCTGCTGGCCGCCGAGCTCGGTGTCGCCGGTGGCCCAGCGGCCCGCGACCAGCGACATCGGGGCGGAGTCCCAGAGCACCTGGTCCAGGGCGTCGGGCAGGGTCATGTGGCCGCCGGACAGGTGGGCCCGGAACCGGCGGTCGGTGAGGACCATCTTCAAGGTGTCCGCGATCAGGTTCACGGTGGTCTCGTTCGCCGCGAGCAGCACCACCCGCAGGTGCTCCAGCACCTCGTCGTCGGTGAGCCCCGCCTCGTGCTGCATCAGCCAGGACACCAGGTCGGCCCCGGGCGCCACCCGCTTGCGCTCGACCATCCGGCGCAGCGTCGCCACCACGTAGTCGTTGCTCGCGATGGCCGTCTCGGTGCCCTTCATCAGGTCCCGGGCGGCCTCGACCAGCCGGGGCCCGTACTCCTCCGGCATCCCGACCACGTGGGTCATCACCAGCATCGGCAGGTGCTCGGCGAACTGGGCCACCAGCTCGGCCCGGCCGGAGGGTCCGAAGTCCTCGATCAGCTGGTCGGCGAAGCGGGTGATGTAGCGGCGGATGCCGCGCCGGTCGAACCGGTTCAGGCCGTCGGTGACCGCCCCGCGCAGGCGCTTGTGCTCCGCTCCGTCCGCGAACACGCACAGCGGCTGCCAGGCGATCACCGGCATCAGCGGGGAGTCCGGGGTGACCCGGCCCTGCTGGAACGCCGTCCAGCGGCGGGAGTCCCGGGAGAACCGGGACGGGGTCCGCATCGCGGTGAGGTTGGCGGAGTGGCCCAGGATCAGCCAGGCCGGGAGGTCGCCGTGCAGCAGCACCGGCGCCACCTCGCCGTGCTCGGCGCGCAGCTTCTCGTACAGGGCCGCCGGGTCGGCCTCGGCCTCCGGCCCGTAGAGCCGCCGGAGGCCGCCGACGCCGAGCCCGTCGGCACCGAGCCCACCGGGGCCGAGCCCGTGGGCGGGGCAGCCGGGCGGCGGGGTGGAGCTGGCTTCGTCACGGAACGGGCTGGTCACGGGTATCTCCGGGGGGTCGGATGGCGGGCGTCGTGAGCGGTCGGTGCGAAGGAGCCGTGGCGGCGCGGTCACCGTGCGGGTGGGGCGGAGAGCTGGTGCAGGTAGCGCATCAGGGCCAGCAGGACGTCCCGGCTCGATTCGCGGGTCCGGGCGTCGCAGCTGACGATCGGCACTTCGGGGGGCAGGTCGAGGGCGGCCCGCAGGTCCTCGGTCGGGTGGGTGGGCGCCTCGGGGAAGGCGTTGACCGCGACGACGAACGGCACCCCGCTGTCCTCCAGCTGCCCGATCACGTCGAAGCTGACTTCGAGGCGGCGGGTGTCGACCAGCACGACCGCGCCCAGCGCGCCCTCGAACAGGCCGTTCCAGAGGAACCAGAACCGCTCCTGTCCGGGGGTGCCGAACACGTACAGCACCAGTTCCTCGTTGATGCTGATCCGGCCGAAGTCCATCGCCACCGTGGTGGAGGTCTTGCGCTCGACCCCCGCGGTGTCGTCGACGTCCGCCCCGGCCTGCGTCATCGTCTCCTCGGTGGTCAGCGGCCGGATCTCGCTCACGGAGCCCACCAGGGTGGTCTTGCCGACGCCGAAGCCGCCGACGATCACGACCTTGACCGCCGTGGCGGCCGAGGCCGGGAGCAGGTCCGCACGCTGGGGTCCCAGCGCCGTCTCAGAGCTTCTGAAGTCCACGTATCACCGCTTCCAACAGGGCGTGGTCGGGAAGGATCGCCTTCGGCACCGGGGCCCGGACCTCGATCCGTTTCTCGGTCAGGAGCTCCGCCAGCAGCACCGTGACCACGCTCATCGGCAGCCGCAGGTGGGCGGAGATCTCGGCCACGGACAGCGGCGAGGCGCAGACCCGCAGGATCGCCGCGTGCTCCGGCTGCATCGTGGGGGCGGGCTCCGAGCGGGCGACGATCAGGGTGACCAGGTCGAACGTGGTCCGCCCGGCCACCTCGCTGCGCCCGCGCGTGATCACGTACAGCCGCTCGGGGCTGCCCTCGTCCCAGTCCCGGTGGGCTGCGCTCATACGGCCTGCTCGGCGGTGCGTGGCGGGGTGCTGAGGTGCTCGCCGATCCGGGCCACCAGATCGCGCATCCGCTGGCCCACCAGCCCGGCGTCCACGCCCTCGTCCGCGAGCACCGCGAGGTAGGCCCGGGCGCCGGCCGCCATCAGGTAGAAGAAGCCGCCGCCGATCTCGATCACGACCAGCCGCATCCGGCCGTCGCCGTCCGGGAACTCGTGTCCCACCGCGGCGGCCAGGCTCTGCAGGCCAGCGCAGGCGGCGGCGAGGCGGTCGGCGGTGTCGGTGTCGGTGCCGTACTGGGCCATCCGCAGGCCGTCGGCGGAGAGCACGACGACGTGGCGGGCGTGCGGCACACCGTCCGCCAGCTCCTTGAGCATCCAGTCCATGTTGGTCCGTTGCTGAGTCACTGCTCGCCCTTCTCTGCCGGCTCTTCACCGGTGTGGTCGGCCGCGCCGGTGGGCGCGTTGCCGTTCACCCCCTCGTGGAACGCGGCCAGCCACATCCCGGGCTGTACCGGTGCGGGGCCGGGCGCGCGCGGGCCTGCGGGCGGGGCGGTCCGGGAGGGTGCGGCATGGCGGCGGCGCTGCGGCAGCCCGTTCGGGGGCTGCTCACCCGCCGCCGGATCCGGGCCGGCCGCCGAGGGCCGGAGCTGCTGCTCCGGGGCGGGCAGCGGGACCGTCGTGGACCCCCACGGCCGCACTCCGCCCTCGGACCGGGAGAGCTCGGCCGAGGCCGGCCGGAGGCCGGCGCCGATGCCGATGGTGCGGACCCGGCCGCCGACGGGCGCCGTGGTGATCAGGTCCTGCGGGACGATCAGCACCGCGCGCACGCCGCCGTACGCGGACGGGCGCAGCGACACCTGGAAGCCGTACGCCTGGGCCAGCCGCCCCACCACCGCCAGACCGAGCCGCGGCGTCTCGCCGAGGTCGTTGAGGTCGATGCCCTCCTCCGCCTCCTCGAGCATCCGCTCCGCCCGGGCCCGGCCCTCCTCGCTCAGGCTGAGGCCGCCGTCCTCGATCTCGATCGCGATACCGGTCTGCACCTCGACCGCGGTCAGGTGCACGTCGGTGTGCGGCGGCGAGTACCGGGTGGCGTTGTCCAGCAGCTCCGCCAGCGCGTGCACCAGCGGCTCCACCGCGGTGCCGACGACCGCCACCTCGGAGACCGGGTGCAGCTCCACCCGCCGGTAGTCCAGGATTCGCGAGATGCCCCCGCGCAGCACGCTGTACAGCGGGACCGCCCGGCTCCACTGGCGGCCCGGCCGGGCGCCGCCGAGCACCGCGATCGAGTCGGCCAGCCGGCCCACCAGCGCGTTGCCGTGGTCGAGTCGGAGCAGGTCGTCGAAGACGGCCGGGTCGGTGCCGTGCCGGTCCTCCATCTCGCGCAGGTCCTGCGCCTGGCGGTGCACGATCGCCTGCACCCGGCGGGCGATGTTCACGAACGCCCGCTGGGCCGACTCGCGCAGCCCCTCCTCGCGGTCGACCGCCTCCAGCACGGTCCGCAGCACCGCCTGCCAGGCGGCCTGGAACTCCGGGCCGACGGTGGGGTCCTGGGCCTCGTACTCCTTCAGCACGTCCGCGGTGAACTCGCCGCGCTGGAGCCGGGCGACCAGCCCGGGCAGGGTGACCCGGGCCAGCCGGACCGTCTCGGCCTCCTGCCGGGCCAGCCGGTGCCGCAGCTCGCCCTCCTGTCGGGCGTACCGCTCGCGCAGGGCCTCCAGCGTCCGGCCCCGACGGGCCGCCTCGGCGGCCGCGACGGCCACGGCCGCCGTGCCCACCACGCCCACGACCCCGCACCAGACGACTCCCGCGCGGTCGCCGGTCGCGGCCACCGATCCGGCGGCGACCGCGGCGGCCGCCATCACCGCCGTGGGCAGGAGCCACAGGAGAACGGACGCGGAGCGCCAACCTCCGGGTGACGATCCAGCACGAAGCATCGGCATCCTCTGAGCGGTCGAAGGGACAGGGACGGGTTCGGCTCCACCTGAGCGGTGGAGCGCACCAGCCTTTCGCTCCGCGGGGCCCGTGGTGCCGACTTCGGGGCGGGTTCGCCCGTGCGGGGGATCCCCCCGGAAGACCGGCACCCGGCCGGAGTGGTTCGTGCTAGGGGCACATGCCTGCAGCCCCGGACCAGTGCGGTCCGGGGCTGCAGGGGCGTGCGGGGTCTGCGGGACATACGGGGTGGTTACTCGACCACGAGCTCGACCGGGATGTTGCCACGAGTGGCCTTGGAGTAGGGGCAGACCTCGTGGGCCTGCTTGACCAGCAGCAGGCCCGTCTCGCCCGCGAGGGCGTCGGGGAGCTCGACCCGGAGCACCACGGAGAGGCCGAAGCCGGTCTCGTCCTTGCCGATCGAGACCTCGGCGGCGACCGAGATCTCGCCGGTTTCGACCCGGGCCTGGCGGCCGACCAGGCCGAGGGCGCTGGCGAAGCAGGCGGCGTAGCCGGCGGCGAAGAGCTGCTCCGGGTTGGTGCCCTGGCCGTTGCCGCCGAGCGCCGGCGGCATCGCCAGCGCGAGGTCCAGCTGACCGTCGGAGCTGACGGTGCGGCCCTCGCGGCCGTTGGCGGTGGCGACAGCGGTGTACAGCGCGTCCATGGTGACCGGTCCCTTCGTTGGTCGGCGGCCGTTGTCCGGCCTGCCCTCTGCCGCTAAGCATTGCACGCAATTCAGTTGTGCACAACTGAGCTGCCCGCAGCTATTCTGGAGGCATGAGCCAGCCGACCGACCTCTCGCAGGTGCCCGACACCGAGCTGCTCCGGCTCGACCGCCAGATCTGCTTCTCGCTGCACGCCGCCTCGCGCGCGTTCGGCGGCGTCTACCGCACCCTGCTCAAGGACCTCGGCCTCACCTACCCGCAGTACCTGGTGATGCTGGTGCTGTGGGAGCACGGCGAGCTGCCGGTCAAGCAGATCGGCGCGCACCTGCGGCTGGACTCCGGCACCCTCTCCCCGCTGCTCAAGCGCCTGGAGGCGGCGGGGTACGTGCACCGGGCCCGCAGCACCGAGGACGAACGCTCCGTCACCATCCGCCTCACCGAAGCCGGTACGGCCCTGCGCGAGCAGGCCGGCTGCGTCCCGCGCCGGATCGTCGAGGCCAGCGGGCTCTCGCTGGCCGAGGCCACCGCGCTGCAGGCCCTGCTGCACAAGGTCACCGGATCGCTCGACCTCGCCGCCGAGGACTGAGCCACGCCGGACCCCGGTGCCCGGCCCGGGATAAACGGCGCCTAGGCTGACCCCCGAAGCAAAACGGACGAACCGGACCGCCAGTACGGCCCGGTCCGGCCGGAACGGACGAGGGAAAGCAGGACCCGCCGATGGGCGACGGCACGACCGGGATGCACCACCACGGCGGGATGGAGCCGCTCGGCCCCTTCACCGCCGACAGTGCTCTGACCTGGTCCCCCGACTGGCCGTTCCTGCTCGGCGTGCTGGTCGCGCTCGGCCTGTACGGCGCGGGCGTGGTCCGGCTGGTCCGACGCGGCGACCGCTGGCCGGTCGGCCGCAGCATCGCCTGGCTGGCCGGTCTCGGCACCGTCCTGCTGGTGACCTGCACCGGGCTGAACGACTACGGCATGGTGCTGTTCAGCGCGCACATGATCCAGCACATGGTGCTCTCCATGCTCTCCCCCATCCTGCTGCTGCTCGGCGCGCCGATCACGCTCGCCCTGCGCGCGCTCCGCCCGGTCCGCAAGGGCAGCGGCAAGGGGCCGCGCGAGCTGCTGGTGGCCCTGCTGCACAGCCGGTACGTGCGGATCGTCTCGCACCCGGCCTTCACCATCCCGCTCTTCATCGCGAGCCTGTACGCGCTCTACTTCACCCCGCTGTTCGACTTCCTGATGGGGTACCGGGTCGGGCACATCGGGATGATGGTGCACTTCCTCGCGGTCGGCCTGCTGTTCTTCTGGCCGATCATGGGCGTGGACCCGGGGCCGCACCGGCCGGGTTTCGTGATGCGGATCATCGAGCTGTTCATGGGGATGCCGTTCCACGCCTTCTTCGGCGTGGCGGTGATGATGGCGACCAGCCCGCTGGTGACCACCTTCAGCACCGCGACCGCCCCGCCCGGCACCGACCTGATCAACGATCAGAAGCTCGCGGGTGGCATCACCTGGGCGTTCGGCGAGATCCCGACCGCGATCGTGCTGATCGCGCTGACCCTCCAGTGGGCCAAGTCCGAGGAGCGCCAGGCCCGCCGCCGGGACCGCGCCGCCGACCGGGACGGCGACGCCGAGCTGGTCGCGTACAACGCCTACCTGGCCTCGCTCGACCAGCGCGGCACCCGGGCCGGCGAGGCGGGCGCATGACCGCCGCGCCGTCCGTCCGGATCGGCGTGCTCGTCCCGCTGACCAGGCCCGGCTGGGTCGAGGCGGGCCGGCACCTGCTGGCCGGTCTCGAACTGGCCGCGCACGAGGTCAACCAGGCCGGCGGGATCGCCGGCCGGCCGCTCGAACTGCTGGTCCGCGACACCGCCGCCGACCCCGGGCGGGCCGCGGCGGCCGTGGACGAACTGGCCGCGCTCGGCGTGGCCGCCCTGGCCGGGGAGTACCACAGCGTGGTCGCCCGGGCGGCCGCCGCCCGGGCCGACGCCCTCGGCCTGCCGTTCCTCTGCTCCTCGGCGGTGCTCGACGCGCTCACCGAGGAGCCGACCGAGTGGGTCGCGCGGCTCGCCCCGGCGCAGTCCCGCGGCTGGCGGGTCTACGCGGACTTCCTGCTCGGCGCGGGCCACCGCCGGATCGCCGTGGCGGCCCAGCCGAGCGTCTACTGGGCGGCCGGGACCGGCATCCTGCGGGACCACCTCGCCCCGCGCGGCGGCACCCTGATCGAGCTCGACGCCGCGGCGCTCACCCCGGCGGACCTGGTCGAGGAGCTCGCCGCCCAGCACGCGACCGCCCTGCTGCTGCTGGTCGGGCTGCCCGAGCCGGCCGTGCCGATCGTCCGGGCCGTCCGCCGCGACCCCCGCCTCGCCGAGCTGCTGATCGGCGCTCCGGCCGGGCAGCCCGAGTTCGCCGAATGGGCGTCCCTGCTGGGCGGCGACGGCGCCGCGGTCCCGTTCCTGCGCTACCTGCCCGAGCACCTCGGCCCGCTCGGCACCCGGGTCGGGACGGCGCTGCGCGAGCGGTTGGGCGAGGCCCCGTCCTTCGTCGCCTTCGAGGGGTACGACACCGTCGCCGTGCTGGCCGCGCTGCTGCGGACGCACGGCGCGGACCGGGCCCGCACCGCCGAGGGCTGGTCCGAGGTCGCCGTCGACGGCACCCGGGGCCCGATCCGGTTCTCCCGGGTGCCGGGCATCGGCGTCCGGCAGTGGGCCTGGGCGCCGGTCCAGGTCGCCGACCGCGATCCGGCCCGACCGGACCGGTTCCGGGTCCTGCACACGGGCTGAGCCCGGACCGACCCGGGTCAGCCGATGCCCTGCCGGTCCGGGGCCAGCGCGAAGGCGCGGTTGTCCGGGTCCGGCACCTGCTCGGCCACCGCCCGCTCCAGCAGGGCCCGTTGGCCCAGCAGCGGCGGTCGGCGGTCGTCCGGGGTGATCCGCAGCAGGTCGTCCAGCGCGGCCGCGAGCCGCCGGGTGACCTGGGGCTGGCCCGCGCCGCAGATCCGGATCTCGGTGAAGGCCAGGTCGATGGTGCACTGCCAGTCCGGGATCGGCTGGACCAGCCTGACCCGGCCGTCCCGGTCCCGGTAGCGCAGCTCGCCGAACGGGTAGCCCGCCAGCATGGCCAGCAGCTGGTGGATCCGGTCGATCGCCTGCACCGCCGTGGTCGGGTCGTTGACGGCCGGCGAGAGCGCCCGGATCGCGATGTCCACCAACTGCCGGAAGCCGAAGCTCAGGTCCTGGTGCATGGTGCGGTCCACGCCGATGTTCAGCGCCGAGGTGATCCGGTGCGGCCGGGGCGGGGTGCCGCCCGCGACCAGCACGGTCGGGGTGCCGGGGGCGATGAAGTCGCCGATCCGGGGCACCAGGTGGAACACCGCGTCGTGCCGCCGGGCGACCCGGACCAGCCGGGCCAGGTTGACGTCCCGCAGCACGCCGGAGCTGCCCTGGTGCAGCAGCGTCACGCTGTCCTCGGGCGGGTCCAGCCGGGGGCCCGCCTCCGGCGCCATCCAGCGGTAGGTGGTGAGCACGCCCACCGACTCCCGGGTCACCCGGTCGATCACGTGCGGCACCCGCAGCAGGCGCTGGGTGGACTGCACGTACAGCACGAACAGCCCCAGGCTGAGCAGCACCAGCAGGACGGCCACCACGGTGGACACCACCGGGACCGAGACCACCTTGGTCGGGTCGGTGGTGTCGTCGTAGCCGAGCTGCACCAGCAGGGTGAACAGGAAGGTGGCCAGGCAGGTCGAGAAGGTGGCCTTGGTGATCCGGCTCCGGACGTACAGCCGCAGCACCCGGGGGCTCATCTGACTGGCCGCCATCTGCAGGGCCACCAGCGAGATCGAGAAGACCACACCGATGAAGGTCAGCATCGCCGAGCTGACCGTGGAGACCACCGCCTTGGCCCCGCTGGCGGAGGACATCAGATCGGCGGCGGTGCCGGTCTCGGCGATCGTCTCGTGCACCAGCGCCTCGTCCAGCCAGCTGGTGCCGCCGGCCAGCAGCACCGCTCCGACGCAGGCCAGCAGCGGGGCGAACCAGAACGAGTCCCGCAGGTGCTCGCGCAGCGGCGAGAGCGGGCGGTGGCGCAGGCGCCTCGGTGCCGGCGGCTGACGGTCGGTCATCCCGTCAGGTTAGAAGGCGGGGCGGGCCCGGTCGGCGTGGTGCTGCGCCGACCGGGTGACCGACCGGGGTGACCGACCGTCAGAAGGTGATCGTCCGGCCCTCGGCGGCGGCCTCGCGGGCGGTGTACGCGACGCCGTGCACCTTCAGGCCGGCCGGGTCGAGCAGGGTGATCGCCCCGCCGTGGTTGCCGAGCTCGAACGCCCCGTGGCCCCGCACGGTCAACACCGCGCCCGGGGCGAGCGGACCGGCCGGGAGCGCGAGCCGGTGCTTGGCCCGGTCGGCCAGCTGCCAGCCCGTCAGGTCGACGGCGGCGGCCGAGGCGTTGAGCAGGGTGACGGTCTCCTGCTCCGGGGCCGGGCCGACCGGGTTGACCAGGGCCGCGACGATCCGCAGGGCCGCGTCGTGGTGGTCGGTCGGGCGGTCCGGTGCGGTCGGCAGGGTGTGGCCGGTGGCGTCGTCGGTGTGCCAGCCCTGCGACTGGAACGCGAGGAAGACCGCCACCCACCGGTCCTCGGCCGGCAGGTGGATGATCAGCCCGCCGTCCTGGTACACGCCGTCGTCCTTGCGGAACCGGCCGCTGTTGCCCTGGTTCATGTGCAGGTCGTGCACGCCGTTGCCGGGCAGGAAGCCGAACACCTTGTCCGGGACCTTCGCCTCGGGGCCGAAGCGCTCGCCGATCAGGTAGACCGCCGCGTCCGGATCGGCGATCGCCCGCTGGACGTGGTGGTCCAGCAGGTCGGCCAGGTCGTTGTCGACCCCGGGCAGGTCCGGCGGCAGGATGCGCAGCTTCGCCGGGTCGAACAGGTTGCCCCGGATGAAGTCCAGCGCGGCCGTGCCCGGCGCGGACGCCAGCCTGGTCCACCCGCTGCCGGCCTTGGGCAGCAGGCCGGTCAGCGGGTGCCGGAAGTCGTCCACCACCACGTACAGCAGCTCCGAAGGAGCCTCCTGCGACTGGACGTTGACGGCGGCCCGGTAGTCGGTGCCGTGCGCGTCGCGCAGGTGGATCTGGTAGTGCGGGGTGTCGGTGGCGCCCTCGCGGCGGCGGTCGACGGCGGTGGCGGCGAGCACGCCGTAGTTCTTCAGGGGCATCGGTGGCATCCTTCGGCCGGGTTCGGGTTCCCCACCGTTATGCCGTATCCGACCTGCCGCCGTCCGGGAATCCGCCCGTTGTTCACCCCGCTCGGGTCAGCCGGCCTTGGGGACCCGCCACTCCTGGTACTTGTTGCCGGGGGTGCAGGTCTGCATGGTGGCGGCCCGGCCCGATCCGTTGTCGGTCAGGCAGGTGGCGCCCTGGATGTCCCGGAGGGTCTGCGCCCCCGCGGTGGAGGCGCTGCCCACGGTCCACTGGGTCGAGATCTCGAAGTCGCCCGCGAGTTCGACCGCGCCGTCGGCCATCATCTTCTGCACCAGCGCGGGCTTGCTCAGGCTGCACGGGTGGAACTGGTACCAGCCGCCCGGGTCCGCCGCGGAGCGCGCCCAGCCGTAGCCGGTGTACCCGCCCGTCACCGGCTTGGTGCCGGCGGCCAGGCTCTGGCCGGCCAGGCCCAGCTTCAGTCCGGAGGCGACCCCGGTGATGTAGCCCCAGCCGCTCCCGCCGCAGCCGGCCGGCACCGCGGGCGGCGGAGTGGTGGGGGCCGCAGTGGTCCGGGTCGGTGCCGGGTTGGTGGCGCCACCGCCGCCGGGTGTGCCGCCGCCCGGGGTGCCGCCGGAACCGTTGTTGGTGCTGCCGCCGCCGTTGTTGGTGCTGCCCGTGCCGGTGCCGCCTGCGGCCGCGCCGCCGCCGGGGTTGGGTACGGTGCCGCCGGGCTGGGCACCGGTCGCGGTGCCCGGCTGGGCGTTCGGGTCGGTCACCGGTGCGCCGGGCGCGGGGGACGTCCCGTCGGCGGCGGGCGACGCGGCGGGGGCCGAGCCGGCCCCAGCGGCCGAGGGCGAACCGGGGTTCGGGCTGCCGGAGACCGAGGTCTTCGGCTGGCCACCGGCCGCGTTGGCGTCGCCCTGCTGCGGGTGCCAGTCGACCAGGTACGCCCCGCCGGCGCCCACCGTGATCACGATCGGAATGATCAGCGGGACCATGAACCGGGACCGGCGCGAACGCCGCTCCTGCACCACCGTCGGGGCGCTGCTCGCCGCCGCTCCGGCCACCACCGTGACCGGGGTGGCCAGCAGGGCGGGCGAGGGCACCACGGTGGCGGGGACCGTCGCCGGGCCGCCGGCGATCGCGGCCCGGGCGGCGGCGGCCATCGCGGCGGCGTCCGGGTAGCGCTCCCCGGGCTGCTTGGCCAGCGCGGTCGCGACGAACTGGCGGACCGCCGGGGGGAAGGCGGGCGGGAGGCCGGGCGCGGGCTCCCGGACGTGCTTGAGCACGATCTCGAACACCGACTCGCCGCCGAACGGCACCTCGCCGGTGAGCAGTTCGTAGCAGACCACCCCGATCGCGTAGAGGTCGGAAAGCGGGGTGACGGCCCCGCCCTCGGCCTGCTCGGGGGCCATGTACAGGGCGGTGCCGAGCACCGCGTGCGAGGCGGTGAGCTTGGTGCTGGCGGCGGCCTGGGCGATCCCGAAGTCGGTCACCGTCACCCGGTCGCCGTCCCGGACCATCAGGTTGGACGGCTTGATGTCGCGGTGCACGATGTCCTGCTGGTGCGCGGCGTGCAGGGCGTCCAGCGCCCCGGCCAGCAGCGCGAGCGCCCGGCCTGGCGGTATCGGGCCGCCGTCGGCGAGGACCTGGTGCAGGGGCTGACCGTCGATCAGCTCCATCACGATGTAGGCGCCCTGGTCGTCGGAGCCCTCGGCGCTCTCGCCGTAGTCGTGCACGTCGACGATCCCCGGGTGGCTGAGGGCGGCGAGGATCCTGGCCTCGCGGCGGAACCGCTCGGCGAACTGCTCGTCCTCCAGCAGCGCCGCGTGCAGCACCTTGACCGCGACCTGACGGCCCAGCACCTGGTCGTCGGCGCGCCAGACGTCGCCCATGCCCCCGCCGCCGATCCGTTCGGTCAACGTGTAGCGCCCACCCAGAACGGTCCCCCGACCCCACATGCCCTGACTCCCTTGTCATGCCCGGACCCAAAAGATCGCCGGTCGGGCACAGTCTGCCAGAGCCCCCAGGGCCGTCCAGCCCCCGGGTCCGGACGTTACGCCCCTGGTGCAAGGACGGTACGTATCAAGAGCCTTGACGCCCCGCCAGCGCCCTGCGCAGCTGCAGTCCGTCCGGCGCCAGCGCGGTGAGCAGTGCGGCCCCGTGCCCCGGCAGCGCCATCAGGGCCGCGTCGCCCGCCGCCGGGGCCGTGGGCGCGGGGAGCCCCACGGTGAGCAGCTGGCCGACCGCGCGGTGTCCGCCCAGGCAGGCGGGGCCGTCCCAGCCGGGGGCGCCGGGGCCGAGGTCGGTCTGCTGGTCGAGGATCACTTGCCCCGCCTGACGTACGGTCAGGCGGGAGGTCAGCCGGCCGGGGCCGCCGCCCCTGGTCCAGTCGTGCAGCCGCCCGAGCACCTGCTCCTCGCGGTAGCGGAGCCGGGCGCCGGCGGCCAGCTCGATCCGGGTGCGCAGGACCAGGTGGCTCCCGGCGGCGGCGATCACCGGCTCGGGGCTCCAGTCCAGCTCGGCGTCGGCGCCGACGGTCAACTCCTGTTCGTAGTGCGCCGGTCCGGGCCCGGGCAGGCTGACGGTGGCGGCCGCGCTGGTGAGCCGGAGCACGGCGCCCGGCCGGAGCTCGACCCGCACGGCCAGCCGGTCGCCGCCGAGCGGGGCCGCCATCGAACCGATCAGCACCACGTGCGCGCCGGGCCCCTCCCCCAGGGTGCGGCGCAGCGCGAACGGGCCGCCGCCGGCCAGCACCGGCAGGGCGGTGCCGCCCCGCCCGTCCGGTTCGGCGAGCACCCGGGCGGCCGCCGTGAGCGCGGCGGTCCCCGGGACGGCGGTCAACGCGGCTGCCAGGCGGCCAGCTTCTCCCGGACCCAGGCCACCACGGGGGCGATGCCGTCGGGGCTGGAGAGGGCGGTGAAGACCGTGGGCAGGTCACCGCGCTGGGCCTTGGCGTCCCGGGCCATCACGCCGAGGTCGGCGCCGACCAGCGGGGCCAGGTCGGTCTTGTTGATCACCAGCAGATCGGAGCCCGAGACCCCGGGGCCGCCCTTGCGCGGGACCTTGTCGCCGCCGGAGACGTCGATGACGAAGATCTGGTGGTCCACCAGGCCCCGGCTGAAGGTCGCGGTCAGGTTGTCGCCGCCCGACTCGACCAGCACCAGGTCGAGCGGGCCGACCGCCGCCTCCAGCTCCTCCACCGCCTCCAGGTTGGCGGAGATGTCGTCCCGGATCGCGGTGTGCGGGCAGCAGCCGGTCTCCACGGCGGTGATCCGCTCGGGCGGCAGCACGGCGTTGCGGAGCAGGAACTCGGCGTCCTCGGTGGTGTAGATGTCGTTGGTGACCACCGCGAGCGAGAACTCCTCCCGGAGCACCCGGCAGAGCGCGGCGACGGTGGCGGTCTTGCCGGAGCCGACCGGCCCGCCGAGGCCGATCCGCAGGGCCCGGACGGGAGTTGCGGTGTAGGAGTGCGCTACGGAGGCGTCGTAGGGGTCGACGTGGTCACGATGCAAAGAGTCGTACCTTCCAGGAGCCGTGCTGCTCGGCGTAGACGTCGAGCAGGGGTGCGGAGGCGGCGGGCAGCTCGCCGGCCCGGGCGGCCTCGACCGCCTGCGCGGCGACGGCGTCCAACGCGGGGGCGAGCCGGGCGAGTTGGGCGGTGACCTGGTACGGGTCCAGCCCGAGCAGGCGGACGCAGGCGGTGGCCGGGCCGTTGACGCTCTCGTACGCGGCCACCGCCGCCGCGTCGGCCGGGGTGAGGCCGGCCGCGTGGGCGGTGGCGCCGAGCACCACGGGCTGGTGGGCGCCGCCCGGGTGACGGGCTTTCAGGCCGTCCAGCACGGGGTGCGGCCAGGTGGCCCGGGCGGCCCGGAGCAGCTGCCGGCCGAGGCGCCGGCTGGCGGCGCGCTGGGCGGGCGACGGCGTCCGGGCCTCGGCCGCCAGGTCCACCGCGTCCAGCCCGTCGGGGGCCAGCGCGGCGGCCGCGGCCAGTGCGGCGGTGGTCAGGCCGGTGGTGTGCAGGCGGCCGGTCAGGAAGGCCGCCATCGACAGGTGGTCGTGCACCCGGCCGGACTTCACCGCCGCCTCGGCCCCGCCGGAGTGCGCGTGGCCGCCGGCCGGGAACCGGCCGTCGGCGAGCAGGAGCAGTGCTGCCGACATGTCAGAACAGGAAGTACCGCTGGGCCAGCGGCAGTTCGGCGGCCGGAGCCGGGGTGATGGTCTCGCCGTCGACGGTGACGGTGAAGGTGTCCGGGTCGACCCTGACCTCGGGCCTGGCGGTGTTGTTGACCAGGTGGTCCTTGGTGACGCCCCGGGTGTTGCCGATGGCGGTGAACGGCTTGGCCAGGCCGAGCCGTTCGGGCAGGCCGTGCTCGATCGCCGCCGGGGAGGTGAAGTTGAGCGAGTTGGCGGCCGGGGCCCGGCCCCGGGCGCCGAACATCGGCCGGGGCAGCACGGGTTGCGGGGTCGGGATGGAGGCGTTGGCGTCGCCCATCTGGGCCCAGGCGATCTGGCCGCCCTTGATCACCAGGTCGGGCTTGACCCCGAAGAAGGCCGGGCTCCAGAGCACCAGGTCGGCCAGCTTGCCGGGCTCGACCGAGCCGATCTCGTGGTCCAGGCCCTGGGCGATCGCGGGGTTGACGGTGTACTTCGCCACGTACCGGCGGGCCCGGTGGTTGTCGGCCCTCCCGTCGCCGGGCAGTGCGCCCCGGCGGGCCTTCATCACGTGCGCGGTCTGCCAGGTGCGCAGCACCACCTCGCCGATCCGGCCCATCGCCTGGGAGTCGGAGCTGATGATGGAGATCGCGCCGAGGTCGTGCAGGACGTCCTCGGCCGCGATGGTGGAGGGGCGGATCCTGGACTCGGCGAAGGCCAGGTCCTCGGGCACGTGCGGGCTCAGGTGGTGGCAGACCATCAGCATGTCGAGGTGCTCGTCCACCGTGTTCACGGTGTGCGGCCTGGTCGGGTTGGTGGAGCTGGGCAGCACGTTCAGCTCCGAGACCACGGTGATGATGTCGGGCGCGTGCCCGCCGCCCGCACCCTCGGTGTGGTACGCGTGGATGCCCCGCCCGGCGATCGCGGCCAGCGTGTCGGCGACGAACCCGGCCTCGTTCAGGGTGTCGGTGTGGATGGCGAGTTGGGCGCCGGACTCCTCGCAGACCCGCAGGCAGGCGTCGATCGCGGCGGGGGTGGCGCCCCAGTCCTCGTGGATCTTGAAGCCGAGCGCTCCGGCCCGCAGCTGGTCGTGCATGGAGACGGTGTTGACGGTGTTGCCCTTGCCGAGCAGCCCGAGGTTGAGCGGCACACCGTCCATCGCCTCGAACATCCGGGCCAGGTGCCAGGCGCCCGGAGTGATCGTGGTCGCCTTGCTCCCCTCGGCGGGGCCGGTGCCGCCGCCGACCAGGGTGGTGATGCCCGAGGCGAGCGCCTCGTCGGCGAGTTGGGGGCAGATCAGGTGCACGTGGGCGTCGATCGCGCCCGCCGTGAGGATCTTCCCGTTGCCCGAGATCACTTCGGTCTCCGGGCCGATCACCAGCTCCGGGTGGACACCGTGCATGGTCTCCGGGTTGCCGGCCTTGCCGAGTGCGGTGATCCGGCCGTCCCTGATGCCGATGTCGGCCTTGACCACGCCCCAGTGGTCCAGCACCACGGCGCCGGTGATCACGGTGTCCGGCGCGCCCTCGGCCCGGCTGGTCCTGGCCTGGCCCATCGACTCGCGGATAACCTTGCCGCCGCCGAACACCGCCTCGTCCCCGCCGCCGCTGCGGTCCTCCTCGACCTCGATCAGCAGGTTGGTGTCGGCCAGCCTGATCCGGTCGCCGACCGTCGGGCCGTACAGCGCGGCGTACCGCTGCCGGCTCAGACTCAGTGCGTACTCAGGCATCCAGCCCTCCCCCGGTCTCGCCGCGCAGGCCGTGCACCTCGCGGCGGCCGCCGATCGGCACCAGCTGCAGCTCGACCGGGATGCCCGGCTCGAACCGCACGGCCGTCCCGGCCGGGATGTTCAGGCGCAGCCCGTACGCCGCCCGGCGGTCGAACTCCAGGCCCGGGTTGGCCTCGGCGAAGTGGTAGTGCGAGCCGACCTGGACCGGTCGGTCCGCGCCGTTCACGGCGGTCAGCACGGTGACCGGCAGACCGGCGTTGAGGCCGATCTCGCCCTCCCCGTACAGGACTTCGCCCGGTGTCACCCCTTCGGCCGTCACTGGATCGGCCCGTGCACGGTGACCAGCTTGGTGCCGTCCGGGAAGGTGGCCTCGACCTGGACGTCCGGGATCATCTCGGCGATGCCCGTCATCACGTCCTTGCGGCCGAGCACCTCACGGCCGGAGGCCATCAGCTCGGCCACGGTACGGCCGTCGCGGGCGCCCTCCAGGACGTGCGAGGTGATCAGGGCGACCGCCTCGGGGTGGTTCAGCAGCAGGCCGCGGGCCTGCCGGGAGCGGGCCACGTCGGCGGCGACGTGGATGAGCAGGCGCTCCTGCTCATGGGGGGTGAGCCTCATCTGCGCGCACCTCGGTGGGAGTTCGGCCGGTGCGGACACAACACTGTGCCACGGGTGGGTTTTTGCGGGGGCGATCGCGCTCCGTTCAGCACACCGTAGCGGACTGGCCGAGCACGCACCATGCCCAGGCCAGAGCGGTGCCCGCGTGGTTTTGCCGTCGTTTTTACGACTGTTTACAACCCGATTTCCGGGGCGTTTCGTCGCCTTGGGATCCGCTGAATACCCCACCCCACACCCCACCCCGGAAATTCCTGGAGGTCGTCCGAGCTTTGTCCAAGATTCGACGCCCGGTCATCGCCAGGATCCCGCTCGGCTCCTACCGTACGGACGGGTAATCACACCGCGCCGAGCCGGGAGACGACATGACGGAGCATCACACCCCTGAGGGCACCGACGCCTCGCGCCGCTGGTTCCTGCGGACCAGCGGCGCGCTCGGGCTCGGGGCCGCCGCGCTGAGCACCGCGGGCGCCGGGGAGGCCTTCGCCGACACCGAGGGCCGGGCCGACGGCCGCGCCGACACCGAGGGCCCGACGGAGCGTCAGGGCGCCGGCACCCGCCCGCCGGTGCGCACCGGCACCGGCCTGGACCGGCTGCCGCACCCGCTGGTGGTCGGCCACCGGGGCGCCAGCGGCTACCGCCCCGAGCACACCCTCGGCTCGTACCAGCACGCGCTGGACCTCGGCGCCGACGTGATCGAGCAGGACCTGGTGCCGACCAAGGACGGCGTGCTGGTGGTCCGGCACGAGAACGAGATCGGCGGCACCACCGACGTCGCCGACCACCAGGAGTTCGCCGGCCGCAAGACCACCAAGACCATCGACGGCAGGGCGGTCACCGGCTGGTTCACCGAGGACTTCACCCTGGCCGAGCTGCGCACCCTGCGGGCGAAGGAGCGCCTGCCGCTCCAGCGCCAGCACAACACCCTGTACGACGGCCGCTGGGCGGTGCCCACCTTCGGCGACGTGGTCGAGTTCGCCCGGCAGCGGACCCGCTCCACCGGCCGCGAGGTCTGGCTGTACGTCGAGACCAAGCACCCCAGCTACTTCCGCTCGATCGGCCTGCCGCTGGAGGAGCGCCTGGCCACCGAGCTGCGCCGGGCCGGGCTGGCCGGGCGCAACGGCCGGGCCATCCTGCAGTCCTTCGAACCGAGCAGCCTCCAGCGCCTCGCCAAGCTGGTCGACAACCCCCGGATCCAGCTGCTCGGCGACCGGGGCACCCAGCCCTACGACTTCGTCCTCGCGGGCGACAAGCGCACCGTCGCCGACCTGGTCACCCCGGACGGCCTGCGCTGGATCGCCGGCTTCGCCCACGGCCTCGGCCCCACCACCAACCTGATCGCCCCGGTCGACCCGGCCACCGGCAAGCTCCTGCCGGTCACCACCCTGGTCGCCGACGCCCACGCCAAGGGCCTGCTGCTGCACCCGTACACGCTGCGGAACGAGAACGCCTTCCTGCCCGTCGACTTCCGCCGCGGCACCGACCCCAACGCCTTCGGCGACTCCATCGCCTGGGCCCGCTTCCTGCTGGACCAGGGCGTGGACGGCTTCTTCACCGACCAGGCCGACACCTCCGTGCTGGCCCGGGCCGACTTCTGGTCCGCCCACCACGCGGGCTGACCCACCGACAGGTGCCCGGCCGCCCGCCCGCGCGGTCAACGGCACCTCGACCGCATCCGACTCCACCACCCGCTGCCACGGCAC
>NZ_JBEOXV010000019.1:0-102358 GCF_040296785.1 Kitasatospora sp. NPDC002040 | reverse complement strand
GTTTCGGCTGTGCAGGCGATGATCAGTGATTTGATCGCGCAGACGGTGAATCAGGGTTTCGGTGCGCAGGACGGGTTCGATCTGGGGCGGACGGGTAAGGCGGGGGGTGATTCGTTCAAGGATGCGGTGAAGAACTCGGGTCAGACGTTCACGGAGGCGTTGCGGGACGGGGTGGGTTCGAAGGCGGGTGGTCACGCGCGCGGTGGGTTGGACAGTGCGGCGGGGCATGGCAACAGCGGTTCGGACTCGCCGGGCAGCAGCGGCGGGAACGACTCCGCCAACACTCCTTCCGGCAACTCGCCCTCGAACACCGGCAACACCCCGTCCGCCAACACCCCCTCCAGC
Source organism: Kitasatospora sp. NPDC002040 (assembly GCF_040296785.1). Taxonomy (NCBI): domain Bacteria; kingdom Bacillati; phylum Actinomycetota; class Actinomycetes; order Kitasatosporales; family Streptomycetaceae; genus Kitasatospora; species Kitasatospora sp. NPDC002040. Next base: position 102,013 of record NZ_JBEOXV010000019.1, on the reverse strand, counting down.
AACACACCCTCCGGCAGTACGCCTTCGGGCAGTACGCCGTCCGGCAGCACGCCGTCGGGTAGTACGCCTTCTGGGAGCAGCCCGTCGGGGCACAGTCCCTCGTCGAGTACGTCGCCGGACAGCGCCCCGAGCCGTGACACGTCCGGTTCGAACGAGACGCCGCGCTCGACGCAGCAGCCGACGCCCAACACCAGCGAGCCGCGCAGCAACGCGCCGCTGGACCCGTTCGGTACCCGGGTCGGTTCCGACGCCAACACCCCGTCTCCGGAGAGTCGTTCGGCCCCGGACTCGCAGCAGTCCTCCCGCACCCCCGACAGCGACACCGGCACCCGGCCCACCGGCACCACCCCGGACAGCGGCCCCTCGCGCACACCGGATGGCGACACCGGCACGCGTCCGAGCGGGCAGACGCCGGACAGCGGCCCGTCACGTACTCCGGATGGCGACACGGGTACGCGTTCGTCCCACACTGCTCCCGAGTCGGGGCCGTCGCGTACGCCGGATGGTGACACGGGCACCCGGCCCACCGGGCAGACGCCGGACAGCGGTCCCGCGCGTACGCCGGATGGCGATTCGGGTACGCGGCCGTCCCACACTGCTCCGGAGTCGGGTCCGACTCGTGCGCCTGACGGTGACTCCGGTGCGCGTCCCAACCCGTCCTCCCCGGACGGTCCGTCGCGGACGCCCGACCACGACCCCGGCACCCGTCCGACGCCAGCCGAGAGCACCCCGCCGCCGCGTGGCGACGACAACCGCCCCGCCTACGGCCCGGTCCGCCCGACCGAACCGACACCCAGCCACACCCCCGCCCAGGCCGACATCCCCGCACCCCGGCACGAGAGCACCCCCGCCCAGACCCGCCCCGACGCCGCCCCCCAACCGGACCGCCCCACCCCGGCAGCGGCAGCACCGGACACGGCGCGGACCCCCGACCACACCCCCACCCCCGCCCCCGAGCCCGCCACCACACGCCCCGACCCGCGAACCGCCTTCGCCGACCCGGCCGGCACCACCACCCCAACCGGCGAAGGCAGTTCACCCAACCGCCCGGCCGGACTCAGCACCGCAGGCCTCGGCGCCACCGCCACCGCACCGGCACCCTCCAGCCCGGACCACCGCCCCACCCCTCAGCCGACCCCGGACACCACCCCCGGCACCCCCGGCCAGCCCGGCGCAACTCCCGGCGGCGTACCGGGCGGCGTACCGCACACGGGCGCGCCGACAGCCGCCAACCCCGGCACCCCGGGAACCAGCCGGCCCACCGCACCCACCACCCCGGCAGCGGGCCCGACCGTCCAGCCCCAGCGCCGCCCCGACCACGACGGGCCCACGCTCACCGCCCGCCCCGCCGCCGACCGAGGCCCCGCGGGCAACCGCCCCGACCCCCGCACCGCCTACGCCAACCCCACACCCCGCCCCGACATCCCCTCCCGCCTCGACCCGAACGCGTCGAACACCCCCCGCCCCACAACACCCCGCCCCGACACCACCCGCCCCGACCTCGGCTCCCGCCTGGACCCCAACGGCACCAACACACCGCGCCCGGACACCACCCGTCCCAACCTCGGCTCCCGCCTGGACCCCAACGGCGCGAACAGCAAGCCCGACGCGACCCGTCCGGACGGCACCCGTCCCGACCTCGGTTCGCGGCTGGACCCGAACGGCACCAACAACCCCCGCCCCGACACCGCCCGCCCGGACGGCACCACCCCCGACATCGGCTCGCGCCTGGACCCGGACGGCACCAACAACGCGCACCCCGACACCGCCCGCCCGGACAGCAACACCCCCGACATCGCCTCCCGCCTCGACCCCGACGGCCCGGACACCACCCACCCCGAGGCCAAGCCGGAGTCCCGCCGGCCTGCCGTCTCCGACCGTCCGCTCGACAGCCCGGGTGGCTACGTCGACCCCACTGATCACCACCAGAAGCGGGTTGACGACGAGTTCCCCCGGAACCCGGACGGCACGCACCAGCGGCATCCGGACCCGAACGAGGGCAACTGGGTCGCCGCAGTCAACGGCGACGACCCCAACGCCCCTGGGCGCAACAACAACTGCCCCGACACCGCACTTGCCATTGTCGACAACCTCAGCGGCAACCCCACCCCCGCTGCCGCGCGCACCCCCGACTACGACGCCGACGGAAACCCGTCCGACCGCGCCGACCGCAACGGCCGGGACCGGATCGAGAACACCCTCGGTGCCAAGTTCGATGACATGGGTGACGGCCCCGAGGCGTTCCGCCGCATCGAGGACACGCTCCGTCAGAACGGCCACGGCTCCCAGGCCGTCATCATCACCACCGACAACGACGGCCGCTCCCACGCCTGGAACGCCGTCAACCACAACGGCACGATCACCTACATCGACGGCCAGACCGGCCAGCGCAGCGACCAGCCCCTCCACAACGGCGACAACGGCGTCTTCGCCATCCCCCTCGACCCCGACCGGAACCCCACGGCACCGACTCATCACGCCGACCCCGACCACAACCCCGCCAACGACCGGCGTGCCCCCGAAGAGCTGGCCGGTGCCGATCCGGACGATGGATCGGACAAGAGCGAGACCGACGAGGACGACGGGAAGACCGACGAGGAGAGGGCGGCCGAGGAGCAGAAAGCGGAAGAAGAAAGAAAGGCTCGCGAGGCCGAGGTCAACCGTCGTGTCGCCGAGTTGGAGAGCCAGGGTCATGCGCCCGGCCGACACGTCAAACCGGATGAGGCGGCGCTACAGCAGCGTCTGGGCTCCACACTCACCAATGCGGACGGTACGCCGAAGACATATACGTCGGCGTCCGCGAACGCCGGGCACGTGAAGTCGACGGACTGGATCGACCCCATGACCGGGACCACCCAGGACGGCGACCACGGTGGGCCCCACAAGTGCGGCCCGTACGCGACCAAGTACAACGATGCCGCTGACCTCGTCGCGGTTGATGACTACTGTCGCGACTACATCACGGCGAACGGTGCTCCGCCTACCGGCCCGATTCCGATCGAGGATGTACTCGGAGCCGAGGGACACGAGAAGTTCGTCGGCTTCTACAAGGATCCGCAAGATCCGAGCAAGTATCTGCCCGTAGACTTCGAGGGTGGGACGATCACTGTCGTGTACCTTGACGACGGCAGCGGTGGATACGACCTGCTCACGTCCTATGCCAATCCGGCGCCAGGAAAGCATCCGTAAGGGGTGGGATGGAAATTTTCAACGGTTTCGCCAAGACCTATTTGAACTCCGAGATGGCTTTCGGCTATCTCCCCAGAGTGAGGTCGACGATTGCTTCTTCTGCCCCCGAATGGGGGGAGTCGATTCGCCGGGAGTTTGCGCAAGTCATTTCGGAGCGGCCGCTTTCCGTGGCACAGTACTGCGACATGACCTGGGTCGAGTTTGAAAGTGATGATGCTCTGTACGAGTACCTTGGGAAGGTCTTCGAATATCTCTTCGTCGGAGGCGATCAGGTCCCGCTGCCGCCCGACGAGTGAGAGCCTCTGAACTGCCGGCTGATCAGGTGGCAGCGCAAGCGATTGCGGAATGGGCGAAATCCGACCGCACGGCGGCATTGAGTGCGCCGGGAGCGGACCTGCGTGGTGCGGACTTCCGAGGAGCGGATTTCTCCGAGTCCTACCTTGCCGGTGCGACGATGTCCCGTGTCGGACTGGCGAACACAGAGTTCTACCGGGCCGAGCTGGAAGGTGCTGATCTGGAAGGCGCGGACCTGACGGATGCCGGCTTGGTGAAGGCCAATCTGGATGATGCCCGCCTGCGATCGGCCCGACTGGACCGGGCGGATCTGGTTGGCGCATCTCTGTACGGAGTGGATGCGACCGGGGCGAGTTTCCGCGATGCCCGGATTCTCGGTGCCTCGCTGCTCGGTACGGATCTCCGAGGAGCGGACCTCTCCGGGGCGGTGCTGCAGAAGAACTCGTTCAAGGTGCACGTGGATGAGAACACCGTGGTCCGTGGGCTGTCGGGATCAGTCTTCGGGCCGGTGACTCTCTGGAGCGGAGCGGAGTCGTCCGAGCTGGGCGGTGCCGCGCTCGAGGCGTGGATCGGCGAGCGTGGCGGCCAGGTAACGGTTCTTCAGCCCAAGCCGCGGTAGCGACGGACCGGGTCCGGGCCCTCGGGCTGTCGGCGGCCTCTCCCGGAGGTGCACCAGCGATGTCGTTGGCGTTGGACGAGGCGTCCTGAGGGATGAATGTACCGACGCTGTTGTTCAGAGGGTTGGAATCGTGACTGATATGAGTCCAGCTGTGAACATGCTGGATCGACTGTCGTCGATCGCCTGGAACGATGCTGTGACGGCCGAGAAGTGCGCCAATTCTCGATCGGCGCTCATGGCGGAATATTTGCGGAGAATGGCTCTTTGGGCTTCGGCCTATGAGATTGGCCGGCCTTGGCCTTTCATCGACCTGGTGGAGCACATTGATCCGTCGGTCCGGATCGGCAAGGATGTGCTGGACCGGATCGATGACCTGATCGAAGACCGTGCGATCGGCCCGAAGGTGGCACGCGTCTGCAGGAATGCAGTCAGGTGGGCAGAGCTTCGAGGTGCAGACACTGCGGCGCTGCCGGATATCGCTGATCCCTTCGAGCCGATCATTGTTCTCCTTGAGCGTGGTGGGCAGTTCTTCACCGAAGGCGGCATCGCTCTGCTCGGCTTTGGCGGAGTCCCTCTTGCAGGGGTGGCGGAGAATATTTCGCGCGGCCCGCTGGAGCGACTTGACTCGGATTGCCTCGACGAATTGGATGCAAGCTGACCATGATCATGGGTATCAGGTTCGCTCGCCGGTAACCTGCGTGTGTGGTTGAGACCTGGGATGAAGCGCAGCTGATCGCGGACGGCTTCGAGCGTATGTACGTCGAGCTGGAGTGGTACGACGGACCTCGCGTCGGGCTCACTGCCATCGACGGGAAACCCCACTACTTCGACGGCTACGGCCAGTACTTCGGTGACGAGGCCGACGAGTACCGAGTCTGGCCCGCGCGCGCGGCTGTCGTGGAGTGGGAACGCGAGCAGTGGGCGCTCTACGTCAGCTGGAACGAGCGCCATGGGGTGGGGACGGCTCAACCGGAGCACCCGGGTCATAGCGGGATCGACGCCCGCTATGACGAACTGGACGCGTTGCTGGCGCCGCACCGTCAGGTACCGGACGATGCTGCTCGGCTTATGGGCGAGCTTCGGCATTGCGGCACTGGCCACCAAGCCGAAGGGACAGGCTACTGGTTCCGGTGGCGTCCGAGGACGTGAAGTCGCCGTTGATCATTAGGACCTGTGCGGACAACCAGTGATCATGCAGCAGCCTCAGGCGACAGCGTAGGGCCGGCAACAGGCGTCCTGGGCGGCACACCGCCTCCGGCGAAGGGCCCTGTCGTCGGCCGGATGCTGAGGCGGTGTCAGAACTCGTGCAGGCCCAGACCCACGATCGAGGGCGTCACACGGCACGTTCTGGTGCGCGGAAGGGTTGAGGATCCGCAGCACGCGATGCCCATGTGGCGTCCCGGTTTCCACCGGGCAGATGCGCGCCGAATACGGAGGTGTCGAGATCCTTGAGGGACTCCAGTACCAGCGTGGCAATCGCAAAGCGGGGATCGTAGCGATCAGCGGCCTCGGGAACGGCGATGACCGTCATCTGGGCTGACGCGCCGGCGAGGACGCCGTTGAGCGAGTCCTCGAGCACGATGCATTCGTCGGGTGACGCGCCGAGGGCGGCGGCTGCGCGGAGATAGGCGCCCGGGTGGGGCTTGCCGTGTTCGTCGTCCTCGGCCGAGAACACGGCGTCGAAAGACTCGTCCAGGCCGGTGCTCGCGAGTGCATGCCGAATCACCGACTCCGGCGAGGACGACACGACAGCCATCGCCCTCGATGCGCGGGCGCAGGCCGCGACGGCGTGTTCGGCGCCGGGTTTCAGTGCCACTCCCGCCAGCCTGCGGCACACGGCGGCCACGATCTGCTGCTCGACCTCGGCGGGGTCGGCTTGAAGGGTGGCCCGATCGAACCAGTAGGTCACCATGTCCCGTTGCCGCAGCCCGCGGGTCGCCGCCTGCATCTCCGTGGTGAGGTGCAGGCCGAGCGGACCGAACACTTCACGCTTTGCCGCGTCCCAGATCGGCTCTGAGTCGATCAGCAGGCCGTCCAGGTCGAACAGGACGATCGGTTGCATCGGTTGGCTCTTTCGTTGGCGATCACGCGAGGACGATGACGATACCCATCAGCCACCGGTCGGCCGGCCGCTTCCACGCATCCCGGAACCGGCTCCGGTCCGGGTACAGCAGCGACAACGGCCGCTCAGGTCCAGTTGCACTGGTGGAAGAGGACGGTCACCGGGTCGAGGGCGTAGTCCCAGGAGACGTCCGGTCGCCAGGTTTCCAGGTCCCAGCTCTCGCCGGTCACGTGGCCTCCGCCGGGCTTGGAGACGGCGTAGCGGGAGTGGCAGGCGAGCTGCTTGTAGAGGGACGAGCCCTGGGATTTGCTGATGCCCTTGGGGTAGGGGACGGCGCTCCAGGCCTGGTCCCAGAGGGAGTTGTAGTCGGTGTCGGCGTCATCGAATCCCTGGTCGGTGGGATAGACGAAGATGTCGATGTCGCCGTTGCCGACGGCCTTCCAGACGTGGGTCTGCTTGACCCAGGGGACGTTGGTGGTGCCCTCGTAGCCCACGCATTCGCCGATGCAGGTGCCGTGGGGTTCGCCCCGGCCGGCGGACCAGAACAGGCTGAGGTGGCGGGCGGAGAAGGTCTGGCGGACGCCGTTGTAGTCGGGGTCGGCGAACTCGTCGCTGGTGGGGTAGCCGAACTCGCCGCCCTCCCAGCCGTACTCGCCCCAGAGGGCGCCGATGCTGCCCCAGACGGGGTGGGCGCCGTTCGAGAGGGTGGGGTGCCAGTAGACGCTGCCACCTTCGAACTGCTGGCGCTTGCCCCGGCCGTCCGGGTTGGTCAGCTCGTCGCCGGTGGGGAAGCCCAGCCCGCCGTTCTCCCAGCCGAGGGCGCCCCACTTGTCGCGGACGGCTCCCCAGACGGGGTGGGCGCCGGTGGCGGCGGTCCAGTAGATGGAGCCGCCGTCGAAGGTGTTGTACCGGCCGCGCCCGTTCGGCGTGCTCAGCTCGTCGGAGGTGGGGCAGCCCAGCGGACCGTTCCGGCCGTCCAGGGACTGGTACTTGGCGAGGATGTCGCCGACCACCCGGTAGTCGTGGTCGCAGGTCCTGTCGTCGGCAGCGGCCGGTCCGGACTGGACGGTCGCCAAGGCGAGGACGGCGGCGCAGGCGAGAGCTGCTGCCTTCGGGTAGCCGGCTGCGGTGGATCGGTTGTTCAACTGAGGTCCCCTGTGGCCTGTTTGGGTACGAAGCTCCGATGGTGCCCGGTCGGGTGCGCAAGCAGGTGGATGCGCGCCGGTGCCGGGGGTGAATGGCTGGAAGATGCTGTTGCCCGGGGCGGCACGGCAGTGGGGTGTCGAGGTCTCGCTGACGGTCGGTCAGGGCCAGTCGATGGTCGCCCTCTTGTCTGGACCATTGACATGTCCGGACGGCCGCAGCATGCTGAGAGCGCTCTCAGAGTGCGGCGTCACCAGCGCCGCCGGGCTGTCGCCCCCTCCTTCCGGCCCCCACGCCGGTCGCCTCGGCAGTCCGGTGGTACCCCCCACCACCTGGAGGAACGACCCCCATGGGCACGAGACGAGCACCCGCGCGCCGCGCGATCGGCACCGTGGCACTGGCCGCCGCCGTGACGGCGGCCGCCGGGATCACCCTGGCGCTCCCTGCGGAGCGGGCCGACGCGGCGGTCCCGACCACCATCCCGCTCACCTTCACCAACAGCTCGGGCCGCAGCGAACCGGTCTACATCTACAACCTCGGCACCCTGCTGAGCACCGGTCAGCAGGGCTGGGCGGACGCCAACGGCACGTTCCACGCCTGGCCGGGCGGCTCGAACCCGCCGGTGCCGGCGCCGGACGCGTCGATCGCCGGGCCCGGCAACGGCGGGACCAGCACCATCCGGATGCCGAAGTTCTCCGGCCGGATCTACTTCTCCTACGGGCAGAAGCTGGTCTTCAAGCTCACCACCGGCGGCCTGGTCCAGCCGGCGGTGCAGAACCCGAGCGACCCGAACCGCAACATCCTCTTCAACTGGTCCGAGTACACGCTCAACGACTCCGGGCTGTGGATCAACAGCACCCAGGTCGACATGTTCTCGGTGCCGTACGCGGTCGGCGTGAAGGCCGCCAACGGCAGTGTCACGAACACCGGCCACCTCAAGTCCGGTGGCTACCAAGGGTTCTACAACTCGCTGAAGGCGCAGCCGGGCGGCTGGGCGAACCTGATCCAGACCCGCTCCGACGGCACCGTGCTGCGGGCGCTCTCGCCGGGGCACGGCATCGAGTCCGGCGCGCTCCCGGCCACCGCGATGAACGACTACGTCAACCGGGTGTGGAGCAAGTACGCCACGTCCACACTGACCGTCACGCCGTTCGCCGACCAGCCCGGCACCAAGTACTTCGGGCGGGTCTCCGGCAACACCATGAACTTCACCAACGGTGCCGGGGCCGTGGTCACCAGCTTCCAGAAGCCCGACTCCGACAGCATTTTCGGCTGCTACAAGCTGCTGGACGCCCCCAACGACCTGGTCCGGGGCCCCATCTCCCGTACCCTGTGCGCCGGTTACAACCGCTCCACCCTGCTCACCAACCCGAACCAGCCCGACACCGGCGCGTCCGGCTTCTACCAGGACGCCGTCACCAACCAGTACGCGCGGAAGATCCACGCGCAGATGGCCGACGGCAACGCGTACGCCTTCGCCTTCGACGACGTGGGCCACCACGAGTCGCTGGTCCACGACGGCAGCCCGCAGCAGGCCTACATGACGCTCGACCCGCTGAACTGACCCGCTGAGCTGACACCCGTCGCCGTTCCCGTCCTGCGCGAGCTGCCGACCTCCGCCCCGGTGCGGGGTCAGTGGCCCAGGAGCTCGCGCAGGACGGCCGCGTGGCTGTGGGCGGGGTCCTTGGCGGCGGTGAGCAGGACGAGCGGGCCGGCGGCTGCGCGGTCGCGCAGGGCGGTGAGTTCGGCCTGGGCGTCTGGGGCCGAGAGCTCGGCCAGGTAGCGGTCGCGGAAGGCGGGGAAGTCGCCGCCCGCGTGGTACCAGCGGCGGAGTTCGGTGGAGGGGGTGAGGGCCTTGGGCCAGCCGTCGAGGGCCGCGAGCTCCTTGCTGAGGCCGCGGGGCCAGAGGCGGTCGACCAGGATGCGGGCGCCGTTCTCGGGGCCGTGCGGGTCGTAGACCCGGCCGAGGTGCACGGGAGGGGTGGGCACCCGCGCAGCGTAGCGGCCGGCCGGTGGCGGGACGGTGCGGCGCGCGGGTGCCCGGCGGTGCGTCAGGAGGCGGTGCGGGCCGCGCGCTCGGCGGCGCTGCGCTCGACGCAGAACTCGTTGCCCTCGATGTCCGCGAGGGTGGCCCAGCCGGAGCCGTCGGGGCGGCGGCGGTCGGCGACCAGGGTGGCGCCGAGCGCGAGCAGGCGCTCGACCTCCTCGTCCCGGGTGCGGTCGGTGGGCTGGAGGTCGAAGTGGATCCGGTTCTTGCCCGCCTTGCCCTCGGGGACGGCGATGAAGAGCAGGTCGAGGCCCTCGGCCTGGACCAGGGCCTCGGGGTCACCGGGCTTGTCGTCGTCGGCGAGCTTGCTGTCGAGGACCTCGGCCCAGAAGGAGCCGAGCCGGTAGGTGTCGGCGCAGTCGATGGTCACGTGATGTACAAGGGAAGCCATGGCGGACACTATGACGTCTCATCAGATGACCGTCCATGGATTTGAGGATCAGCTGATCAGGGTCTCAGCGGCTCGCCCCGCCTGCACGGGGGCGGGGCGCTTACAGGGTTCCTACCTCGGCGGCGGCTAGGGTCGGTGACCATGGGATTCGGTGGGGTGTGGCGCCGTTGGCGGCCGGGCCGGCGGCGGTTGGCGGCGGGGGTCGCGGCGGCCGTGGTGCTGGCGGCGGGCGGCGTGGCGGTCGCGGTCGGGGACGAGCAGGCGGCGGTGCGGCAGGAGGAGCAGCGGCTCTCGATGCCGGAGACGCCCGGGTCCACCGCGCAGGTCGAGATCGACACCTCCTTCTTCACCACGGGCGGCACGCCGCGCCCGGCGGTCCTGCTGGCGCACGGCTTCGGCGGCAGCAAGGACGGCGAGCGGGCCCAGGCGGAGCGGCTGGCCCGGCAGGGGTACGCCGTGCTGACCTGGTCGGCCCGGGGGTTCGGGACGTCCACCGGGAAGATCGGGCTGGATGCGCCGGACCGTGAGATCGCCGACGTGAAGCGGCTGGTGGACTGGCTGGCCGGGCGCCCCGAGGTGCAGCTGGACGCACCGGGCGACCCGCGGGTGGGCATCACCGGTGCCTCGTACGGCGGCGGGGCCGCGCTGCTCGGGGCCGCGTACGACCCCCGGATCGATGCCGTGTCGAGCCAGATCACCTGGTGGAACCTGAACGAGGCGCTGTTCCCCCAGGCGGTCGGTGGCGGGGACGGGGTGTTCAAGAAGCTGTGGGCCGGGATCTTCTTCACCACCGGTTCGGCCGGCGGCCTGACCGGGGGTCAGCCCGCCGAGGCGAAGCACGACGGCAAGCAGGACGGGAAGCAGGACGGCCCGGTCGGCTGCGGCCGGTTCTCGGACGAGCTGTGCGCGATGTACGACCGGGTCGCCACCACCGGGCGGTCGGATGCCGGGGCGGTCGCGCTGCTGGACCGGTCCAGCCCGTCCTCGGTGGCGGAGCGGATCAAGGTGCCGACGCTGGTGGTGCAGGGGCAGCAGGACTCGCTCTTCCCGCTCGACCAGGGGGACCGGATCGCCAAGGCGGTGGCCGCCAACGGCGCGCCGGTCTCGGTGGACTGGTTCGCGGGCGGGCACGACGGCGGGACCGAGGGCAGTGAGCGGGTGGAGGGCCGGATCACCGCCTGGTTCGACCACTACCTGAAGAAGCAGGACACCGACACCGGCCCGGCCTTCCGGGTCACCAGGACCGGCGGGCTGGACTCCACCGGCTTCCAGGCGGTGCTGCGCGGCGCGAGCGCCGACAGCTACCCGGGCCTGGGCGGCACCGGCACCCGGACGGTCGGGCTGACCGGCCGGGAGCAGAGCATCGCCAACCCGCCCGGCGGCGCTCCGCCGAACATCTCGGCCGTGCCGGGCGTCGGCGCGCTCAGCCAGCTCTCCTCGGTGGGGGCGGGACTGGCGATCGACTTCCCGGGCCAGTTCGCGAGCTTCGACTCCGCCCCGCTGGACTCGGTGCTGCACCTCACCGGTGCGCCGACCGTCCAGGTGCGGGTGCAGGCCGACCGGCCGGACGCGGTGCTGTTCGCGAAGCTGTACGACCTCGGTCCGGACGGCAAGCAGTCGCTGCCGCAGCAGCTCGCCGCCCCGCTGCGGGTCACCGGCGCGCAGGAGGGCCGCACGGTCAGTGTCCAACTGCCGGCCGTCGACCACGAGTTCGCGGCCGGGCACCGGCTCCGACTGGTGCTGGCTGCCAGCGACCTCGGGTACGCCTCGCCGGTCGAGCCCGCCACCTACCGGATCGCGGCGGCCGGTCCGCTGACGGTGCCGGTGGTGGACGGGCTGCGCACCGAGGCGGCGCCGCTGCCCGCCCGGGTCTGGGTGCTGCCGCTGATCGCGGTGGCCGCGGCGGTCCTGCTGCTGGTCCGGTTCCGTCGGTCGCGGACCGCCGAGTACGACCCGGAGCTGGCCGAAGTGCCGCTGTGGATCACGGGGTTGAGCAAGCGGTACCGCGGCTCCACCGACCGCTACGCGGTCCGCGAGCTGGGCTTCCGGGTGGAGCGCGGGCAGGTGCTCGGGCTGCTCGGGCCGAACGGGGCGGGCAAGACCACCACGCTGCGGATGCTGATGGGCCTGATCCGGCCCGACCAGGGCGAGATCCGGCTGTTCGGGCACGCGGTGCGCCCCGGCGCGCCGGTGCTGTCGCGGGTCGGGGCGTTCGTGGAGGGTGCGGGCTTCCTCCCGCACCTGACCGGCCGGGCCAACCTGCGGCTGTACTGGCAGGCCACCGGGCGCCCGGCCGAGGACGCGCACTTCGACGAGGCGCTGGCCATCGCCGACCTGGGCGAGGCGCTGGACCGCGCGGTCCGCACCTATTCGCAGGGCATGCGGCAGCGGCTGGCGATCGCCCAGGCGATGCTGGGCATGCCGGAGCTGCTGATCCTGGACGAGCCGACCAACGGGCTGGACCCGCCGCAGATCCGGGAGATGCGCGAGGTGATGATCCGGTACGCCGCGGCCGGCCGCACCGTCATCGTCTCCAGCCACCTGCTCTCCGAGGTCGAGCAGAGCTGCACCCACCTGGTGGTGATGGACCGGGGCCGCCTGGTCACCGCCGGCCCGGTGGCGACCATCATCGGCGCCGGCGAGGTCCTGCTGGTGACGACGCCGGCCACCGGGGTCGCCGAGAAGGTGGCCGAACTGCCGGGCGTGGGCTCGGCGGAGGCGGTCGAGCAGGGACTGCTGGTACGACTGGACGGGATGACGGCGAGTGAACTGGTGGCGGAGCTCGTGAGACTGGACGTTCCGGTGGAGGGCGTCGGGCCGCACCGCCGGCTGGAGGACGCGTTCCTGTCGCTGATCGGGGGTACGGCATGAGCACCGTGGTGGAGCAGGCCGAGGGCTACCGGCCGGGGCGGACACTGCCGCTGCGGGTGGAGGCGGTGCGCCAACTGCGGCGCCGCCGCACGCTGGTGATGGGCGGAGTGCTGGCGGCACTGCCGTTCATCGTGCTGGCGGCGTTCCAGATCGGCGGCAACTCACCGGGGCGGGAGGGCCGGACCAGCTTCATCGAGCTGGCCACCTTCTCCGGGCTCAACTTCTCGGTCACCCTGCTGTTCATGGGGACCGGCTTCCTGCTGGTGATCCCGGTCGCGGTGTTCTGCGGCGACACGGTGGCCTCGGAGGCGGGCTGGTCCTCGCTGCGCTACCTGCTGGCCGCGCCGGTGCCCCGGTCCCGGCTGCTGGCCCGGAAGCTGACGGTCGCGCTGGCCTTCTCGGCGGGCGCGGTGCTGCTGCTGCCACTGGTCGGTCTGGCGGTCGGCACGGCCGCGTACGGCTGGGGCGACCTGCGGCTGCCGACCGGGGTGAGCCTGCCTGCCGCCCAGGCCCTGCCCCGGCTGGGCATCGCGGTGGCCTTCGTCTTCCTGGCCGAACTGGTGGTCGCCGCGCTGGCGTTCTGGCTCTCCACGGTCACCGACGCCCCGCTCGGTGCGGTCGGCGGGGCGGTCTTCCTCTCCATCATCACCGGGGTGCTGGACGCGGTGACCGCGCTCGGCGGGCTGCGCGAGTGGCTGCCCGCGCACTGGCAGTACGCCTGGGCGGACGCGCTGCAGCCCCAACTGGAGTGGGGCGGGATGCTGCAGGGCGTCACGCTCTCGGTCAGCTACGCGCTGGTGCTGGTGGCGCTGGCCTTCCGGGGCTTCGCCCGCAAGGACATCGTCTCCTGACCGCGGGTCACCCCTGCAAGGTCTCTGCAAGGGCATGACAGCAGGATTCCCTCAGCTCGTCCCGCCGGTCGAAAGGGTCTCCTGTGCACAATCCCCGTAAGAAGCGCCTCGCCGCCGTCTCGGTGCTGACCGCCGCCCTCGCTTTCGCCGGCACCGGGCTCTCGGCCACTCCCGCGGCCTCGGCGGCCGCCTGCCAGAGCTACACGATCAGCACCAGCGGCGGCTACGTCTCCTACACCGAGTGCAACCACCTGGAGAGCACGCCGAGTTACACCACCGTCCAGGGCTACGTGAAGGACATGGACGCCGACGGCCAGTGCGCCTACGCCTACACCACGCTCCGCAACGGCGGCACCGTCGACGAGGCGAAGGCCTGCCCGAAGGGCACCAAGAAGAACTTCAGCTGGACCTACCGCGGCTACGCACCGGTGGAGGTGCAGGTCTACCTGCGGGAGGCCTGAGCGAGCGGCCGGCCCGTCCCCGCAGATCAGGGGACGGGCCGGCCCGGGTCAGCGGGGGGACCAGACGCGCTCGACCTGCTGGGTGCCGGACCTGGTCCGGTAGCCGCGGGTCCACTTGCTGGTGGCGTCCCGGCGGGTGCGGTCCGAGAGGACGTAGTAGTCCATCTGCACCTGCTCCGGCGTGACGTCCAGGACGCCGTAGCCGTGCGAGTCCAGGTCGACCCACTTGACGTGCCGGTTGGCGCCCTGGATCGCGGCGGCGGCCAGCAGCGAGACGGTCTGCGGGGCCACCTTGAGGATGTCGTCGATGTTGTCCGAGGTCACCGAGGTGACCACGAACTCGGTCGCCGCGCTGCCCGAGGCCGGGTAGGTGGCGGCCTCCGTGGGCACGTCGGCGGCCCAGGCGGAGTGGATGTCACCGGTCAGGAAGACGGTGTTGCGGATGCCGTGCGAGCTCAGGTGGCCGAGCAGTTCGCGGCGGTCGTGGGTGTAGCCGTCCCACTGGTCCGGGTTCACCGCCAGGCCCTCGCCGGGCAGGCCGAGCAGCTGGGCCAGCGGGCGGAGCAGGTAGCCCGGGAGCGAGAGGAAGGCCACCGGCGAGATCATCACCGAGTTGCCGACCAGCCGCCAGCCGGTGTCCGAGGCGGACAGCCCGGCCTTCAGCCAGTCGAGTTGGGCCCGGCCGGTGATGGTGCGGTCGGCCGAGTCGACCTCGCCGGTGCCCGCCTTCGCCTGCGCGCTCCGGAACGAGCGCAGGTCGAGCAGCGACAGATCGGCCAACTTGCCGTAGCGCAGCCGCCGGTAGGTGGTCCCGGCGATCGACGGCCGGACCGGCATCCACTCGAAGTAGGCCTGCTTGGCCGCCGCGACCCGGTCCGCCCAGGCGCCCTCGGTGCCCGGCGTGTGGTTCTCCGCACCGCCCGACCAGGCGTCGTTGGCCACCTCGTGGTCGTCCCAGATCGCGATCGTCGGCACGGTGGCGTGCAGCGCCTGGAGGTCCGGGTCGGTCTTGTAACGGCCGTGCCGGGTGCGGTAGTCGGCCAGGTTCAGGATCTCGTGCGCGGGCGCGTGCGGACGCACCACGGTGCCCCGGGCGGCGAACTGACCGGTGCCGTACTCGTAGATGTAGTCGCCGAGGAAGAGGAACGCGTCCAGGTCGCCGCGCGCGGCCAGGTGCCGGTACGCGGAGAAGTAGCCCGCCTCCCAGTTGGCGCAGGAGGCCACGCCGAGGCGCAGCCGGCCGAGCGCCGCGTCGGTGGCCGGGGTGGTGGCGGTGCGGCCGACGGGGGAGGAGGCGCCTCCGCTGGTGAAGCGGAACCAGTAGGTGGTGGCCGGGCGCAGGCCGCGGACGTCCACCTTGACCGTGTGGTCGGTGGCGGCGGTGGCGGCCACCGTGCCGGAGACGGCCACGGCGGCGAAGTTCCGGTCGGTCGCCACCTGCCAGGACACCTCGGCGTCGGGGCCCAGGCCGGAGCCGGGGACGGCGTCCGGGGCCGGGGTGAGGCGGGTCCAGATCACCACCCCGTCGGGCAGCGGGTCGCCGGAGGCGACCCCGTGCAGGAACTCCGGCGCGGCCGCGGCGGTGGCCGGTGCGGCAGCGGCGAAGGGGAGGGCGGCGGCACCGGCGGTGAGTGCGGCGGCCTGCAGGACCCGGCGGCGACGCGGCCGGGCGGAGGACAGGGCATCGGTGGGCTCAGTCACGTCCAGCAAGGCTACTGAACGGTAAGTAGTTGTCCAGAGTGCGGACTGACTGTTCGTCGGCTCTTCACCCCGCCGTCGCGGGCGCGCTCCGCACCGGAACGGGTGTCCGGGTGGGTGATGATGGTCGGGTACCCCGAACAGCTGACCCGAAGGAAGCACAGCCGTGGCCCAGATCGTCCTCTTCCACTCCGCGTACGGCCTGCGCCCGGCGGTGCACCAGGCCGCCGACCGACTGCGTGCGGCCGGCCATCAGGTGCACACCCCCGACCTGTACGACGGCCGGGTGTTCGACGACGTCGAGGCCGGGATGGCGTACAAGGAGGAGGTCGGCAGCGAGGAGCTGCTGCGCCGCGCGGTGACCGAGGTCGCCCCGCTGCTCGCCGACGGCGCCCGGCTGGTCTACGCGGGCTTCTCGCTCGGCGGTGCGCTGGCGCAGAACCTCGCGCTGGCGGACGAGAAGGCGCTCGGCCTGCTGCTCCTGCACGGCACCTCCGACATCCGCGAGGACGCCGCCACCGACATCCCGGTCCAGCTGCACGTGGCCGAGCCCGACGCGTTCGAGTCGGAGGATTGGCTGAACGCCTGGTACCTCAACCTGACGAAGGCCGGCGCCGACGTCGAGGTGCACCGCTACCGTGGCGCGGGCCACCTGTACACCGACCCGGAGCTGGCCGACTACGACGCCGAGGCGGCCGAGCGGACCTGGGCGGTCGCGCTGGACTTCCTGGGCGAGCTCTCGGCGGAGTGACGGCCGGGCGATGAGGGCGTACACGACCTGTTGAGTCGTCAGATATCGCTGTGGGAAGGCACAAGCCCCCCGTCCGGTCTGGCGTGAGCATGGTGGTTATAGTCTGATCGGCATTCCCGTACGCGGGAGTAGTCGGGCCCGAACCATCGGGCCCGACCGCTCCGCCGTGCGGAATTGGGATCTCACCGGAGCGGGGCCGGCGGGGTCCCGTCGGTGTGGGCTGCCGTCGTCAGGTCCGAACCCGTGCTGTGCGTCGATCACGGGAGAAGCGAACATGAGCCCCTTCAGCAGTCGCAGTTGCCAAGCCACGGCCGCCGCCGTGGTGGGTGCCCTGGTGCTCAGCGCCTGTGGGTCGGCCGGTGGCGGGGACGACCGGATGTCGCTGCACGACCGGCTGCCCCAGTCGATCCGCACCGCCGGGGTGATCACGGTGGGCGGCTCGTTCACCGCCGCCCCGGTGATCTTCAAGAACGGCCAGGGCCAGCCCGACGGCCTGGACGTCGACCTGGCCGCCGCGATGGAGAAGGAACTCGGCATCCGGCTGGAGTTCGTGGACGCCGGCCCGTTCGCGAACGTACTGCCCGGTGTGCTGGGGAAGAAGTTCGACATCGGGATGTCCGGGATCACCGACACCCGCGAGCGCCAGCTGGGCCTGGACAAGAACGACCAGCAGGTCAACGACGGCGTGGACTTCGTGGACTACTTCATGGCCGGTATCGGCATCGTGGTCCGGGAGGGGAACCCGAAGAAGGTCGCCACCATCGACGACTTCTGCGGCCGCTCCGTCACGGTCAAGAAGGGCACCACCCACTTCGACCTGGTGAGCCGGCAGCAGAAGGCCTGCGAGCACCTCGGCAAGTCGCTCAAGGTGCTGGAGACCGGCGCCGACCAGGAGGCGCTGGACAACGTCCGCAGCGGCGCGGCCGACGTCTACGTGACGGACTACCCGAAGGCCCAGCACAACGCCACCACGATCGACGAGGGGCGGACGTACGACCTGGCCGGCCCGCAGATCCAGTCCCGCCCCTTCGGCATAGCGGTCCGCAAGAGCGACCGCGAGCTGCGGGACGTGCTGGTGAAGGCGATGAACTCGCTGATCCGCAACGGCACCTACGACGAGCTGCTGGCGAAGCGCCAGCTCTCCGCCGGGGCGATCCAGAACTCGGTGGTGAACGGCACGCACTGAGTGCGGCCGGGGCCGCGTTGTGCACCGTGCACAGCGCGGCCCGGGGCGGGTTGGTGGCGGGCAACGGATGACCGCCGGGTACTGGGCGGGTCCGGCGGGCCGGTGCTGTGATGTGCGCCGGTCCGGAGCCGCCGGACCGAATCCCCCACCCCCCTGGAGGACTTCATGTCCATCCGCTCCCTGCTGCGGCGCTCCGGCCGCGCCGCCGCGGTCCTCGCGGCCGGACTGCTGGTCGTCGCGGGCTCCACCGTCCCCGCCGGTGCGGCCGACCAGTCCGCGATCACCGCAGCCCAGCAGCTCGCCGCCACCGCACTGCCCGGCGCCAACGACTTCTCCTGCAAGCCGAGTCCGGCCCACCCCCGGCCGGTCGTGCTGGTGCACGGGACCTTCGTCACCGCCACCCTGAACTGGATCGAACTGGCCCCGCTGCTCAAGGCCAAGGGCTACTGCGTCTTCGCCCCCACGTACGGACGCATGCCCGACGTGCCGCTGCTGGCCGCGATCGCCCCGGCCGCCGAATCGGCCGAGCAGCTGCGGGTGTTCGTCGACGGTGTGCTCGCCGCCACCGGCGCGGCCGAGGTCGACCTGGTCGGCCACTCGCAGGGCGGCCTGATGCCGCGCTACTACCTGAAGCACCTGGGCGGTGCCGCCAAGGTCGGCCGGTTCGTGGCCATTTCGCCGACCAGCCACGGCACCACGCTGTCCGGCATCGCCACCCTGCTCCAGGGCATCGAGGGCGCCCCCGAGGCGCTGCTGGAGAGCTGGTGCCCGGCCTGCCTGGACCAGACCGTCGGCTCGCCGTTCCTGGCCGCCACCAACGCGGGCGGGGACACCGTGCCCGGGGTCGAGTACACGGTGATCGCGACCCGGTACGACTTCGTCGCCACCCCGGTCGACTCCCAGTTCCTGAGCGGTCCGAACGTGCGCAACGTGCTGGTCCAGGACCTCTGCTGGGCCGACATCTCCCAACACGCCACCATGCAGGTCAACCCGGAGACGCTGCACGAGGTGGCCAATGTGCTCGACCCCGCGCACGCCACCCGCACCGGCTGCCGTCTGGTCCCCTGACCCACCCGCTCGCGTACGCCGACCGTCGACCGTACGGCCCGGCCGGTGCGCTGGCACCGGCCGGGCCGGCACCGAGGAGAACCCCTGTGAGTCCCCCGACTTCGAGCCCCCCGACCGATCGGGCCGGAACACTCCGGATCGACCGCCTCCAGGTCGCCTACGGCCGCGCCGTCCAGGCCCTGCGCGGTGTCTCGCTGGAAGTCCCGGCCGGGCGGATCACCGCCGTGCTCGGCTCCAACGGCGCGGGGAAGAGCACCCTGCTGCGGGCCGTCTCCGGCACGCTGGCCCTGCACCGGGGCGCCGTGGACGGCGGTGGCATCGCCCTCGACGGTATCCCGCTGACCGGCGACCCGGCCCGGGCGGTGGCCGCCGGAGTGGTCCAGGTACCGGAAGGAAGACGGGTCTTCGCCGACCTGACGGTGGAGGAGAACCTGCGCGCGGGCAGCCTCGGGCTCGGCCGGCGCAGCGCCGCCGAGCGGCGCGCGGCCCGGGACCGGGTCTACGAGCTGCTGCCGGTGCTGGCCGAACGCCGCCGCCAGGCCGCCGGGTTGATGTCCGGCGGCGAGCAGCAGATGCTCGCGATGGGCCGGGCCCTGATGGCCGAGCCCAGGGTGCTGCTGCTGGACGAGCCCTCGCTCGGGCTGGCCCCGATGATGGTGGAGCGGATCGCCGGGATCGTGCAGCGGATCAACGCCGCCGGCACCTCGGTGCTGCTGGTCGAGCAGAACGCGGCGGTCGCGCTGCGGATCGCCCACCTGGCCTCGGTGCTGGAGCACGGGGTGGTCCGACTGGCGGGCACCGCAGCGGAGTTGGCGGCCAGCGACGAGGTTCGCCGGCTGTACCTGGGCGGGAGCGAATCGGCCGCCGTCGGCACCCACCGGGCGAAGCTCGGCAGGTGGACCGGATGACCGCCGCCGTACCGGAGTTGAGGGTCGAGGGGGTCACCGTCCGGTTCGCCGGACTGACCGCGCTGGACCAGGTCTCGTTCACCGTGGCACCGGGCTCGATCCACGCGCTGATCGGCCCGAACGGGGCCGGCAAGTCCACCTGCTTCAACGTGCTCTCCGGCGTCTACCGGGCCACCGGAGGCGCGGTCCGCTACGACGGCCGGGAGTTGACCGCGCTCGCCCCGCACCGGATCGCCGGGCTCGGTGTGGCGCGGACCTTCCAGAACATCGTGCTCACGACCGGGACGGTGGCCGACAACCTGATGCTGGGGCGGCACGGCCTCGGCCGGGCCGGCTTCGCGAGCACCGCGCTGCGGCTGCCGAAGGCCGTCCGGGAGCAGCGGCGGCACCGCCGACGGGCGCACGAGATCGCCGACTTCCTCGGGATCGCGGAGCACTTCGACCGGCCGGTCGCACCGCTGTCGTACGGCGACCGCAAGCGGGTGGAGCTGGCCCGGGCGCTGTGCATGGAGCCCCGCCTGCTGCTGCTGGACGAGCCGGTGGCCGGGATGAACCCGACCGAGCGGCTGTCGATGGCCGCGATCATCGCCGCCGTCCGGGCCGAGCTGGGCATCTCGATCCTGATCGTCGAGCACGACATGGGGATGGTGATGCGGCTCGCGGACGCCGTGACCGTGCTGGACTTCGGCCGCCGGATCGCCGACGGCCCGCCCGAGCGGGTGCAGCAGGACCCCGAGGTGGTCCGGGCCTACCTCGGCCGGCAGGAAGAGCAGGAGGAGAGCGCATGACCAAGTTCGCCGAAACGGTGCTGAACGGCCTGGCCCTCGGCTCCGTGTACGCGCTGATCGCGCTCGGATTCGTGGTGGTCTTCAAGGCCTCGGGGGTGATGAACTTCGCCCACGGCTCGATCCTGCTGCTCGGCGGCTGGACGGTCGCGACCACCCATCAGGCGGTCGGCTTCCCGCTCGCGGTGCTGCTCGGCGCGCTCGCCGCCGGCGCGGCCGCCGGGCTGCTGCACACGCTGGCCGCCCGCGGACTGCGCGGCGCGGAGGCGCACGCGCTGACCATCCTCACCATCGGGGTCGACCTGCTGCTGGTGACCGCGCTCGACCAGCGGATCGGGGCCGACTTCCTGAGCACAGGCGACCCCTGGGGCGACGCGGTGACCAGGGTCGGGGGAGTGGCCGTCACGCACGCGCGACTGGCCGGGATCGTGGTCTCGGTGGTGCTGATCGGCGGGGTCTTCGCGCTGTTCCGCCGGTCGCGCTGGGGCCTGTCGATGCGGGCGGCCGCCGCTGACCAGGAGGCCGCGGTGCTGATGGGCATCCGGCTGCACCGGGTCAGGCTCGCCGCCTGGTGCCTGGCCGGGGCGCTGGCCGCGGTGGCGGCGGTCTTCCTGGCCGCCTTCCCGGCGCCGGGGCTGGACCGGACCACCGGTCAGATCGCGCTGGCCGCCTTCCCCGCCGCCATCCTCGGCGGCATGGACTCGGCGGTCGGGGCCCTCGCGGGCAGCCTGGTGATCGGCCTGAGCAGTGCGCTGGCCGCCGGGTACCAGGAGCAACTGAGCGGCCTGGGAACGGGGTTGGCGGAGGTCGCGCCGTACCTGGTGATGCTGCTGGTGCTGCTGGTCCGGCCGAACGGGCTGTTCGGATCGAAGGAGCTGTCCCGTGTCTGACCTCCTCAAGCGGGCCGTCGGCGGGCCGGGCGCGCTGCTGCTGCCGGGAGCGCTGGTGCTGCTGGCGCTGCCGTTCTACGCGACCGGGTTCTGGCTGCAGAGTGGACTGTTCGCGATGGCCGCCGTGATCGGCGCGGTCGGGCTGAGCCTGCTGACCGGCACCACCGGTCAACTCTCGCTCGGGCACGCCTTCTTCCTCGCCGTCGGCGCGTACGGCTACGTCTGGTTCTCCGGCCGCCCGGGCGGCACCGGCCCCGCCCGGCTGACCGGGCTGGGGCTGCCGCCGCTGCTCGCCTTCGTGCTGGCCGTCGCGCTGGCCGGGGCGGCGGGCGGGCTGCTGAGCCCGATCGCCGGCCGGCTGCGCGGGATGTACCTCGGGGTGGCGACCCTGGCGCTGGTCTTCATCGGCCAGCACGTGATGCTCAACGCCCATGCGGTGACCGGTGGTTACAACGGCCGCTCGGTGGCGCCGATGGAGCTGTTCGGCTTCGCGCTGGCGGACGGGTCGCCGTCGGGGCTGCTGGTGCTCGGGGTGCCGTTCGGTGGCCTGGAGCGGCTCTGGTACTTCGGCCTCGCCCTGGTGGCGATCGCCCTGCTGACGGCCCGGAACCTGCTCCGCGGCCGCCCCGGCCTGGCCCTCGGCGCGGTCCGGGACAGCGAGGTCGCGGCGGCCGTGATGGGCGTACCGGTGGCCCGCTACCGCTCGGCCGCCTTCGTGGTCTCCTGCCTGTACGCGGGGGCGGGCGGCGCACTGCTCGCGCTGGTGTTCCGGCGGGTGGTCCCGGAGACCTTCGGCCTGGTGCTCTCGATCGACTACCTCGCCATGATCGTGATCGGCGGCCTCGGCTCGGTCGGCGGCGCGGCGGCCGCAGCCGTCCTGGTCACCCTGCTGCCGCAGGTGCTCACCGGCTACGCCGACGACCTGCCGCTGCTCGCCCCGGCCGGCTCCGGATCGGCCGGCCCCACCCCCGGCGAGGCGGCCCGCTACCTGTACGGCGCCGCCATCGTGCTCGTCCTCACCCTCGCCCCGCAGGGGCTCGCCGGGCTGGCCCGGCGACGCCCCCGCCCGGCCCGCACGACGCTCACCACCCTCGACACCCCTCAGGAGCAGACCCCGTGAGAACCACTCGCCTGGCCGCCGCAGTCGCGGTACTCGCCCTCACCGCCACCGCCTGCTCCACCAAGGCTGGCCCGGCCGATGCCACCGTCGGCACGGACGGGGTGCGGACCGGCCCCGGCGTCACCGGCTCCACCATCACGCTGGCCGCCCTCACCGACCTGACCGGCCCGTACGCCTCGCTGGGAAAGAGCATCGTCAACGCCCAGCAGCTCTGGGCCGACCAGACCAACGCCGCCGGCGGCATCTGCGGGCGCAAGGTCAGGATCGTGGTGAAGGACCACGGCTACGACGTGCAGAAGGCCGTCGCCGCCTTCACCGAACTCCAGCCGGACACCGCCGTGCTGACCCAGGTGGTCGGCTCCCCGGTGGTCGCGGCGATCAGGCAGGAGCTGAACGACCGGCACCTGCTCGCGCTGCCGATGGCCTGGCCCTCCACCATGCTCGGCCAGCCGTACATCCAGGTGGTCGGCTCGACCTACGACGTCGACATGATCACCGGGGTCGACTACCTCACCCGGACGGCCGGGCTGGTGCCGGGCGACCGGATCGGGCACGTGTACTTCGAGGGCGAGTACGGCGAGAACGCGCTGGCCGGCTCCAAGTACGCGGCCGCACAGGGGAAGCTGACCCTGGTCGAGCAGCGGATCAAGCCGACCGACCAGGACCTGACCGCACAGGTCTCGGCCCTCAGGCAGGCCGGGGTGAAGGCCGTGCTGATCAGCGCGGGGCCGAAGCAGACCGCCGCGCTGGTCGGGGCGGCGGCCGGGCAGGGGCTGGCCGTGCCGGTGCTCAGCAGCGCCCCCGGCTTCGCCCCGCAGCTGCTCGACACCGCCGTCGGCCCGGCGCTGGAGCGGCAGTTGGCCGTGGTCAGCGCGATCCCGCCGGTGAGCGCGGAGCTGCCCGCGATGCGGGTGCTGGTGCAGGAGTACCAGGCCAAGTACCCCGGCGCCCCCGTCGACAGCGGGGTGGCGAGCGGCTGGTCGGCGATCCAGGTGGCGGCGGAGGCGCTCACCGCCGCGTGCGCGGCCAAGGACCTGACCCGGGAGGGGATCGCGGCGGCGCACCACCGGACCGCGGCCCTCAACATCCTCGGCGTCCCGATGGCCTTCTCCGACCTCGCCGAGGCCCCCACCCGGCAGGCGTACATCCTCAGGCCGGCCAAGGGCGCCACCGGCGGCCTCGCCGTGGCCGAACCGGCCCACCGGGCCCCGGCGGCGGCGGGGTACGCCTACCCGAAGGGCTGACCCGCCCGTCCGTACCGGTGCCGCCCGACCGGGCGGCACCGGTACGGCGGCTCAACCCAGGCCGGGGATACGGCCGTTGCGGAACAGGTCGACGAAGATCTGGTGGTCGCTGCGGGCCCGGTCGCCGTAGCTGTGGGCGAAGGTGACCAGCATCTCGGCGAAGTCGGCGGTGTCGTCGCCGATCGCGCGGTCGATCGCGTGCTCGGTGGAGAACGGCACCAGGCCGTGCCCGCTGGAGGACTCGTCGGCGGCGGCGTGCATCCCGGCGGTGGCCCGGCCGAGGTGGGTGACCACGGCGAGCAGGTCGGCGGGCTCGGTGAGGTCGGTCCAGTCCAGGTCGGCCGCGTAGGGGGAGACCTCGGCCACCAGCATCCCCTGCCCGCGCAGGGTGGTCCAGCCCAGCCACGGGTCGCTGTGCGCCTGGAGCGCGCGCTGGGAGATCACCGTCCGGTGGCCCTCGTGCTGGAAGTAGCCGCGGATCGCCGGATCGGTGACGTGGTGGGAGACCGCCGGGGTCTGACCCTGCTTCAGGTAGATGATGACGTCGTTCTCCAGGGCGTCGGTGTGGCCCTCCAGCAGCACGTTGTAGGAGGGCAGACCGGCGCTGCCGATGCCGATGCCCCGGCGGCCGACCACGTCCTTGACCCGGAGCGCCTCCGGCCGGGCCCGGGAGGTCGGCGGCAGGGTGGCCAGGTACGCCGCGAACGCGGCCAGCACCTCGTCCCGCAGACCCGGCTCCAGCGGGAGCGCCCCGCCGCCGGAGCGGAACCGGCGCTCGTACCCCTCGACCACGGTGTCGTGCTCCAGCAGCGCGACCCGGGTCTGCAGCCGGGCCCGGCGCAGCGTCTCCAGCAGCGGCCCCTCGGCGGTGTCCAGGGTGTACGCCTCGGCCGGCCCGCCCGCCGCGAGGGCGGCGATCCGGTCCCGGTAGGCGGTGGCGAAGGCGCGGACCAGCTCGGTGATGGTGGTGTCGGAGAGCGCCTTGGCGTAGCCGAGCAGCGCCAGACTGGCGGCCAGCCGCTGGACGTCCCAGGTGAAGGCGCCGACGTACGCCTCGTCGAAGTCGTTGACGTTGAAGACCAGCCGGCCCTCGGCGTTCAGGTAGGTGCCGAAGTTCTCCGCGTGCAGATCGCCGTGGATCCACACCCGGCTGGTCCGCTCGTCCAGGTACGGGGCGCCGTAGGCGGCGAACGGAGGGGTCGTCAGGTCGGCGTAGTACAGCCCGGCGGTGCCCCGGTAGAAGGCGAAGGCGGAGGCCGCCATCTTGCGGAACTTCACCCGGAACGCGGCCGGGTCCTCGGCCAGCAGCCGGCCGAAGGCCTGGTCGAAGACCCGCAGGATGGTCTCGGCCCGGTCGGGTTCGCGCTCGGCGGCGTTCTGCTGCTGCGGCATGCGGCTGTCCTCTGTGCTGCGTCATCGGTCCTGGAACGGATGACGCCACAGTATTCGGACGGGTTCCCGGCCCGCGGCCCGGGCAGCCGCTGCCCGGGGCGGACGGGGGCTCAGGCGTGGGTGAGGGCGCTGCTGCGCGCGGCCAGCGCGTGCCGCAGCAGCCCGGTGCGCTCCGCCGGGTCGGTCGCGCCGAGCAGGGCGGCCAGCACCGCGACCCGGGACTGGCCGGCCCGCAGCGTGCCGGTCGGCACCGCGCCGGCGGCGACCAGGTCGACCGCACCGCCGTGGGTGTAGATCTCGGTCACCGGCCCCGACTGGACCCGGGTGGTGAGGGCGACCAGCACGCCCCGGGCGGTGGCGGCGGCAACCGCCCGGACGAACTCCGGGGTGGCGTTGCCCGCGCCGGTGGCGACCAGCACGACGCCCCGGGCCCCGGCGGCGATGGCCGCCTCGAACAGGACCGGGTCGGCGTCGGAGTGGTGCATCACCATGTCGACCCGGGGCGGGACGGCGCCGGCGGCGGGGAGGGCGAGCGGGGTCGGCCGCTCGGGCTGACGCATGATCAGGGCGCGGCCGAAGCCGACGTCGCCGAGCCGGTCACCGGAGGGGTCGGCGAACGCGTTCGCCGCCACGGTCTGGGTCTTCACGGTGCCCCGGGCGGCGTGCACCTCGCCGTCGAAGACGACCAGGACGCCGAGGCCGCGGGCGGTGGCGGCGGTCAGCAGGGCGTCGTGCAGGTTGCCGGGGCCGTCGCCGTCGGCGGCGTCCAGCGGCAGCTGCGCGCCGGTGAGCACCACCGGGCGCTGGTCGCGGTGGTGCAGGTCGAGCAGGAAGGCCGACTCCTCCAGGGTGTCGGTGCCGTGGGTGACCACGATGCCGTCCACGCCCGGGTCCCGGAGCACCCGGTGCACGGTGTGCAGCAGTTCGAGCTGGTGCCGGCTGGTCAGCCGGGGGCTGTTCACGCTGAACAGGTCGACCACCTCGACGCTGACGCCCTCGGGGACGGCGGCGGTGGCCATCACCTCGCTGCCGTCGGCGTCGGCGGCGAAGCCCGAACCCTGCCAGCGGCTGGCTATGGTCCCACCGGTGCTGATCACGACGATCCGGGCCATGGGGCGCCTCCTGAAAGGGGAGCAGCCCGACACCGACTGTTTGCCGGGGCCGGGCTGCCTGTTGGTCTCCGCGGGTGGCGGAACGCTCACCAGCAAGAATAGGTGATTCGGCGAGCAATGCGATCGCGAATTCTTGCCCCCTTCGGCCCTGAACGCGCAATATGATCGGGTGATGGATCAGATCGACAGGGATATCTTGCGCGAGCTCCAGCGCGACGGGCGGCTGAGCAACCAGGAGCTGGCCCAGCGGGTCGGGCTGACGCCCTCGCCCTGCATGCGCCGGGTCCGCCAGCTGGAGCAGGACGGGGTGATCCAGGGGTACCGCGCCGTGATCGACCCCGAGGCGGTCGGCCGGAGCTTCGAGGTGCTGGTCTCGGTCGAGGTGCGCCGGGAGCGGGAGGCGGTCGAGGCGTTCGAGGCCGCCCTGCAGGAGATCCCCGACGTGATCGAGGCGTACCGCCTGTTCGGCAGCCCCGGCTGCCTGCTCCGGATCGCGGTCGAGGACCTGAAGGCGTACGAGCGGCTCTGGATCGAGCGGCTGACCACGCTGGCCGGGGTCACCGAGGTGAACTCGCAGATCATCATGAAGCGGGTGAAGGAGCCGGCCGGCCTGCCGGTCGACGGCTGACCCGCCGTCAGCGCCCGGCGTCGGCGCGCCGGGCGTCCACCTCGATCTCGATCCGCATCCGGGGGTCGGCCAGGCCGCACTCCAGCATGGTGGCCGCCGGGCGGACATCGCCGAAGGCGCGGCCCAGGGCGGGCCAGCACGGCGGGAAGTCCGCCCGGTCGGGCAGCAGGTACCTGACCCGGACCACGTCGGCGAACGAGCAGCCCGCCTCCGCCAGCGCCTCGGCGATGTTGCGCAGGCACTGCTCGGCCTGCTCCACCACGCCCTCGGCGATGGTCATGGTCCGGTAGTCGAAGCCGGTGGTGCCGGAGACGTGCACCCGGTCGCCGTCGACCACCGCCCGGGCGTAGCCGATCTCCTCCTCGAAGGTGGAGCCACTGAGGATCACGCGTCGTTCGGTCATGGGGCCGAAGCTAGGCAGGCTCCGCCGATATGTCCAATAGCCCGGAAGGGCTGCTGTGATACCTCTGGGGATATGGATCGCCCCGAGCTCGGACTCCAGCAACTGCACGCCTTCACCGTCCTGGCGGCGGAACTGCACTTCGGCCGCGCGGCCGAACGGCTCGGCATCGCCCAGCCGCCGCTCAGCCAGCAGATCCGCCGGCTGGAGACCAGGGTCGGGCACCCGCTGTTCACCCGGGGGCCCGGCGGGGTCGGTCTGACGCCGGCGGGCCAGGAGCTGCTGCCCGCCGCCCGGCGGGCGCTGGACGGGATCGCGGACGGGCTGGACGCGGCCCGGCGGACCGGCAGCGGCGAGGTCGGGCGGCTGCGGATCGGCTTCTCCGCCTCGCTCGCGCTGACCGTGCTGCCGGGTCTGCTGCGGGCCCACCGGGAGCAGTACCCCGGGGTGGAGCTGGAGCTCCGCGAGCTGACCACCGCGCCCCAGCTGGTCGCCCTGCGCGAGCAGGCGATCGACGTCGGGCTGCTGCGCGAACCCCCGGCCGGGGCGGACGCGCCGGGTCTGGCGACCGCGACCGTCCTGACCGAGGAGCTGGTCGCGGTGCTGCCCGCCGCGCATCCGCTCGCGGCCCGCCGGGCCGTCCCGGTGGCCGGGTTGGCGGACGACCCGTTCGTCCTGCTGCCCCGCGAGGCCGGGCCGACGGTGCACGAGCGGATCCTGCGGCTCTGCCGCGAGGAGGGCTTCGAACCCCGGCTCGGGCAGCGGGCGGTGGAGTGGCAGACGGTCGCCGCCCTGGTCGGGGCCGGTCTCGGCGTCTCGATCGCCCCGGCCGGCATCCGCCGGATCCGGATCGGCGGCGTCGCCTACCGCCGGCTCGAGGCGGGCCCCGCCCGCGCCGCACCCGGCACCGTGGTCGCGGCCGCCTGGCGGCGGGACGACCCCGGCCCGCTGGTGGCCCGCTTCCTCCGGCTGGCCGGCGTCCGACCGGAGTGACCCGCCGTCAGTTGCCCGTCCACTGGTAGACCGTGACACCGCCGCCGGTGGCCGCCACCCGGTAGCCGGCCCCCGGCAGGGCGGCCAGCAGGGCGAGCTGCTCGGACTGCGGCACCGGGAAGTCGCCGGGCCGGTCCTCGGCCGCCACCCAGCGGGCCTCGGGGCGCCAGCTCGGCCCGGTGGCGCCGGGGAAGGTCAGGTACGGGAAGAGCGAGACGGTGCAGCGGTCGGTGAGCTGCGGCGCCAGCCGGTTGGCGGCGGCCACGGTCGCGCCGTCGGGGATCACGGCGAGGGTCCGCCGGGCGTCCCGTACGGCGGTGCTCGGCCCGGCCGGGTCGGGCAGCGGTGCGAGTGCCAGGGCGAAGGCCAGGGCCAGTGCGGGCACCGCCGCGACCACCCGGCGGCGCCATCGCGGGACGGCGGTACCGGCCCGGAGCCGGTGCAGCCCGTCCACCAGGGCGAGGAAGAGCACCGGCATCAGCACCGCGTTGTAGTGCTGCCCCGCGCTCCAGTAGGTCGGGGCCGGGGTCCAGAACCGGCAGGCCAGCGGCAGCACCAGCAGCAGGGCGAGCGGCGAGCGCAGCGCCACGAACGCGGTCGGCGCCAGCAGCAGCGCCACCGTGCCCCACTTGGGCCAGGGCAGCAGCAGCCGGGTCAGCGGGTCGCCCTGCCAGCCGCCGTTCGAGCCGTAGGTCCAGACCCCGCCCGGGTTGAGCGCGGGCACCACGACCAGGACCGCCAGCAGGGTGCCGGCCACCGCCGCCAGTACGGCCGCGGCGCCCAACCGGCGGCGCCCCCGGCAGAAGACGTACACGCCGATCCCGGCCAGTATCAGCCCCTGGTCCTCCTTGACCAGCAGCAGCGGCAGCGCCCAGCAGACCGCCGCCCGGTACCGCCCGCGGGCCAGCGCCGCCACCGCGCAGGCGATCAACGGCACGGCCAGCGCCACCTCGTGGAAGTCGAACCGGGCCGCCCGGCACAGCCCCCAGGACAGCCCGTACGCCGACCCCACGGCCACCCCGCGCCACCGCCCCAGCCGCTCGACCGCCAGCCCGGTGACCGGTACGCAGGAGAGGGCGAACAGCAGCGCCTGGACCACCAGCAGCGTGGCCGCCGCCGGGACGAGCCGGTAGACCGGCGCCAACAGCACCAGCAGCGGGCTGAAATGATCCCCCAGCAGATTGAACCCGGCCCCCTTCAGGGTGGAGACCGGTGCCGTCAGCCCGGCGTAGGCCCGGACGCCCTGCTCGAAGATGCCCAGGTCGAACCCGCTGGTCTCCATCCGCCACTGCCGGGGCACGGAGAGCAGCAGATGAAATACGAAAACCGGGACGACGGGAATCCAGGAATGCCGGGGCGGTGCTTTGATCCATCGCTCGCTATTCACTTCGGCGACGCTAGGGAAATCGTGCTGAAGGAATTCTGAACGAAGCTGAAGATTTGTTCAGAAAGGACCTTCTTGCCATAACGGGCAGCGTGCTTTACATATCGCCGAACTGCTCTACGCTGGCCTGATGCGCCTGCTGATGGTGGAGGACGAGGAGCGGCTGGCACAGTCGCTCAGCCAGGGACTACGGGCCGAGGGCTATGCCGTCGACGTGGTCGGAGACGGTCTGACCGGGTTGGAAAGGGCCCGGGGCGGTGAGTATTCCGCCGTGGTGCTGGACCTGATGCTGCCCGGTCTGAATGGATTCCGGGTCTGCCAGGAGCTGCGCCGCGAGGAGAATTCGGTGCCGATTCTGATGCTCACCGCGAAGAGCGGCGAGTACGACGAGGCGGAGGCGCTCGACTGCGGCGCCGACGACTTCCTCAGCAAGCCCTTCTCGTACCTGGTGCTGACCGCCCGGCTGCGCGCACTGCTGCGCCGCGAGGCCACCGCCCGGCCGCTGGTGCTGACCCTGGCGGACCTGCGGATCGATCCGGCGGCCCGGCGCTGCACCGTCGGCGGGGTCGAACTGGTGCTGACCGCCAAGGAGTTCGGCGTGCTCCAGTGCCTGGCCCGCCGCCCCGGCCAGGCGGTGCCCAAGACCGACATCCTGGACGCGGTCTGGGACTCCGCCTTCCGGGGGGACGTCAACATCGTCGAGGTGTACGTCGCCGCGCTGCGCCGCAAGCTGGCCGCCGCGGGCGCGCACTGCTCGATCGAGACCCTGCGCGGCATCGGCTACCGACTGGCGGCCGGCGATGAGTGAGCGCCGCAGGTTCGCTTTCGGGGTCCGGGCCCGCGCGGCCCTGGCCTCGCTGGTCGCCGCCGCGATCGCCTTCGGGGTGGCCGCCGTCCTGGTCGGCGGGGCGGTCCAGGACAGCCTGCAACTGCACGCCATGGACCGGGCGTTCACCGCGTACGAGAACGTCTCGGTCAAGATCCCCGGTACCCCGGAGGAGGCGTACCAGAACGACCCCTACGTGGTGCTGGCCGAGGACGGGCGCTGGCTGCGCTCGTTCGGGCTGACGGACCCCCGGAGCAAGGGGCTCTCCTTCGGGCTGGACCCGGTCGGCCCCTACCTTCCACCGCCGGAGGGGGCCGACCCGTTCTTCCGGCCCGTCACCCTCGACTTCCCGTCCGACGCCGGGGCGGCCTTCGGTCTGCCCGAACCGACCGGCAACTCGCTGCAGTTCTACCGCGCCCGGACCGCCGACACCTTCACCAGTGCCCAGCTGCAGCAGTACTCCGGCATCGCCGGCCTGCCCGACCAGCAGCTCTCCGTCTACACCCTGGTCGACACCGCCCAGGCCGAGCGGACCAGCGCCACCGTGACCCGGCTGCTCGCCTGGTACGTCGCCCCCGGCGGCTCGATCTTCGTGGCCCTGATGGCCTGGCTGGTCACCGGCCTGGCGCTGCGCCCGGTGGAGGCGATCCGGCGGCAGATGGCGGTGATCGGCGACGGCGCCTTCGACCGGCGGGTGCCGGTGCCCAGGGCCCGGGACGGGATCGCCCGGCTGGCCGAGACCACCAACGTCACGCTCGGGCGGCTGGAGCGGGCCCTCGGCGAGCAGCGCCGGCTGGTCGCCGACGCCTCGCACGAGCTGCGCAGCCCGCTGGCCGCCCTGCGCAGTTCGCTCGAGGTCCCGCTGACCCACCCTCAGCAGGCCGACTGGCCCGCCGTGGTGGCCGGGGCGCTGACCGACACCGAGCGCCTGCAGCAGCTCGCCGACGACCTGCTGCTGCTGGCCGACACCGAGGAGGGTCGGGAGGCCGGGGGCACCGTCGCGCTGCACGACCTGGTCGCCGAGCAGCTGGCCGAACGGGCGGTCACCGACCCGGGGTTGACCTGCCACGGCGAACTGGCCGAGGCCACCGTCCCCGGCCGCGAGGTCCTGGTCGGCCGGCTGCTGCGCAACCTGCTGGACAACGCGGCCCGGCACGCGGCCGGCACGGTCACCGTGACCCTCCGCACCGCCGACGGCCGGGCCGAGCTCACCGTCGCCGACGACGGCCCCGGCATACCCGCCGCCGACCGCGAGCGCGTCTTCGACCGCTTCGTCCGCCTGGACACCGACCGGGCCCGCTCGGCCGGCGGCGCAGGCCTGGGCCTCGCCCTGGCCCGCACCATCGCCACCTCGCTCGGCGGCACCGTCGCGGCGGTCGAGCCCCCCGGCGGCCGGGGCGCCCACTTGGTGGTCCAGCTCCCGCTGGCGGGCCGGTAGTTCACGGGTCCGCCCCCCGCCAAGGGGGCGGATCTGATGATCGATAAGCTCTCGCAGCGCTCCGCCGGTGAACAGGCGGACGACTCATGGGGGGCTTTACGTGAAGAAACGAACTCTGGCATGGATCGTCGCGGGCATCTCGCTCGTGACGCTCCTGCTCTCCTCGCTGGCCGCCACCGGCGCCAGCGCGGCGGCCGACTGGAGCGGCAGCTGTGCCGCCGACCGCCTCTGCGTCTACATCGAAGCCAACGGCGCGGGGGCGGTCCACACCTCCGGCCCGGAGGCCCCGGTCCAGGTCTACCCGACCGGGTGGGACAACGAGGTCGACTCGGTGCACAACAACACCCAGTACTGGGCCTGCGTCTACGAGAACACCTACTACGGCGGCAAGGTCCAGGCGCTGCGCCCCGGTTACCGGGGCAACCTGGTCGAACTCACCGCCACGGACCTGAACGGCCAGGCCAGCTCGCACAAGCTGGCCAAGTCCAAGGCCGGCTGCTTCACCGGCTTCGAGCGCTGCGCGAACGGCGAGCTCTGCCTGTTCACCGAGCCGGGCGGCCGCGGTGAGATGACCGTCTCGCGGACGGACGACCCGGAGTACGGGGCGGACCGGAACAACCGGGTGGTCTCGGTCGCCAACTACACCGACAGGCACGCCTGCTTCTACCCGGAGAAGGACTACACGGGTACCTGGAACGACGACGGCAGGACCTACGGCAAGTTCGTGGTGCTCAGGTCGGACAGCACCGTGCTCCCGATGCCGTACACCAAGAGTTTCAGCTCGCACCGGCTGGTCCTCGGGACGAGCCTGTGCACCTCGGGGAGCGCGTCGTGAAGCACACCGCCAAGCGGGGCGCCGTCGCGCTCGCCGTCGCCGCCTCCGTCGTCGCCGTCCCGGTCTCCGCCCCGCAGGCGGTCGCCGCGCCGACCGGTCTGACCCTCGCCCTGCTGGAGTCCGGCGCGACCGTGAAGACGGTCGACCTCAGTGCCCCGGGCATCGTCCGCACCGCGTACGCGGGCGGCAGCCAGGGTCCGTGGATCGTCAACGTGGTGGTGATCGACCCGAACGAGGCGCCGCTCGCCCTCAAGGGTGCCTTCGGTACCGGGCTGGCCACCTCCGAGACCACCTCCGCGATGCACGACGGCGTGTCCGTCAACGCGCTCCGCCGGCCCCGGGTGGGGGTCAACGCGTCCTTCTTCGACGGCGCGATGAAGAACCCCGGGACGAACACCTTCGACGGGGACGTCGGCGGTGTCCTGGTCAGCGGCGGCAAGCTGCTCAGCGAGGCGGCCAAGGGCAAGGGCGCCAAGCCGGTCGGCTCCGCACTGGTGCTCCAGCACGGGCGGCTCTACATCACCGAGCTCAGCACCGCGCTGACGGTCAGGCCGAAGAACTCCGCTGTCCCGGCACGGCAGTTGGACGGCATCAACCGGGTGCCCGGACGCAACGCCCACTGCGAGGGCCGGGAGTCGGGCGAGACCATCGTGGACGGTACCTGCTTCGACCTGTCGGAGATCATCTCCTTCACCCCGGAGTACGGCGGGCCGACCCCGACCACGGCGTACACCGTCGAGGCCAACGACCCGGACAAGCCGGGCGGGAAGATCCAGGGGCCGATCAGCGCGGACGAGGGCATCGAGCTCGACCTCGACGCCGACAACGTGGTCACCGCCTGCTACGACTCGGCCCCGGCGGTCGGCAGCACGTGCGAGAAGTCCAACCGGGGCGGGCGCACCGTCCGGGCGGGCCACCGCATCCTCCAGGGCATCGGGGACGCGGCCGGCTGGCTCCGCACCAACGCGCCGAAGGGCACCGGGCTCGAACTCCCCGAGACGGTGACCGACACCCGCTTCGGCGACCAGCTCGCCCTCGACCCCTCGATGTACGTCAGCCCGGGCGGCGACCTGCTGCTGCGCAACGGCGCGGTCAGCTACACCCAGCCGGCCGGGACGCCCGCCGCCGAGCCCCGGACGGCGGTCGGCACCGACGGCTTCGGCCGCACCGTCCTGGTCACCGTCGACGGCAGGGACGCCGTCAGCAAGGGCGCCACCCTGCTCGAACTGGCCGTCCTGATGCAGGACCTGGGCGTCATCGACGCCCTCAACATGGACGGCGGCGGCTCCACCACCCTGGTGTGGCAGGGCCAGGTCGTCAACCACCCGTCCGACGGCGCCGAGGTGGAGCGCAAGGTCGCCGACACCGTCTACGCGGGCGTCGGCGGCTACCCGCTGCCGTAGTCGCAGGGCGCCAGGGCTTCAGGTCCGTGCGGCTGATCCGCCGTCACGGACCTGAAGCCGACTAGGCGTTGCTCCAGGCGGAGGGCCCTAGCAGGGTCTTCACCTCGGAGGCGAAGGCGCCGTTGTCCGGGTTGACCAGGAAGCCCAGCTCGTACAGGACGTTCTTGTCGCGGCCGGTGGTGAGCAGCCGGACCGGGACGTCACCGGGGTGCGAGCGCAGGGTGCCCTTGAACTCGGCGATCATCTCCGGGTTCACCCGGCCGGTCGCGACGGTGATCAGGATCGGCGGCTTGCCGCCGTGCTCGGCGGAGGAGATGTCCAGGCTGGTGATCTCCTGGCCGAAGATGCTGAGCGAGCCGTCGCGCTCGTTCAGCCGGCCGCGCACGGAGATCACGTTGTCCTCGACCATCTGGTCGGACATCAGGTTGTAGGCGGCCGGGAAGAACAGCACCTCGACCGAGCCGTCCCGGTCCGCCAGCGTGATGATGGCCCAGGCGTTGCCGGCCTTGTTGATCCGGCGGTCCACCGCGGTGACCAGGCCGGCCAGCCGG
Organism: Kitasatospora sp. NPDC002040; assembly: GCF_040296785.1. Classification (NCBI taxonomy): domain Bacteria; kingdom Bacillati; phylum Actinomycetota; class Actinomycetes; order Kitasatosporales; family Streptomycetaceae; genus Kitasatospora; species Kitasatospora sp. NPDC002040. The sequence continues at coordinate 67,473 of NZ_JBEOXV010000019.1, read as the reverse complement.
ACCTCGCCCTCGGTGCGGCCGGAGCCGAGCAGTTCGGCGATCGAGACGTCGCGGTTGCGGGAGAGGATGTGCTCGGCGCCGTCCAGCGGGTGGCTGGAGACGTACAGGCCGAGCATCTCCCGCTCCAGGGACAGGAGTTGCTTGCGCGGCCACTCCCGGTCGGAGAGTTCGAAGTCCAGCCCGATGGTCGGCACGTCCTCGCCGTTGTCCATCGCGCCGAACAGGTCGTCCTGGCCGATCGCCTGCTGCTTCTTCACCCCGGTGACGGCGTCGATCGCGTTCTCGTGCACGGTGGTGAGCGAGAGCCGGGTGTGGCCGAGCGAGTCGAAGGCGCCGGCCTTGACCAGCGAGTCGACGGTGCGCTTGTTGCAGACCACCAGCTCGACCTTGTCCAGGAAGTCGGCGAAGGAGGAGTACTTCCCCTTCTCCTTCCGGGTCCGTACCAGCGAGTCGATCACGTTGGTGCCGACGTTGCGGACGGCCTTGAGGCCGAACCGGACGTCGGTGCCGACGGCGGTGAAGTCCTCCACCGACTCGTTCACGTCGGGGGAGAGGATCTTGATGCCCATCGACCGGCACTCGGCCAGGTAGACGGCCATCTTGTCCTTGTCGTCCGCGACCGAGGTCAGCAGGGCGGCCATGTACTCGGCGGGGTAGTTCGCCTTCAGGTAGGCGGTCTGGTAAGAGACCAGGCCGTACGCGGCCGAGTGCGATTTGTTGAAGGCGTAGCCGGCGAACGGGACCAGCACGTCCCAGACGGCCTGGATCGCCTCGTCGGAGTAGCCGCGCTCCTTGCAGCCCGCGTGGAAGGGGACGAACTCCTTCTCCAGTACTTCCTTCTTCTTCTTGCCCATCGCGCGGCGGAGCAGGTCGGCCTGTCCGAGGCTGTAGCCGGCCAGCACCTGCGCGGCTCGCTGCACCTGCTCCTGATAGACGATCAGGCCGTAGGTGGGGCCGAGCACCTCGGCGAGCGGGGCCTCCAGCTCGGGGTGGATCGGGATGATCTCCTGCTGGGCGTTCTTGCGCAGCGCGTAGTTGGTGTGCGAGTTCATGCCCATCGGGCCCGGCCGGTACAGCGCCGAGACGGCGGAGATGTCGGCGAACTCGGTCGGCTTCATCAGCTTCAGCAGCGCCCGCATGGGCCCGCCGTCGAGCTGGAACACACCCAGGGTGTCGCCCCGGGCCAGCAGTTGGTAGGTGGTCGGGTCGTCCAGCGCGATCTTCTCGATGTCGACGTCGATGCCGCGGTTGGACTTCACGATCTTGATGCAGTGGTCGATGATGCCCAGGTTGCGCAGACCCAGGAAGTCCATCTTGATCAGGCCCATGGCTTCGCACGACGGGTAGTCGAAGCCGGTGATGATCACGCCGTCCTTGTCCCGCTTGTGCAGCGGGATCAGTTCCAGCAGCGGGGTCGAGGAGAGGATCACCGCCGCCGCGTGCACACCGGTGCCGCGGATCAGGCCCTCGATGCCGAGGCCGGTGTCGATGATCTTCTTGACGTCCGGCTCGTTCGCGTAGAGCGAGCGGATCTCGGTGCCCTCGTTGTAGCGCGGGTGCTTGTCGTTGAACAGGTCGGCCAGCGGCACGCCCTTGCCCATCACGTCCGGCGGCATCGCCTTGGTGATCCGGTCGCCCATCGCGAACGGGTAGCCGAGGATGCGGTTGGCGTCCTTCACGGCCGCCTTGGCCTTGATGGTGCCGAAGGTGTTCACCTGGGCGGTGTACGCCTCGCCGTACTTGTCGGTGACGTAGCGCACCATCTGGTCGCGCTGGCGGTCGTCGAAGTCGATGTCGACGTCCGGGGGGTTGATGCGCTCGGGGTTCAGGAACCGCTCGAACAGCAGGTCGTGCTCCAGCGGGTCCAGCTCGGTGATCCGGGTCAGGTACGACACCATCGACCCGGCCGCAGAACCACGGCCCGGGCCGACCGGGATGCCGTTGTCGCGGGCGTACTGGCAGATGTCGGCGACCACGAGGAAGTACGCGTCGAAGCCCATCGGGGAGATGACGCCCATCTCCAGCTCGATCCGGTCCAGCACCTCCTGGCTCGGGTTGTCGCCGTAGCGGTGCTGCAGGCCGGCCTTGATCTTCTGCCGCAGGAACGACGCCTGGGTCTCACCCTCGGGGACGTCGAACTGCGGCATCCGGTCGGTGTAGTTGAAGACCTCGTCGTACGGCTCGATCCGGTCGGCGATCTCCAGCGTGTTGCGGCACGCCTCCGGCAGCTCGCTGAAGAGCGCCCGCATCTCCTCCGGCGTCTTGATGTAGTAGCCGCTGCCGTTGAACTTGAACCGGTTCGGGTCGTCCTTGTTCTTGCCCACGCCGACGCAGAGCAGGCTGTCGTGGGCGTCGGCCTGATCGGCCGTCACGTAGTGCGAGTCGTTGGTGGCCAGCAGCGGGATGTCCAGCTGCTTGGCCAGGCGCAGCAGCCCGTCCCGGACGTCCCGCTCGATGGACAGGTCGTGGTCCATCAGCTCCAGGAAGTAGTTCTCCCGGCCGAAGATCTGCTGGTACGCGTCGGCGGCCTTGACCGCCTCCTCGTACTGGCCCAGTCGCAGCCGGGTCTGCACCTCGCCGGACGGGCAGCCGGTGGTGGCGATGATCCCGGTGGAGTTCGCGGCGATCAGCTCGCGGTCCATCCGGGGCTTCATGTAGTAGCCCTCCATCGACGCGAGCGAGGAGAGCTTGAAGAGGTTCCGCAGCCCGGTGGCGTTCTGCGCCCACATGGTCATGTGGGTGTACCGGCCGCCGCCCGAGACGTCCTTGCCGCCCTCGCCGTCCGCGCTCACCTGCCGCTGGCCGCCGGGCGCCCAGAACACCGGCTTCTTCTCGAACCGCGAGCCCGGGGCCACGTACGCCTCGATGCCGATGATCGGCTTGACGCTGCCGATCTTCTTCGAGGTCTGGAAGAACTCGTACGCGCCGAACATGTTGCCGTGGTCGCTCATCGCGATCGCGGGCATGCCCTGCCGCTCCGCCTCCGCGAACAGCTTGCCGTTCTTCGCTGCTCCGTCCAGCATCGAGAACTCGGTGTGGACATGCAGGTGAACAAAGCTGTCGGCCACGGTGGGACGGCTCCTCATGGGTCGAAGGAAGGCTCCACCCTAGCCCCTGAACACGGGTCCGTTCAGCACCTCAGGTCACTCGGCAGCGCCGTGTGCAGAGCGGTCACGAAGGCCGCCACGGCCGGATGGCGGGCTGCTCCGGCGCGGTACGCGGTCCGGGTCCGGCGGGCCATCGGGAGCCTGCTGAGGGCCACTCCGGGGGGCGCGTCGGCCACTCCCAGCTGGGGGACGAGAGCCACTCCCTGGCCCGCCGCGACGAGCGCCAGAACGGTGCCGAAATCGTCGATCTGGTGCCGGATCCTGGGGGTGTAACCGGACGCCTGGCAGGCCCGGACGGCCATCGAGTGGCAGAGCGTCCCGTGCGGCGCCACGATCCACGCCGACTCCCGGTGGTCGGCGACCGTCCCGGGCGAGGGGGCGGCCAGGTACATCGCCTCGGTGAACAGCGACTCGGTCGCCAGGCCGGGCGCCGGTTCGGCCGGCACGAAGTCGTACTCGTGCACCAGCGCGACGTCCAGCTCCCCGGCCCGCAGCAGCGCCGACACCTCCGCCGGGTCCACCTCGGTCACCATCGGCTCCAGGCCCGGGTGCTCCCGGGCGAGCGCGGCCAGCGCCGCCGGGATGATCGCCCGGGCCGCCGAGGGGTAGGTGCCGATCCGCAGCGGGCCCGCCAACCCGCTCCGGGCGTCGGCCAGTTCGGCCCCGGCCAGCTCCAGGCGTTCCAGTACGGCCTCGGCGTGCCGGACCAGGTTCCGCCCGGCCGGGGTGAGCGCGACCCGGCGGCCGGTCCGCTCCAGCAGCGGCACCCCGGCCTCCCGCTCCAGCACCGAGAGCTGCTGCGAGACGGCGGACGGGCTGAAGGCGAGCGACTCGGCGACGGCGGCGATGGTGCCGCGGTGGGCGAGTTCACGGAGCAGCCGGAGGCGGCGGACGTCGAGCATCAGTACAGCTTACGAGAGTCGTCGGAAACGTGAACTGGACCTGCACGGTGCACGGGCGGCAGGCTCGGAGGCATGCAACTGGACGGAATCCACGTACCGCTGATCACCCCCTTCGCGGCGGACGGCACCCTCGCCGTCGACGCCCTGGCCGGGCTGGCCCGGCAGGCGCTGGCCGAGGGCGCGGCCGGACTGGTCGCGCTCGGCACCACCGCCGAGGTGGCCACCCTGGACGAGGCCGAGCGGCGCACCGTGGTCGAGGTCTGCGCCAAGGCCGCCGCCGAGTACGGCGCGGTCCTCACCGTCGGCGCGGGCGGCAACGACACCCGGCGCACGGTCGATGCCCTCGGCGGGCTGGCCGGGGTGGCGGACGCAGCGCTGGTCACCGTCCCCGCCTTCACCCGCCCCGGCGAGGCCGGGGCGCTGGCGCACTTCACTGAGCTGGCGGCACACAGCCCGGTGCCGCTGATCGTCTATCACATCCCGTACCGGACCGGTCAGGCGCTGGGCGCCACCGCGCTGCGCGCGATCGGCGCCCTGCCGAACGTCGCCGGGGTCAAGTACGCGGTCGGCGGGATCGACCAGGAGACCGTCGCCCTGATGGCCGACCTGCCGCCGGACTTCGCGGTGCTGGCCGGGGACGACCCCTTCCTCGCCCCGCTGCTCGCGCTCGGCGCGGCCGGCGGCATCCTCGCCTCGGCCCACCTGGCCACCGGCCGGTTCGTCGAGTTCGCCGCGGGCCGGGGCCCGCGCGGACTCGGCCACCAGCTCGCGCGGCTCTCGATCGCCTGCTTCGCCGAACCCAACCCGACCGTGATCAAGGGCGTGCTGCACGCCCAGGGCCGGATCCCCACCCCGGACGTCCGGCTGCCGCTGCTGCCCGCGGACCCCGGATCGGTGGCCGCCGCGGCGGCCGTACTCGCGGAACTGACGGCCTGACACCGCCGGGGCCGGTCGGATTCTTCCCTCCCGACCGGCCCGCCACCGGCGAATCGGGGGCGTCCGGCGGCCACCGCCGCCGGTTTTCCGCCCGGGGCCGCCGTCGGCCGGTCCAGCGGCCGTTCACCCACTGGAATGCCGTACCGCCCGTACCGTCCGACCAGGCATGATGGGCGGAGTGTGCGGAGTCTGATGGAGCACAACACAGGAGGAGTAACCCGATGAAGATCGGCATCGTGGGCGCCACCGGCCAGGTCGGTGGAGTGGTGCGCAGCATTCTGGCGGAGCGCGAGTTCCCCGTGACGGAGCTGCGGCTGTTCGCCTCGGCCCGGTCGGCCGGCAAGACCCTGCCCTGGGGGGACGGTGAGGTCACGGTCGAGGACGCGGAGACCGCCGACTACTCCGGCCTGGACATCGTGATCTTCTCCGCCGGCGGTTCGACCTCCAAGGCGCTGGCCCCCAAGGTCGCCGCCGCCGGTGCGGTCGTGATCGACAACTCCTCGGCCTGGCGCCGCGACCCCGAGGTCCCGCTGGTGGTCTCCGAGGTCAACCCGGAGGCGATCGCGAACCGCCCCAAGGGCATCATCGCCAACCCGAACTGCACCACCATGGCCGCCATGCCGGTGCTCCGTCCGCTGCACGACGAGGCCGGTCTGACCGCCTTGGTCGCCACCACCTACCAGGCCGTCTCCGGCTCCGGCCTGGCCGGCGTCGCCGAGCTGCACCGGCAGGCCTGCGAGCTGGCCGAGCAGTCCGACCAGCTGGCCTTCGACGGCGAGGCCGTCCAGGCCACCGAGCCGGGCGTGTACCAGCGCCCGATCGCCTTCAACGTGGTCCCGCTCGCGGGCAACCTGGTGGACGACGGCTCGTTCGAGACCGACGAGGAGCAGAAGCTCCGCAACGAGTCCCGCAAGATCCTGGACATCCCCGAGCTCAAGGTCTCCGGCACCTGCGTGCGCGTCCCGGTCTACTCCGGCCACTCGCTCCAGGTGAACGCCCGCTTCGCCAACCCGATCAGCGTCGAGCGCGCGTACGAGCTGCTCGCCAAGGCGCCGGGTGTGGAGCTGTCCGAGATCCCCACCCCGCTCCAGGCGGCCGGCAAGGACCCGTCCTTCGTCGGCCGGATCCGGGTGGACGAGACGGTGGAGAACGGCCTCGCGCTGTTCCTCTCCAACGACAACCTGCGCAAGGGCGCGGCGCTGAACGCCGTGCAGATCGCCGAGCTGGTCGCGGTCGAGCTCAAGGGCTGACACCGCACCCCCGCCACCTTCGCACCGGAGCGGTGCCACCAGTACTGACACCCGTCAGGACCGGCGGCACCGCTCCGGCCGTTCTGCCGCAGCCCGCGCCCGGGCGGAACGGTTCACCCGCCGACCGGGGGGTAAAGAGTGCCCACCGGCGGTGCACGCCCCGACCGCCGGGACGTCGGCGGCCGTGCGGGCCCCCACATCGTTTCTCCGCGCGGTGCGGCCCTCCGGAGGGAAGTGGTGTGGAGTGGACCGGTGCGTCGTCCTGGTGGACGCGGGGTACCTGCTGGGTGCGACGGCCAACCTGCTGGCGGGTGACCCCGTCCGGGCCCGGCTGACGGTGGATCACGCCGCGCTGGCCACCGCACTGGCCGAACGGGCCGAGGCGGAGACCGGTCTGCCGCTGCTGCGGATCTACTGGTTCGACGCCGCCCCCGACCGGCGCTCGCTGCCCGAGCACCGCCGGCTGCGCACCCTGCCCCGGGTCACCGTCCGGCTCGGCGCGCTCACCCGGGCCGAGGGGCGCTGGGTGCAGAAGGGCGTGGACGCCGCGATGCACGCCGAGCTCACCGAGCTGGCCCACAACCGGGCCTGCGCCGACCTGGTGCTGCTCAGCGGCGACGGCGACCTGCTGCCCGGCATGGTCTGCGCCAAGGAGCACGGCGTGGTGGTGCACCTGTGGGCGGTCCAGCCGGTGGACGGCGACTTCAACCAGTCCGAGGACCTGGTCGCCGAGGCCGACGAGCGCGGGGTGCTGGACCGGGCCTTCGTCGAGCGCTGGGCGCAGGTGCGCGAGAGCGTCCCGGCGGCCGTACCGCTGCGCGCCCCCGAGCTCCGGGTCGTCCCCACCCCGAGGGACCTGGCCACCCGCCCGGCCCCCACCGTGCCGCCCGCGCTGGTGCTGCGCTGGTCCTCCGCCCGGATCACCCCAGCGCCGCCCACCCTGGCCGAGGTCACCAGCCCCGAACAGCGCTGGGCCGACCGGGAGGAGGACAGCGCCGCCGTCCCCGGCGACGCCCAGCAGATCGGCGCCACCTTCGCCCGGCGCTGGCTGTCCCGGCTGCACGGCGGCACCGAACTGCTCCCGCTCTGGGCCGACCACCCGCGCATCCCGCACCGGCTGGACTCCGAACTGCTGCGCTACGCCGCCCGGTTCGGCCTGCTCGCGGCCAAGGACGACCAGATCGACGAACAGGACAGGTACGCCATCCGGGCCGGCTTCTGGCAGGCCTTCGCCGAGCGCGTCCCCCGCCCCGACCTGGCGGTGGCACAGGAATAGGGAGTCGAAACAACCCCCTTGTCCGGTTCCTCCGGACCAGCGCGTAGAGTCTTCGACCGTGAGCGACACCGACCGGCGGGCACCACGGCCCACGCCGCAGGGCGATCTCGGCGGTCCCGGCCACGACCCGGCCGGGCAGTGCTGCACCGTACGGGACCTGGCCAAGACCTACCGCAGCAAGGACGGCGAGATCCGGGCCAACGACGGCATCGCGCTGGACGTCCGGCGCGGCGAGGTGTTCGGCCTGCTCGGACCCAACGGCGCGGGCAAGTCCACCCTGGTGCGCCAGCTCACCGGCCTGCTCCGGCCGGACCGCGGCTCGATCGACATCCTCGGGCACGACGTCGTCCGGTACCCCGAGCGGGCCGCCCGGCTCCTCGGCTACCTGGGCCAGGAGTCGACCGCGCTGGACGAGCTGACCGTCGCGCTCGCCGCCGAGACCACCGGACGGCTGCGCGGGCTGACCCGCGCGCAGGCCCGGAGCGAGAGCGCCGACGTCCTCACCGAGCTCGGCCTGACCGCGATCGCCGGCCGCCCGCTGGCCAAGCTCTCCGGCGGACAGCGCCGGCTGGCCTGCTTCGCCGCCGTGCTGGTGGGGGAGCGGCCGCTGCTGGTGCTGGACGAGCCCACCAGCGGGATGGACCCGGTGGCCCGCCGCGCGGTCTGGGCCGCGCTGGACCGGCGCCGGGCCGAGCACGGCACCACGGTGCTGCTGGTGACCCACAACGTGATCGAGGCGGAGACCGTGCTGGACCGGGTCGCGGTGGTGGACGAGGGCCGGATCATCGCCTGCGACACGCCCGGCGGGCTCAAGGCCCTGGTCGACGGCGACGTCCGGCTCGACCTGGTCTGGCGCGACCAGGCCCCGCTCGACGTCCCCGCGGTGGCGGAGCTGGCCGCGAGGGCCGTCCGCTCCGGCCGCCGCTGGACCGTCCGCACCACCCCCGAGCAGGCCCGCGAACTGGTCGCCGCCGTCACCACCGGCCCCGCCTTCGCCGCCCTGGACGACTTCACCCTGGCCACCCCGAGCCTGGAGGACGCGTACCTCAAGCTCGGCGGCCGCCACGAGGGGCTGGCCAAGTGAGCCCCTGTCAGACCTCTGGAAGGCCGACCCGGTGACCGTGCTCGACGTGCCCCCGCCGCTCGCCGCAGCCGCCGCACCGGCCCCCGCCGCACTCGCCCCGGCCGCCCGGCTGCTGCCCTCGCTGGCCGCGGTCTACCGGGCCCAGCTGGCCCGGGCCAAGGTGGCCCGGATCCCGCTGCTGTTCGTGGCGACCTTCCAGTCGCTCGGCATCCTGCTGATGATGCGCGGCGTGGTCGACCCCGGCGACGTGTCGGCGGCCCGTTCGGTGGTGGCCGGCTCCAGCGTGCTGGTGGTCGCCTTCGTCGCGCTCAACCTGCTGGCCCAGTACTTCGGCCGGCTGCGGGCCACCGGCGGCCTGGACCACTACGCGACGCTGCCGGTCCGCCCGGCCGCCGTGGTGCTCGGCGCGGCCGCCGCGTACGCCTCCTTCACCGTGCCCGGCGCGCTGGTCACGGCCGGGGTCGGGGCCTGGATGTTCTCGCTCCCGTTCGGGCACCTCTGGGTGCTGCTCGCGGTGGTCCCGCTCGCCGGTGCGGCGCTGGCGGGGGTCGGTGCGGCCTGCGGGCTGCTGGCGCCCCGTCAGGAGATCGCCACCCTGCTCGGGCAGCTCGGCATGTCGGCGGCGCTGCTGCTCGGGGTCCTGCCGGTGGACCAGCTGCCCGGCTTCGTCCTGCTGCTGCGCGGGCTGCTGCCCTCGACCTACGGGGTCGAGGCCTTCGCGGAGAGCTTCGCCGCCGCACCCGACTGGGCGGCGGTTCTCGGCGACCTGGGGGTCTGCGGCGCGGTCGGCCTGGTCTCGCTCGCGATCGCCACCTGGGCCTACCGCCGGGCCGCCACCCGCTGACCCGCCGTCGCCCGGGCACCCCGCCGCCCGACCCTTCGGGGGCGACTCGTGAAACGATGGGCCGGTGACCGTACCGAACACTCCTGCGGATTCCGCCCCCGAGCCGCCCCAGGCCTCCGGCGGGCAGTACCCCGCGCAGCCGGACCCGTACCTGCCGCCGCCGATGCCCGTCCACGAGCGGCGTCCGCTCGCGCCCGAGCTGCGGATCGGGGCGCTGCTGACGCTGGCCGGGGTGGCGGTCGGCGCGGTGGTCGGAGCGCTCTGGCTCTGGCTCGCCCCCCGGGTGATGCTGGTGGCCGGCAGCGACGCGATCCGGTACGTCGACCCCGAGGGGGAGCAGCGGGCCGGTGCCGACGGCACCTTCGCCCTGCTCGGGCTCGGTGCCGGTGCGCTCTGCGCGCTGGCGGCCTTCCTGCTCACCCGCCGCCGGGGCGGCGGCATCGCCGTCGCGGGCGGCCTGGCGCTGGGCGGCCTGGCCGGCTCGCTGCTGGCCTGGAAGCTCGGCACCTGGCTCGGCCCCGGCGCCGACGTGATCGGCAACGCGAAGAAGGCCGGCCAGGGCGTCGAGTTCAGCGCGGCCATCGAACTCGGGGCGCACGGCGCCCTGCTGGTCTGGCCGATGACCGCCATGGTGCTCCTGCTCGCCCTCTCCGCCGCCTTCGGCAAGCGCGAACAGGACCCCCCGCCCTACTGGGCCGGCCCGCAGTGGCACCAGCCGCCGCAGGACTGACGCGGTAGCGCCGGCACTGGTCCGGGCGGGGGCGACGGAAAAGGCCAGGACCCGGACCGGGGCCGGGCGTTAGCATCCGCAGCATGGCAACCTTCGTACACCTCGCCCCGGCCGCCGCCGCCCAGCGGATCCGCCGGGCCGGACTCCGCGCGGACAGCTGGGGGCAGGGCGGGGCGCGCGGGGTGTACTGCTTTCCCGTGCTGCCCTCGTTCACGCTGACCCACCAGTGGCTGCGCGAGCTGGCGCGGCACGGCAACCGGGGCGGCGGGATGGTGGCGGTGCACCTGCGGCTGGACGACCACGAGCCGGTGCTGGCGGGGCACTACCGGGAGCGCGCGCAGCTGGCCCAGCGGAGCGTGACGGCGGCCGAGGCGGTGCGCCTGGTCCGGGAGTTGGACGATCCGCTGGGGTGGGAGGTGTTCGTGCCCCGGGCGGTGCCGGCCCGGGAGGTGCGGCGGGTGCGGACGGTGCCGCAGGGGGTGGGCTGGCGGTACGCCCCCGGTGTGCACGGCACCAAGCCGTGCGTCTGCTTCGGCTGCCGGGTGCGCGGCGGGTACGGCGGGCGGCGGCTGTGGGAGCGGTTGGCGCACCCGGACGACCGGCCGGGGCCGAAGGTGCCGGTGCTGCTGGAGCGGCTGGCGGCGGCCGGGGAGCCCGGCGACCCGGCCGAACTCGGCGAGCTGCTGCACTGGTTCGGCCGACGGCGGCGGGGCCCGGTCGAGGCGCTGGCCCGGCTGGCGGAGCACCCGCAGGCCGAGGTGCGGGAGGACCTGGTGTACGCGGTCGCGCGCTGGCGGACGCCCGGGGCGGCCGAGCTGCTGGAGCGGCTGGCCGGGGACGCGTCGGCGGAGGTGCGCGAGGCGGTGGAGGCGGTCCGCGGGGACTGACGGAGCCGACCGGGGGCCGGCGGGTGCTCAAGGGAGCCTTAAGCCGGCCGTAGCGGCAGGTCAAGCCACTCCTCGGCCAACTCGGCCGACCAGCACGGGAGATGGCAAAGCTTTCCCCTACCGGCGGCTTACCCATTGACGACTCGCATTGGTCTGGACCATCTTGTGGAGGCCGCGCGGCTGCCCATCCCCACACCCCCACCACCACCGAGGAGTACCCGCCCATGAGGCGCGTCGCCTTGCCCCTCGCAGCCGCCACCATCGCGGCTCTCACCGCCGTCCCGCTCTCCGCCGGAGGCGCTCACGCCGAGGCCGGCGTGACCGGCCTGACCGCGGCCTACGCGGTCACCTCCAACTGGCAGACCGGCTTCGAGGCCAGCTACACCGTCACCAACCGCACCAACGCCGCGGTCTCCACCTGGTCGCTCGCCTTCGACCTGCCCGCCGGCGAGACCGTCACCGGCGCCTGGAACGGCACCCTGACCTCCGTCCCCGTCACCGGCGGCCGCCGCTACACCGTCACCCCGCCGAGCTGGGCCGGTCCGCTCGCGCCCGGCGCCACCGCGGCCGTGGTCGGGTTCGGCGTCTCCAACGGCAGCGCGGCCCAGACCGCCCCCGCCAACTGCACCGTCAACGACAAGCCCTGTGCGGGCCTGCCCGCCGACACCGCCGCGCCGAGCGTGCCCGGTGGGCTCAAGGTCTCGGCCACCGGTCCCGGCAGTGTCTCGCTGTCCTGGAACGCCAGCACGGACGACCAGGGGGTGGCCGGCTACCACCTGCGCGAGGGCGGTGCGGTGGTGGCCACCGCCACGGCCACCGGCACCACGGTGACCGGCCTGCTCGCGGGCAGCGTCCACACCTTCGCCGTCTCGGCCTTCGACGCGACCGGGAACGAGTCGGCCGCCTCGGCCACCGTCTCGGGCACCGCCGGCAGCGGCACCGTCCCGGGCGCCTCGGCCCCGTACGTCGACCTGGGCGCGTACCCGACGCCGAGCCTGACCGCGCTGGCGGCGGCGAGCGGGCTCAAGCAGTTCTCGCTGGCCTTCCTGATCAACGGGAGCCAGCCCTGCACCGCGAGCTGGTTCGGCGCCTTCGACCCGGCCACCGGCTGGTACAAGCCGGAGATCGACGCCTTCCGGGCGGCGGGCGGCACCGTCCGGCCCTCCTTCGGCGGGGCCAACGGCACCGAACTCGCGCAGTCCTGCACCACCGTGGCCTCGCTGGCGGCGCAGTACCAGAAGGTGGTCGACGTCTACGGGCTGGACCACATCGACTTCGACATCGAGGGCACGGCCGTGGTCGAGAAGACCTCGGTGGACCGGCGCTCGGCGGCCGTCGCCCAGGTGCAGGCGGCACAGCGGGCCAAGGGCCGCGACCTCAAGGTCAGCCTGACCCTGCCGGTGCTGCCGACCGGTCTGACGGCGGACGGCGTCTACGTGCTGCAGTCCGCGAAGGCCGCGGGCCTGGCGGTCGACGTGGTGAACGCGATGTCGATGGACTTCGGCGACTGGGCCGCACCGAGCCCGAGCGGGAAGATGGGCGCGTACGTGATCCAGTCGGGGCAGGCCACCCAGGCCCAGGTCCGGCAGGTGTGGCCGGAGCTGACGGCGGCCCAGGCCTGGGCGAAGACCGGGCTGACCCCGATGCTGGGGCAGAACGACACCCCCTCGGAGGTGTTCGGGCTGACCGACGCCCAGCAGGTGGTGGCCTTCGCGCAGCAGAACCACCTGGGTGAGCTGGCGTTCTGGGAGATGACCCGGGACGCCAACGCGTGCACGGGTTCGCTGCCGAAGTGCACCAACGTGCCGCAGACGCCGTACCAGTTCTCGAAGCTGTTCGCGGCCTTCACCGGCTAGTACGCCCCTGGGCGCGTGGTCCCGGCGGGTGCGGCTGCGCGCTGCTCAGCGCCCGACCGGGGCCACCGTCGCCCCGGTCAGGGCGACCAGGTCGGCCGGGGCCAGTTCGACCTCCAGGCCGCGCCGGCCGGCCGAGACGTAGACGGTCGGGTGGTCGAGCGCGGTGGCGTCCACCACGGTGGGCAGCGGACGGCGCTGGCCGAGCGGGGAGATCCCGCCGAGCACGTAGCCGCTGCTGCGCTCGGCCGCCGCCGGGTCGGCCATCGCCGCTCGCTTGCCGCCGACCGCCCCGGCCAGCGCCTTGAGGTCGAGCCGGCCGGAGACCGGCACCACCCCGACCGTCAGCCGGCCGTCGACCTCGGCGACCAGGGTCTTGAACACCCGCTCCGCCGCGATCCCGAGCAGCTCCGCCGCCTCGCCGCCGTACGAGGCGGCGCCGGGGTCGTGCTGGTACGCGTGCACGGTGAACGCCACCCCGGCGGCCTCCAGGGCCACCGTCGCGGGGGTGCCGCCCGCCGAGCGCTGCTTCTTCGCCATCGTACTGACCCTCCGTCAGTTCGGGCTGAACGACTGCCGGGTGAGGTCCACCCCGGGCAGCGAGGGCAGGAAGGACAGCACCGCCGTCTCGCGCCGCAGCAGCTCCAGCTCGCTGGTCAGCCGCTGTGCGGTGTCGGGGCAGGCCAGCAGCGACTGCTTCACCGGGGTGGGCAGGATGGCGGCGGCCGCGACCAGGTAGGACAGCACCTGCGGGTCGTCCGGCAGCTCGTGCTGCCCGGCCAGACTGACCTCGCGGGCCCCGGCCAGCCGCTTCTGGTACGCCCGGAAGGCCCGCTCGACCCCGGCCGCCAGGGTGCCCGCGCCGTCGCCGGTCCGCTCCTCGATCGGCTCGGCCTCGCCGACCAGGTAGGGCCCGGTCACGTCGACCGAGCGGAGCCAGAACCGGGTGGTCCCGGTGACCAGCAACTCGTACTGCCCGTCCGGCTTCTCCTGCACCGAGGCGACGTCGGCGACGCAGCCGACGTGGTGCAGCGCCTCCAGCGGGTCGCCGGTCACCGTCCCGAGCCCGGCCAGCGGCCCGGCCGGCTCCTCGCTCTCCCGGACCGGCGCGACCTCGCGCCCGTCCTTGATCGCCAGCACGCCGAACCGGCGCGGCTCGTCCTCCGGCCCGGCCAGCAGGTCGGCCACCAGCCGGCGGTACCTCTCCTCGAAGACGTGCAGGGGCATCACCAGGCCCGGGTAAAGGACCGTGTTCAGAGGGAAGATCGGCAGCCGTTCAGTCACGGCGCACAGCGTAGTTCAGCCGCCGCCGTCCCGGCTCCGAATACCCGTCAGCCCGGCGGCTACCCCCGCTGGAGCATCCGGGTCGCGCCCGCGACCACGGTGGTGGCCAGCACCCAGCCGGAGAGGACCAGGACCGCGACCACGAACTGGCCGGTCCGGTCCGGGTTCCAGCCGTCCGGGCCGAGGTTGACCACCGGGAGGACCTTGCCGAGGGCGTACAGCGGGGCGTTCCAGGTGGGCCGCTCGTCCGCCTTCAGCGGCGGCGGCTCGTGCCCGGAGAAGTAGAGCGCGCCGACCGCCCAGGCCAGCACCAGCCAGAGCGCGGCCCGCCCGGGGCGGTAGCCGTAGCCGACCCCGGCGTCCTGGAGCAGCCCCCACAGCCGGCCGGGCGGGGGCAGGGTGGAGCGGCGGCGCCGGTGCTTGGCGTAGAGCACCTCGCGGGCGTCCTCGTCCCGGCCGTCCCGGCGCAGCGCGGCCGCCAACTGCTCGTACGGCTCCGGCTGGTACTCGCCGAGGGCGCTCTCCAGCCAGGCGACCCGCTGCTGGACGCTGAACGGCCGGTCGGGGCGGAGCGACTCATAGGTGAAGCCGGTCATCCGGACGTGGCCGTCCTTGGGCCAGCTGTCGGCGTTGTCCACCAGGTTGCCGATCCGGGCCCGGGAGAGCGAGACCTTGCCGGTCGGCGGGGTGTGGCAGGTGAAGCGGAGCTCCGGGGTCTGGACCCGGCGCAGCGAGAGCTCCTGGCCGTCCGCCAGGTGGAACTCGGCGTGGGTGATCAGCAGTGCGTTCTCGAACCGCCCGTCCACCAGCCGGACCCCGCCGTACGCGCGGAACGGGGTGCTGGGGGAGCCGGCCGGGATCGGGGCGCCGTAGCCGTCGCCGTAGATGGTGTGCGAGCCGGCCCAGCCGCCGTCCAGCGAGCCGCCGAGGTACATGGTGTTGCCGACCGAGATGTGCGCCAGGTTGAGGCAGTACCGGTCGGGGGCGGCCTTCAGCTGGGCGCCGCGGAGCGAGAACCGGCCACCGATCCGGCCGGAGCGCAGGCTCAGCTCGCCGTGCACGTCGACCCGCTCGGCCTCGAAGTCCTGCTGCACCGTCAGCCCGTCGGCGGCGAACGCCCGGCCGTACCGGTCGCTGCCGAGGGTGGCCTGATTGAGCAGCAGGTCGGTGCCGATCCTGGCGTCGGTGAGCCGGATGCCGAACGGGACGATGCACCGGGCCAGGTGCAGGTCGCCCTCGGTGGCCAGCCGGGAGGCCTCGATCCTGGGTATCCAGCAGCGGATCATCCGGAGCGTCCCGGCCTGGGCCTCGGAGATCAGGATCTTCCGCTCGAACCGGCAGTCGTGCAGCTCGACGTAGTGCGCGATCTGCGCCCCGGCCAGCCGCAGCGCCCCGGTGATGTAGGCACCGCTGAGCTTGAGCGAGGCGACCCGCCCGGGCGCCGGGTCGGGCCCGTTCAGCAGCAGGGTGGCCAGCACCTCGGCCCGGACGGACCGCTCGGCGGGCCACTCGGCCGGCCCGCTGACCCGGTCCACCTCGTCGTCCCAGCTGCGCAGGTCGCACAGCTCGCCCTGCCGGAACGCCTCCCAGAGCCCCTGTTCGACCGGTGTCCATTCCGCCGGCGGCTGTTGCACCGCTGCCTCCCCCAAGATCCCCGACTGTCTCGCCTTTCGTATCACGGACTGAAATGCGGGGCCTCGCGTTCCGGCCACTCCCTACACTGGGCGATGTGATCTCTCGAATTGACCTGCGCGGCTCGGTTGCCGACCTGCGCGACGTGCTGCCCCGTGCCGAGTTCGACGTGGAAGCCGCCCTGGAGAAGGTGCGGCCGATCTGCGAGGACGTACGCCATCGCGGGGTCGCGGCGCTGATCGAGGTCACCGAGCGCTTCGACGGCGTGACGCTGGAGCGCACCAGGGTCTCCGAGCAGGCGATCACCGCCGCGCTGGAGACGCTCGACCCGAAGGTGCGCGCCGCGCTGGAGGAGTCGATCCGCCGCGCCCGGCTGGTCCACCGCGAGCAGCGCCGGACCGACCACACCACCCAGGTGGTGCCCGGCGGCACGGTCGCCGAGCGCTGGGTGCCGGTGGACCGGGTCGGCCTGTACGTGCCCGGCGGCCTGGCGGTCTACCCGTCCTCCGTGGTGATGAACGTGGTGCCCGCGCAGGAGGCCGGCGTCCCCGGTATCGCGGTCAGCTCGCCGCCGCAGAAGGAGTTCGGCGGGTCCGTGCACCCGACGATCCTGGCGGCCTGCGCCCTGCTCGGCGTCACCGAGGTGTACGCCGTCGGCGGTGCCCAGGCGGTGGCGATGTTCGCGTACGGCACCGAGGAGTGCGCCCCGGTCAACCTGGTGACCGGCCCCGGCAACATCTACGTGGCCGCGGCCAAGCGCCTGCTCAAGGGCCGGATCGGCATCGACGCCGAGGCCGGTCCGACCGAGATCGCGGTGCTCGCCGACGACACCGCCTCCGCCCGTGAGGTGGCCGCCGACCTGATCAGCCAGGCCGAGCACGACCCGATGGCCGCCTCCGTGCTGGTCACCGACTCGGTCGCGCTGGCCGAGGCGGTCGAGGCCGAGCTGGTCGAGCAGGTCGCCCGGACCAAGCACCGCGAGCGGGTCACCGAGGCGCTGACCGGCAAGCAGTCCGGCATCGTGCTGGTGGACGACATCGAGCAGGGCCTGGCCGTGGTGAACGCCTACGCCGCCGAGCACCTGGAGATCCAGACCCGGGACGCCCGGGAGGTCGCCGCGAAGGTCCGCAACGCGGGCGCGATCTTCATCGGTGCGTACGCCCCGGTCTCGCTCGGCGACTACGCGGCCGGCTCCAACCACGTGCTGCCGACCGGGGGTTGTGCCTGCCACTCGTCCGGTCTCTCGGTGCAGTCCTTCCTCCGCGGCATCCACGTGGTGGAGTACACCCGGGAGGCGCTGGCCGACGTGGCCGCGCACGTGGTCAACCTGGCCAACGCCGAGGACCTGCCCGGTCACGGCGACGCGGTGAAGGCCCGCTTCGACTGGACGGTCCCCGGCGAATGAACATCGACGACCTGCCGATCCGGGACGAGCTCCGCGGCCAGTCCCCTTACGGCGCACCGCAGTTGGACGTACCCGTCCAGCTGAACACGAACGAGAACCCGTACCCGCTGCCGGAGCCGCTGGTGGCCCGGATCGCCGAGCGGGTGGCCGAGGCGGCGCGCCACCTCAACCGCTACCCGGACCGGGACGCGGTGGAGCTGCGCGAGGGCCTGGCCGCCTACCTGACCCGGACCACCGGCCACGCCGTCACACGGGGCCAGGTCTGGGCGGCGAACGGCTCCAACGAGATCCTCCAGCAGCTGCTGCAGACCTTCGGCGGCCCCGGCCGCAGCGCGATCGGCTTCGAGCCCTCGTACTCGATGCACGCGCTGATCTCCCGGGGCACCGGGACGGAGTGGATCTCCGGCCCGCGCAACGAGGACTACACGGTCGACCTGGACGCGGCCCGCGCCACCATCGCCGAGCGGAAGCCGAACGTGGTCTTCATCTGCTCGCCGAACAACCCGACCGGCACCGCCGTCGAGGCCGACACCGTGCTCGCGCTCTACGATGCCGCCCAGGCCGCCGGGCCCAGCCTGGTGATCGTGGACGAGGCGTACGTCGAGTTCTCGCACCGGCCCTCGCTGCTGCCGATGATCGAGGGCCGCCCCAACCTGGTGGTCTCGCGGACGATGTCCAAGGCCTTCGGCGCGGCCGGGCTGCGGCTCGGCTACCTGGCCGCCGACGCCGCCGTGGTGGACGCGGTCCAGCTGGTCCGGCTGCCGTACCACCTCTCGGCCGTCACCCAGGCGACCGCGCTGGCCTGCCTGGAGCACACCGACACCCTGCTCGGCTACGTCGACCGGCTGAAGGCCGAGCGCGACCGGCTGGTCACCGCACTGCGCGGGCTCGGGCTCGAAGTCACCGACTCCGACGCCAACTTCATCCAGTTCGGCCGGTTCGCCGACACCCACGCGGTGTGGCAGGCGATCCTCGACCAGGGCGTGCTGGTCCGCGACAACGGCGTCCCCGGCCAACTGCGCGTCACCGCCGGGACCCCGGCCGAGAACGACGCCTTCCTCGACGCCGTCCGTACAGTCACCAAGGAGCTTTGACCCTCATGTCCCGCATCGGCCGCGTTGAGCGCACCACCAAGGAGACCTCGGTCCTGGTCGAGATCAACCTCGACGGCACCGGCAAGACCGACATCTCCACGGGCGTCGGGTTCTACGACCACATGCTCGACCAGCTGGGCCGCCACGGTCTCTTCGACCTCACCGTCAAGACCGAGGGCGACCTGCACATCGACACCCACCACACCATCGAGGACACCGCCCTCGCGCTCGGCGCCGCCTTCCGGCAGGCGCTCGGCGACAAGGTCGGCATCTACCGCTTCGGCAACTGCACCGTGCCGCTGGACGAGTCGCTCGCCCAGGTCACCGTCGACCTCTCCGGCCGCCCGTACCTGGTGCACACCGAGCCGGAGAACATGGCGCCGATGATCGGCAGCTACGACACCACGATGACCCGGCACATCCTGGAGTCCTTCGTGGCCCAGGCCGCCGTCGCCCTGCACGTGCACGTACCGTACGGTCGGAACGCCCACCACATCGTGGAGTGCCAGTTCAAGGCGCTGGCCCGGGCACTCCGTTATGCCGCCGAGCGCGACCCGCGCGCGGCCGGCATCCTCCCCTCGACCAAGGGTGCGCTGTGAGCAACACCTCGACGCTGCTGATCATCGCCGGGCTCTTCCTGACCGGCGGCGTGTTCTCGTTCTGGAAGCAGAAGCAGTCCAAGGGCGTGATCGCGGTGCTCGCGATCGGCGCCGTGATGTGCCTCTCCGCCGGCCTGATGCGACTTTAAAGGAACTCCCCTGATGGCCAAGAACGTTGTCGTCCTCGACTACGGCTCGGGCAACCTCCGGTCGGCCCAGCGCGCGGTCGAGCGCACCGGCGCGAACGTCACCGTGTCCTCCGACTTCCAGACCGCGATGGACGCCGACGGCCTGCTGGTGCCGGGCGTCGGCGCCTTCGAGGCCTGCATGCGCGGCCTGAAGGCAGTGCGCGGCGAGCAGATCATCGGCCGCCGGCTGGCCGGCGGCCGCCCGGTGCTGGGCATCTGCGTCGGGATGCAGATCCTGTTCGAGCGGGGCGTCGAGCACGGCGTCGAGACCGCGGGCTGCGACGAGTGGCCCGGCACGGTCGAGCCGCTGGACGCCCCGATCGTGCCGCACATGGGCTGGAACACCGTCGACGTGCCCGAGGGCAGCCGGCTGTTCGCCGGCCTGGACCCGGAGACCCGGTTCTACTTCGTGCACTCCTACGGCGTGCGCCGCTGGGAGCTCGAGGTCACCAACCAGAACATCCGCTCCCCCCTGGTCAGTTGGGCCACCCACGGGCAGCCGTTCGTCGCCGCGGTGGAGAACGGCCCGCTCTGGGCCACCCAGTTCCACCCGGAGAAGTCCGGCGACGCGGGTGCCGCGCTGCTGACCAACTGGGTCAACACTCTCTGACAACTCCCTTCCACACCTGGAAAGTTGCACCATGAGCCGCCTCGAACTCCTGCCCGCCGTCGACATCCGCAACGGCCAGGCCGTCCGCCTGGTCAAGGGCGCCTCCGGCACCGAGACCTCCTTCGGCACCCCGCTCGCCGCCGCGCTGGCCTGGCAGAGCGCGGGCGCCGAGTGGCTGCATCTGGTGGACCTGGACGCCGCGTTCGGCACCGGCGACAACCGGGAGATCATCCGCGAGCTGAGCGAGCAGATGAACATCAAGGTCGAGCTCTCCGGCGGCATCCGGGACGACGCCTCGCTGGCCGCCGCCCTGGCCACCGGCTGCCGCCGGGTCAACCTGGGCACCGCCGCGCTGGAGCAGCCGGAGTGGGTCGCCAAGGTGATCGCCGAGCACGGCGACAAGATCGCGGTCGGCCTGGACGTGGTCGGCACCACCCTGCGCGGCCGGGGCTGGACCAGCGAGGGCGGCGACCTCTACGAGGTGCTGGCCCGGCTCGACTCCGAGGGCTGCGCCCGCTACGTGGTCACCGACGTCAACCGCGACGGCACCCTGACCGGCCCCAACCTGGAACTGCTGCGCAACGTCTGCGCCGCCACCGACAAGCCCGTGGTCGCCTCCGGCGGCGTCTCCTCGCTCGACGACCTGCGCGCCATCGCCACCCTCACGGGTGAAGGTGTCGAGGGGGCGATCGTGGGCAAGGCACTCTACGAGAGCAAGTTCACCCTCGAAGAGGCCCTGGAGGCCGTGTCATGACGGACCGTCGGATCGTACGCGGCAGGATCGCCGGATACTCCCCCTGGGAGGACGAGTTCGGCTACTCGCGCGCCGTGGCGGCCGGGGACCACGTCCACGTGGCCGGCACCACCGCGTGGGTGGACGGGCGGATCGAGCACGAGGGCGACCCGTACCAGCAGACCCTCGCCGCCTTCGGCGTCGGCCTGCAGGCCCTCGCCGCGTACGGTCTGACGGCCGCCGACGTGTACCGCACCAGGATGTACATCACCCACGTCCGGGACGCCGACGAGGTCGGCCGGGCCCACAGCGCGCTCTTCGACGACTCCCGGCCCGCCGCCACCATGGTCGTGGTGGAGGGCCTGATCGACTCCCGGATGATGGTCGAGATCGAGCTGGACGCCTACCGCGCCGGGCTCTCAAGTTCGTTGGAAGGCAAGCAACCGTGACCCTGGCCGTACGAGTCATCCCCTGCCTGGACGTGGACAACGGGCGGGTGGTCAAGGGCGTCAACTTCCAGAACCTGCGGGACGCGGGCGACCCGGTGGAGATGGCCAAGCTCTACGACGCCGAGGGCGCCGACGAGTTGACCTTCCTCGACATCACCGCCTCCTCCGGCGACCGGGAGACCACCTACGACGTGGTCCGCCGTACCGCCGAGCAGGTCTTCATCCCGCTCACCGTCGGCGGCGGCATCCGCGCCGTCGAGGACGTCGACAAGCTGCTCCGGGCCGGCGCCGACAAGGTCGGCGTCAACACCGCCGCGATCGCCCGGCCCGAGCTGATCCGCGAGATCGCGGCCCGCTTCGGCCGGCAGGTGCTGGTGCTCTCGGTCGACGCCCGCCGCTGCCCCGAGGGCACCGAGACCGCCTCCGGCTTCGAGGTCACCACCCACGGCGGCCGCCGGGGCACCGGCCTGGACGCGGTCGAATGGGCGGGCCGGGCCGCCGAGTTGGGCGCGGGCGAGATCCTGCTCAACTCGATGGACGCGGACGGCACCAAGGACGGCTACGACCTCGACCTGATCCGCGCCGTCCGCAGGACCGTCGCCGTCCCGGTGATCGCCTCCGGCGGCGCGGGCAAGCTCGCGGACTTCGCCCCGGCCGTCGACGCCGGTGCCGACGCCGTCCTGGCCGCCAGCGTGTTCCACTTCGGCGACCTCCGGATCGGCCAGGTCAAGGACGCGCTGCGCAGCACCGGCCACCCGGTCCGCTGACGCCCGGCCGGATGTTCACCCCGCAGGAACGGGACCGGGTCCGCGAGCAGCTGCTGCGCGCGGCCGAGGCCGACCCGGCGATCACCGCGGCCGCGATCACGGGCTCGCACGCGGTCGGCGCCGCCGACCGGTGGTCGGACATCGACCTGGCGTTCGCGGTCGACGGCGGGCTCGACGCGGCACTGGAGCGCTGGACGGAGCTGGTCCACCGGGACTTCTCCGCGCTGCACCACTGGGACCTCCGCTCCGGTGCGGCGGTCTACCGGGTGTTCCTGCTGCCGGGCCGGCTCGAAGTCGACCTCGCCTTCGTCCCGGCCGCCGAGTTCGGGCCGCACGGCCCGAGCTGGCGCACGGTCTTCGGCGAGGCGGGCCGTACCGCGCCGGCCGTACCGCCGACTCCGGACCACCTGACCGGTCTGGCCTGGCACCACGCCCTGCACGCGCGGGTCTGCATCGAACGGCAGCGGTGGTGGCAGGCGCACTACTGGATCGGCGCCGTCCGGGACCAGGTGATCGCACTGGCCTGCCTCCGGCTGGGCCACCCCGCCGACTACGCGAAGGGCGCCCACCTGCTGCCGGACGAGGTGACCGCCCCGCTGGCGGCGACGCTGGTCCGGTCGCTGGCGGAGCCCGAACTGCGGCGCGCGCTGACGGCCGTCAGCTCCGCCCTGGCCGCCGAGCTGCAGCTCACCGACCCGGCCCTGGCCGCCCGGCTCCAGCCGGTGCTCGAGCCGCACGGACCCGACCCCCGCTCCGACGGCTGAGCACCCCCGCGGGCGCGGCCGGTCACTCGAACGGCAGGACCACCCGCAGGGCCTCGACCGCGTCGGTCGGCCCGGTCACGGTGACCTCGGCCCGGGCGCCGCGCCCGAACGCGAACAGCACCAGCTCGCCCGGCTCTCCCGTCACCTCGACCGCGGCACCGGTCCGCCGGGAGACGGTGACCGCCCGGCCGTCCGGCCGCCGCAGCACCAGGCGGACCGGGGTCTTCCGGCCGGCCTCCATCCGGGCCAGCATCGGCAGCCGCCGCCAGAGCACCTCGGTCAGCGCGGCCCCGGGGGCCTCCGGCTGCCAGTCCTCCCCGGCCCGCCGGACGTCCTCCGCGTGCACGAAGTGCTCGATCACGTTGGCCGCCTCGTCCGCGCCGGGCAGCGCGAACGGCGACAGCACCGGCGGCCCGGTCCGGAACAGCCGCAGCAACTCCTCGTACGGGCGCGCCCGGTAGCCCTCCTGGACCCGGGCCGTCCACCCGGCCAGCGGCGTCAGCCGGATGCCCGCCGCTGCGTCCATCCGCCGCTCGCGCAGCACCAGGTGGGCGGCCAGGTCCCGGGTCGTCCACCCGGTGCAGAGGGTCGGCGCATCGGGGCCGGCCGCCCGCAGGAGCACGGTCAACCGCTGGCGTTCCGACTGGGCGAAGTTCGACATGCGCCCCACCCTACGGCTGCCGGGCGCGGCGAACTAGGACGGGCCGAGACCTTTCAGATGACCCGTCAGCCGCTTGCCGCCGGGGTGGTCGCTGATCGACATGATGCAGGTCGCGTCCCGCAGCCCGGCCTGGTAGTGCACCAGGCGCGGTCCGAGGTAGCGCGCGAAGTACGGTCCGCCGCCGCCCTGCAGGCGCTCCCAGTCCACCAGGTGCGGCTCGCAGAGCGTGGTCATCGCCTGCTGCAGCCCCAGTTCGTCGGTCAGCGCCTCCGGCAGCACGATGTTGGCGACCACCTCGCCGTCGTGCTCCGCCTCGCACGGCCGGGCCTCGGCGGGCGCGGTGATCCGGCTCAGCGGCTGGTAGTCCACGCAGGTCCCGGGCGGGAAGTACAGGTACGGCAGCACCTTCGGGCTCGGCGAGGGAGAAGGCGAGGGTGACGGCGGGGCACTGGTGGTCGGCGGCGGGGGCGCGGCCCGCCGCTGCTCCGGCTCCGGCCAGAGCAGCACCGCCGCGCCCGCCGCCAACAGAAGCAGGACCACCACCGTGGCCACCACCCGCCGCCGCCTCATCCCCGACCCCCTCGCTCCGAAGGGCCCATTCTGGCCGCCCGGGACCGTTCCGTCAGCCACTCGGCCCAGACCGTCCCCGGTATACCCTGGCGGTGGCACGGCCCTGAGCAGTCACTGGGGTCTTTGGTTATGCGAGTTGGGATCGTCGGGCACGAGGGACTCTCGGATCTGAGCGAGATGCTGGTCCGGGGCGAGCTGTGGCGACTGGTGACCACGTACGGCAGCTACGACCTGGTCGGGGTGACCTGTCTCGGGGCGGGCCCGGAGACCTGGTTCGCGGACTCGGTGCTGGAGCACGGCGGCAAGGTCGAGGTGATCGTGTCGGCGACCGCCGGGCGGGCCGGGGCCTTCGCCGGGCCCGGACGGCAGAGCAGGCAGCGGCTGATGAACGAGGCCAACGCGGTGCACCGGCTGGCCCCCGAGGAGGTCGGCGGCCTGGGCGACGACACCTGCCGGGCCCTGGTCGGGATGGTGGACGAACTGATCGCGGTCTGGGACGGGCGGCCCGAGGGCCACGCGGCCGAGGTGGTGGACGCGGCGCAGCGGGCGGGCCTGTACGTCATGGTGGTCTGGCCGGACGGCTGCGAGAGCCCCGAGGGGTGACCGGCCCGGCCGGTCTGAGCTGCCACAATGGGCCCATGTCGACCACTCCCGCCGCCCCCGGCAGCACCGCTCTCGCCCCCGACGTCGCCGCCCGGCTCAAGCGCACCGAGGACGGACTGCTCCCGGCGATCGCCCAGCAGTACGACACCGGCGAGGTGCTGATGCTCGGGTGGATGGACGACGAGGCGCTGCACCGCACCCTCACCACCGGCCGCTGCACGTACTGGAGCCGCAGCCGCCGCGAGTACTGGGTCAAGGGCGACACCTCCGGCCACTTCCAGCACGTCAAGGAGGTCGCGCTGGACTGCGACGGCGACACCCTGCTGGTCAAGGTGGACCAGGTCGGCGCCGCCTGCCACACCGGTGACCGGACCTGCTTCGACGCCGACGTGCTGCCGACCACCAGCTGACCCCTCCGCCCAGCCCCGCCCCAACTCATGAACGGTGCCCAGCAGATGGACCTCGAGGACTTCCGCAAGCTCGCCGTAGACACCCGGGTCATCCCGGTCACCCGCCGGCTCCTCGCGGACGGCCTCACCCCGATCGGCCTGTACCGCAGCCTGGCCGGCGAGCGCCCCGGCACCTTCCTGCTGGAGTCGGCCGAGCAGGGCAACTGGTCCCGGTACTCCTTCGTCGGCGTCCGCAGCGCGGCCACCCTGACCGCCGACCCGGACGGCAACGCCCACTGGCACGGCACCCCGCCGGTCGGCATCCCCACCACCGGCGACCCGCTGGAGGTGCTGCGCGCGGCGCTGGAGACCCTGCACACGCCCCGGCACACCGACGACGGCCTGCCGCCGCTCACCGGCGGCCTGGTCGGCTACCTCGGCTACGACGTGGTCCGCCGGCTGGAGAAGCTGCCGAACCTCACCCCGGACGACCTGAAGCTCCCCGAGCTGACCATGCTGCTGGCCACCGACCTCGCCGTGCTCGACCACGCCGACGGCTCGGTGGTGCTGATCGCCAACGCGGTCAACCACAACGACCTGGCCAGCGGCGTGGACGAGGCGTACGCGGACGCGGTGGCCCGGCTGGACCGGATGCAGGCCGACCTGGCCCGTCCGGTCGACCCGGGCCTGGCGACCTTCACCCCCACGGCGGTTGACGCCCGCTCACCGTTCGGCGGCGCCCCGTACCGGGCGGCGGTCGAGCAGGTGAAGGAGCGGATCCGGGCCGGCGAGGCGTTCCAGGTGGTGCCCTCGCAGCGGTTCGAGGCGCCCTGCGCGGCCAGCGCGCTGGACGTCTACCGGGTGCTGCGGACCACCAACCCCAGCCCGTACATGTACCTGTTCCGCTTCCCCGGCCCGGACGGCAGCGCCGAGGGCGGCTTCGACGTGGTCGGCTCCAGCCCGGAGGCGCTGGTCAAGGTGACGGACGGTCAGGCGATGCTGCACCCGATCGCCGGCACCCGGCACCGGGGCGCCACCCCGCACGAGGACGCCGAGTTGGCCGCCGAGCTGCTCGCCGACCCCAAGGAGCGGGCCGAGCACCTGATGCTGGTCGACCTGGGCCGGAACGACCTGGGCCGGGTCTGCGAGCCGGGCAGCGTCGAGGTGGTCGACTTCATGTCGATCGAGCGCTACAGCCACGTGATGCACATCGTCTCCACCGTCACCGGCCGGGTGGCGCCCGGCCGTTCGGCCTTCGACGTGCTCACCGCCTGCTTCCCGGCCGGCACCCTCTCGGGCGCCCCCAAGCCGCGCGCGATGCGGATCATCGAGGAGCTCGAGCCCACCCGCCGCGGCCTCTACGGCGGCTGCGTCGGCTACCTCGACTTCGCCGGCGACTCCGACACCGCGATCGCCATCCGCACCGCCCTGCTCCGCGACGGCACCGCCTACGTCCAGGCCGGCGCCGGCGTGGTCGCCGACTCCGACCCGCACTCCGAGGACGCCGAGTGCCGCAACAAGGCCGCCGCCGTCCTGCGCGCGGTCGCCACCGCGAACACGCTGCGCAGCTCGCGGTAGACCCCGACGGCCGCGTTCGCGTCCGGTCAGGGATAGTGGACGGGTGACCACGATTCCCGCACCCCGTACCGCCGAGCCCGAGCCGGGGCAGAGGACCAGCCGCCGCAGCCTCGGGGTGATGCTGCTGCTGACCGTGCTCGGGGCGGTGCTGGTGCTGACCGCGGTGAGCCGGGTGTGGGCCGAGGGGACGGCCGGGGGGCTGGCGGTCGAGGTGACCGGGAGCGCGGTGTCCGGGCTGCCCGGCGGGCTGGCACTGGTCGGGCTGGCCTCGGCGGTGGCGGTGTTCGCGGTGCGCGGGGCGGGCAAGGCGGTGGTCGGCGCACTGGTGGCACTGGCCGGGGCCGGGGCCGCGGTGGCAGCGGTGCTCGGGGCGACCGACCCGGCGGCGCTGAACGGCGAGGCGGCGAAGAAGCTGGCGCTGGTGAGCGCGCAGGCGGAGCAGGTGAGCCACACGGCCTGGCCGTGGGTGGCCGCGCTGGGCGGGCTGCTGCTGGCGCTGGCCGGGCTGCTGACGGTCCGGTACGGCCGCGGCTGGCCCGCGCTGGGCAGCCGGTACGAGGCACCGGCGCGCAAGGCCGCGCCGAAGGCGAAGCGCGGCGGCACCCCGGCCGAGCTGTGGCAGGCGCTGGACCGGGGCGAGGACCCCACCTCCTGAAACGGAGGCCCCCGCTTGGGGTCGGACGTCAGGGCCCGGCACAATGGAACAGTCAACCCACCGAGCGCCCGCTGCCCGGCTGGGCCCCGGAGAACCAAGGAGCACCATCAGATGTCGTCCGCAGCGCACGGCAACACTCCCGCCGCCTGGACCGGCTCGAGCATCGCCTTCATCGGCTTCACGATCAGCGGCGTCGCCATGATCATCGCCTGGATCTGGCTGTTCTGGGTGGGCCTGGCCGTGGTGGTCCTCGGTGGCGTCGTCGGCAAGGCGATGGCGATGGCGGGCATGGGCAAGCAGCCCAGCCCGCACTACTACACCCCCGAGGAGACGGCCGCCCGCCAGGCGGTCACGGCCGGGGTCTGACACCTCGCCGGAGAGCTTCGTCGGTACGGCAGGGAGCGGTGGGGCGCGTGCAGCGCCCGCCGCTCCCTGCTGCATGACACGCGCGCCCGCCTGAAGGGTGAGCCCCGCCGCCGGGGGCACAATCGGTGCGTGAACGCCGCCCCGCAGCCCGCCGTCCCGCCCGCGCGGTCCTCACCGCTGCGCCGCCTGGTCCGCCCGCTGGCCGCACTGGCGGCGGTCGGCCTGCCGACCCTCTACGTCGCCGCGGTGGACCCGAACACGCCCGGCCACTACCCGGTCTGCCCGGTGCTCTCGGCCACCGGCTGGTGGTGCCCCGGCTGCGGCGGCCTGCGGGCCGTGCACGCGCTGACCCACGGCGACCTGTCCGCAGCCGTGCACGACAACCTGCTGGTGGTGCTGCTGGCCGTGGTCGCCGCGGTGCTCTGGACCGGCTGGCTGTGGGCCGCGCTGACCGGGGCGAAGGCCACCGGGATCAGGTTCGGCGCGGCCCGGGCGGTGCTGCTGGTCCTGGTGCTCGGACTGTTCATGGTCCTGCGCAACCTCCCGGTCGGAGCCGGGCTGGCACCCCCCGTGGTCTGACCCTCCGGCGCATTCGCCGGTCCGCTCCGCGAGACGCGCGCCGGGCGGATGCGGTTCGCGCCCCCTGCGCCCGATACCATCGAGAGGCCGACGGAGTCTGATCAGCACCCGACCTGCACAGGTCGGGTCCGGTTCGTGCCCGCGGTGTTTCACCCGACCAGCTGGGCGAACGCCCAGCAGAACGATGGGGGCGCCCGCGTGAGTGTGCTCGACGAGATCATCGACGGGGTCCGCGAGGACCTCGCCGAGCGACAGGCCCGGGTCTCCCTGGACCAGCTCAAGGAGCTGGCCGCCAAGGCTCCCGACGCCAAGGACGGCGTTGCCGCGCTGCGTGGCGACGGCATCCGGGTGATCTGCGAGGTCAAGCGCTCCAGCCCGTCCAAGGGAGCCCTGGCGGCGATCGCCGACCCGGCCGCCCTGGCGCTCGACTACGCGGCCGGCGGTGCCGCCGCGATCAGCGTGCTGACCGAGCAGCGCCGCTTCGGCGGTTCGCTGGCCGACCTGGACGCCGTCCGGGCCGCGGTCGAGACCCCGGTCCTGCGCAAGGACTTCATCGTCACCGCCTACCAGCTCTGGGAGGCCCGCGCCCACGGCGCCGACCTCGCCCTGCTGATCGTGGCGGCCCTGGACCAGCCGGCCCTGGTCTCGCTCATCGAGCGGGCCGAGTCGATCGGGCTCACGCCCCTGGTCGAGGTGCACGACGAGGAGGAGATCGCCCGCGCGGTGGACGCCGGAGCGAAGATCATCGGTGTCAACGCCCGCAACCTCAAGACCCTTGAGGTGGACCGGAACACCTTCGGCAACGTGGTGGACGCCATCCCGGCGCACGTCGTCCGGGTGGCCGAGTCCGGTGTGCGCGGCCCGCACGACCTGATCGCGTACGCCAACCTGGGCGCGGACGCCGTCCTGGTGGGCGAGTCGCTGGTGACCGGCAAGGACCCGAAGGCGGCCGTGGCCGACCTGGTGGCCGCCGGTGCCCACCCGGCGCTGCGCAACAACGGACGGGGCTGACCTACCGATGAGCGCCCGTCTCGCCCCTGGCTGCCGCCCGCGCGGCTGCCGCGCGCCCGCGCGCCGGGTGCTGGGGCGGCGGGTGCGGTACGTGATCGGCTGCGAGCCCGGGCAGGTGCCGGGCCGCCGATGGCGCAGGACGAACGGCTGAGCACAGCCATGTCGTTTTCCTGACCGTCATTCACCGAATCACGAGGACTACAGTCATGTCCGAAAAGGACTACCTGCCAGGCACCCAGGTCCCCGATGCCCGGGGCTACTTCGGCGCGTACGGCGGCCGCTTCATCCCGGAGGCACTGGTCGCCGCGGTCGAGCAGGTCGCCGAGGAGTACGAGAAGGCCAAGGCCGACCCGGCCTTCGCGGCCGAGCTCGACGCGCTGCTCAAGGACTACACCGGGCGGCCGAGCCCGCTCACCGACGTGCACCGGTTCTCGGCCGAGGCCGGCGGGGCGCGGATCCTGCTCAAGCGCGAGGACCTGAACCACACCGGCTCGCACAAGATCAACAACGTGCTGGGCCAGGCGCTGCTGACCCGCCGGATGGGCAAGACCCGGATCATCGCCGAGACCGGCGCCGGCCAGCACGGCGTGGCCACCGCCACCGCCTGCGCGCTGTTCGGCTTCGACTGCACCATCTACATGGGCGAGGTCGACACCGAGCGGCAGGCGCTCAACGTGGCCCGGATGCGGATGCTCGGCGCCGAGGTCATCCCGGTCACCTCCGGCAGCCGCACCCTCAAGGACGCCATCAACGAGGCGTTCCGGGACTGGGTCGCCAACGTCGACTCCACCCACTACCTGTTCGGCACGGTCGCCGGGCCGCACCCGTTCCCGGCGATGGTTCGCGACTTCCACAAGGTGATCGGCATCGAGGCCCGCGAGCAGGTGCTGGAGCGCACCGGGAAGCTCCCGGACGCCGTGGTCGCCTGCGTCGGCGGCGGCTCCAACGCGATGGGCATCTTCCACCGGTTCATCCCGGACGCGGGCGTCCGGCTGATCGGCTGCGAGGCGGCCGGCGAGGGCGTCGAGACGCCGAAGCACGCGGCCACCCTGACCAAGGGCGACCCGGGCGTGCTGCACGGCTCGCGCACCTACGTGCTCCAGGACGAGGACGGCCAGACCATCGAGTCGCACTCGATCTCGGCCGGTCTGGACTACCCGGGCGTCGGCCCGGAGCACGCCTGGCTCAAGGACACCGGCCGGGCCGAGTACCGCCCGGTGACGGACGACGAGGCGATGCAGGCACTGCGGCTGCTGTCCCGTACCGAGGGCATCATCCCGGCGATCGAGAGCGCGCACGCGCTCGCGGGCGCGCTGGTGCTCGGCCGCGAGCTCGGCCCGGAGGCGACCATCCTGGTCTCGCTGTCGGGCCGCGGCGACAAGGACATGCACACCGCCGCGCAGTACTTCGGCCTGTACGACCAGAACAACGGGGGCAAGTGACCATGGCGTCCAAGCTGAGCGCGGCGCTCGCCGCTGCCAAGAACGAGAACCGCGCGGCCCTGATCGGCTACCTGCCGGCCGGCTTCCCGACCATCGACGGCGGCATCGCCGCGGTGCAGGCCCTGATCGAGGGCGGCTGCGACGTGGTCGAGGTCGGCCTGCCGCACTCCGACCCGGTGCTGGACGGTCCGACCATCCAGACCGCGGACGACATCGCGCTGCGCGGCGGGGTCCGGATCAAGGACGTGCTGCGGACCGTCGCCGAGGCGACCGCCGCGCACCCCGGCACCGCGGTGCTGGTGATGACGTACTGGAACCCGGTGGACCGCTACGGCGTCGCCCGGTTCGCCGCCGACCTGGCCG
Organism: Kitasatospora sp. NPDC002040; assembly: GCF_040296785.1. Lineage (NCBI taxonomy): Bacteria > Bacillati > Actinomycetota > Actinomycetes > Kitasatosporales > Streptomycetaceae > Kitasatospora > Kitasatospora sp. NPDC002040. The sequence goes on along the minus strand of NZ_JBEOXV010000019.1, from coordinate 36,862 downwards.
AGGCCGGGGGAGCGGGCGTGATCCTGCCGGACCTCCCGGTCGAGGAGTCCGAGGAGTGGCGCAAGGCGGCGGGCGAGCACGGGCTCGACACCGTCTTCGTGGTCGCCCCCAGCAGCAAGGACCCGCGCCTGGCCGAGGTCACCGCGGCGGGCTCCGGCTTCGTCTACGCGGCCGCCGTGATGGGCGTGACCGGCACCCGCGCCGCCGTCGGCAACATGGCCGAGGACCTGGTGGCCCGCACCCGGGCCACCACCGACCTCCCGGTCTGCGTCGGCCTCGGCGTCTCCAACGCCGACCAGGCCGCGACCGTCGCCGCCTTCGCGGACGGCGTCATCGTCGGCTCGGCCTTCGTCCAGCGGATCCTGGACGCGCCCGACGAGGCCGCCGGCCTGGCGGCGGTCCGCGGGCTCGCCGCCGAACTGGCGGAGGGCGTCCGCCGCCGATAGGGCACACGGCTCACCCGACAGGGGCCCGGGGAACGGCGGGGACGCCGTTCCCCGGGCCCCTGTTCTGCTGCACCGTCCGGGTGAAGTGTCGGGGGTTGACGCATCGGGGGCGTTGACGGGGCGTTGAGTGGGGGACGAGTTCGTGTGCCGCCGATCGAAGGAGTCCCCCAGGTGCCCTGCTTCCAGCGTGCCGTTCTGCTTCGGGCCGCTGCCGCCGCGCTGGTGCTCGGCGCGGCGCTGGGCGCGGAGTCGGGCCTCGGGCCGGTGCTGGCCAAGCGGGGGGTGGAGCGGGCCGAGCGGGACGCGTACGTGTGCAGCCAGGCGGCCCGGGTGGACTCGGTGGTGCGGGCCGGGCGTTCGCAGAGCGACGGGCGGCCGCCGCTCAGCCGGGTGGCGGGCGCGGCCCGCTGCGGGCAGCGCTGACGCAGGGCCAGATCGGACATCTGTCCCTATTTCATCACTCATTCGGCTTAATGCGCGAATGTGGAGTAACCGCCATTCATCCCCTACGGTTCATCAGGAAGCGTGAGTGACACCACGCCAGGGACGTACCGAGGGGGAGGACCCGATGGCCAGTCAGCAGACCGCCGAGCCGCGCACCGGCTCGGCACTGCGCCGCGCGGTGGACGGCTCGGCGGGCGAGTGGTTCGGGCTGGCGGCCCGGATCGGCCTGGCCGTGGTCTGGGCGTGGGCCGGGCTGGCCAAGGTGGGCGATCCCGCCGAGGCGGCGCAGGCCGTCCGGGCGTACGAGATCCTCCCGGAGTCCCTGGTCAAGCCGATCGGCTACGGGCTGCCGTTCCTCGAACTGGCCCTCGCCCTGCTGCTGTTGATCGGCCTCGGGACGCGGATCGTCGCGGTGGTCTCGGCCCTGCTGCTGCTCACCTTCATCGGCGGCATCAGCTCCGCCTGGGCCCGTGGCATCTCGATCGACTGCGGCTGCTTCGGCGGCGGCGGCGCGGTCGACTCCTCGCAGACCGAGTACCTGCAGGAGATCCTGCGCGACAGCGGCTTCCTGCTGCTGGCCGCGTGGCTGGTGTACCGGCCCAGGACCAAGCTCTCGGCCGACGCCTGGCTGAGCGCTTGACGGACCGACAGCTGCCACCGAACCCACCGGCCCCCACCTTGGACGTACCGAGCTATGAGTGAGAAGAACCGAGAAGGCAAGCGCACCGCCCGGGAGCGGATGCTGGAGGAGCGGGCCGCCGAGGAGGCCCGCTCGAAGCGGAACAAGAAGATGATCATCGGCGGCGTGGTGCTCGCGGTGATCGCGGCGGGCGTGATCACCGGCGTGGTGGTGCAGAACCAGCGCTCCAAGCCGGACACCCCGGTGGCCCACCCGGCCGGGACGATCGGCGACAAGAACCTGGTGATCCCGGACGGCCCGGCCAACGGCCCCTCGGTGCTGACCGTCTACGAGGACCCGCGCTGCCCGGCCTGCGGCATCTTCGAGCGTGAATTCGCCGCCACGGTCAACCAGTTGCAGGACCAGGGCAAGCTGTACGGGAACTACCACATCGTCTCGTTCATCGACCGCTCGCTCGGCGGCAAGGGCTCCAAGTACGGTGCGAACGCGCTGGGCTGCGCCCAGGACGCGGGCAAGTTCCGGGCGTACCACGACGTGCTCTACAAGAACCAGCCGGAGGAGACCAGCGACGCCTTCGGCAACAAGAGCACCCTGATCGACCTGGCCAAGCAGGTGCCCGGGCTGGACGGCCCGACCTTCGAGAGCTGCGTCAACGACAACAAGTACGCCGGCTGGGTGTCCGCCGTGCAGCAGGACTTCGACAAGTCCAGCTACAAGTCGACCCCGACCATCCTGCTGAACGGCACGCCGATCTACCCGAAGAACGGCGAGGAGCAGATCACCCCGGAGAACCTGGTGAAGTGGGTGGACGCCGCCAACGCGGGCAAGCCGCTCGGCACCGTCGCGACCCCGGCTCCGTAGCGAACGTTCGAAAGCTGTGACCCCGCGCGGTGCCGGAGTGCCGGGCGGGGTCCGGTAGCGTCGACCCTGCCATGGATCTCGCATACATTCCGAGCCCGTCGCGGGGGGTCCTCTATCTGGGGCCCGTCCCGCTTCGCGCCTACGCCTTCTGCATCATCATCGGTGTCGTCGTAGCCGTCTGGCTCGGCAGCAAGCGTTGGGTCGCCCGAGGTGGCGCCAAGCACACGGTGGGCGACATCGCCGTCTGGGCGGTGCCGTTCGGCCTGGTCGGCGGCCGCCTCTACCACGTGATCACCGATCACCAGCTGTACTTCGGTGCGGGCAGGCACCCGATCGACGCCCTCAAGATCTGGGAGGGCGGCCTCGGCATCTGGGGCGCGATCGCGCTCGGTGCGGTCGGCGCCTGGATCGGCGCCCGCCGCCGGGGCGTCCCGCTCCCCGCCTACGCCGACGCGATCGCCCCCGGCATCGCGCTGGCCCAGGCCTGCGGCCGCTGGGGCAACTGGTTCAACCAGGAGCTGTACGGCCGGGCCACCGACCTCCCCTGGGGCCTGGAGATCCACAAGACCGAGTCGGACGGCACGGTGGTGGACGGGGTCTTCCACCCGACCTTCCTGTACGAGTCGCTCTGGTGCGTCGGTGTCGCGCTGCTGGTGATCTGGGCCGACAAGCGGTTCACCCTCGGCCACGGCCGGGCGTTCGCGCTCTACGTCGCGGCGTACAGCGTGGGCCGGTTCTGGATCGAGGACCTGCGGATCGACGAGGCGCACCACGTGCTCGGGCTGCGCCTGAACGAGTGGACCGCGGTCCTCACCTTCCTGCTCGCGGTGGCCTACCTGGTGATCGTCGGGAAGAAGCGGCCCGGCCGGGAGGACCCGGACTCGATCGACCCGGCCGCCCATGTCGGCGAACTGACGCCGTCCGAGCCGGAGTCCGTCAGCGCGGGGACCGAGTCGTCCTCCGAGCCGTCGCCCGCGCCGTCCGACACCGCCGACAAGGAGCCGGGACAACCGTCCTGAGCTGCCCACTCCCAACTCCTCGGCCGCTTCGCACCCTCCGGTGCGGGGCGGCCGAAGTGCTGTTCGGACAGCCTTACTTTGCTGGAAACGCCCGGATCATCGGACTACCTTTCGAAGCGTCAGGAGTTTCCGCAGCACCGCGAGCGCACACCGAACAGGGGGCCGGCACCGTGACCGTGACCATCGCCGAGCCGATCGCCGAGGAGAACCCGATGCCTCGTATTCCGGCGGAGGGGCACCACCGTGACGTCAACGGCGGCTGGCTCCGGCCGGCGGTCTTCGGTGCGATGGACGGGCTGGTCTCCAACTTCGCGCTGATGACCGGCGTGGTCGGCGGTGCGGCCTCCACCAGTACGGTGATCATCACCGGCCTGGCCGGGCTGGCCGCCGGGGCCTGCTCGATGGCGGCCGGCGAGTACACTTCGGTGGCCTCCCAGCGGGAGCTGGTCGAGGCCGAGATCGAGGCCGAGCGGCTGGAGCTCCGCCGCAACCCGCAGGGCGAGCTGGCCGAGCTGGCCCAGCTGTACATATCCCGGGGGGTCGAGCCGGAGCTGGCGCACGAGGTGGCCAGGCAGCTCTCCACCGACCCGGACCAGACCCTGGAGATCCACACCAGGGAGGAGCTCGGCATCGACCCGCACGACCTGCCGTCGCCGATGGTCGCCGCGGTCTCCTCGTTCGGGTGCTTCGCCCTCGGCGCGCTGCTCCCGCTGCTGCCGTACCTGCTGGGGGCCGCCTCGCTGCTGCCCGCGCTGGTGCTCTCGCTGGCCGGGCTGTTCCTCTGCGGTGCGGTGGTGGCCCGGGTGACCGCACGGACCTGGTGGTACAGCGGGCTGCGGCAGTTGGTGCTGGGGTCGGCCGCGGCCGGAGTGACCTACCTGCTCGGAGCCCTGATCGGCGGCCAGGTCGGCTGACCGGGGGCGCATGGATATGACCTTGCCCACATGGATCACGGACCGGACCTGTACTGATCCCGTCGAACACCCGGCCCGGCCGCAGAATCTCATGTCGGGCTCGATGATCGGAGAAGGATTCGCAGGGCGGTCCTTCTCGCGATGTGGACAGGGCATTACGTCCCTGTTTCGCTCCCTCCGACAGGGGGCACACTGGTGGGAGCGTGCGGACGAGCGTTCGCCTCCCGCCAGCTCTGTTACTTGCCGGTAATAGCCCCTGACCTGGGCGCCTTGTCCGCCATTCGGACGCGATATTCCACTTCTCGGGATGTCCGGCATCATGTAACCTGCACGAAATCGCAGAGGGCCAACGTCGTCCCTATTGCACAAGCACCTTGCCAGAGACGACGACGGGAGAGCCGATGCTGTCTGCATCCATGCACTCCGCCAACGAGCCCGAGCAGGCCGCAGCCCGGCCCTACGCGCTCGTTCCGGATGCGCGACCCACTGCTCAGGGCCTGTACGACCCGCGTAACGAGCACGACGCCTGCGGCGTCGGTTTCGTCGCCACGCTGACCGGCATCGCCGACCACACCATCGTTGACCAGGCCCTCACGGTGCTGCGCAACCTGGAGCACCGGGGCGCCACCGGCGCCGAGCCGGACTCCGGCGACGGCGCGGGCATCCTGACCCAGGTCCCGGACGCCTTCCTGCGCACGAAGGTCTCCTTCGAGCTCCCGGCGGCCGGCTCCTACGCCGTCGGCATCGCCTTCCTGCCGGACGAGGACGCGGCCGACGCCGCGGCCGTCGCGCAGATCGAGGCGATCGCCGCCGAGGAGAACCTCACCGTCCTGGGCTGGCGCGACGTGCCGGTCACCCCGGACCTGCTCGGTGCCACCGCCCGCTCGGTCATGCCGCGCTTCCGCCAGGTCTTCGTGACCGGCGGCGAGCTGGCCGGCATCGCACTGGACCGGGCCGCCTTCGTCCTGCGCAAGCGTGCCGAGCGGGAGGCCGGGGTGTACTTCCCCTCGCTCTCCGCCCGCACCATCGTCTACAAGGGCATGCTGACCACCGGTCAGCTGGAGCCCTTCTTCCCCGACCTCTCGGACCGGCTGTACGCCTCCGCGATCGGTCTGGTGCACTCCCGCTTCTCCACCAACACCTTCCCGAGCTGGCCGCTCGCCCACCCGTACCGCTTCGTCGCGCACAACGGCGAGATCAACACGGTCAAGGGCAATCGGAACTGGATGACGGCGCGCGAGTCCCAGCTCGCCACCGACCTGATCCCGGGCGACCTGAGCCGGATCTTCCCGATCTGTACCCCGGACCACTCCGACTCGGCCTCGTTCGACGAGGTGCTGGAGCTGCTCCACCTGGGTGGCCGCTCGCTGCCGCACTCGGTGCTGATGATGATCCCGGAGGCGTGGGAGAACCACGCCACCATGGACCCGGCCCGCCGCGCGTTCTACCAGTACCACTCCAACCTGATGGAGCCGTGGGACGGCCCGGCCTGCGTGACCTTCACCGACGGCACCCAGATCGGTGCGGTGCTCGACCGCAACGGCCTGCGCCCGGCCCGGTACTGGGTCACCGAGGACGGTCTGGTGGTGCTCTCCTCCGAGGTCGGCGTGCTCGACATCGACCAGGAGAAGGTGGTCAAGAAGGGCCGCCTGCAGCCCGGCAAGATGTTCCTGATCGACACCGCCGAGGGGCGCATCGTCGAGGACGAGGAGCTCAAGGCCCAGCTGGCCGGCGAGCACCCGTACGAGGAGTGGGTCGCCGCCGGTCAGATCGAGCTCAGCGAGCTTCCCGAGCGCGAGCACATCCACCACACCCACGCCTCGGTGACGCGCCGTCAGCAGACCTTCGGCTACACCGAGGAGGAGCTGCGGGTCATCCTGGCCCCGATGGCGAAGTCCGGTGGTGAGGCGCTCGGCTCGATGGGCACCGACAGCCCGATCGCCGCGCTCTCCGAGAAGCCCCGGCTGCTCTTCGACTACTTCATCCAGCTGTTCGCGCAGGTCACCAACCCGCCGCTGGACGCGATCCGCGAGGAGCTCGTCACCTCGCTGCTGAGCAACCTCGGTCCGGAGGGCAACCTGCTCGCCGCCGAGGCCGCGCACTGCCGCTCGGTCGGCATCACCTTCCCGGTGATCGACAACGACGAGCTGGCCAAGCTGATCCACATCAACCAGGACGGCGACCAGCAGGGCCTGAAGGCCGTCACCCTGTCGGGCCTGTACAAGGTCTCCGGCGGCGGCGAGGCGCTGGCCGCCCGGCTGGCCGCGATCGCGGCCGAGACCGACGCGGCGATCGCCGACGGCGCCCGGATCGTCGTGCTGTCGGACCGCCACTCGGACGCCGAGCACGCCCCGATCCCCTCGCTGCTGCTCACCTCCGCGGTGCACCACCACCTGATCCGCACCAAGCAGCGCACCCAGGTGTCGCTGCTGGTCGAGGCCGGTGACGTCCGCGAGGTGCACCACGTCGCGCTGCTGATCGGCTACGGCGCCGGTGCGGTCAACCCGTACCTGGCGATGGAGTCGGTCGAGGACCTGGTCGAGCAGAACACCTTCCTGACCGGGATCGAGGCCGAGAAGGCCATCAAGAACCTGATCAAGGCGCTCGGCAAGGGCGTGCTGAAGGTGATGTCCAAGATGGGCATCTCCACCGTGGCCTCGTACCGCGGTGCCCAGGTGTTCGAGTCGATCGGCCTCTCCCAGGAGCTGGTGGACAGCTACTTCGCCGGCACCACCACCAAGCTCGGCGGCATCGGCCTGGCCGAGATCGCCAAGGAGGTGGCCGCGCGCCACGCCAAGGCGTACCCGGCCTCAGGCATCTCGGCCGCGCACCGCGCGCTGGACATCGGCGGCGAGTACCAGTGGCGCCGCGAGGGCGAGCCGCACCTGTTCGACCCGGACACGGTGTTCCGCCTGCAGCACTCCACCCGGGCGCGCCGCTACGACATCTTCAAGCAGTACACCGGTCGGGTGAACGAGCAGTCCGAGCGGCTGATGACGCTGCGCGGCCTGTTCAAGTTCGACGGCAAGGGCCGGACGCCGATCTCGATCGACGAGGTCGAGTCGGTCTCCGAGATCGTCAAGCGCTTCTCCACCGGCGCCATGTCGTACGGCTCCATCTCGATGGAGGCGCACGAGACGCTGGCCATCGCGATGAACCAGCTCGGCGGCAAGTCCAACACCGGTGAGGGTGGTGAGGACCCGGAGCGCCTGTACGACCCGGCCCGCCGCTCGGCGATCAAGCAGGTCGCCTCCGGCCGGTTCGGCGTCACCTCCGAGTACCTGGTGAACGCGGACGACATCCAGATCAAGATGGCCCAGGGCGCCAAGCCCGGTGAGGGCGGTCAGCTGCCCGGTCACAAGGTCTACCCGTGGGTCGCGAAGACCCGGCACTCCACCCCGGGTGTCGGCCTGATCTCGCCGCCGCCGCACCACGACATCTACTCGATCGAGGACCTGGCCCAGCTGATCCACGACCTCAAGAACGCCAACCCGGCGGCCCGCATCCACGTGAAGCTGGTCTCCGAGGTCGGCGTCGGTACGGTCGCGGCCGGTGTGTCCAAGGCGCACGCGGACGTGGTGCTGGTCTCCGGCCACGACGGCGGTACCGGTGCCTCGCCGCTCACCTCGCTCAAGCACGCGGGCGGTCCCTGGGAGCTCGGCCTGGCCGAGACCCAGCAGACCCTGCTGCTGAACGGCCTGCGGGACCGGATCGTGGTCCAGACGGACGGTCAGCTCAAGACCGGCCGCGACGTGGTCATCGCCGCCCTGCTGGGCGCCGAGGAGTTCGGCTTCGCCACCGCGCCGCTGGTGGTCTCCGGCTGCATCATGATGCGGGTCTGCCACCTGGACACCTGCCCGGTCGGCGTCGCCACCCAGAACCCGCTGCTGCGCGAGCGCTTCTCCGGCAAGCCGGAGTTCGTGGTGAACTTCTTCGAGTTCATCGCGGAGGAGGTCCGGGAGATCCTGGCCGAGCTGGGCTTCCGCACCATCGAGGAGGCGGTCGGCCACGCCGAGCTGATCGACGCCGCCGACGCGATCACGCACTGGAAGGCGGCCGGTCTCGACCTGGCCCCGCTGTTCCACGTGCCCGAGCTGCCCGAGGGCGCCGCGCTGCACAACACCACCACGCAGGACCACGCGCTGGACAAGGCGCTCGACAACCAGCTGATCGAGCTGGCCGAGGACGCGCTGGAGCGCGGCGACGCGGTCCGGATCCAGCTCCCGATCCGCAACGTCAACCGGACGGTCGGCACCATGCTCGGCCACGAGGTGACGAAGCGTTACCGGGGCGAGGGCCTGCCCGAGGGCACCATCGACATCACCTTCAACGGCTCGGCGGGCCAGTCGTTCGGCGCGTTCGTGCCGAAGGGCGTCACGCTGCGGCTGGAGGGCGATGCCAACGACTACGTCGGCAAGGGCCTGTCCGGCGGTGTGGTGATCGTCCGCCCGGCGCGCGACGCGGCCGCCATCGGCGCCGACGCGCAGAACCACGTGATCGCGGGCAACACCATCGGCTACGGCGCCACCTCGGGCCGGATCCACCTCCGGGGCAAGGCCGGCGAGCGTTTCGCGGTCCGCAACTCCGGTGCCACCCTGGTGGTCGAGGGCGTGGGCGACCACGGCCTGGAGTACATGACCGGCGGACGGGTCGTCATCCTCGGCGAGACCGGCCGCAACCTGGCCGCGGGCATGTCCGGCGGTATCGCGTACGTGCTGGACCTGCGTCCGGCCAACGTGAACGACGGCATGGTGGCCATCGAAGCCCCGACCAACGCCGACCGGGACTGGCTGCGCGAGACCGTGCAGCAGCACTACGAGGAGACCGGCTCCACCGTGGCCGCCGAGCTCCTGGCTGACTGGGCCGGCGGGGTCTCCCGCTTCTCCAAGATCATGCCGACCGACTACAAGGCTGTGCTCGCCGCCAAGGACGCCGCTGAGCGCGCCGGGCTCTCCGAGTCCGAGATCACTCGCAAGATGATGGAGGCGGCAAATGGCTGACCCCAAGGGCTTCCTGACCACGCCCAAGCAGCTGGCGGAGCGCCGTCCGGTGGACGTCCGGCTCCGTGACTGGAACGAGGTCTACGTCGAGCGCAGCCTCCTTCCGATCATCACCAAGCAGGCCGGCCGCTGCATGGACTGCGGCATCCCGTTCTGCCACAACGGCTGCCCGCTCGGGAACCTGATCCCCGAGTGGAACGACCTCGCCTTCCGGGACGACTGGACCGGCGCGATCGAGCGGCTGCACGCGACCAACAACTTCCCGGAGTTCACCGGGCGGCTGTGCCCGGCTCCGTGCGAGTCGGCGTGCGTGCTGGGCATCAACCAGGACGCGGTGACCATCAAGAACGTCGAGGTCACCATCATCGACAAGGCGTGGGACAACGGCGGGGTCACCCCGCAGATCCCCGAGCGCCTGTCCGGCAAGACCGTGGCCGTGGTCGGCTCGGGCCCGGCCGGTCTGGCCGTCGCCCAGCAGCTCACCCGGGCGGGTCACACCGTGGTGGTGTACGAGCGCGCGGACCGCATCGGCGGCCTGCTCCGCTACGGCATCCCCGAGTTCAAGATGGAGAAGCGCCACATCAACCGCCGGATCGAGCAGATGCGTGCGGAGGGTACCCGCTTCCGGACCGGCGTCAGCGTCGGCGAGGACATCACCGGGCAGCAGCTGCGCGAGCGCTTCGACGCCGTCGTGGTCGCCGCCGGTGCCACCACCGCGCGTGATCTCCCGGTCCCCGGGCGGGAGTTCAAGGGCATCCACCAGGCGATGGAGTACCTGCCGCTGGCCAACAAGGTCCAGGAGGGCGACTTCGTCGAGCCGCCCATCTCGGCCAAGGGCAAGCACGTGGTGGTGATCGGCGGCGGTGACACCGGCGCCGACTGCCTGGGCACCGCGCTCCGCCAGGGGGCCGCCTCGGTCACCCAGCTGGAGATCATGCCGCGGCCGAGCGACGACCGTCCGACCGGCCAGCCGTGGCCGACCATGCCGATGACCTACAAGGTCACCTCCGCGCACGAGGAGGGTGGCGAGCGCGTCTACGCGGTCAACACCACCCACTTCACCGGTGACGAGGACGGCAACGTCCAGGAACTCCACCTGGTCGAGGTCGAGTTCAAGGACGGCCGGTTCCAGCCGATCGAGGGCACCGAGCGGGCCATCCCGGCCCAGCTGGTCACCCTGGCGATGGGTTTCATCGGGACCGACGTGCGAAACGGTCTGGTGGAGCAGCTCGGGGTCGAGCTGGACGCCCGCGGCAACATCAACCGGGACGGCGCCTTCGCCACCAACGTGGACGGCGTGTACGTCTGCGGTGACGCCGGCCGCGGCCAGTCGCTGATCGTCTGGGCCATCGCGGAGGGCCGTTCGGCCGCCGCCGCGGTGGACAAGTTCCTGGGCGGCAAGACCGCCCTGCCCGCCCCGATCCGCCCGACCGACCGCCCCCTGGTGGTCTGACCGGACGGGTCCGACCGACCCTCACCTGAAACCGCCGGGCGCCCGCCGTCCGGCCGCACCAACCGCTTGCCCGTCAGAGCCGCCGGGCTCATGCGGTACCTACGGCGCCTGCCCCCTCCCCGACCAAGTTGGGGGCAGGTGCCGTTCCGCGTTTTCCGGAGCTTTTCCGGGCGTTCTCCGCACCATTCCCGGCACTCTGCCGAGCCTTTCCGGCCACGGGGTGAACCTGGGCGTTCGCTGTGCGTGTGCGCCGACCTGACATCAACTGCCGTACGGTTCCAGGGTTTCGGCACGACTTGCCGGAGATGTCGCCACGGCATGTCAGTTTGCGGCCGGTCAAGTTAGTTGACGGTTGAATGTCAGGTCACTTTGGGCTCTGATGGAGGCCAGCAGTGATCGGGCCGGGCTCGAAGTCGACGGCCACCGGTGCTGCTTCCCTTCGGTGCTCCATGCCCGACACACACTCTCTCTTCGTACCGCCCACGGACCATCCCGTCAACGGGGCGGTCCGGCGTACCCGAAATGTCGATGCGGCTCCGGCCAGGCTCGGCCGGCGTCAGAGGAAGGACCAACCGTGGCTCAAGTGACGGCAGTTGAGGCCCAACAGTGGCTGGTCGAGAAGATCGCCCACCGGCTCGGGGTGGCGCCGGGGGAGGTCTCGCCCGAGGTGTTCTTCGACGAGCTGGACCTGGACTCCACCGAGGCGCTGATCCTGGCCGGCGAGATGGAGAGCTGGCTCGGTTTCGAACTCGGCACCACCACGCTCTGGTACCACCCCACCATCAAGGACCTGGCCGCCCACATCGCGGAGGAGAGCAGCCAGCGTGCCTCCGCGTAGACCGGGGCCGGTCGCGGTCCTTCCGTTACGCCCTGCCGCCGAAGGCGGCCGTACCGTGCACCTGGTGCACCCCGGGGCGCTCGCCGCCCAGGTGCACCGCACCCTTGCCGAGGCCCTCCCCGAGGGCGTCGGACTGACCGTGCTCGACCTCTCCGCCCTCCCCGAGTACTGGGAGGCCGCCCTCACCGGAGGCCGGGCCGAGACCACCGTCGAAGCCATCGCCGAACGACTGGCCGCAGAGCTGATGGGCCCTCAATTTGCTTTGGTGGGTTGGTCGTTCGGTGGCGTGGTGGCGCAGGCCATGATCGAGCTGCTGCCCGCCGAGCGCCGCCCCGAGCGGCTGGTGCTGCTGGACAGCATCGCGCCGACCGAGGAGTACCAGCAGCCCGACGAAGCCCTCGAACCACCGTTGCTGCTGAACTGGTTCGCCATGTACCTGGGTGCCAAACGCGGCCGCCCGGTACCGCTCGACCCCGGGGCCCTGGCCGGCCTCGGCGTGGACGACGGGTTGCCGCTCGTCCTGGACGCCGCCACCGCGAGCGGCGCCCTGCTCCCCGACACCCCGTTGCCGGGTCTGCGCAAGCTCTACGACACCTATGTCGACGGGCTGTTGCGCAACAACCGGCTCACCGCGCCGTACCGGCCGAAGCCGTCGAGCGTCCCGCTGGTCCTGGTGAAGGCCGAACGCAGCCTGATCCCCGAGGACCCCACGCTCGGCTGGCAGCCGCTCGCCCCGCACGGGCTCAGCCTGGCGGTGGCCCCCGGCGACCACTACACGATGCTCACCCGACCGGACGCGGCCCAGGCCATCGCCCGCCTGGTCCACCCCGCCTAGGTCCGCGCGACCGTCCGGGCAGTGCCCATACCCCTGTTGGACCCTGCTCGGACGGGACGACCCGGCCACCGAGACCAAGAGAGCCCGCCGTGAACTCTTCGCAGCCAGCGCACTCCTCGAACAACTCACCCGGTACAGAACCCGGTTCCGCCGGCAGACCCGGCGAACGCGACCTGGACCGCCGACTCGCCCGCGACCCGATCGCGATCGTCGGCCTCTCCGCCCTCTACCCCAAGTCCCGTGACCTGCGGGAGTTCTGGGGCAACGTGGTGGAGGCCCAGGACTGCATCGAAGGCGTGCCGTCCACCCACTGGGACCTGGACGAGCACTACGACCCGGACCCGAGCGCCCCGGACAAGACGTACTCCCGGCACGGCGGGTTCATCCCCACCGTGGACTTCAACCCGATGGAGTTCGGCCTGCCGCCGACCACCCTGGAGGTCACCGACGTCCTCCAGCTGCTCAGCCTGGTGGTCGCCCGCGACCTGCTCAAGCACGCCGGGGCCGAACAGCCCTGGTACGACGCCTCGCGGACCGGTGTGGTGCTCGGCATCACCGGCGCCAACCAGCTCACCCAGCCGCTCTCGGCCCGGCTGCAGACCCCGGTGCTCAAGGAGGTCGCGCGCAGCGTCGGCCTGTCCGAGCGGGACGCCGAGGAGATCGCCGAGAAGTTCAAGCTGGCGTTCGCGCCGTGGGAGGAGAACTCCTTCCCCGGCATGCTGGGCAACGTGGTGGCCGGGCGGATCGCCAACCGGCTCGACCTCGGTGGCACCAACATGACCATCGACGCCGCCTGTGCCAGCTCGCTCGCCGCCGTGAAGACCGCCGTCAGTGAACTGCTGGAGGGGCGCGCGGACACCATGCTGGCCGGCGGTTGCGACGCCGAGAACACCATCTTCATGTACCTGTGCTTCTCCAAGACCCCGGCGTTCTCCAAGGCCGGCCGGATCCGGCCGTTCGACAAGGAGGCCGACGGCACCCTGATCGGCGAGGGCATCGGCATGCTGGCGCTGCGCCGGCTGGCCGACGCCGAGCGGGACGGCAACGAGATCTACGCCGTGATCCGGGGCATGGGCTCGTCCAGCGACGGCCGGTTCAAGTCGATCTACGCGCCCCGCAAGGAGGGCCAGATCGTGGCCCTGCGCCGGGCCTACGAGGACGCCGACTGCTCGCCGGAGAGCGTCGAGCTGTTCGAGGCGCACGGCACCGGCACCGCCGTCGGCGACGCCACCGAGCTGTCCGCGCTGGCGGCCGTGGTCTCCGAGTCCACCGAGTCCAAGCAGTACGCGGCGGTCGGCAGCGTCAAGTCCCAGATCGGGCACACCAAGGCGGCGGCCGGTGCGGCCGGGCTGATCAAGCTCTCGATGGCGCTGCACCACAAGGTGCTGCCGCCGACCATCAACGTGGACGAGCCCAACCCGGCGATCGACTTCGCCAACAGCCCGTTCTACGTCAACACCGAGAGCCGCCCGTGGATCCGCGACCCCGAGCGGGAGCACCGCCGGGCGGCGATCTCCTCGTTCGGCTTCGGCGGCACCAACTTCCACTTCGTGCTGGAGGAGTACGGCGACGGGGACGACCTCAAGGTGGTCTTCCCGGTCGCCCGGGTGCACCAGTGGCACGCGCCGACCGTGCAGGAGCTCGCCACCGCGCTGACCGGCCCGGCGATGGAGGCGCAGGCCCCGGCCGGCCACCCGCGGGTGGCCCTGGTGGCCAGGAACGAGGCCGAACTGGCCGAGCTGACCGCACTGGCCGCCGCCGAGCTGGCCGCCAAGCCGACCGCCGAGCAGTGGGCCCACCCCAAGGGCGTGTACTTCCGGGCCCGTGCGGGCGAGAGCGGCAAGGTCGGCGCCCTCTTCGCCGGCCAGGGCAGCCAGTACGTCAACCCGGGGCACCGGGCCGTGCTCGCCGTCCCGCCGCTGCGGGCCGCCTTCGACGCCGCCAACCGGCGCTTCGCGGGCGCCGAGCCGCTGTCCCGGGTGGCCTTCCCGGCACCCGTCTTCGACCCGGCGGTCAAGGCCGGGCAGGAGGACGCGCTGCGTCGCACCGAGTACGCGCAGCCCGCGATCGGTGCGCTGGCGGCCGGCCAGTTCCGCTACCTGAGCGAGCTGGGCTTCGCGGCCGAGGGCCACCTCGGCCACAGCTTCGGCGAGTTGACCGCGCTCTGGGCCGCCGGTGCGCTGGACGACGACGCCTTCTTCGAGCTGGCCCGGGCCCGGGGCGCCGCGATGGCGCCGCCGGCCGAGGCCGGGTTCGACCCGGGGGCGATGGCCGCGCTGAGCGCGACGGACCAGCAGATCGCCGAACTGCTGCGTGCACACCCCGGGTTGACGGTCTGCAACCGCAACGCGGCCGACCAGATCGTGGTCGGCGGCGGCACCGAGGAGGTCGAGCGGCTGGTCGCGGCCGCAAAGGCCGCGGGCGTCCGGGCCAGCCGGCTGCCGGTCTCGGCGGCCTTCCACACCCCGTACGTGGCGCACGCGGTGGAGGCCTTCCGGGCGAGTGTCGAGCGGGTCGAGATCCGCGAGCCGCACGGCCCGGTGTACGCCAACACCCCCGGCGCGGTCTACGGCGCCGACCAGGCCGCCAACCGCCGGGTGCTGGCCGAGCAGCTGGTCAACCCGGTGCACTTCGCCGACCGGGTGGAGGAGATGTACGCGGGCGGCTTCCGGACCTTCGTGGAATTCGGGCCCAAGGGGGTGCTGACCCAGCTGGTCCGCCGCATCCTCAGCGACCGGCCGCACGTCGCGGTCCAGCTCGACGCCGGGCCCGGCGCGGACGCCGACATTGCGCTCAAGCGCGCGGTGGCCCAACTCGTGGTGCTCGGGCTGCCGCTGTCGGTGGCCGACCCCTACGTCTCGGTGCCGGAGCCGGTCGCGCCGGTGAAGGGCATGACCGTCCCGCTGAACGGCATCAACCACGTCCCCGAGCACCGGCGGGCCGCGTACCGGGAGGCGATCGACCACGGCTACCGGGTCACCCTGCCGACCGTCGAGGTCCAGGTCCAGGTGCCGGTCACGGTGGAAGTACCCGTCGAAGTACCCGCACCCGTACCCGTACCGGCCTCCGCGGCCGCCGTCGTCCAGGAGACCGAACCCGTGGACCACGATCGTCAGCCCGACCGGCTGTCCGAGCTGATCACCGATCACCTCGCCCTGCACGACGACTACCTGAACGGACAGCTGCAGAGCGCCGAGCGGCTGGCCGGACTGCTGGAGAACGCCGCCGACCAGGGGCGTCTGCCCGAGGTGCTGGGCGGTGTCACGGCGGTCAAGGAGCACGGCCTGGCGATCGGCCGGACCCACCTGCGGGCCAACGAGATCCTCCGGGACCTGGCCGCGCTGGAGCTCGGCGGCACGGCTCCGGCGCCGGTCACCCCGGCCCCGGCAGTGGCTGTCGTTGCGCCGGTAGTCGCCGCCCCCGTGGCCGTCGTGGCCCCGGCGCCGGTTCCCGTGATAGCCCCGGCTCCGGTGGTGGCGGCACTGCCGCCCGCTCCGGTCGCACCGGCCCCCGTTGCACTGGCTCCCGTCGCCGCCCCGGTGGTGGCCCCTGCTCCGGCTGCGCCGGTTGGCCCGTCGGCGGGTGATGTGGCGGCTGCGCTGCTGGCGGTGGTGTCGGCGAAGACCGGTTACCCGGCGGAGATGCTCGAGTTGGGCATGGATGTCGAGGCGGATCTGGGGATCGACTCGATCAAGCGGGTCGAGATTCTGGGTGTGCTGTCGGAGCAGTTCCCGAGTGATGTGCACGTGGGTCCGGAGCAGCTCGGTGAGCTGCGGACGCTGGGTCAGATCGTGGACTTCATGTCCGCTGCGGCGCCTGCTGCTGCCCCGGCGCCGGCTGGTCCGTCGGCGGGTGACGTGGCGGCTGCGCTGCTGGCGGTGGTTGCTGCCAAGACTGGCTACCCGGCGGAGATGCTCGACCTGGGTATGGATGTCGAGGCGGACTTGGGGATCGACTCGATCAAGCGGGTCGAGATTCTGGGTGTGCTGTCGGAGCAGTTCCCGAGTGACGTGCACGTAGGCCCGGAGCAGCTCGGTGAGCTGCGCACCCTCGGCCAGATCGTGGACTTCATGTCCGCTGCGGCGCCTGCTGCTGCCCCGGCGCCGGCTGGTCCGTCGGCGGGTGACGTGGCGGCTGCGCTGCTGGCGGTGGTTGCTGCCAAGACCGGCTACCCGGCGGAGATGCTCGACCTGGGCATGGATGTCGAGGCGGACTTGGGGATCGACTCGATCAAGCGGGTCGAGATTCTGGGTGTGCTGTCGGAGCAGTTCCCGAGTGACGTGCACGTGGGCCCGGAGCAGCTCGGTGAGCTCCGTACGCTGGGTCAGATCGTCGACTTCATGTCCGGTACCACTGCACCTGCGTCGCAGTCGGCACCGGAGCCGGTGGCCGAGGCCGTTGCTCCGGCACCCGCCGCCCCGGTCGCCGCTGCCCCGGTGGCCCCCGGCCGGCTCGGCCGGGCGCAGGCGACGCTGGTCGAACTCCCGCTCCCCGACCGCCTGGTGGCGGCGTACCCGGCCGGTGCCGGTGCGCTGCTGGTGGACGACGGCGGCGAGCTGACCCCGCTGGTGGCCGAGCGGCTGACCGCGACCGGCTGGCAGGTCCAGGTGCTCCGGCTGCCCGGGGTGACCCGGCAGCTCGCGGGCGTCGCCGACTTCGGCCTCTCCGGCTGGGGCGTCACCGAACTGGCCGAGAAGGTGGAGCAGTTGGCTCCGGTCAGCCTGGCGCTGACCTTCTCGACCCGGCAGGACAGCGACTGGGCGGACGGCGTCCGCCGGCTGTCGCACGCGCTGCTCACCGCCAAGCACCTGGTCGAGCCGCTGACTCGCTCCGCCGGGACCGGCCGGGCGGCCTTCGCGACCGTCACCCGGCTGGACGGCGGCTTCGGCCTGCACGGTGTCGACGAGGCGCTCGCGCCCTCCGGCGGCTTCGGCGGCCTGGTGAAGACCCTCGCGGTCGAGGCACCCGAACTGTTCTGCCGCGCGGTCGACCTGGCGCCGGGCCTGTCCGCCGCCACCGCCGCCGCGCTGGTCCTGGACGAGCTCTGGGACGCCGCCACCGAGCCGGTCCAGGTCGGCCACGACGGCACCCGTCGGGTCGCCCTCAGCCTGACCGAGCAGAGCGGCCCGGCCGCCCCGGCCGCCGAGGTCGCCGCGCTCACCACCGAGGACCTGATCGTGGTCACCGGCGGGGCCCGCGGCATCACCGCCCGCTGCGTGGTCGACCTGGCCACCGCACACCGTCCCGGCTTCCTGCTGCTGGGCCGCACCGCGCTCGGCGACGAGCCGGCCTGGGCCCACGGAGTCAGCGGCACGGCCGAGTTGAAGGCCGCCGCGGTCGAGCAGCTGAAGACGGCGGGGGAGAAGCCGACCCCGAAGCGGGTCGAGCAGCTGTTCCAGTCCGTGATCGGCGAGCGGGAGATCCGGCGCACGCTGGCCGAGGTCGCCGCAGCCGGCAGCCGGGTCGAGTACGTCGCGGTGGACATCACCGACGCCGCTGCGACCGCTGCCGCGCTGGCCCCGTACGCCGGGCAGGTCACCGGTGTGGTGCACGGCGCCGGGGTACTGGCGGACCAGCTGATCAGCGCCAAGAAGGCGTCCGAGATCGAGCGGGTGTTCGCGCCGAAGCTGGCCGGGCTGCGCTCGGTGCTGGACGCGCTGCCCGCCGACGGGCTGCGGCACGTGCTGCTGTTCACCTCGGTGGCCGGGTTCTTCGGCAACCGGGGCCAGTCCGACTACGCGATGGCCAACGAGGTGCTGAACGCCTGGGCGGCCGGCTGGAAGCGCAAGCACCCGCAGGCCCGGGTCACCGCCCTCAACTGGGGTGCCTGGGACAGCGGGATGGTCTCGCCGCAGATCAAGGCGGTGTTCCAGGAGCGCGGCATCACGCTGATCCCCGAGTCCACCGGAACCGCCCTGTTCACCGGTCAGTTCGCGCCGGAGCGCGGCAACGACGTGGTGACGGTGCTCGGCCCGACGACCCCGCTCTCGGTCCGGGAGAGCGCCGTCCCGGCCGCGACCGTGCTGGAGCGGCGGCTGGACGTGCTGGCCGCCGACCCGATCGTGGCCGACCACGTGATCGGCGGGGTGCCGGTGCTGCCGGCCGCGCTCGCCCTCGGCTGGGCGGTCGGCGCGGTCGAGCGCCTCAGCGGGGGGACGGTCCGTCAGGTCCGCGACTTCGCGGTCCACAAGGGCCTGCTGTTCGACGGCAGTGAGCAGGGCAGCTTCCAGCTCACCACCGCCCCGGCCGGCGACGGCGCCACCACCGAGGTGACGATCCGTTCGGTCGCCGCCGACGGCACCGTCCGCCCGCACTACGCGGCCGGGGTGGTGCTCGGCGCCGACCCGGCGACCGAGACCAACCGTCCGAGCGTGGCCGGACTCCCGGCGCTCGGCCAGGGCCGGGACGCGGGCGGCTTCTACACCGACGGGACGCTGTTCCACGGCGAGTCGCTGCGCGGTCTGCGCCGGGTGCTCGTGGAGCAGGAGTCGCGGCTGGTGCTGGAGGCCTCGCTGCCCGAACACCGCCCCGGCAACGGCGCGTTCGGCGGCAGCCTGTACGGCCCCGGCACGGCGGACCTGCTGCTGCAGGCCGGTCTGGTCTGGATGAAGCTGTACCGCTCCACCGCCAGCCTGCCGCTGTCGGTGGCCCGCGCCGAGCTGCACCAGGCGCTGCCGGACGGCGAGCCGTTCCTGATCGTGGTGGAGCCGGTCTCCAGCAACGGCAGCACGGCCAGCCTCACCGTCACCGCCTGCGCCCCCGGGGGCAGGGTGCTGGCCCGCCTGAGCGGGGTGAGCCTGGTCTCCACGCCGCAGCTGGCCGCCAAGTTCGTCTCCAACTAGGCGTACTCGCCACCGGCCCGGTCCGGCCGGCCACCTCACGGTGGCCGGCCGGACCCGGCCGACAAGCTCCGGAAGGACCACAACGTGAGCAAGTACGCCATCGTCGGCCTGTCCTGCCTCTTCCCCGGGGCCGGGACGCCCGAGGAGTTCTGGCAGAACCTGAGCGGCGGCGTCGACAGCCGGCGGGAGGGCGGGACCGAGGTCTTCGGCCCGGCCGCCGATCCGCGCGACGAGGACGCGGCGCACCGGATCTACTGCAGCAAGGGCGGTTTCGTCACCGGTTTCGACTTCGACCCCAGCGGCTACCTGCTGGACGCCGACCGGCTGGCCCGGCTGGACCGGGTCTTCCACTGGTCGCTGCACGTGGCCAGGGAGGCGCTGCGGGACAGCGGCTACGCCGACCGCGCCGAGGTGCTGGCCAGGACCGGCCTGATCCTCGGGAACTACTCCTTCCCCACCCCCGGTTCGGCCCGGCTCAGCCTGCCGCTGGTGGACCAGGCGGTGCTGGACGGCCTGCGCCGGGCCGGCCTGGACGGCCTGGCCGCCCCCGCGATGCCGGCCGCCGAGCCGGAGGACGCCCGGGTCAGCGGCGCCCCGGCCCGGGTGGCCGGTGCCGCGCTCGGCCTCGGCGGTCCGCGCTTCGCGCTGGACGCCGCCTGCTCCTCCGCGCTCTACGCGCTCAAGCTGGCCTGTGACCAACTCGCCTCCGGCCAGGCCGACCTGGTGCTGGCGGGCGGGGTCTGTGCACCGGACCCGACCCTGATCCACCTCTCCTTCTCCGACCTGCACGCCTACCCCGAGAACGGCTTCAGCCAGCCCTTCGACGCCGCGTCGGCCGGCATCCTGACCGGTCAGGGCGCGGGCATGGTCGCGGTCAAGCGGCTCGCCGACGCCCAGCGCGACGGCGACCGGATCCACGCCGTGATCGACGGCATCGGCCTCTCCAACGACGGCGCCGGACGGCACCTGCTGGTGCCCAACGCCGCCGGTCAGCACCGCAGTTACCAGCTCGCCTACGCCGAGGCCGGGGTCGCCCCGGGCGAGGTCGATTACCTGGAGTGCCACGCCACCGGCACCCCGATCGGCGACACCACCGAGGCGGACTCGGTGGCCCGCTGGTTCGGTGAGCAGGGCCGGGTGCCACTGCTCGGCTCGGTCAAGGGCAACATCGGCCACCTGCTGACGGTGGCCGGACTGAGCAGCCTGCTGAAGGTCATCCTGGCCATGCAGCACGGCGAACTCCCGCCCACCATCGGTGTCTCCCAGCCGGTGAACGACGCCATCGGCGGCTCGCTGGTGCGCGAGCGCACCGCCTGGCCGGAGCACGCCGGGCCGCGCCGGGCGGCGGTCTCCGCGTTCGGCTTCGGCGGCACCAACGCGCATGTGGTGCTGTCGGGTTCGGCGGACCAGACGGCCGCGACCGCCCCGGTCGAGGCTCCGGTGCTGGACATCGTCGGCCTGGGCGCGCACTTCGGCTCGCTGGAGTCGGTGGACGCGTTCGAGCAGGCCCTGCACAACGGCGGCGACGCCTTCCGTCCGCTGCCCGAACTCCGCTGGCGCGGACTGGAGTCCAGCACTGAAGGCGCCCTGGCCGAGGCCGGGCTCGGCCAGGCGGGGCTGCCGGAGGGCGGCTTCGTCGACCAGGTCGCGATCGACCCGGCCGACTACCGCATCCCGCCCGCCGACCTGCGCAACTACAACCTCCAGCACGCGCTGATGGCCAAGGTCGCCGACGAGGCGCTGACCGACGCCGGGTTCAGCCGCACCGCCCCCGCCGGGCAGTCCGTACCGGACCCGCGCCGGGTCGCGGTGCTGGTCTCGATGGAGATCGAGCCGAGCGCCCATCTGCACCTGGCCCGGCACGGCCTGGCCGGGCGCCTGCGTGAGGCGTACCGGGCGGCCGGCCTCGACCTGACGGAGGACCAGGTCGAGCAGCTGGCGCAGGCGGCCAGGGACGGCGTGCACCAGCCGATCGTGGCCAACGAGGTGCTCAGCTACATCGGCAACATCATGGCCAGCCGGATCTCCTCGCTGTGGAACCTGACCGGCCCCTCCTTCACCGTCTCCTCCGATGGCGCGGGCACCGCCGAGGCACTCGACATCGCCCGGCTGCTGCTGCTCGACCCGGAGATCGAGGCCGTGCTGGTCGGCGCGGTGGACCTGGCCGGTTCGCCGGACGGTCTGCTGCTGCGGGGCACCGCCCCGGTGGCCGGCGCCGGGCTCAGCTTCGGTGCGGGCAGCCAGGGCTGGCGGATCGGCGAGGGCGCGGGAGCGGTGGTGGTCACCCGTCCCGGTGGCGACCGGCCGGTGTACGCGCGACTGGACGCCTCGGTGGTCCGGCACGCCGTACCCGTCGACGGCATCCTGCCGGAGGCGGACCCGGAGCTGCTGGCCGCAACCGCCCGGCAGGCGCTGGAGCTGGCCGGGATCACCCCCGACCAGGTCGGCTACCTGGAGGCGCACGCGGGCGGCACCGCGGTCCTGGACGCGGCCGAACTGACCGCGCTGGCCGCGGTCTACCCCGCCGGGCGGGCCGAGCTCGCGCTCGGCAGCGCCAAGGCGCAGCTCGGCGACACCCAGGGCGCCGCCACCATGGCGGGCCTGCTGCGCGCGGTGCTCGCCCTGCACCACGGCTACCTGCCCGGCGTCCCCGGCTGGCAGCGGCCGGCCGAGGAGCACGCCGAGCGCTTCGCGGCGGGCGGCTTCTACGTGCCGGAGACCTCGCGGCCGTGGCTGCGGGCCGATCGCACGGCCCGCCGGCACGCGGCGGTCAGCTTCCTCGGCGCCGGCGGGGCGCACGGGCACCTGGTGCTCTCCGCCGCCCGGACCCGGGGCGCGGTCACCGAGCGGGACTGGCGGCGGGCCGGCGGCCCGGTGCTGCTCGCGCTGGGCGCCGCCGACCACCGGGGCCTGCTGGCCGAGGTCGACCGGCAGCTCGGCCTGCTCGCGGACGGGGCTGACCCGTACGCCCTCGCGGTCGCCGCAGCCGGGCAGTTGACGGCGGCGCAGACCGCCAGGGCGGTGCTGGTGGCCAACGACGCGACCGGCCTGCGCGGCCAGCTGGAGGCCGCCGCCCGCGACCTGCCGGGTGTGCTGGAGCGCGGCGAGGAGTGGGCCACCCCGGCCGGCAGCTACGCCACGGCGCAGCCGATCGGCCCGGACGGGAAGGTCGCGCTGGTCTACCCGGGCGCCTTCAACTCCTACCCTGGCCTGGGCCGGGACCTGTTCCGGGCCTTCCCCGGACTGCTCACCCGGTTCGAGGCCGAGGCGGAGCAGCCGGACCGGGCGTTCCGCTCGGCCCTGCTCCACCCGCGCGGCCAGAGCGCTTTCGGCAAGCGGGAGTTGATGGCCCTGGAGGAGCGGCTGGGCGGCGACCTGCCGTTCATGCTCGCCACCGGGACCAGCTTCGCGATCCTCTACACCGACCTGGTCCGCGAGCTGCTGGGGGTGCGGGCGCACGGTGCCTTCGGCTACAGCCTGGGGGAGAGCAGCATGCTGTTCGCCACCGGCGGCTGGCAGCGCGAGGCCCGCCGGGACGACCGGATCAGTGCCACCCCGCTGTTCAAGGACCGGCTGGCCGGGGCCCGGCGGACCGTCCGGGAACTCTGGCAACTGCCGGAGGAGACACCGGATTCGGCGGTCTGGGCGAGCTTCGTCCTGCTCGCCGACGCCGACGCGGTGCGGGAGGCGCTGAGCCGGTACGACCGGCTTTTCCTGACCCATGTGAACACCCCGACCGAGGTGGTGATCGCCGGGGCGCCGGACCAGTGCCGGGCCCTGATCGCCGAGTTGGGCTGCCCGTCGGCCCGCTCGCCGGTCAACTCGGTGATGCACTGCGAGGTGGTGGACGGCGAACTCGCCGGACTGGCCGAGCTGAACGACCACCCGGTCGGCTCGCCCGGTGACCTGGAGCTGTTCAGCGCGTACGACTACGGCACGGTGGCCGGGCTGTCCCGGGAGACCGTGGCGGAGCGGATCGCGCACACCCTGCGCAGCACCATCGACTTCCCCCGGCTCACCAGGACCGCCTACGACCAGGGCTTCCGGTACTTCATCGAGGTCGGCCCCAGCTCCACCTGCACCCGCTGGGTGCGCGAGTCGCTCGGCCAGGACGCCCACGTGGCGGTCTCGGTCGACCGGCGCGGCGTACCGGCCGCCAAGTCGGTGGCCCAGCTGGCCGCCCGGCTGCTGGCGCACGGCGTGCCGCTGGACCTGACCGCGCTGCTCGGTGCGCTGCCCGCCCCGGCCCGCAAGCGGCTGCGCTTCCCGGTCGGCGGCGGGCCGGCCATCCCGGCCGCCGTCGCGGCTGCCGCGGCCCCGGTGCTGAGCCGGGCCAAGGTGCCCGCCATGGCCGGTGGCGCACCCGTCCCGGCTCCGCTGCCCGCCGCCGCGCTGCCCGCGGTCCCGGTCCCGGCCGCCCCGGTGCGGGTGCCGTCCGGCCCCGCCCCGTCTTCCCCGTCCGGACCAGTCGGTCCCGTCCCGCTGGAGGGCCACGCCCCGATGCCTGTCGACCCGTCAGTCGCCGATCCCGAGGTCATCGCCTTCGACGGCGAGCCGATCTCCTTCCTGCCCTGGGCCGAGCCGGAGCCCGCGGCCGCGCTCCGTCCCGCGGTCGTCACCCCGGAGCGTCCGGCCCCGTCGGGCGGCTCCGCCGCCACCGAGCTGGTCCGCGAGCTGCGCGAGCAACTGCTGGCCACCCACTCGGTGGTGATGGAGACCCAGCGGGTGCTGCAGGAGTCCACCCTGTCCCGGACCGAGGCGCTGCTCGCCGAGGCGGCCGCCCCGGCCGACCCCGGCCTGCCGCAGCTCCCGGCGCCCGAGCCGATCAGCTTCTCGGTCCAGGCGGCCGTCCCCGAGCTGCCCGCGGCGCCCCGCCCCGACGGGGTGATCTGGGACCAGGCCGATCTGCTGGAGTTCGCCACCGGCAGCCTGGCCAAGGTCTTCGGCGCCGAGTTCGCCGAGATCGACGGCTACGGCAAGCGGGTCCGCCTGCCCGCCCCGCCGTACCACTTCGTCACCCGGGTCACCGACCTGAAGGCGGAGACCGGCGTCTACCAGCCGTCCTTCATCCGGACCGAGTACGACGTGCCCGAGGACGCCTGGTACACCGTCGACGGCGGGGTGCCGCCGGCCGTGGCGATCGAGGCCGGCCAGTGCGACCTGCTGCTGATCAGCTACCTGGGCATCGACTTCCGGAACAAGGGCCAGCGGGTCTACCGCCTGCTGGACTCCACCCTGGTCTTCCACGGCGACCTGCCGAAGGCCGGGCAGACCCTGCGGTACGACATCTCGATCAACCGCTTCGTCACCCAGGGCGAGACCACGCTGTTCTTCTTCTCCTACCTCTGCTACGCCGACGGCGAGCTGATCCTCGAACTCAAGGACGCCTCGGCCGGCTTCTTCAGCCAGGCCGAGCTGGACACCCCGCTCGGCGTGGTGACCACCGAGAAGCAGAAGGCGGCCCGGGCGGCGCTCACCAAGGGCTGGTTCAAGCCGCTCGCCGACACTGACCGCAACCACCTGACCGCCGCCGACCTGGAGCTGCTGGCCCAGGGCCGTCCCGGTGACGTCTTCGGCCCGCACCACGCCCAGGACGCCGGGCTGAACCCGGCGCTGCGGCTGCCGGTGGCGAAGCTCCGCATGATCGACGAGCTGACCATCGACCGCACCGGCGGCCCGCGCGGCCTCGGCCTGATCACCGCCCGCAAGCAACTGGAGCCCAACGCCTGGTACTTCGAGTGCCACTTCCCGGACGACCCGGTGCTGGCGGGCTCGATGGTGGCCGAGGGTGCGGTGCAGGCGCTGCAGTCGTACCTGCTCCACCAGGGCATGCACCTGGTGCTGCCGGACGCGCGCTTCCAGACCATCATCGGCCTCCAGACCGAGGTCCAGGTGCGCGGCCAGATCACGCCGCAGCACTCGGAGATCCGGTACGAGATCGAGGTGATGGAGCTGACCCTGCTCCCGCGCCCCTCGGTGATCGCCGACGTGCTGGTCTACCTCGGTGACAAGCCGGTGATCCGGATGCACAACTTCGGCATCCAGATCCGGGAGAAGGAGGGCACCCCGTACCGTCCCGGCGTGGGCGGCGTGCCGGAGTTCCTGGGCCGCCGCAACCGCGACGGCGAGCCCGCGATGATCAACGAGCTGCACCTGGCGCACGCCGCCAAGGGCGACCTGGGCACCGCGATGGGCCCCGAGTTCGACGTCTACGCCGACAGCCGGGCGCCCTACATCCCCAACGGGGACTTCCAGTTCGTCGACCGGATCATGTCGCTCAAGGGCACCCGGGGCGATCTCAACCCGGGCTCCGAGATGGTGACCGAGTACGACTCGCCGGCCGACGCCTGGTACTACACCCACAACTCGCACCCGCACATGCCCAACGCGGTGTACATGGAGAGCTCGCTGCAGGCCGCCATCCTGCTCGGCTACTACCTGGGCGCCACCCTGAAGCGGCCCGAGGAGCAGTACGCGATCCGCAACCTGGACGGGCGGGCCACCCTGGTCAAGGACCTGGACCTGCGCGGCAAGACCATCAGGCACCACTCCAAGCTGCTGATGACCAGCGCCATGTCGGGCGCGGTGCTGCAGAACTTCAGCTACGAACTCTCCGCCGACGGCGAGGTGTTCTACACCGGCGAGTCGCTGTTCGGCTACTTCAGCGACGCGGCGCTGGCCAACCAGGCCGGACTGGACTCGGGCACCTTCGTCGCGCCCTGGATCGAGCAGGAGAAGCCCGCCGCCGAGCGGGTACGGAGGATCGAACTCCCGGCGGACGCACCGGCGTTCACCGACCCCAACGGCGGCAGCCTGCGCCTGCCCGGGCAGCACTTCGCCCTGGTGGACCGGGTCGACCTGGTCGCCGACGGCGGCCGGCACGGGGCGGGCTACCTGCACGGGTACCGCGAGGTGCGGCCCGACGAGTGGTACTTCGACTGCCACTTCCACCGCGACCCGGTGATGCCGGGCTCGCTGGGGGTGGAGGCGGTGCTCCAGGCACTGCGGCTGTTCGCGCTGGAGCAGGGCCTGGCCGAGGGGATCGAGCAGCCGAGGTTCGGACTCGCCACCGAGGTCGAGACCAGCTGGAAGTACCGGGGCCAGATCCTGCGGCACGACCGTGAGTTGAGCTTCGACGTGCATGTGAAGGAGATCCGCCGTGAGCCCGGACGGGTGGTGGTGATCGCCGACGCGGACCTGTGGAAGCCGGGCCTGCGCATCTACGAACTGACCGACGTGGCCATCGAGATCCGCACCCAAGCCTGATCCCCGCACCCGCCCGAGGAGAGACACCCCACCCATGGACACCTTGGAATCCACCCCACTGCGCTGGTACGGGGAGAGCTACCCCGCCACCGACGCGCCGGGCATCTACCAGGCGCTCGCCGAACTGGACCGCCCCTGCTTCATCGTCCGCACCCCCGAGGGCATCGGCGCCGTCGCCGAGGGCCGGGCCGCCGCCGGCGGCACCCGCTCCGGCGGCGGGGCCGGGCTGCCGCTGCTGGCCGCCGTCGCGGCGCTGCCCACCCAGCGGCTCGGCTCGGCCGAGTTCCGGGCCGCCCACGGCGTCCGGCACCCCTACCTGGCCGGCGCGATGGCGGGCGGCATCGCCTCCGCCGACCTGGTGATCGCGCTGGCCAAGGAGGGCTTCCTGGCCTCCTTCGGCGCGGCCGGGCTGCTGCCCGAGACGATCGAGGCCGCGCTCACCCGCTTCGCCACCGAGATCCCCGGCCTGCCCTACGCCGTCAACCTGATCCACAGCCCGAGCGAGGAGCGGCTGGAGCGCGAGGCGGTCGAGCTGTTCCTGCGCTACGGGGTGCGCTGCGTGGAGGCGTCCGCCTTCATGGCGCTCACCCCGCACGTGGTCCGCTGGCGCCTGGCCGGGCTGCGGCCCGGCCCGGACGGGCGGGTGCTCGCCGAGCACCGCCTGATCGCCAAGATCTCCCGGACCGAGACCGCCGAGCGCTTCATGCGCCCGGCCCCGGCCGCGATGGTCAGCTCGCTGCTGGCGCAGCGTCTGATCACCTCGGAGCAGGCCGAGTTGGCCAAGTACGTCCCGATGGCCGACGACATCACCGTGGAGGCCGACTCCGGCGGCCACACCGACCGCCGGCCGCTGCCCGCGCTGCTGCCCAGCATCCTGCGGCTGCGCGACACCGTGCAGCGCGAGCACCGCTACCCGGCCCAGATCCGGGTCGGCGCGGCGGGCGGCCTGGGCACCCCGGTCGCGGTCGCGGCGGCCTTCGCGATGGGCGCCGCGTACGTGGTGACCGGCTCGGTCAACCAGTCCTGCGTGGAGTCCGGCGCCTCCAAGGCGGCCAAGTCGCTGCTGGCCGAGGCCGGGATCGCGGACTGCGAGATGGCACCGGCCGCCGACATGTTCGAGATGGGGGTCGAGCTCCAGGTGCTCAAGAAGGGCACCCTCTTCCCGATGCGGGCCAAGCGGCTGTACGAGCTCTACCAGGCGTACGACGGCCTGGAGTCGCTGCCCACCGAGGAGCGGGTCCGGCTGGAGACGCAGATCTTCCGGCGGCCGCTGGACCAGGTCTGGCAGGACTGCGTCGGCTACTTCAGCCGCCGCGACCCCGAGCAGCTGGCCCGGGCCGAGGGCAACCCGAAGCGGCGGATGGCGCTGGTCTTCCGCTGGTACCTGGGGATGTCCTCGCGCTGGTCCACCGTCGGCGACCCGGACCGCACGCTGGACTACCAGATCTGGTGCGGCCCGGCGATGGGCAGCTTCAACGACTGGGTGACGGCCAGTTACCTGAAGACCCCCGGCAACCGGCGGGTCGCGGACGTCGCGCACCACCTGATGCGCGGCGCCGCGTTCCACACCCGGGTGGCCCAGCTGCGCACCTCGGGCGTCCGGATCCCCGCCTCGGCGGCCGACTACCGGCCGGTGCCGCTGTGAACACCGCCGCAGAAGAGCTCGACCGCGAGCTCGGCGACCCGACGGACGCCGCGAACCCCTTCGGGTACGCGGCGGCCGTCGGCCGGGACGAACGCGACGAGTTCCCCGAGGAGTTGTGCGCCGTCCTGCGCAAGCGGGACTTCCACCTCAACTACCTGCCGGCCGAACTCGGCGGCACCTTCAGCTCCTTCGACCACAGCCTGACCCTGGTGCGGACCGCCGCCCGGCGCGACCTGAACGTCATGCCCGGCACGATGTTCAGCATCACCGCCGCGACCTGCGTCCAGCTGCACGGCTCGGCCGCCCAGCAGGAGCGGGTGGCCGCGATCCTGCGCCGGGGCGGCTCGGTCGCGTTCGCGATGTCGGAGGCCGAGCACGGCAGCGACCTGCTCGCCAACACCGCCCGGCTCACCCCGGCGGAGCACGGCTGGGAGCTGGACGGCACCAAGTGGATGGTCGGCCTCGGCCACCGCAGCGAGGCCGCCTACCTGGTGGCCAGGACGGGGGAGCGCGGCCCCGCCGCGTTCTCCGCCGTGCTGGTCGACCTGGACGACCGGGTGGACCGCGGCGCCCAGGTGCCGACCGGCGGGATGCGCGGGATCGACTTCGCGCACCTGCGCTTCGACCGGCACCCGGTGCCGGCGGCGGCCCTGGTCGGCCGGGAGGGGGAGGCGCTGGAGACGGCCGTGAAGGCGCAGCAGGTGGTCCGCCTGATGAGCACCGCGGGCAGCCTGGGCTGCGCCGACACCGCCCTCCGGCTGACCCTGGACTTCGCCGCCGAGCGCCGGATCGGCCGCGCCGCCCTGCTCGACTCGCCTTACCCGCAGCGGGAGTTGGCGGTCGCCTCGGCGGCCCTGCTGGCCGCCGACGCGGTCGCCCTGGCGGCGGCCCGGGGCATCCACGCCGCCCCCGAGGCGTTCAGCGTCTGGGGCTGCGCGGCCAAGCACGTGGTGGCCGAGGCGGTGGAGGACCTGATGCTGCGCTGCGGCACCGTGCTCGCCACCCGCTCGGTGCTGCGCACCGAGGGCCCGGGCGGCGGCCTGTTCCAGAAGCTCCAGCGCGATGCCGCCCTGGTCCGGGTGGTGGACACCAGCACGGTCGCCAACCTGCGCTCGTTCGCCGGCCAACTCCCGGCACTGGTCCGGGCGGTGGCCGACCCGGCGGCGGCCAGGACGGTGTTCGACCTGACCGCCGAGCTGCCGCCGTACGACCCGGCCCGGCTGGACCTGAACGCCCGCGGCCGGGACCTGGTGACCGCGGGCGTGCCCGCCACCGCCTCGGCCGGCGCCGACCGGCTCCGGGCCGCACTGGCCGTACTGCCGGCGCAGGTGGCGGCGGCCGACCCGAAGGGCAACGACCTGGTCGACCTGGCCGAACGGTTCGCCTGGCTGCACGCCGCGGCGGCCTGCCTGCACCTGCACGCCGCCAACCCGGACGACGAACTGCTCGGCCGCAGCGACTGGCTGGAGGCGGTGCTCGGCTACCTGCTGGCCCGCGCCGACGGCAGCTCGCCCCGCCGGGCGGCCGCCCCGTTGCTGCCCGCACTGGCGATCACCCGCGAACTGCACGCGGCCAAGCGCCTGTTCTCCGCCGTCCCCGTCCGACTGGCGTGACCCCGCAAGCCTCACAGGAGAGAGAACCACCGTGCCGAAGGCAGACCTGACCGAGCTCGCCGCGCGGCTCGAAGCGCATCTCGGCGACCCGCACGACCCGACCAGCCTGATGCCCTTCGACCAGATCCTCGACCACGACGAACGGGAGGAGTTCCCCTACGCCTTCGTCAACCTGCTCCAACGCTGGGGCGTGCA
Organism: Kitasatospora sp. NPDC002040; assembly: GCF_040296785.1. Lineage (NCBI taxonomy): Bacteria > Bacillati > Actinomycetota > Actinomycetes > Kitasatosporales > Streptomycetaceae > Kitasatospora > Kitasatospora sp. NPDC002040. Next base: position 6,851 of record NZ_JBEOXV010000019.1, on the reverse strand, counting down.
CGAGTACGTGATCCCCAGAGCCCAGGGCGGCAAGGCCGGTGACGTGGAGGTCGGCTTCAACCTGCTGCGCCTGATCGCGCGGCGCGACCCCACCTCGGCCACCGCCCTGATGCTCACCAGCCTCAGCTTCATGCCGGCCTGGATCGCGGGCACGGACGAGCAGAAGCAGTACGTGGTGGACCGGATGAAGCAGGGCAGCAAGCTGGCCTGGGGCCTGTCCGAGCGGCACCACGGCAGCGATGTGCTCGGCAACGAGATGCGGGCCGAGAAGGTGGACGGCGGCTACCTGCTGACCGGCGAGAAGTGGCTGATCGGCAACGCCACCGTGGCCGACGGGGTGAGCGTCTTCGCCCGCACCGACCCCAAGGGCGGCCCGGCCGGGTACTCCATCTTCCTGGTGGAGAAGCGCAACACCCCGGCCGGCGCGGTCGAGGAGCTGCCCAACGAGCGGCTGCACGGCCTGCGCGCACTGGACATGAGCGGCATCCGGCTGGACGGCGTCTTCGTCCCGGACGAGGCCCGGCTTGGCCACCAGGGCCAGGGCCTGGAGATCGCGCTGAAGAGCGCCCAGGTGGCCCGCACCACGATCGGCTCGATGGCGCTGGCAGCGGTGGACACCGCGCTGCGGGTGACCCTGGACTTCACCGAGCAGCGCGAGATCTTCGGCAAGAAGGTCAGCGACATCCCCTACTCCCGGCGGCAGTTGACCGAGGTGTTCGCCGATCTGATGATCGCCGACGCGGTCAGCCTGGGCGCGGTGCGCAGCCTCCAGCTGGTGCCCGAGCAGACCAGCGTCTGGTCCTCGGTGGCGAAGTACTTCGTGCCGACCCTGCTGGAGCGCTCGATGGCCCAGCTGAACATCGTCCTCGGGGCCAGGCTCTACCTCCGGGCCCACCCGCACTACGGCATCTACCAGAAGATGCTCCGCGACCTGCTGGTGGCGATCTTCGCCGACGGCAACACCGTGGTGAACCTGAAGAACATCGCGCTCCAGCTGGACGGCCTGCTCGGCACCGCCGCCCAGGACGCCGGCGCCCGGGCCGCCGCCGAGCAGCGGGTGCCGCAGCTGTACGGCATCGACCGGGAGCTGCCGCTCTACCGCCCGTGGGACCAGGAGCTGTTCAGCCGGGGCAAGGACGACGCCGTGCTGGCGGCACCCGCCACGCTGGACCGGCTGCGCGAGCTGGCCGCCGAGGCCAAGGGCGAGGAGCAGGGCTGGCTGAACCGGGCGGTCGGGGCGGCGGAGGGCCTGTTCGCCCGGGCCGGGGAGATCCACCGGCAGGCCGCCGAGCTGCGGGCCGGCCTGGGCCGGGAGTACGGCCAGTCGGCCGAACTCTTCGACCTGGCCAAGCAGTACAGCACCCTGCACGCGGCCGCCGCCTGTCTGCACACCTTCGTGCACTCGCACGCCGCGCTGGACGACCCGCTGCCCAGCGGCGCCCTGCTGCTGCTCCAACTGGAGCGGCTGGCCCGGCTGTTCAGCCCGCACGAGGCGCTCACCGACGCGGCGGTGGTGGACGAGGTGATGCGGGTGCTGCGGCACCTGCACCGGGAGAACCGGCTGTTCTCCTACTGGCAGTTCCCGCTCGCCGAACGGACCGGAGCCGTCCATGTCCAGAGCTGACACCCCGTCCGGGACCGCCGTCTGCCACGGCTGCCAGCGGCGGGTCGCCAAGGACAGGCTGGACCACACCCTGAAGGTCTGCCAGGCCTGCCGGAACGGGTTCCGGCAGTCGATGGACGAGTGGCTCAAGCACCTGCTCGGCCTGGACGCCCTGAACGCCGCCCCGCCGGAGCAGCGCCCGGCCGTCCCCTACCGGGCCAGGCCGTGACCGGGGCCGCGCCGGACGCCCACCTGTACCTGCTGCCGGAGCCGACCGTGGACCGGTTCGCCGAGCGGTACGGCGGGGACGCGCTGCTGACCCGGGCCGAACGGGACCGGATGGCCCGTCAGCGCACCGAGGGGGCCCGGCGCCGGTTCCTCGGGGCCCGGCTGCTCTCCCGGTACGCGCTGAGCGACCGGGACGGGCGGGCGCCGGGGGAGTGGCGGTTCCGCACCGGCACGGCCGGCCGCCCGGAGCCCGAACCGGACGGCCACAGCCTGCGGTTCAACCTCTCGCACACCGACGGCCTGGTCGCCTGCCTGGTCACCGAGGGCCGGTCCTGCGGCGTGGACGTCGAGCGCACCCCGGCCCGGCCGGACGCGGTGACCCACCTGCCGCGCTGGTTCGCCCCGGCGGAGCGGACCGAACTCGGCACCCTGACTGGCGGGTTGGCGGCCGGAGTGGCCGCGTACTGGGTGGTGAAGGAGGCCTACCTCAAGGCCCTCGGCACCGGCCTGCGGCGGGAGCTGGACGGCTTCGCGCTGTCCGCCCCGTGGCGCTCGCCGATCCGGCTCACCGATCCGACCCTGCCGACCGGCACCGCATCGCACTGGCGCTTCGAACTGCTCAACCCCGCACCGGGTTTCGTCCTCGCCACCGCGGTCGAGGACGGCTCGGCGGGCCGCCTGCACCGCACCTGGGTCAACTAGCCCTTTCGAAAGGAAGCCCCATGTCCAGCAGCACCTCTCCCGCCCGCAAGCCCAGGGTCGCCGTGATCGGCGCCGGTGTGGCCGGCCTCTCCGCCGCCTACCGGCTGCGGGACCGGGCCGAGCTCACCCTGTTCGAGCAGGACAACCGGCCGGGCGGCCACGCCAACACCATCGAGGTGGAGGAGAACGGCCGCACCCTCGGCATCGACACCGCGTTCGTGGTCTTCAACCAGCCCAGCTACCCGAACCTGACCAAGTTCTTCGCCGAGCTGGGGGTGGAGACCAAGCAGCACCTCGGCGGCTTCAACTTCTTCGACCTGGACAGCGGCCTGCAGTACGGCACCGCCGAGATGGCGCTGCCGGAGGAGGAGGTCAACAGCCGCTACTCGGAGGAGTTCCGCACCATCTGGCGCGAGGCCCGCCGGTTCCACGAGGAGGGCCGCAAGGACTTCTTCCGCAAGCGCACCGACCTGCCGCTGGGCGAGTACCTGGACCGGGGCGGCTACAGCCAGGAGTTCCGGTACGGCTACGTGATCCTGCTCTGCACCGCGGTCTGGTCGGTGCCGGCCGAGCTGATCTGGGAGATGCCCGCCACCACCGTGATCGCCTTCTTCATGGCCCACGACGAGGGCGGCCTGGGCGGCAAGCGGGTGGACTGGCAGACCGTCAGCGGCGGTTCGATCAACTACGTCCGGAAGGCGATCGCCGCGATCGATCCCAAGCTGCGGCTGGCCGAGCCGGTCACCGGGGTGCGCCAGGAGCCGGACGGCGTCACGGTGGCCACCGCCAACGGGGCCGAGCGGTTCGACTACGCGATCCTGGCCACCCACGGCGACCAGGCCAGGGAACTGCTGGCCAACCCGGACGACGTGCAGCAGCACACCCTGGCGAAGATCCGCTACAACTCCTCGACCGCGGTGCTGCACACCGACGCCAGCGCGATGCCCGCCGACCGCGAGCGCTGGGACAACTGGAACTACGGCAAGGTGACGGTGGCCGGGGCCACCCGCCCGTACGTGGCGTACTACATGAACCGGCTGCACGGCTTCGAGGCCGAGCAGGACTACTTCGTCACGCTGGACTACCCGCGGGCGCTGCGCGAGGAGTTGGTGATCCGGGAGCTGAGCTACTCGCACCCGGTGATCGACCTGGACCTGCGCCGGCTGCAGCAGACCATCTACCAGGTGAACGAGGGGACCCGGGTGAAGCTGGCCGGTTCCTACTTCCACTCCAAGCAGCTCTACCACGACCAGATCGGCTCGCACGAGGCCGCGTTCTCCTCCGGCGCGGAGGCGGCCGCCCAGCTCCTGCGGGAGCTGGACGGCGAGGGCTGAGCGGCCGTCAGTCCTGCTCGGCGGCCCCGTCGGCAGTCCCGCCGGCAGCCTGCTCGACGGGCTGGTCGGCGGGCTGGTCGGCGGGCTCCTCGGGCCGGGGGTAGCGCTTGGCGGAGGCGTTCTCCTGGGCCATCCGGCGCAGCGCCATCAGGACCGGCTCCAGCAGGATGGTGAGCAGGACGGCGCGTTCGACCCGCTCCAACGGATCGGCTGCGTCCTCCAGTTGGGCCAGGTCGAGTTCGGCGGTCCGCTCGGCCAGCCGGCCGTACGGGAGCAGGGTCCGCCAGTCGGCCGGCAGGCCCAGGTCCCGCAGCGTGGCGAGGGTGTCGGTGACGGTGGCGCGGGTAGGAGCCTTCTCGCTGATCTCCCAGCCCAGAGCGGAGATCAACTGGTCCGCGGGGGAGGGTTCCTGGGGCTGGTCCGACGGGCAGTCCGGCTCCTCGGTGGGGACGGCGCCGAGGGCCAGGCCGAACAGCAGGTGGGTGTCGGTGGAGTGTTCGTCCAGGGCCCGGAGCACCTCGCGGGTGGTGGAGACCGACAGTCCGCGCACGGTGATCAGCGCCCGGGCCAGCCGGAGCCGGCGCAGGTGGTGCTCGTCGTACTCGGCCTGAGTGGCGGAGGTGGCCACCCCGGCGGGCAGCAACTCCTCCCGCAGGTAGTACTTGATGGTCGCCACGGGGACACCACTGCTCCGGCTCAGCTCCGAGATCCGCATCCTTCTCCGCTCTCCACTGGAAAATTGGGTAGCTCTACTGTCTAATATAGATAGTGCCACACTCCAACGGGGTGTGAGGCATCGCTGTGCCGACTTCCCGCACCGGTACCACCGAAAGGCCGAGACCATGCCCACCCTGCCCTGGACCACCCCGAACGCCCCCCAGCCCGGCACCCAGGTCCTGGTGATGGCCTCCCGGCTGGAGGTCGGCTCGCTCAAGGACGTGCCGAAGTTCTTCCTCAAGTCGCTCGCCGCCTGGCGCCAGGTGAAGACCGCCCCCGGCGCGGTGGGCGCCACGCTGATCGCCCAGCCGCTCAAGCGCACCTTCTGGACCCTCTCGGCCTGGGAGGACCGCAAGACCCTCTACACCTACGCCAAGACCGAGCCGCACCACACGATCATGACCTCGCTGCGCTCGGTGATGAAGGTGTCGACCTTCGTCTTCTGGGAGGTCCCGGCCGAGCAGCTGCCGATCGACTGGGCCGACGCCAAGAACCGGATCGCCGAGCAGCAGCGCCTGGACGCCGCGGCGAAGTAGCCCGCACCCCGGGGCCGCCACCCCGGGCCGGCCGCACCTGTCGTACCCGAACCCACCGTACCCGTACCGCATCGCAGTCCCGACCCCAGCTGACCTCTCGATAGGGAGAACCCCTGCCATGTCCGCCTCCGCACCCACCGGGCGCAAGTTCCCGCTCTGGCTGACGATCGTCGTGTGCAGCCTGCCGATGTTCATGGTGGCCCTGGACAACCTGGTGGTCTCGACCGCGCTGCACACCCTCGCGGTCGACCTCAAGGCCACCACCCAGGACCTGCAATGGTTCGTCAACGCCTACGTGCTGAGCTTCGCCTGCCTGCTGCTGACCGGGGCCGCGCTCGGTGACCGGTTCGGCCACCGCAAGGTCTTCACGCTCGGCATCGTGCTCTTCACCCTCTCCTCGATCGGCTGCGGACTCGCCGACACCAGTGGCCAGTTGATCGCCGCCCGGGCGATCCAGGGCTTCGGTGCGGCGGCCGTCATGCCGCTCTCGCTCACCCTGCTCTCGAACGCCGTGCCGGAGAAGATGCGCAGCCTGGCGCTCGGCCTCTGGTCCGCCGTCAGCGGCCTGGCGATCGCGCTCGGCCCGGTGATCGGCGGCGCCGTGGTGGAGGGCCTGGACTGGCGCTGGATCTTCTGGATCAACATCCCGGTCGGCATCGTGGCCGTCCCGCTGGTGCTGTTCGTGGTCAAGGAGAGCCGGGGCGAGCGGGCCAGGCTCGACCTGCTCGGCATGGTGCTGGCCACCGCCGGGCTGCTCGCCCTGGTCTGGGGCATCGTCAACGGCAGCGAGGACGGCTGGACCGACGGCCGGATCGTCGGCGCCTTCGCCGCCGCCGTGGTGCTGCTCGCCGCCTTCGTGCTCTGGGAGCGCTGGGCCGCCAGCCCGCTGCTGCCGCTCGGCTTCTACCGGATCCGCGCCTTCACGCTGACCAACATCGTCTCCGCCACCATGTACTTCGGGGTCTTCGGCTCGATCTTCTTCCTGACCCAGTATCTGCAGATCGCCCCGGCCCGCACCCCGCTGCACGCCGGTGTGCTGACGCTGTCCTGGACCATGATGCCGATGGTGATCGCCCCGATCGCCGGTGCCCTCACCGACAAGGTGGGCGGCGGCCGGCTGATGGCGCTCGGCCTCTTCCTGCAGGCGGCCGGCCTGGCCTGGATCGACCTGGTGGCCTCCGCCGACACCCCGTACTCGCAGCTGGTCGGCGGGATGCTGGTGGCCGGTGCCGGCATGGGCTTCGCGATCGCCCCGACCGCCGCCGTGGTCCTCGGCGCGGTCGGCGCCCAGCACCGGGGCAAGGCCTCCGGCGCCAACACTACCGTCCGCGAGATCGGCGGTGCGCTCGGCATCGCGGTGCTCAGCAGCGTCTTCACCGCCCACGGCAACATGGCCAGCCCGGCCGGGTTCGTGGACGGCCTGCGCCCGGCGGTCTGGGTCGGCGTGGCAGTGGTCGTCCTGGGCGGCCTGTGCGCCCTGGCCATCCCGCGCAACCCCCGCCCCGCCGCCGAGCCCGACCCGGCCCCGGCCGACGCCGACGCCCCCGCGCCGGCCCTGGTCTGAGCCACCGCACCACCCCCGCCGAGCGGGCCCGGAGGAGCCAGGTGATCAGCGGCGGCCGGTCCGCCGGGGTCTCAGTGCCACCCCTCCCGGTACGCCGCCGTCCGGGGTGCCCGACTCTCGCTCGACCGCGAGGCGCCCGGGCGGCAGGCCTTCGGCCTGGCGCTGTA
>NZ_JBEOXV010000018.1:125565-126321 GCF_040296785.1 Kitasatospora sp. NPDC002040 | reverse complement strand
GTTTCGGCTGTGCAGGCGATGATCAGTGATTTGATCGCGCAGACGGTGAATCAGGGTTTCGGTGCGCAGGACGGGTTCGATCTGGGGCGGACGGGCAAGGCGGGGGCTGATTCGTTCAAGGATGCGGTGAAGAACTCGGGTCAGACGTTCACGGAGGCGTTGCGGGACGGGGTGGGTTCGAAGGCGGGTGGTCACGCGCGCAGTGGGTTGGACAGTGCGGCGGGGCACGGCAACAGCGGCTCGGACTCGCCGGGCAGCAGCGGCGGCAACGACTCCGCCAACACTCCTTCCGGCAACTCGCCGTCCAACAGCGGCAGCAGCCCGTCCGCCAATACCCCCTCCGGCAGCAGCCCTTCGGGCAGCACGCCTTCGGGCAGTACGCCGTCCGGCAGCAGCCCCTCGGGTAGTACGCCGTCGGGTAGTACGCCTTCTGGGAGTGCGCCGTCGGGGCACAGTCCCTCGTCGAGTACGTCGCCGGACAGCGCCCCGAGCCGCGACACGTCCGGTTCGAACGAGACGCCGCGCTCGACGCAGCAGCCGACGCCCAACACCAGCGAGCCGCGCAGCAACGCGCCGCTGGACCCGTTCGGCACCCGGGTCGGCTCCGATGCCAACACGCCGTCTCCGGAGGGTCGTTCGGCCCCGGAATCGCAGCAGTCCTCCCGCACCCCCGACAGCGACACCGGTACCCGGCCCACCGGCACCACCCCGGACAGCGGTCCCTCGCGTACCCCTGATGGCGACACCGGTACCCCG
>NZ_JBEOXV010000018.1:0-125469 GCF_040296785.1 Kitasatospora sp. NPDC002040 | reverse complement strand
CCGGCCCACCGGGCAGACGCCGGACAGCGGTCCCTCGCGTACCCCTGATGGCGACACCGGTACCCGGCCCACCGGGCAGACGCCGGACAGCGGTCCCTCGCGTACCCCTGATGGCGACACCGGTACCCGGCCCACCGGGCAGACGCCGGACAGCGGTCCGTCGCGTACGCCTGACGGCGACACGGGCACCCGGCCCACCGGGTCTGACGGCCCGTCGCGTACGCCTGATGGCGATACGGGTACGCGGCCGTCCCACACCGCTCCCGAGTCGGGTCCAACGCGCACGCCTGATGGCGACACGGGCACCCGGCCCACCGGGTCTGACGGCCCGTCGCGGACCCCGGATGGTGACACCGGTACGCGTCCGAGCGGGCAGACGCCGGACAGCGGTCCGTCGCGTACGCCTGATGGCGATACGGGTACGCGGCCGTCCCACACTGCTCCCGAGTCGGGTCCGACCCGCACGCCGGATGGCGACACGGGCACCCGGCCGTCCCACACTGCTCCCGAGTCGGGCCCGTCGCGTACGCCTGATGGTGACGCGGGTACGCGTCCGTCCCACACTGCTCCTGAGTCTGGTCCGACTCGTACGCCGGATGGTGACTCCGGTGCGCGTCCCAACCCGTCGTCCCCGGACGGCCCGTCGCGGACCCCCGACCACGACCCCGGCACCCGGCCGACGCCGGCCGAGAGCACCCCGCCGCCGCGCGGGGACGACAGCCGCCCCGCCTACGGCCCGGTGCGCCCGACCGAACCGACACCCAGCCACACCCCCGCCCCGGCGGACATCCCCGCACCCCGGCACGAGAGCACCCCCGCCCAGACCCGCCCCGACGCCGCCCCCCAGCCCGACCGCCCCACTCCGGCAGCGGCAGCACCGGACACGGCGCGGACCCCCGACCACACCCCCGCCCCCGAGCCCGCCACCACCCGACCCGACCCGCGAACCGCCTTCGCGGACCCGGCCGGCACCAGCACCCCAACCAGCGACGGCACTTCACCCAACCGCCCGGCCGGACTCAGCACCGCAGGCCTCGGCGCCACCGCCACCGCACCGGCACCCTCCAGCCCGGACCACCGCCCCACCCCCCAGCCGACCCCGGACCCCACACCCGGCACCCCCGGCCAGCCCGGCACAACTCCCGGCGGCGTACCGGGCGCTGTACCGCAGACAGGCACGCCGACAGCCGCAAACCCCGGAACCCCGGGAACCAACCGGCCCACCGCACCCACCACCCCGTCAGCGGGCCCGACCGTCCAGCCCCAGCGCCGCCCCGACCACGACGGGCCCACACTCACCCCGCGTCCCGCCGCCGACCGAGGCCCCACGGGCAACCGCCCCGACCCCCGCACCACCTACGCCAACAACCCCACACCCCGGGCCGACATCCCCTCCCGCCTCGACCCGAACGGGTCGAACACCCCGCGCCCCGCAACACCCCGCCCGGACACCACCCGCCCCGACATCCCGTCACGCCTGGACCCCAACAGCACCAACACGCCACGCCCGGAAGCCCCGCGTCCCGACCTCGGCTCCCGCCTGGACCCCAACGGCGCAAACGGGTCGAACACCCCACGTCCCGACACCACCCGGCCCGACCTCGGTTCGAGGCTGGACCCGAACGGCACCAACAACCCCCGCCCCGACACGTCGCGTCCGGACGGCAACACCCCCGACATCGGCTCGCGCCTGGACCCGAACGGCACCAACAACCCCCGCCCCGACACGTCGCGTCCGGACGGCAACACCCCCGACATCGGCTCGCGCCTGGACCCGGACGGCACCAACAACGCGCACCCCGACACCGCCCGCCCGGACAGCAACACCCCCGACATCGCCTCCCGCCTCGACCCCGACGGCCCGGACACCACCCACCCGGACACTCCCGCCACGCCGGACCACGAGCGCCCGCTCGCCGACAGCCGTCCGTACGACACCCCCGGCGGCCTGGACCGGACCGATCCGCAGCACCAGCAGGACCTGGAGAGCCGGGTCCCGCGGAACCCGGACGGGACGCCCCAGCGGCATCCGGACCCGAACGGCGACTGGCCCGGCGCGGTCAACGGGGACGGGCACCGTGCGCCCGGCCGGGACAACAACTGCCTGGACGTGGCCCTCTCCACGGCCGACACGTACAGCGGCAACCCGACCGCCGCCGCGCCGCGCAACGACACCGGCCCGGACGGCGAGCAGGGCGGCCGGGACCGGGCGGAGCGTCAACTCGGGGCGCCGTTCCGGGACATGGGCGACGGCGACCAGGCGTTCAAGCGGATCGAGGACCAGCTCCGCGACTCCGGCCACGGTTCGCAGGCGGTGATCGTCACCCAGGACGCCAACGGCCGGGCCCACGCGTGGAACGTGGTCAACCACGACGGCAAGATCACCTACCTCGACAACCAGACCGGCCAGCGCAGCGACAAGCCGCTCCACAACGGGGACAACGGCGTCTTCGCCGTCTCCCTCGACCCCGACCGCCGCCCGATACCCGCCGACGACGGCTCCCGCAACGGCACCCCGGAGAGCCGGGGCGACGGCACCGACCGCCGCCCCGCCGACCCGGCGGGCAAGCAGAAGCACGATCCGGAGAACGGCGACGCGGAGCAGGACGGGCCGCCGCACAAGAAGCAGAAGACGGACGACAGCGACCCGACCCCTGACCCGACCCCCGATTCCACAGCCGAAGCCGACGCCAACGCCGGCTCCGACCCCGAGCGCGAGTCGAAGGGTTCGGCCGAGTACGACACGCGGCAGGACAAGGACCAGACGCACTACGGGATGGAGCCGGACAAGACCCAGCAGAACACCCGCACGACGAACGAGGTCACCCAGACCAACACCGAGTCGGCGCACCAGTTCCTCGAGGGCCACATCGACAACGGCCAACTCGCGGCCGTGCTGGACGAGGCGGCGCAGCGGGCGCACGGGACCCCGCCCCAGCTCGGCTTCGACAAGAAGGAGCTGGGGGCCAAGCTGCCCGGCTTCAACGACCTTTCGCGCGGTGAGCAGGGCGCGGTCGTCGCGGCCATGGGACGGCTCAGCCTCGGCTTCCACGAGGCGCACGCCGTGGGCGCCAGCCCGGAGCACATGGCCAAGCCGTACGAGAACGACCCCACCGTCGACCGCAGTGACATGTCGGCGAAGGAGCGGAAGAAGCACGTGAACGACGGCGCCGCGGCGACCGACGACACCTCGCGCGGCGTGGTCTACCACGCGAGCCAGGACTTCCGGACGGCCGGCCCGCCGTCGGGCGACGCGGCACCTGCGCCCGCCCACCTGGTCCGTGAGCACCTGGTGGCGGATCCCCGGTTCGGCGGCCGGGAAGGGGTGTACGAGCTGGCCTCCGGTCCAGGACGCGCGGAACACAAGCCGGACTTCTCCGGCAAGAACTTCGCCGTGATCGAGGTGGTCGACTCGAAGGGCAACAGTCGCTACGTGGTGGACAGTTCGATCCCCAGGAACTCGGTCGGCCGGCGGCCCGAGCACTCCGAGCCGCACCTGGGCCGCTGGGTCGACCGGCTCAACGAGAGCTCGCAGGCGGGTGACTACAAGGTGGTCAGCCTCTACACCGAGCGCGAACCGTGCGGCAACAAGCCGGGGCACGCGGGCTGCTCGAACTACATCGCGGAGCGGCTGCCCGGAGTGGCCATCGACTACGGTGTGGGATACCGGAAGGGGGCGCAGACCGGCGACGGGACCTCGGCCGACAGCCAGTCCAACATGACGCGGGACGCGCAGGCGGACCTGAACCGTCTGGGGACGATCTGGGCCCGGATGGCGAAGGCCGAGCAGCTGTAATCCGCACCCCCCGAGAAGACGATCGGCAAGGAAGACGGCTGTGACAACAGGCGATTGGACGCAGGCTGCGGACCGCGAGGCGGCGGTCGGGACGGTACGGGACTGGGCGGAGACCGGGACGGGCCGGCGGGTGCTGTTGCTCGGAGGTGTGCGCGGGTCCGGCCGGAGCGCCGTGCTGCGGGAGGCGCTCGGCGGGCTGTCCGGGGTGGTCCTGGTCGACTGTGCGGAGCAGGAACCGGACGCGATCGCGGTGTCGGTGCTGCGCGCGCTCGGCGTCGAGGACCCGGACGGTCTCCCCGGCACGTTCCGCGAGCGGGTGGCCAGGGCCGGCGCGGTCACCGGCGTGGTGCTGCTGAACGGTCAGCTGGCCGGCGGTTACCGCGACTCGCCGGCCCCGCAGGCCGTGCTCGACGGGGTGGTGCGCCACCTGGTCGGGCGCTCCGGGCCGGCCGGGTGGGTGGCCGTCGAGGCGGACCTGGACGCCCGGGCCGATCGGTCCGCCGAGGTGACCGCGCTGGCGCTGCCCGCCCCGACCGGCCCGCGGTCCGCCGGTGAGGACCCGCGCGCCGAACGCAGCTTCGACCCGGGGGACCTGCCGGAGCTGATCGGGCGGGCCGACTTCCTGGCAGGCGTCGACCGGGCCGAGTTGGTGGACGCCCTGCCCCTGGCCTGGCCGGACGGCGTCCCGCACAACTCCGTTGCGGCGGACGTCCACTACCTCGACCTGCTCGGCGTGCGGCCGGCCGCGGCGCAGCGCGGCGAGTGGCTGGCGGCGCTGCACCACCGGCTGCTGTCGCAGGGCGCGGACACCCTGGCGGCCGAACTCGCGGCTGCGGCCGAGCTGCCCTGGCGCACTGTCTGGAGCCGCTGGTTCCCGTCCGGCCGTTCGGGTTCGGAGCGGCCCGCCCCCGGGCCGGTCGAGGCCGTCGGGCCTGGTCGGCTCGACGGGCGGCCGGTGGTGGTGAGCCTGGACCTCGACGTCCCGGACGAGGACGTGGACGCCGGGATCGTGCCGGCCCGGACCTCGTACGTCTGGGACGGTGCGACCGGCGAGCGGATCTCCGGACCGCACCGCCGCACGGCCGGCCAGGACAGTGCCCCCGCCGTCGTGGCCGAGGAGGGCTGGGAGCGGCTGAGTTGGAGCCGGGGCCGCCTGCGGTCGGACGGGGTGGCCCGCGCACCGCGCTTCCCGTTCGAGGTGACCGGCGGCGTGCGCCACGGCGACGACCTGCTGCTGGCCGGTACCAACGGCCTGTTCCGGATCGGGCTGACGGCCCCGGTCGACCCGGACGCTCCGGGCTGGACGGTCGAGCCGTTGGTCGAGCCGCTCGCCTTCGAAGCGCCGCGCCCGGTGCCGCCGGAGGTGTCGGCACCCACGGCGGAGTGGCTGGCCGAACCGTTCACCGGCAGCTGGCGGCCCCCGGCCGACGAGCTGCCCGAAGGGCTGGCCGACCCCGGCGCGCGGGCGTTCCTGACCGGGACCGGCGTGCCGCTGGCGGCCGGGCGGGGCACCCTGTGGACCGCACACCTGCCGGAGGAGGGCCTGGAGGAGTGGGACCAGGAGCCCGACGAGGACGGCGGCACCCGGTACGTGTACCGGATCGGACAGTGGCTCGGCGGTGACCTGCTGCTCGACGGTGCGAGCGGTGCGGTGCTGCTGGAGGACTTCGACGGGGACACCGAGCACGCGGCCGGCTCGCTGTCCGCGTTCTTCACCATGCTCCGGCTGTTCTGCGACCCCGGGCGGGTGGTCCGGCAGGTCAACCGCCGGTACGTGGCCGAGCAGGTCGACCGCTGGTTGCGATCCGTGGACGCCGAAGCCGTCGAGGGCTCCTGGCACGTCCTGCTGCACGAGCAGCACGAACTCGACCCCGGCCTCTGGGGTGAGGAGAAGTAGTCCGCAGGTGTCCGCAGCATCCCTACCGTCCCGTCCAGCCCGGAGAGCCGAAGTGACCGTTCCGACCGACCCGTCCGTGACCGACCGTCAGCCGCATCCGTTCGTCGGCGGCCGGGCGGCGGCACTGCGTGCGCTCGCCGACTGGCGGGCGGGGACGGGGCCGGGTGCGGTACTGGTCACGGGTTCCCCGGGCAGCGGGAGGTCCCGGCTGCTGACCGGATTCCTGATGCTCTGTGAGCCGGGGTTCCGGGACCGGATCGAGCTGGCCGTGCTGGACCCGGCGACCGTACCGCCGGAGGGGCTGCCGGCTCCGCAGGTGTTCGGTGCGGCCGGACTGACGGCGTCCCAGCTGCTCTGGCTGGTCGCGGACGAGCTGGTGGCGGGGGCCGACCGGTCCGAGGACGTGCACCGCCGACTGGCCGAGGCCGGACCGATGGCGGTGCCGGTGGTGATCGCCGACTGCGACCGCGCCGGTGTGCTGCCGGGCGGTGGCGAGGTCGCGCGGGTGACCACCGAGGTCCTGCTGCCGCTGGTGCTCGCGCCGGGCGTGCGGCTGCTGGCCGAGGTGCCGCGGGCCGAGGCCGAGCGGTTGGCGAAGGAGGTCCCCGGCGGGCACCTGCTGGTCGTCGATCTCGATCAGGATCCCTGGCGGGACCCGGCCGCTCTGCTGCTCCAGGCCGAGCACAGCCTCGAACAGCCGGGAGCCGCGGGCCGGCTGGCGCAGGTGGCGGACAACGCCCTGGTGGTGCGGCTGGCGGCCTGGTCCGCCCGGGCCGTGCCCGGGGCGCCGCTCGGCCTGCCCGGTGGGGTGGGCGACGCCCTCGACCTGCATGCGGAGCGGTGCGGCACGGACGAACTGACGCTGCGCCGGCTGCTGGCCCCGCTCGCACTGGCCGGGCCGGACGCGGCCCTGCCGCTGGAGCTGTGGGCACCGCTGGCGTCCGCGGTGGCGGGCAAGGACCTCGGCCCCGTACTGGCCGCAGGGCAGCAACTCCTGCTGCCGTTCGTCGAGCTGGCCGGGGACGAGCAGCACCCCGAGGTGCGGATCGTCCATCCGGCCGTCGCGGACGAACTGCGCGAGCGGTTCGGCGGCGCCGTCCGCGAGGTCCAGCGGCGGATCGCCACCGCCCTGCTGGCGACGGTGCGGGGCGAGGGGCCCGAGCGCTGGCGGGATGCCGTGCCGTACGTGCGGGAGCAACTGGCAGGGCACGCGCTGGAGGGCGGGCTGCTGGCGGGGCTGCTGGCGGAGCCCGGCTTCCTGCTGCACGCCGAGCAGCTGCGTCTGCGCGCGGCGGTCGAGGAACTCGTGGCGACGGGTGGCGAGTTGCCCCCGATCGCGCGCACCTGGCTGCGGTTGGCGCCGCTGTTCACCCGGCAGGGCCTGCGGCCGGAACTGCGGGCCGGACTCCTGGAGCACGGGGCCCGGCAGGACGGCGTGGAGGTCCCCGAGCTGGGCGTCGGGCTGCCCTGGAACACCCTGTGGACCCGGCCGTTGCCCGGTGTCCGGGCCGTGACGGCTTCGGTGGGCCCGGACGGCCGGTCGGCCCTGGTCGCCTACCGCCCGGACCCGGGACCGGGGGCCGAGGGGATACCGGGTCTGACGGCGTTCGACGCACTCACCGGGGAACAGCTGGTGGTGGACCCGGACGCGCTGGTCCGCCCGTCCGAGGAGCAGCGGGCCGCGGTCGGTCTGGCGCTCAGCACCGGGGAGGACTACCTGCGGGTGTGGGCGGTGCAGGAGGGCGGTGTGACCGGCGATCCGGTGGCGGTCTTCCTGTCGGCCGGGCCGCTCGGCGGGGCCGACCTGACGCCGGACGGCCTGGTGCTGCTGGCGGACGCGACCGGGGTGAGCGTGCTGCGGCTGGCTGCCGCCGCTGCCTGACGGGACCCGTCCACTAAATTTGACCATCCGAACGGTGCAGAAGGAGAACGACCGCGTGACGACCCGTGAGCAGGCGATCGAGGCGGCCCACCAGTGGATCAACGGTGCCCGGCCCGAGGAGCAGTGGCACCGGATCGGCGTGCACGAGTTCGACCTGGGCTGGGTGCTGTGGCCCGAGCAGCCGGTCGACGACACCCCCGCCGCGGCGGGCGAGCGGCGGGCACCGGCCGAGATCGGCACCGCGTGCGCGGTCGTCGACCGGGAGACCGGTGAACTGACCCACTGGCCGTCGGTGCCGCTGGAGGAGGTCGTCCGGCTCTACCGCGACAAGCTCGGTGCCGGTTCGTACGACCCGGCGCGGCCGCCGGTGGTCGGCCCCGGCGCGACGGCCGTCCTGACCTACCGGGACGCGCAGGGTGAGGAACAGAACCTGTTCCAGAGCTCCGCGCCCGGACACGGCCACCCGGAGGTGCGGGCCTGGCGGAGCCTGCAGGAGCAGGGCGTGCGCCCCGAGGACGTCCTGGCCGTCTACACCGACCTGCGGCCGTGCGAACTGCCCGGCGGCTACTGCGCGGCCGTGCTGCTGGCCGAGCTCCCGGTGGCGTCCTTCTCCTACGGGCACGACTACAGCCCCCGCTACGACCGCCGGGCCGCCGCCGTGCGCGCACTGACCGAGGCGACCGAGAACACGTTCCGGGCCGCGGGCCGCCCGGTGCCGCCGCGTCCCAACCGGGTGCCGTTCCCGCGTGCCGTCCCCGCCGCCGGGCCCGAGCGGGACGCCGCGCTCGGCCGTCGGCTGGCCGTACAGTTCGGCGCCGACGGCGTGCACCGCTTCGACGCCGACGACACCGCGGCTGGCCCGCTGCCCGAGGCGGCCCGGGCCACCCTGGTGTGGGCCGGGCTCCCGACCCGGGTCGAGGGCTTCTTCGAGCTGCTCCCCGGCCTGCCGGACGTCGACGCCCACCTCACCGCCACCGGCCGGGGCACCCGGGTCCCCGAGCGGACCCGGGCGGTGCTCGGCGAGTACGTTCTGCTGGGCACCGACGGCCACGCGCTGGTGGCCGTGCAGTGCGGCGACGGCGGCACGGGTACCGGCGTCGGGGTGGGTCGGCTCTGGGCCGTCGACCCCGACAACGGCAGCGGCCGCTACCTCAACACCGACCTGTCCGCGTACCTGCGCTGCCTGTCCCTGTTCGCCGAACGCCGCCCGACCCTGCGCGGCCTGGCCCCGCAGGACGCGGCCACGGTGGTCGAGGCCCTGCAACGGGACCTCGCCGCCCTCGACGGCACGGTCTTCGAGGACCCGGAGAACTGGTGGGCCGTCATCGTCGAGCAGCTCTGGGACGGGCTGCTCTGACGCCCGGCGCGGGGCCCGCGAGCGGCTGAGGCCGGGTCAGCCCGAGGCGGCTTCGGCGGTGGTGGGCTTCGGCTGCGCGGGCCAGAAGCGGGCGGCGTGGGCGAGGGCCCGGCCGTCCAGTTCGGCGACCAGCCGTTCGAAGAGGCGGACGGCGGCGGGGCCGCTCCAGCCCTCGGTCAGCACCTCGGGCGGGAGACCGGGGTCGCGGAACGGCAGCTTGCGCCAGTGGTCGACCACCGAGAGGTAGGTGACGAAGGCGTGCCTGTCGTCGAGGGGGTCGTCGGCCGGGCGGTCGCCCTCCCGCCCGTACTCCTCGATGAACTCGCGGTAGCGGCGGTCGATTTCGGGGAGGTCCCAGCCGTTGCCGACCATGGTGGTGAGCTGCTGCCCGCCGACCTGGTCGCCGACGAAGACAGCGCACTGTCCGGTGAGGTCGAGTTCGGCGATGGCGCGGCGGGCCGCCGGGAGCATCCGGGCGGGTGCGATCCAGACCGCCGAGCCGATGTTGCCGAAGCCGAGCGAGGCCAGGTGCGCGGTGAGCCGGTGGCGTACCGCGCGGGCCGACTCCGGGACGGAGAAGTTGACCAGGCACCAGCCGTCGCCGAGGTCGGCCGGCTTCCGGGCGTGCCAGATCACCTCGTCACCGGCCGCGAGCGCCTCCAGCGCGAGCGGCGTCAGGGCGTAGCCGCGCAGGCCGGAGCGGGACTCCGACTCCAGCCAGCCGCGCTTCTTGAGCCGGAAGACCGCGGTGCGGACGCTGGAGGCGTCGAGGCCGGACTGGGCGAGCAGTTCCACCGTGCCGGCGATCGGCATCCAGTTGCCCAGGGGACGCACGACCGCGCCGAGGAAGCTCACGAGCAGGGGCCGGGAACGGCGGGTGGTGGCCGAGGGCCGGGCGCTCTTCGTCTCGCTCATCCCGTTCAGTATCGCCGACGGTGCCGTTCACCATTTCATCGGCCCGCACCGGGCGTCCACCGCTGGTGCACCGGGTCGGCGTCCCCCGCGCGCAGCAGCTCCAGCCGCGGCGGGACCCGGTCGGTGCGCGAGGTCGGCGGCCGGCGCCGGCCCGCCTCCCAGGGGACGGGCCACCGGGCGCCCGCGCCCCGGTACTCCTGTTCGGCGGCGGCCTGCAGGGTCCACTGCGGGTTGTAGAGGTGGGTGCGGCCCAGCGCGCACAGGTCGGCCCGGCCGGCGAGCAGGATGGAGTTGACGTCGTCGTACGAGGAGATGGCCCCGACCGCGATCACCTTGACGCCGGCCGGACCGGCCACCCGGTGGCGGATCAGATCGGCGAACGGGGTCTGGTACGAGCGCCCGTAGGCCGGCTTCTCGTCCTGGGTGACCTGTCCTGACGAGACGTCGATCGCGGCGGCGCCGTGCTCGATGAACGCGCGGGCGATCTCCACGGCGTCGTCCCCGGTGTTGCCGTCGGGCACCCAGTCGGTCGCCGAGATCCGGACGGTCACCGGAATCCCGGCCGGGACGGCCCGGCGTACGGCGTCGAAGACCTCCAGCGGGAACCGCAGCCGGTTCTCCAGGCTCCCGCCGTACGCGTCGGTGCGCCGGTTGGCGACGGGGGACAGGAAGGACGACAGCAGGTAGCCGTGCGCGGCGTGCACCTCGATCAGGTCGAAGCCGGCCGCCACCCCGCGCCGGGCGGCCGCGGCGAAGTCGGCGACGACCCGGTCCAGGTCCGCGCGGGTCGCCTCCCGGGGCAGGTGGCAGCCGGGGCCGTAGCGGATCGCGGACGGGCCGATCACCTCCCAGTTGCCGTCCTCCAGCGGCTGGTCGATGCCCTCCCACATCAGCCGGGTCGAGCCCTTGCGGCCGGAGTGGCCCAGTTGCAGGCCGATCCGGCCGGTCGTGTGCTCGTGCACGAAGTCGGTGACCCGGCGCCAGGCGTCGCGCTGCCCGTCGGTCCACAGACCCGGGCAGCCGGGGGTGATCCGGCCCTCGGGCGAGACGCAGACCATCTCGCTCATCACCAGGCCCGCCCCGCCGAGCGCCTTGGAGCCGAGGTGCACCAGGTGGAAGTCGCCGGGGAGTCCGTCCACCGAGGAGTACATGTCCATCGGGGAGAGGACGACGCGGTTCTTCAGCTCCAGCGGTCCGATCCGCACCGGCTGGAACATCGCCGGGACGACCTCGGCGGACTGCTCGGTGCGGGCGAACTCGCGCTCCATCAGGGCGGCGAAGCCGGCGTCGCGCTCCCTGAGGTTCTCCTGGGTGATGCGGCGGGACCGGGTCAGCAGGTTGAACGCGAACTGGGCCGGGGCCTGGTCCGCGTACATGCCGATGTTCTCGAACCACTCCAGCGAGGCCTGCGCGGCGCGCTGGGTCGACTCGACCACCGGCTTGCGCTCGGTCTGGTACGCCGCCAACGCCTGTGCCACCGACGGGTGTTCGTGCAGGCAGGCCGCCAGGGCGAGCGCGTCCTCCATGGCGAGCTTGGTACCCGAGCCGATCGAGAAGTGGGCGGTGTGGGCGGCGTCGCCGAGCAGCACCACGTTGCCGTCGTACCACCGCTCGTTGCGGACGGTGGTGAAGTTGAGCCACTTCGAGTTGTTGGTGCGGACCTGGTGGCCCTTCAGCTCCTCGGCGAAGAGATCCCGGATCCGCCCGACGGCGTACTCGTCCGAGACGCCCGGCGGGAGGTCCCCGGTCCGGTCGAAGCCGGCCCGCCGCCAGACCTCCTCGTGCATCTCGACGATGAAGGTCGAGCCGGTACCGGAGTACGGGTAGCCGTGGATCTGCATGGTGCCCCACTCCGTCTGCTTGACGAAGAACTGGAACGCCTCGAAGACCAGGTCGGTGCCGAGCCAGATGTACTTGTTGCGCCGCCGGTCCAGCGTCGGCCCGAAGACGTCGGCGTACCTGGTCCGGACGGCGGAGTTCAGCCCGTCGGCGGCGAGCACCAGGTCGTGGGACGCCCGCAGTTCGTCCACGTCGGGCACCTGCGTCCGGTAGTGGACGGTGACGCCGAGACCGGCGGCCCGCCGTTGCAGGATCCCGAGCAGGTCCTGCCGGCTCATCGCCGCGAAGCCCTGGCCGCCGACGGTGAACCGGTGCCCGTCGAAGTCGATGTCGATGTCGGTCCAGCGGGCGAACCGGCTCTCCATCGCCGCATGGACCACCTCGTCGGCGTTGTCGATCCCGCTGAGGGTCTCGTCGGAGAAGACGACGCCGAAGCCGAAGGTGTCGTCCGGCGCGTTGCGCTCCCAGACGGTGACCTCGTGGGCCGGGTCCAACTGCTTCATCAGGGCGGCGAAGTACAGGCCGCCCGGTCCGCCGCCGGCGATGGCGATCCTCATGCCAGGTCCTCCGCTGACTGCTCTCGCACGATCCGGCGGAGCTTGAAGTGCTGGAGCTTGCCGCTCGGGTTGCGCGGCAGCGCGTCGACGAAGCGCACGTCGCGCGGGTACTTGTAGGGCGCGATCAGCTGCTTGACGTGGTCCTGGATCTCCCTGGCCTTCGCCGGGTCGCCGACCACCCCGTCCCGGAGCACCACGAACGCGCAGACCACCGAACCCCGTTCGGGATCGGGCGCGGCGACCACCGCCGTCTCGGCCACGTCCGGATGGGTGACCAGGGCGGCCTCGACCTCGGGGCCGGCGATGTTGTACCCGGAGGACACGATCATGTCGTCGCTGCGCGCCTGGTACCAGAAGTAGCCGTCCTCGTCGCGGACGAAGGTGTCGCCGGTGACGTTCCACCCGTTCACGACGTAGTCGGCCTGCCGCTCGTCGTCGAGGTAGCGGCAGCCGACCGGGCCGATCACGCCGAGCCGGCCGGCGACGCCGGGAGCGGCCTCCTCGCCGTCCGGGCCCAGCACGGTGGCGCGGTAGCCGGGGACCGGCCGACCGGTCGCCCCCGGGCGGATGTCCGGCCCGGCGGCCGAGATGAAGATGTGCAGCAGCTCGGTGGCGCCGATCCCGTCGATGACCTTGATGCCGAGCGCGTCGTGCAGCTTCTCCCACAGGCCCCGGGGGATGTGCTCGCCCGCGCTGACCGCCGTTCGCAGGCCCGAAAGGCGGTGCACCTCACCGGACTTGACGATCTGCTGGTACGCGGTCGGCGCGGTGGCCAGCACGGTCACGCCGTGGTCGGCGACCAGCCGGGCGAGCTGCACCGGGGTGGCGGCCTCGGTCAGGAAGGCGCAGGCCCCGGCCCGGAGCGTGAAGACCACCAGCATGCCCAGGCCGAAGGTGAAGGCGAACGGCGCGGTGCACGCGACCAGGTCGTCCGGGCGCAGCCGCAGCGTGTTCCGCCCGAAGGTGTTGTCGATCGACAGCAGGTCGCGGTGGAAGTGCACGGTGATCTTCGGGACGCCGGTGGTGCCCGAGGTCGGCCCGAACAGCGCGACGTCGTCCGCGGCGGTGTCCACCGCCCGGAACGGCGCCGACCCGGCCTCCGTCCGGCGGCTCAGGTCGTCGGCCGTGTCGCCGCCGTGGGGCAGCACGGCCAGCTCCGGCGCGACCGTGTCCCGTACCGCGAACACCTCGTCGAGGTACCGGTGGTCGACCAGAGCCACGGACGGCCGGGTCTTCGCCACGATCGGTGCCAGCTCGCGCGCCCGCAGCGCGGCCATGCTGCTGACCACGATGCCGCCGGCCTTCAGCACGCCGAGCCAGGCGGCGACCGCCCAGGGGGTGTTGGGGGAGCGCAGCAGCACCCGGTTGCCGGGGACCAGGCCCAGCTCCTCGGTGAGCACCCGGGCGACCCGGTCGGCCCGCCGCTGGAGCTCGCCGTAGGTCCAGACCTCGCCGTCCGGGGTCCGCAGCGCGGGCCGGTCCGGACCGAAGGCCGCCACCGGACGGTCGATCAACTCGACTGCGGCGTTGAGGCGTTCGGGGTACTGGAGCAGTTCGGTGGTGAACTCCAGTACCGGCCACTGCCCGGCCGGGGGCAGGTGGTCGCGGGCGAAGGTGTCGGTGTGGGCCGAGTCCGGCGGTGCCATCACCGGCCTCCCCGGGCGGTGTCCGTCCCGGCCGTGCGCAGCATGCCCTCCTGGACGACGGTGGCCAGATGCGTGCCGTCGGGGGTGAAGAAGCGGCCCGAGCCGAGACCGCGCCCGGCCTCGGCCGCGTCCGCCTGCTGGGCGTAGAGCAGCCAGCCGTCCGCCGCACCCGGCGGCAGGGCGCGGTGGAACCACATCGCGTGGTCGAGACTGGCGGTGACCAGCCCCTCCTGCGCCCAGTGCAGGCCCAGGACGCGCAGCACCGGCTCCAGGATGGTGTAGTCGCAGACGTAGGCGAGGGCGGCGGTGTCCCGCTGCGCGTCGGTGAGCCCCTCGACCGGCCGCAGGGCGTCGAACGGCCTGACCCAGACCGCCTGGTGGGGCACCCGCGCACCCTCGACGCCCAGGTAGACCGGGCCCGGCAGGTGGCGCATGTCGAAGCTCCGCCCGGTGGACCAGTAGGCCTTCGAGGCCGCCGTCATCGTCCCGCCGGTCCGGTCCGCGAGGTACTCGGCGGAGCTGGGCAGACCGTCCGGGCCCGGCAGGTCGGGGAGGACGGCCTGGAAGCTCGAACCCGCCTCGCCCGTGGCGAAGTTGGCCAGGCAGACGTAGAGCTGCTTGCCGTTCTGGTAGCCGCGCACCTGCCGGGTCGAGTACCCCCGGCCGTCGCGCAGCAGCTCCACCTCGTAGCGGACCTCCCGGCCGATCTCGGCGGGGCGCATGAAGTAGGAGTGCATCGAGTGCAGCCGCTTGCCGTCCTCGACGGACCGCATGGCGGCCGCCGCGGCCTGGGCGACCAGGTCGCCGCCGTAGGCCTTCGGCCACGGGCAGGGCTGGGTGACGGCCGTGAACGCGAGGTCGAAGTGCTGGGCCTGCGCCGGGCTCAGGGTGACCGCGGCGGTGAAGGTCTCGGAGGTGGTGTCGGTCATCAGGGGCGCTCCAGCCAGTCGCGCAGGTCCGCGTCCGGGACCTCGGGGAGGTTGACCACGATGTTCTCCGGCGTGCGGGTCGTCATCCAGGTCAGCGGGTGGTCGCGGTCGAGGTTGCACTCGACGTGGGGCATGAACGGCGGGACGAAGACCCAGTCGCCCTCCGCCAGGTCGAGGTAGTCCTCGAAGGTCCGGCCGAAGTAGATCCGCCCCCGGCCCGACAGCACGTAGCCGCCGGTCTCGGCCTCGCCGTGGTGGTGCGGGACCGAGCGGTAGCCGGCCTCGTTGCGGACCTTGCCGAACCAGAGCCTGGTGGCCGGGGTGTGCTGGATGCTGACGCCCGAGATCCGGGAGGCGCCGGCGGACTGGCCGGTGTCCCCGGGCTCCGTACCGGCCCGGGTCACCACCGGGACCACCAGGCCGCTCGCGGTCGCGTACATCGAGTTGTCGCCGTCCAGGACGTGGTCACCGGGCGTGGGGTCCATCGAATCTCCTTGTGGGGCGGGGGAGCCGGTCGGGTCGGAGCAGGCCTGACGCGGCCTCAGGCGGTGAACCGCACGGTGTTGCGCAGCGTGCCGATGCCGGGGATCTCGGTCTCGACCACGTCGCCGTCGGCGAGGAAGCGCTGGGGCTCCCGGGCCGCCCCGATGCCGCCGGGCGTCCCGGTCAGCACCAGGTCGCCGGGGCGCAGCACGGTGAAGGTCGAGATGTACGCGAGCAGGTCGGCGGCGTCGAACACCAGCGTCCGGGTGCTGCCGCGCTGGACCTGCTCGCCGTTGACCCGGCAGATCACCTCCACGCCCTCGGCGGGGTCGAGTTCGTCCGGGGTCACGACCACCGGGCCGACGGGGGTGGAGGCGTCCCACGCCTTCCCCTGGAACCACTGCAGGGTGCGGTACTGCCAGTCGCGGACCGAGATGTCGTTCGCCACGGTGTACCCGGCGATCGCGGCCAGCGCGGTCGGGCGGTCGGCGCGACGGAGGGTCGCGCCCACCACCACGGCGAGCTCGGCCTCCCAGTCGACGTCGAGCCCCTTCGGCAGGACGAGGTCCGCCCCGGGGCCGGTGAGGGTGTCGGCGTACTTGGCGAAGAGCGTGGGACGGGTGGGCAGTTCGCGCCCGGTCTCACGGATGTGGTCGGCGTAGTTCAGGCCGCAGCAGATCACCTTGCGCGGCGCGGGCAGCGGCAGCACCGGAACGGCGCCGTCGATCACCGTACCGGCCTGCGCCCGCACGGCCGGTACGGGTGTCCCCGCCGCCAGCAGCGCCGACAGGTCGGCGGCGGGCAGCGCCCGCCAGACGTCCCCGTCGAGCACCGCGGCGCTGGTGCCGGCCGCATGGGCCACTGTTGCGAGGTGCATGAGCCTTGCTCCTCCTTCGTACCGCCCGGCGATCCGGTATTTCATTATTTCTGCGACCGTTACGCAACTGTCAATAGATGCTACGGTGACGGCGCCCAGGTTCCCGGCCCGCAGGAGCTCGCCATGGCAGCCGATCTGACGCCCGTTCCGGTCAACCCCCCGTCCCTGCCCGTGCCCAGCGGCTACTCGCACGGGACGCTCAGCGGCAACACGCTCCACCTGGGCGGCCAGACGGCGCTCGACCGGAACATGAAGATCGTGCCGGGCGGCATCGTCGAGCAGTTCCGGCAGGCCTTCGGCAACGTCCTCACCACGCTGGCTGCAGCGGGCGGCATCCCGCAGGACCTGGTCAGCGTGACGATCCACCTCACCGACATCGCCGACTACCAGGCGCACGGCCGGGAGATCGGCCGGGTCTGGCGCGAGCTGGCCGGCCCGGTCTACCCCGCGATGGCCGGCCTCGGCACCACGGGGCTGTGGCAGCCCGAGGCGATGATCGAGATCCTCGGCGTCGCGGTCATCCCGGACGAGCGCCTGATCCGGCCCGCGACGGCCTGACGCACCACCATCAGGGCCTTCGGTCGGTTGGCCTGACGTCCCGTCGGCCCGCAGCAGCACTGTCGGATCGAGCCGCTGGAGGCCGCCGTGCCCACGTCCACCCCGCCGCCCGCGGACCTGGTGCTGCGCGCAGGCCGCATCCACACCCTGGTCCCCGGCCAGGAGCCGCAGCGGGCGCTCGCCGTGCGCGGCGAGCGGGTGTTCGCGGTGTCGGCGGCGCCGGACGGGCTCGACCGGCTGGTCGGTCCCGCCACGACGCTGCTCGACCTGCCCGGCGCCACGGTGCTCCCGGCCTTCGACGACACCCACACCCACCTGATCGCGGCCGCCGACAGTGCCCACGACGTGGCCGTGGACGGCGCCCGCTCGCTGCCCGGGTTCCTCGACCTGATCCGGGCCCGGGCCGACTCGACGCCGCCGGGGGAGTGGATCCGCACCGCCGGGCACTGGCAGGAACTCAACCTCGCCGAACGCCGCTTCCCCACCGCGGCCGAGCTGGACACCGCGACCGGCCGCCACCCGGTGCTCGTCCTGCGCGGGGTGCACAACCAGGTCCTCAACAGCCAGGCGCTGCGCCGGTGCGGCATCGACGCCGACACCCCCGACCCGGTGGGTGGCCGGATCGCCCGGGACGCGGCCGGCCGGCCCACCGGACACCTGCGCGGCGGAATGGCGCTGATCCGGCCGCACCTGCCGGTACCCGATCCGGCGGCCCGGCTGGACGGCCTGCGGCTGGCCTCGCACGCCTACGCCGCGACCGGCATCGGCACCGTACGCGACACCAACTCCTCCCCGGCCGACCTGACCGCACTCGGCGAGCTCCGCCGGCGGGGCCAACTCGGCTGCCGGGTCAGGGTCCTGCTCGGCACCCTCGGCTTCAGCACGGTGCGGCAGGTCGAGGACCTGCTCGACGGCACGGAGGCGTGGCGGTACGCCGACGACCCCTGGCTGCGCGTCTGGGGCGTGAAGTTCTGGCTGGACGGCGGGATCGAATCCGCCGCACTGGAAGCCCCGTACTGTCCGGCGCACTGCCCGACCCCCGGCTTCACCGGCCAACTCGCCTGGGAGCCGGCCGAGTTGCAGGCAGCCGTGGAGCAGGTGGTGCGGCGCGGCCGGCGGGTCGGCATCCACGCCTACGGCGACCGCGGCGTTCGCACCCTGCTCGACCTGTATGAGCGGGTGCAGCAGCGCATCCCCGGTCTCCCGTACGGGACCCTGGTGATGGAGCACGGCGGGCTCGCGGACCACGAACAGCGCGTCCGGGCCGCGCACCTGGGCATCCCGGTGACCATCCAGCAGCCGCTGCTGCACGACGTCGCCGCGATCCAGACCGAGTACTGGGGGCGGGAGCGGGTGGCCGCACTGTTCCCCGCCCGGGCGTGGCTGGACGCCGGCGCCGACGTCTCGGCCGGCTCGGACTACCCCGTCGGCGCCTACGGCGCCGCGCACTCGCTGTACGGCCTGACCACCCGGGCGACGGTCGACGGGGTCCTCGGCCCCGAACACGCCGTCTCCCGGGCCGAGGCGGTCCAACTGCACACCGTCGCCGCCGCCCGCCTGACCGGCGAGACCCGCCTGCGCGGACAGCTCACCCCCGGCCGCCTCGCCGACCTGACGATCTGGCCGGACGACCCCACCACCGTCCCCGACCACACCCTCGACGCCCTCCGCCCCACCCACACCCTGCTCGGCGGCTCCCTCGTCCACGGCCCGGCCTGACCCGAACAGCGCCGGGGGCAGTCTGCCCTGCGTGACCCTCCCGCCACTCCCCGCGTTCGGAGGCAGGTAGGGTAGGGGAGTTGACGCATCGACAGCTGGGTGACGACGGCCGCCCCCGCAGGTCGGGTGCGCGGGGCGGGAGACATGGGACCACGGCTGCGGCACCTGATCGTGGTGCTGCCCGGAATCGGCGGCAGCGTCCTGCGGACACCGGGCGGTGCGGCCCGGTGGGACGGCCACCGGCGGCAACTGGCCGCCGCCGCGCTGCACCCCGCCCGGCTGGGCCTGGACGAGCACCCGGAGCTGACACCGGTCGGCCTGCTGCCGGACATCCGGCTGGCCGGACCGTTCGTCCTGCCCGGGTACGACCGCCTGGTCCGCCGGATCGAGCGGACCTTCCACCAGGTGCGGGTCGACACCGCCGGGACGGGCCGCCCCGACCCCCGGGCCGACCTGCTGCTCTTCCCCTACGACTTCCGGCTGGGCACCGAGGCCGCCGCCGAGCGACTCGCCGCCGAACTGGCGCCCCGGCTGGCCGGTCTGACCACCGCAGGACGCCGCCGCCGGGTCGTGGTGGTGGCGCACTCGATGGGCGGCCTGGTCGCCCGCCACTGGCTCGGCCCGCTCGGCGGCGCCCCGGACTGCGCGGCACTGATCACCCTCGGCACACCGCACCGGGGCGCACCGAAGGCGCTGGACCTGCTGGTGAACGGCGTCCGGATCGGCCCGGCCCGGTTCGACGCGGTGACCGGGGTGCTGCGCGGCTGGCCCTCGGTGTACGAGCTGCTGCCCCGCTACCCCGCCGTCGGTGCGCCCGAGGGCGGGGCCCGCTACCCGTACCAGCTCACCGACGGCGTGCCGGCGGACTTCCCGGCCCGGGCCAAGGCGGCCTTCGGTGTCCACGCCGAGATCGAACGGGCCTGGACCGAGCTGGCCGGACGGCCCGAACTGCCCGATCTGGTCCCGGTGTTCGGGCGAGGCCACGCCACCCCGCAGCGCGCCGTACCGACCCCGGCCGGGCTGTTGGTGACCAAGGACGCGGCCGAGTGGCTGCCGAACGGGCACTGGCACGGCGACGGCACCGTACCGGCGATCTCGGCCGTCCCGCCCGACCTGGGGGAGCAGCCCTCGCGCTGGCGCGCCACCCCTGACCGGCACCTCGAACTGCCGTCCTCCGCAACGGTGCCGGACCTGCTCCTGAACTACGCGGCGGACTCGCTCCAGGCCGTCCGCGGCGACACCCCGGACCGGCCCTGGCTGGGCCTCGACCTCGACGAGGCGGTGCTCGCGGGCACCCCGACCCCGGTCACGGTCACCCTGCACGGCGCCGCCGCCGACGAACGCACCGCGCTCCGGATCAGGGCCCGCGCCGAGGACGGCAGCGGCGGCACGGACTGGATCGACTGCGCCCGGACCGGGGACACGGCCTGGCGGGCGTCCGTCCCGCCGCTGCCGCCCGGCGCGCACCGGGTGGTGGCGGAGGCGGTCGGGGTGCCGGGAGCGGACCGGCTGCGCTGCGCCGACGTCCTCGGCGCGGTCCGGGCGGAGGCGCCGTGACCGGCGGCCGGCCCCGGTGGAACCGGGCCCACAGCCCCGCAGGGCTGCTCCAGTACGTCCGACTCGGCCTGGCCGGGCGGCTGTTGGAGCGGCCGCTGCCCGTACCCTCGGACGGTCCGCCGATGGAGCGGGCCCGGCAGGTCTACCAGGCCTTCGCGGCGGCGGGGATCCACTACGTCGGGGAGCCGCCCGGCAGCGAGCCGGGCCGGCAGCAGATCCGGCCCCCCGACCAGGTCCTGCTCCGCCCCCGGCACGCCACCTGCCTCGACCTCGCGGTGACCTACGCCGGGGCCTGCCTGGACGCCGGACTGCACCCGATCGTCGTCCTGCTGGACGGTGAGCGCCCCGAACAGAGCGCACACGCCCTGGTGGTGGTCTGGCTGGGCGGTGACTGGGACGGGGCGGAGGCCCACGACTACCCGCTGCTCGACGGCGAGGGCAACGGCGTGCTCCACCCGGCGCCGCCCGCGGAGCTGCTCGACGACCTGCGCGAGGCGGTCGACCGGCCCGGCGCCTTCCTGGCCGTCGAGGTGACCGGTGCCGCCTCCGCCCCCGACGGCGCGGACCCGGCCCGCCGCACCGTACTGAGCTGGGATCAGGCGGTCGCCACCGGCGCGCAGTTGCTCCGGACCGGGGCGGACCGCTGGTCGGCGGGCATCGACGTGGGCATCGGCCAGCGCCAGGCGGACCCGTTCCCGCTGCCGGACCACCCGCCCGCCGAGGTGCTCGCGCCGCCGTACCTGCCGCTGCCCGCCGGCAGCGGGCCGCTGCGGCAGCTGTCCGCCCGGCACGACGTGGTCGCCTTCCACCCGCGCGACGAACTCGACCTGCTGCTCGACTGGTGCCAGGAACCCGACACCGGGGCCGACGGGGCGGGTCCGACCAGGATCGCCCTGCTGCACGGCGTCGGAGGCGCCGGAAAGACCCGGCTGGCCGCCGAGACGGCGCGTCGGCTCGCCGCCCT
Source organism: Kitasatospora sp. NPDC002040 (assembly GCF_040296785.1). NCBI lineage: Bacteria > Bacillati > Actinomycetota > Actinomycetes > Kitasatosporales > Streptomycetaceae > Kitasatospora > Kitasatospora sp. NPDC002040. Next base: position 104,493 of record NZ_JBEOXV010000018.1, on the reverse strand, counting down.
CGGCTGGTGCACCGGCTTCCTGCTGCGCGCCTCCGACCCGCAGGACCTGGCCTGGCTCGGCCGTGTCGTCTCGCCCCTGCTGGTGGTCGTCGACTACGCGGAGGAGGCGAGGGCGGAGGAGGTGATCCGGCTGCTCCGCGCCGTTCGGGAGCGGCGCGGCCCCACCTGTCTGCTGCTCACCGCCCGCTCCGTCAGCGGCTGGTGGCACGACGAGATCGCCGACGCCCTGGCCAAGGAGGCGCATCCGCACGTCCTGCGCGACCTCCCGCTGACGGCACGTCACCCCCGGGCCGCCGGGGTGTACCGGGCCGCGCTCCGGTCGTTCGGCACCCATGCCACCGCATCCGGGGCGGGGGCGGGGACGGGGGCGGGTGCGCCGGACTGGGAACCCGAGGCGTACCGCTGGACCACCCTCGACCTGGTGATGCTCGCCTGGCTCGCGGCGCAGGGCGAGCCCGCCCGGCCGGAGTCCGAGCAGGACCTGTACGCCGAGATCCTCCGGCACGAACTCGCGTACTGGAAAAGGGCCTACCGGACCCAGATCGGCGGCAAGCCCCCGGAGGCCCTGCTGCGCGCGGCCGGCGCCTGCGTCAGCCTGCTCGGCCCCGGACCGGCCCGGCTCCAGGCCGTGCTGGGCGCGGTCGGGCCGCTGGCCGAGGACGCCCGTTGGCGGACCCAGATCGCCGACCTGCTGGCGGAGTTGCTGCCCCCGGCCGCCGAGGACGGCTCGCTCGCCATCCGCCCCGACCCGGTCGGCGCCCACCTGCTGTCCGAGGTGTTCGGCGCCGACGAGGACCTGCTCCGCCGGAGCTTCGCCGGTGCGGACGAGGAGGAGCGGCTCAACGGCTGCACCGCACTGTCCCGGATCGGCGGCCTGCCGGGTGCCGAACTCGGCCGCCGCCTGGCCGAGTCGGCGCTGCGGGCGGTGCCGGAGCTCTGGCGGCCCGCCCTGGCGGTGGCGAGCACGCGCGGCGGCCCGTTCGTGGCCGCGCTGGAGACCCTGGCGGCGGAGGAGGACACGCCACTGCCGCTGGAGGTCCTGCGGGAGATCCTGTCCGCCGGGTACGTGACCACGCGGCAGCTTGCACTGATCGTGACCACCAGGCTGGCCCCGGCGGGCCGGGCCGAGGGCGCGGACGAGGAGGCGTGGGCCGGGTGGCTGGTCGAGTACTCGCTCCGCCAGGGCGAGGCGGGCGACCGCCGGGGTGCGCTCGCCTCGGTGGAGGAGGCGGTCGCGATCCGGCGCCGACTGGCGGTGGAGGAGCCGACCGAGCAGCGCCGCTTCCAGCTCGCCGTGGCCCTCGACCGCCTGGGAGTGACCCAGGCCGAGGCCGGCCGCCGGGAGGCCGCCGTGGTCTCGGGGCGGCGGGCGGTGGCCCTGGTCCGCCGCCTGTCGGCCGAGGGGGGTACCGACCTCGCGGCGGCACTGGCCGAGGCCCTGCACAACCTGTCGGTCCATCAGCGGGGCATCGGCGAACGGGACCTCGCACTCCGTACCAGTGCGGAGGCGGTCCGCCGCTGGCGGGCGGTCGGCGGTACCGAGGCCGTTGCGGCGCTCGCCCGGGCCCTGCACGGGCTCTCGATCTGCCAGACCGAGGCGGGCGAGCTGCAGCAGGCCGTCCATACGGCGCTTGAGGCGGTGGAGTTGGACCGCCGGCTGGCGGAGGAGGACCCGGCTGCTCATCTTCCCGGCCTGGCGAACGCGCTCAACGGCCTGTCCAACCAGCTGTCGGCAGCCGGGGAGCCGCGCCGGGCCCTGGCGGCCATCGCCGAGGCCACCGAGATCCGGCGCATGCTGGTCCGGCTGGACCCGGACGCCCATCTCGAGGACCTGGCGGGCGCCATGGTCAACCTGTCGGTGCAGCGCTACGCCAACGGGGACCGCACCGGCGCGGCGGCCACCTCGCGCGCTGCGGTGGAGTTGCTGCGCGGGCTGGCCGATCGGGACGCCGAAGTGTTCCGCCCGGCTCTGGGCGTGGCCCTGCAGAACCTGGGATACCAACTCGCGGCCGTCGGCGACGCGGAGGGGGCGCTCGCGGCGGCCGAGGAGAGCGTCGCCCTCCACCGGGAGCTGGTGCCGCACGCCCCGCAGCTGTTCCTGCCGCAGCTCGCCGCCGTGCTCTCGAACCGCTCCGTGGTCCAGCAGGAGACCGGTGACGCCGCCGGAGCGCTGGCCTCGGCGGAGGAGGCCGTCGCGCTCTACCGGCAGTTGGCCTCGGGTCATCCGGAGGTCTTCCGGCCCCTGCTGGCCAGGACGCTGGCCAATCTCGCGGTCCAGCGGGCGCGCAGTGGTGACCGCAGCGGCGCCCATACCCTCGGGCAGGAGGCGGTCGACCTCTTCACCGGCCTGGCCGAGGAGGATCCGGGATCGTTCCGGGCCGCACTGGCAGGTGCGCTGACCAACCTGTCGCACCATCAACGCGATCTCGGTGACCGGCGGGCAGCGCTCGACTCGGCCCGGCAGGCGGTCGCCCTCCGCCGGGCGCTCGCCCGGATCGATCCGGCCCACGTACCGGAGTTGGCCGGATCGCTCAGCACGCTGGCGGCGAGCCTGACCGAGCTGGGAGACCTCCGGGGTGCACTTGCCACGGAGGAGGAGGCGGCCGGCCTCCAGTGGCAGCTGGTGGCGCTCGACCGGGGCGGCCACCTGGCCGGACTCGCCAGGGTGCTGCACAACCTCTCGCTGTCCCAACTGCGGTTCGGTGACCGGTCGGCGGGACTTCAGTCGGCCCGGGACGCCGTCGAGCTCCAGCGCGAGGTGACCCGGACCAATCCCGGTGGCGGCCGGGAGGGTCTGGCCAAGTTGCTGAACACCCTCTCGATCCAGCAGCGCGAGGCCGGCGAGCTGATGGGCGCGCTGGCCTCGTCGCTGGAGGCCGTCGACCTCCAGGAGCAGCTCGCGGGGGTCAACCCCGCCGCCTTTCTGCCGGAGTTGGCGGGGATGCTCGGCGCTCTCGCGAACAACCAGTCCGCCGTTGGCGAGCTCGCCGCCGCGCTCGACTCCTCGCGCCGCTCGGTCGCGGTCCGCGAGACCCTGGCGGCGGCCGAGCCGGCGGCCTTCCTGCCCGACCTGGCAGCGTCGCTCGGGACCCTGTCGGTCCATCAGGTCGGGAGCGGCGACGGCGCGGGCGCGCTGGTGTCCGCGACCCGGGCCGTTGAAATCCGGCGGGTCCTGGCGGAGGCCGAACCGGCAGCCTTCCGGCCCGGCCTGGCCCGGTCGTTGCACAACCTGGCCGTGGTTCGGGCGGGGACCGGCGGTTCGGCCGAGGCCACCGCCCCGGCGGAGGAGGCGGTACGGATCGCCCGGGACCTGGTGCTGGCCGACGTGGAGCCGTACCTGCCCGCGCTCAGGCTGTACTCCCAGCTCCTGCTGCTCCAGCAGGCCGCCCAGGAAGGCCTGCCGGAAGCCGTACGCCGGTCCGACGCGGTGCTGCTCGGACTCCCCGCCGACGTCCGGGCCCAACTCCTTACCGACCGGGCCGCGTTGCGCGCCAGGCGCGGAGACGGGCCCGGCGCGCTGGCCGACCTGGCCGAAGCCGCCCGCCGGATCGACGAAGGCGGGCAGCCGGTCCGGGCCGGCGAAGTCCGGGGCGCCGTACGCGAGCTCCTGGCCGGACTGCGCGAGGAGCTGACGGACCCACAGTTCCGGTGGCCCCGGTTCCCCGCCTGGGCAGAGCTGGCCACGGACGCCGGTGCCCGCGAATTCATCGACCGCTGGCGGACGGAGGAGTCCTGGGAGCAGCGCTCCGACCTCGTCGCGGCGGCTGCCGACCGGCTGCTCGACCCGGCCTGGCGCGACACCCTCGCGGTGGCCCGGGCGATCCATCCCGAGGAGGAGTGCCTCGACGGGATCGCGGACCTGCTCGACCTGGTGGCCGAGCTCGGTGTCGGGGCTGCGGTGCAACAGCTCCGGACGGAACACGAGTTGGTCGACCTGCTGTGCCGGTGGCTCGTCCTCGACACCTGGCGGGAGGGCCACCAGTACCTGCTGTCCCACCCCGAACTGCGGACCGACCCGCTGGCCAGGGAACTGCTCGAAGGGCTTCCCGACGACCCTGCGGCCCGCCTGCACCTCGCCGTCCTGCGCCTGGCGGACCACGTCGACCCGGCCGAGGTCTACGACGCGGCGGTCGACCCCGCCGCCGCTGCGGACCTCGGTGTCACCCTGCTCGAACAGGGTCGGGTCGCTGCGCTGGCCGACCTGTTCCTGCTCGCCCCGATGCTGCACGAGCAGCCCTTCACCGGCGGTTTCCTGGGTGCGGTCCACGCGCTCCTGACGCCCGCCGGAGCGGACCGGGCGGCCGGGCTGATGCGGACGGCGGCGGCTCAGGCCACCGAGGTCCAGCGCGGCGCCGGCACCGTCCGGCTCCGCAGGCTTGCCGACCGGTGTCCCGAACTCGGGCCCGCCCTGGTGGAGTTGGGCACGATCCTGGCAGCCGGTGGCCGCCCTGCAACGCCGGTCAGTCGGTGAACCCCGGTACCACCAGGCCGGATTCGTACGCGATCACCACCGCGTGGGTCCGGTTCTGGGCGCCGAGCTTGGTGAGGACGTTCCCGACGTGGGTCTTCACCGTCTCCAGGCTCACCGCGAGGGACTCGGCGATCTCCGGGTTGGACAGGCCGGTGGCCATCGACCGCAGCACCTGCTCCTCCCGCCCCGTCAGCGCCGCCCGGGGAAACGCCTCGGCGGAGCTGAGCGGGCGGGCGGTGACCATCCGGCGCAGCGCGCTCGGGAACAGCACCGCCTCCCCGGCCGCCACCACCCGCACCGCCTCCGCGATCTCCCGGACCGGCCGCCGCTTGAGCACGAACCCGCTGGCGCCCGCGCTGAGCGCGGCGGTGACGTAGCCGTCGTTCTCGAAGGTGGTGATCATCACGACCTTCGACGGCTCCGCCGAATCGGCCAGCAGCTGCCGGGTGGCCTCGATCCCGTTGAGGCGCGGCATCCGTACGTCCATCAGGACCACGTCCGGCCGCAGCTGCCGGGCCCGCTCGACCGCCTCGACACCGTCGCCGGCCTCGCCGACGACCGTGAGGCCCGGCTGCGTGGCGAGCAGGGTGCGCAGGCCGCTGCGGGTCACCTCGTCGTCGTCCGCGATCACGAGCGTGACGGGGGTGACGGCGCTGGCACCGTCCGGGTCGGGCCGAATCATGCGGACAACCGTACCGGCAGCCGGACCGCCAGCCGCCAGTGCTGCGCACCGTCCGGGCCGGCCTCGAACTCACCGTGCAACAGCCGTACCCGCTCGGCCAGTCCGGGCAGGCCGTGCCCGGAGGAGGGGAAGGCCCGCGCGCCCGGGTCCGTCCCGGTCCGGGTCAGGTTGACCACGTCGAGCTCCAGTCCGTCCGGCGCGACCGCGACCCGGAGCGCGATCGGGCCGCCGGCCCCGTGCCGCAGTGCGTTGGTCAGGCCCTCCTGGAGGATCCGGTACGCCGCCCGCGAGAGGGTTCCCTGTACCTGCGTCAGATCGCCCGAGAGCTCGGGCTGCACCACTGCCCCCGCGTGCCGCAGCCGGTCGAGCAGCTCGGGCAGATCGCCCAGGGTGCGGGTCGGCGCCGTGCCGGGCTGCTCCTCGCGGAGTACGCCCAGCACGTAGTCCAGGTCCTCCAGGGCGGCCCGGGTCGACTCCTCGATGCTGCGCAGTGCAGCCCGCGCCGCCGCCGGGTCGGCGGAGAGCACCTCACCCGCCACCGCGGCCTGGACGGTGGCCGCCGTCAGGGTGTGTCCGATCGAGTCGTGCAACTCGTGTGCCAGCCGGTTGCGTTCGGCCAGCAGCAGCTCCCGTTCGGCCGCCGATGCGAGCTGCTCGGCCGACGACGGGCCCAACAGCCTTGGCGCCAGCCAACGCAGAGCGCTTGTCACCCCTGCGCACACCGCCGCCGCCAACAGCAGACAGCTGACTGACAGCAGCCAGCTCCACGGACCCTTCGCCTCCATCGACCAGCCGAACACGTTCACCCTGGCCGTGCCGCCGAGCCAGGCGCCCGGCAGCGTAGTGGCGATGAGGAGCAGCAGGCCGGTCAGCAGCCCGCCGATCCACCCGAGCGTCACGTGCAGCAGCAGCCAGAGCGGAGTCCGCCACCGGTCGGCGCCGGGTCGGCGCCGCGCCGTCGGGTCGGGCAGCGGCACCCGCAGCAGCCTTCGGGCGGAGACGACCAGTACCCGCCGGGTGACACCGACAAGCCCGACCAGCCCGACCAGGACGGCCCAGACCAGCAGCATCAGAGCGACCTGAGCCCCCTCCGGTGCGGACTTCCAGGCGAGCGCCGGGATCAGGGCGAAGAACAGCAGCGGCACGCTCGCGAACGCGCCGAGATAGGCGAACAGCACACCTGTGTACGTGGAGCCGCGCAGCAGCGGCCGGAGTCCCGTGATCATGATCGCCAGTATGGTCGGGCAGCTCAGCGGCGTCCTCCCCCGATCGGGGGAGCACTTGTCTGCTGGACGAAGGCCGGCGAGCCCCGGTGGGTGCTCGGTCCGACTGGTAGCCCGGTCGATCATCATGCACCTGTGTGGTCGCTGCCGGAACGCCGAAGCCCGGTCGCTGTCGACAGGGAGTCGGGCGACCGGGCTTCGGCGTCCGGCGGGCCTCAACCCGCCAGCGCTCAGGACTCCTTGACCACCACGGTCTTGGCGGCCTTGTCGTGGAAGCACTGCTGCAGCGGCTTGTCCCAGAGCAGCGACAGCACGTTCACCAGGGAGAACAGGGAGCCGATGCAGTAGACCGCCTGCGGCAGGCCGTAGACCGCACTGCGGGTCCAGAGCTCGTTGTCGCCGGGACGGCCGCCGTGTGCGGCCGAGACCACCCGCAGCTTCATGACCTTCTTGCCGATGGACTGCTGATCCTGGGTGAGCATCATGGCCGCCTCGTAGCCGAAGACGACCACGGCGCCGATGACACCGCTGAGGATCGCGGACCCGATGGCGAACTGAACCAGGATCAGCGGGATCAGCAGGATGCCGAAGTCGATCAGGCGAGCCAGGAAACGGTCGCCGGGATTGGCCAGGACGCGGGTGCCGGGCGCCGCGGGTGAGCCGGGCGGGTTGGTCGCGCCGAGCCACGGCGGGATCTGACCGCCGCCCTGCGGGTAGCCGGACTGGGGAGGGTAGCCGTAGCCGGGCTGCTGTGGCGGGGGCTGCTTGCCGTAGGGGTCCTGCTCTGACGGGTTCCCGTTGCCGGGTGGTTGGTTAGTCATCGTCCCGCTCGTCTCTACGTGATGTGCTCCTACGTCTAGCGGGTCTGACAATCCTTTAGGAAGACCTTGAGGCCAACCGTTACGCGGTGGCGGAGGAATCGCGACTGTTTCACAGCTTGCCGGAGCGTCACCCTGATCCGGAGCCGCTCCGCCGGCCGGGCCTGTGGTCCCAATGGGCCGCATGAACCTGCGGTGCTGGGCCGGAAGAGTGCCCGGGCCAGCTGAGGTCCTCACCCTGCCGGTGGCGGGTATCGGTCCCGACAGCGCCGCCGCATTCACGACCTGAGGCACGGCCGGAGCAGCAACGATCCGAAAGCGGGAGAGAACCCGGTGGAGGTGTCGGCGGACCCACGTGCCAAGCCTCGTACCTGACTGACCAACCGGGTCGGATGCTGGACCGGCGGGATTCGAACCCGCGGGACGACTAGGAGAGATGGACCCTCTCTGGCGTCCAACCCCGCCATGAAGGGTTCCTCTGCATGACGGGGGCGCAATGGGCCGCTCTGCCACAGCCCAGCATCCTTCGGGAGTGCGCACTCCCGATGCGTTGATCATAGGGAGCGCCGCAGGATCAGCCCAGCTCATTCCGCAGCGGCGGGGGCTCTCTTCGCCGGCCTACTGATCACGGCGAGGCTGCAGGTCGTTCTTGTTGCTGCTCTGTTTGATGCTGAAGCTGACAGGCGAGGGTGCGTTGCCCCGGAGCCGGTCCGGGGCAGCCAGGAACGGCTGACGATGGGAGAACCGAGCGGCCCCGAGCTTCGTCGGGTAGGCCAACGTTGCGCGATTGTGCAGTGGTCAGAGGCGGACTTGGATGACGGCGTGACGTCCGCTGGTGCGCCAGGCCGGCTCCGTGCCGTCGAGTCGGGCCACCGTGGTGACGTCGATCCCGGTGACCACGTCCGACTTGAGTGTTCGTAGGGCGGTGACGGAGGTGGGGAAGTGGTCGGTGGTGGCCGTGAACGGAGTGGTCGGTGGCCAGAGTTGGTCGCCGACCAGGCGGCGGTAGTTGAGGTCGCCCTTGAGGATCGTCATCGTTGCGCCGCTGAGTTCGGCCCGTAGGTCGGCGGGGATGTCGTGGAACGGCAGTGGTGCGGAGAAGAACGGGTGCGTGCGGACGACGAATGCGCCGCTGGCCATGGCGTGGTGGAGACGTCGGCCGATCGCGTGGCCGTGGGCGGAGGGTGCTGCGCGCAGCCGCTCGAGCGTGGCCAGGACGTCGGTCATGGTGGCGTCGGAGACGTAGTAGGGCTGGGGCTTCACGTACAGGACAACCTGGCTTGCCGGCCCGCTGTCCAGGAGGTGGTCGATCAGGACCAGATCCGGCAGCAGTTCTCGGCCGGCGTTGTCCGCGATGACGCAGATCCGCCCGCCCCCGGCGCGCTCCAGCGCTGCCCAGAGCGAGGCACTGTCGTCAGCAAGCAGGTCGGAGGAGGACTGGCTGTCGGACGCGCGGTGAGCTGGAAGCTGAGGTCCGCTCGGTTCCCCCACAGTGCGGATGACAGCAGTGCCTGCGCCCGCTGATGCTGCGGCAGGTCGTCGAGCTTGCCCAGGGCGGTGAGTTCGTCGTCCACCGCTGCCCCCGCCAGCTCGGCGTCCTTGAACGGTGCGAACGGGTCGATCCCCCGCCACACTCCGGGCCCGAAGTATCCAGTGGCGTCGAGCAGACGGCGGTAGAAGTAACTCTCAGCCCAGAGAAAGGGTGCGTCTCCCCAGGGCCGGCCCCACAGATCGCGGCCCCACTCCTGCCACTGAGCGTGGTCGTGGGCGCTGACGGGCAGTGGTTGCAGCACACCGGCGGTGCTCTCCTCGAGCAGACGCTCGACCGCGACACGCGCTCCACGGCCGTACGGGCGTGCGTCGAGGACCTGCTGGACGAGCTTGGGATGACGTTCGTGGAACACGCCCCAGGCGAAGGATCCAGGGACGTCTGCGCGGATCACCGGTGCGGTCGGCACGTAGGAACTCGTCTCTCTCGCCATGGGTGGGCTGACGTGGCGTCAGTGGCTGCGCCTGCTGAGCCTACGAGACCGACAGCTGCAGCGACGCCGGGCCGGCCGGGCTGCCGACCAGGACGTGTCCGGTCGCAGTGTTGGCCGCTGCGCAGTGCAGGGTTGCGTCCACCCGGACCTCTGCGGCCTGGCACTGCCGGTCGAGTGACCAGCTCCGGGCCTTACCGTCGGCTGCCGCCGAGACCAGGTGATCAGGGTCGTCGGCGAACGCGACCGTGAGCGCCCAGCCGGCGTGAACCGTGAGGTGCGCAACGTACTGCTCGGCCTGAAGGTCCCGGATGTGCAGTTCACTGGTGCCCGATCCGATAACGGGCGAGTCCCGGTGGCGTCGAGAGCCATGCCCCCGAGGCGTCCAGTGCGATCGGCCCGGCAGCTGTCCCTGCCGTGCTACCAGGCGATGACCAGTGCGGATATGCAGCGCGTCATCGACGCCGTGTACACCATCCGGACCTGACCCGGCAGCCCGGTCGGTTGTCAGAAGACCGGCGGCCGGCCGAGCTTCGCCATCTGCACGTGCGGGCCGCCTCCCGGCCCACCAGGTCATGGACCGGCCGACGCTGGCCTGGATCGCCCGGCCCGCCGGGTCGGGTGTCGGGGCCACCCTGCCACACCGCCCGAGGCTCCTGGTGCCCGAAGTCTCCTGGTTCGCCCGCATGGAGACGGCCGCCTCTATCCACGGTGTCCTGCACGGCGCCCGCACCGCAGTCCTGGTCCAGTTCCTCGCCCACCAGCACGGCCTCGAACCCATCCGATTCCTCGGTTTGGCAGCCACAGTGGCCTGCCACGACTGCCGTCGGCACCACGAAGGCCTCGGTCCGTTGGCGGACCGTGTGCGTCAGGCTCGGCCTGCCGGAGGGCTTCCGTCTCCACGATCTGCGGTACAGCCGGATCAGCAACGATCTCGAAGCGGCAGAGAACCCAGTGGAGGTGTCGGCGAACGCACGGCACCACTCACCCGGCTGCACGATGACGAAGTACGGCCACCGCAGTATGGCCGAGCCGTGAAGTTGGCCGCCGGCAGTGCCCGGCGGATGGGGCTGTCTTCCCTGGCCTGACAAGGGAATCACTCGGCTGTTGGTCACGTGGTTGGTCACGCCACAGCCGGGAAAGCAAAAAACCCCACGTGAAGTGGGGTCTTAGCTGGTGTCCGAGGGGGGACTTGAACCCCCACGCCCGATAAAGGGCACTAGCACCTCAAGCTAGCGCGTCTGCCATTCCGCCACCCGGACAGGGTGTGTGCCTCGGGGCTTTTCTTGCTGTTCCCCTTGGCGACAGAGAGAACACTACCAGGCCGTGGGAGTGCTTCTCACCTGCGTTTCTTCCGCCTGGGAGGCGGCTGTGGGGGTGCGGGGCGGGGGAGGGGGACAGATGATCACAGAACGGGCAGGTCGGTGATCGGAGGCTGCGGTGAAGCACGGTGGAGCACGGGACGGAACGCAGGGCGGGGCCGGCGCGGAGCGGGGGCTGGTACGGGGATTCGGGGTGCTGGTGGTGCTGGGGGTAGTGCTGGTGGGGGCGGCGGTGTTCGGGCTGCTGTACACGGCGTTCGCGACGCTGACGGGGGTGTTGCTGTTCGGGTGGCTGCTGCTGATCGGCGGGGTGGCGGGGCTGGTGCACGCGGTGCTGGCGCGGCGGGCGAACTACTTCTGGCTGGGGGCGGCGGTCGGGGCGCTGAACATTGCGGCGGGGGTGGTGATGATCTGCCGGCCGGGGGCCGCGGCGGAGGGGCTGACGCTGTTCGCGGCGCTGCTGTTCCTGAGTGCGGGGGCGTTCCGGCTGGTGGGTGGCCTGGCGGTACGGGGGCCGCAGTTCGGGTGGACGCTGCTGCTGGGGGTGCTCGATCTGATCATCGGCATCCTGGTGCTGGCGCAGTGGCCCAGCGACTCGCTGTACACGTTGGGGTTGTTCTTCTCACTGGCACTGCTCTTCGACGGGCTGGGGCTGATCAGCATCGGGGTCGGGGCGCGGCGGGTGATCGGGATGGTGGGTGAGGCGAGGAAGGTCGACGAGGAGGAGCGGGGGCAGCGGGAGGAGCAGAAGGAACAGCAGCAGGAACAGGCGGACGTGGAGCCGGCGCCTCCGGTAGATGTGGAGAAGCCGTCGGCGCCGTGAATGTTCCGTCGGCCACCGGCCTCAAGATGCATCGAAGTGTTCAGACTCGGTCGCAAGGCGGTCGGGACACGCCACGCCGCGCCAAGTTGCAGTCGCTGACCCGCTGCTGACTGTCGTTCTCCTAGCCTCGGTGGACCAGTGCGAAGGGCGGTTTGACGTGGAGCAGACCAGAGGACCGGCCGAGTCGATGACGAGACGGCTGCCGGTCGGGCCGGCCGGAGGCCCCGGAGCGGGCCCCGTACCGGCTCCGGCAGCGAGCCCGGCAGGCCCGGCGATCCCGGTGGGCCCGGTCGCGGGGATCTGGCGGTTCTCGGCGGTGGCGCACGAGGCCTCCGTCCCGCAGACCCGGCACGCGGTCAGGGACCGGCTGCTGGCACAGGGGATGGCCGGACAGGACTACCAGGAGCTGATCGACGACCTGCTGCTGATCGTCTCCGAGCTGGTCAGCAACGCGGTCACGCACGCCGCGGTGCTCTCCCCGCACCTGACCACCGAACTGGTCATCGACGAGGGCTGGGTCCGGGTCTCGGTCGAGGACGGCCACCCGTACCGGCCGAAGGCGCTGGAGAGCGACCTCGGCCAGCTCGGCGGGCGGGGGCTGCTGCTGGTGAAGAGCGTGACGCTGCAGGCCGGCGGGGTGTGCGACGTGGAGCGCACCGGCGAGGGCGGCAAGGTGATCTGGGCGTCCCTCCCGCTGCCGCTGCCCCGGCAGCGCGTGGAGGGGAGCGCCGGGAGCGACTGGCTCCCCCGGCGCTGACCCCCGGGCGCCAGCGGCGCCAGCAGAACGCTGACCCTCGGGCGCTGCCGTGGCAGCAGCAGGGCTACCAGTCCCGGCCGGCGATCTCCCGGATGCCGGGCAGGGCAGCCTCGAAGACGGTCCGGAACCAGACCGAGGTGGGCTTCTCCGCCTCCAGGGCCTTGAGCTCCTCCGCGGTGACGAAGCGGGTGTCGTCGACCTCGTCCGGGTTCGGCGCGAGGTCGGCGGTGACCAGGCCGACGAAGAGGTGGTTCCACTCGCGCTCGATCAGGCCGCTGGCCTCGTCGGGCAGGTCGTAGCGGACCGTGCCCGCCTCGCAGAGCAGCGCCGGGGCGACGCCGAGCTCCTCGGCGGTCCGGCGGGCGGCGGCGGCGAAGGGCTGCTCGCCCGGGTAGGGGTGGCCGCAGCAGGTGTTGGACCAGACGCCGGGGGAGTGGTACTTGCTGAGCGCGCGGCGCTGCAGCAGCATCCGCCCCTGACGGTCGAACAGGAAGACCGAGAACGCCCGGTGCAGCCGGCCCGGCTGCTGGTGGGCCCAGTGCTTCTCGGCGGTGCCGATGGTCACGCCCGCGTCGTCGACGAGCTCCAGCAGAATCTCCTCGGCCGCCCCGGGGGCGGCGGGGGCGGCGGGGGCCGCGGCGACGCCGCCGTCCTCGGCGAGCAGGGTCTGACCGGTCGGTCGGGTCTCGGGCATGGGGCCTCTTTCGGAAACGGGGACCAGGGGAGGGCGAGAGGGCTGGGCCGGCCCAACCGGAGCGCCGCGCGGGGCGCCCGTGAGCCAGTCTGCCGTATGGCTGGCTACCCAAATGGGCGCGACGCACACGAGGGCCTGGAAGGGCCGGATGATCAGACAGTGTGTTCGACGCGTGATCGTTCGAGGTCCGGTCGTGGCGCCTTCTGAGCGCCACCGCCCGCGATCCGGCGGGTCGGCCCCGACCCCCACACTCACAGCACCCCGCCCGACACTCACGGCACCCCGGCCACCCACCCCGCCCGCCCGCCCCGGCGTGAGCTGCGGACGAAGGCGGACCCCGCCGCTTTCGGGCTGGTCGCCGCGGTCGCCTACCATCACTACGACACGGTGCCCCGCCTGCGCGGCGGCACCGGGGCACCGGCCGGCTGGCTGGTACGGGCGATGCTGCCGTCCAGGGTGCGCGGGTGGCCCCGGTGGTTGCGTCCGCCCTGGTCGTGGTCGTGGTCGGGGGCGCCGGGGGCGTCCGCGTCCGGGTCCCCGGTGACGCCTCAGCAGAACACGACGAGTCAGGAGACACCGCATGATCGGCCTCGTTCTGGCAGCCGGCGCCGGCCGCCGGCTGCGCCCGTACACCGACACCCTGCCGAAGGCACTGGTACCGGTCGACGGGGAGCGGACCGTCCTGGACCTCACCCTCGGCAACTTCGCCGAGGTCGGCCTGCGGGAGGCCGCCATCGTGGTGGGCTATCGCAAGGAGGCGGTGTACGACCGCAAGGACGCCCTGGAGCAGAAGTACGGCGTCAAGCTCACCCTGGTCGAGAACGACAAGGCCGAGGAGTGGAACAACGCCTACTCCCTCTGGTGCGCCCGGGACCTGTTCGGCGAGGGCCTGCTGCTCGCCAACGGCGACACCGTGCACCCCGTCTCGGTGCAGCGCACCATGCTGGACGGCAACGACCGGCTGATCACCGAGGGCCACGCCCCCGGCATCCTGCTCGCGCTGGACACGGTGAAGAAGCTCGCCGACGAGGAGATGAAGGTGATCGTCGACCCGGTCACCGGGGTGCGCCGGATCACCAAGCTGATGGAGCCCGAAGAGGCCACCGGCGAGTACATCGGCGTCACCGTGATCAATCCCTCGGCCGCCGCCGACCTGAGCAGCGCCCTGCAGGCCACCTTCGAGCGCGACCCGCAGCTCTACTACGAGGACGGCTACCAGGAGATGGTGAACCGCGGCCTGCGGATCGACGTGCAGCCGATCGGCGACGTCTCCTGGGTCGAGGTCGACAATCACGCGGACCTGGCCAAGGCGCGGGAGATCGCGTGCCTGTACTGACCCGGCTGGTCCCGTCGCCGGTCTTCGTCGAGATCCGCCCGGGCGCGCTGGACTCGCTGGCCGGCATCCTGGCCGACCAACGGCTGTCCGCCGCCGGGCGGATCGCGGTGGCGATCAGCACCGGCTCCGGCGCCAGGCTGCGCGCGCGGCTGGAGCCGGCCCTGCCGAGTGCCGACTGGTACGAGGTGGGCGACGGCACCCTGGACAGCGCGGTGCTGCTGGCCGAGCAGATGCGGGCCGGGCACTACGACGCCATGGTCGCGCTCGGCGGCGGCAAGATCATCGACGTCGGGAAGTACGCCGCCGCCCGGGTCGGCCTGCCGCTGGTCGCGGTGGCCACCAACCTGGCCCACGACGGCATCTGCTCGCCGGTCTCGATCCTCGACAACGACGCCGGGCGGGGCTCCTACGGGGTGCCCAGCCCGATCGGCATCGTGGTCGACCTGGACGTGATCAGGCAGGCACCGCCGCGCTTCGTGGCGGCCGGCATCGGCGACGTGGTCTCCAATCTGTCCGCCTGCGCGGACTGGGAGCTCTCGCACGCCGTCACCGGCGAACCGGTGGACGGACTGGCCGTCGCGATGGCCCGTTCGGCCGGGGAGAACCTGCTCCGGCACCCGGGTTCGCTGCAAGATCGGGACCTCCTCACCACGCTCGCCGAGGCCCTGGTACTGTCCGGCATCGCGATGAACATCGCTGGCAGCACCCGCCCTTCCTCGGGTGCCTGTCACGAGATCTCGCACGCCCTGGACGTGCTCTTCCCCAAGCGATCGGCCCAGCATGGCGAACAGGTCGGCCTCGGCGCGGCCTACGCCAGCTTCCTGCGGGGCGAACGTGTGCTCTCCGGCCAGATCGTGGACCGACTCCGGTTCCACGGGCTGCCGGTGACCGCCGCTCAGATCGGCTTCACCGAGGCGGAGTTCACCGAGGCGGTGCACTACGCTCCGAACACCCGTCCGGGACGCTTCACCATCCTGGAACACCTGGATCTCTCCCCCTCTGACATCAGGGACTCGTACGCCGACTATGTCCAAGCCGTCAACAGCTGACCGCCCCGCGGTCGATCTGACCCGCCGCCCCTCCATCGAGGAGCTGCGCGCCGTGATCCACCCCGAGGGCATGCTCCAGCGCCGTAGCGCGGAGCACTGGGCCGGGCGCCTCTACATGCGGAAGATCTCGCTGCGGATCACCCGGGTGCTCTCCACCGTCACGGCGATCACGCCCAACGGCCTGACCTACCTGATGATGTTCACCGGCATCCTGGCCGGAGCCGCGCTGGTGGTCCCCGGCATCGCCGGTGCGGTCCTCGGCGCGGTCCTGATCCAGATCTACCTGCTGCTCGACTGCGTCGACGGCGAGGTGGCGCGCTGGCGCCGGCAGACCTCGCTGACCGGGGTCTACCTGGACCGGGTCGGCCACTACATGTCCGAGGCGGCGCTGCTGACCGGCCTCGGGCTGCGGGCCACCGACCTGTTCCACCACCAGGGCAGCGCCTCGCACTGGGAGTGGGCCTTCCTCGGCACCCTCGCCGCGCTCGGCGCCATCCTGATCAAGTCGGAGACCGACCTGGTCGACGTGGCCCGGGCCCGCAGCGGCCTGACCGCGGTCGAGGACGCCGCCGCCGTGCCGCGCTCCGCCGGGGTGGCGAAGGCCCGCAAGGCCGCCGCCTTCCTGAAGTTCCACCGCCTGGTCGGTGCGGTCGAGGCCTCCCTGCTGATCCTGGCCGCCGGCATCGCCGACGCGGTGGCGGGCGACCTCTTCTTCACCCGGCTCGCGGTGGTCGTGCTGGCCGCGATCGCGATGCTGCAGACCGTGCTGCACCTGCTCAGCATCGTGCTCTCCAGCAGGCTGCGATGAGCGACGGCTTCCGGCTCGGTGCCGTCATCATCACGATGGGCAACCGTCCGGACGAGCTGAACGCGCTGATCGAGTCGGTCCGCAACCAGCGGGGCCCGGCCGTCGAGCTGGCCGTGGTCGGCAACGGCGCCCCGCTGCCGTCGCTGCCGGCCGGCGTCCGCAGCGTCGAGCTGCCGGAGAACCTCGGCATCCCGGGCGGGCGCAACGTCGGCATCGAGCTGTTCGGCAAGGACGGCTGCGACGTCGACGCGGTGCTCTTCCTGGACGACGACGGCCTGCTGCCGAACACCGACTCGGCCGAGCTGCTCCGGCAGGCGTTCGAGGCGGACCCGGGGCTCGGCATCGTCTCGTTCCGGATCGCCGACCCGGAGACCGGGGTGACGGCCCGCCGGCACGTCCCCCGGCTGCGGGCCAGCGACCCGCTGCGCTCCTCCCGGGTGACCACCTTCCTCGGCGGCGCCAGCGCCGTCCGGAGCAAGGTGTTCGCCCAGGCCGGACAGCTGCCCGGCGAGTTCTTCTACGCGCACGAGGAGACCGACCTCGCCTGGCGCGCGCTGGACGCCGGCTGGACCATCGACTACCGCGCCGACGTGGTGCTGTTCCACCCGACCACCTCCCCCGCCCGGCACGCCACGTACTTCCACAACGTGGCCCGGAACCGGGTGTGGCTGGCACGACGGAACCTTCCGGCCCCTCTGGTGCCTCTCTACCTGGGAGTCTGGTTCCTGCTCACCCTGGCCCGTCGCCCGTCCGGCGATGCGTTCAAGGCCTGGATGGGCGGCTTCCGGGCCGGCTGGCGCGAACAGTGTGGTCCGCGAAAGCCGATGCGATGGCTTACGGTATGGCGGTTGACCAGGATGGGCCGACCACCAATCATCTGATCGCAGAACATTCCGATGGCCCCCCGCGCCATCGGACCGGAACATCCACCCGTGATCCCGGTGGATCAGCCCGGACCTCCACCGACTCCCCCCTCGGCGGAAGCCTGGTCATCCGATCCCGTGAAGGACGAATGTGTCGACAGTGAGTGACTCGGTCAATTTCTCCGCGCCAAGCGGTGTTGACGCGGGTCTGACCCCGAAGCAGCTCGCGGCCAAGTACGGCCTTGCGGTGAGCGGCAAGCGGCCCGGTTTCGTGAAGTACGTCAAGGAGCTGTGGGCCCGGCGCCATTTCATCGTCGCGTTCGCCACCGCCAGACTGGTCGCGCAGTACACCACGGCCAAGCTCGGCCAGGTGTGGCAGGTGCTCACCCCGCTGCTCAACTGCGCGGTGTTCTACCTGGTCTTCGGCGTGATGATGAAGAACCGGGACGGGATCACCGACTACATCGGTTGGCTCTGCATCGGCGTCTTCGTCTTCCAGTTCAGCCAGAGCGCGGTGCTCTCCGGCACCCGGGCGATCTCCGACAACCTCGGGCTGATCCGGGCGCTGCACTTCCCCCGGGCCGCGCTCCCGATCGCGTTCACCATCATCCAGCTCCAGCAGCTGCTGATCTCGATGGTCGTGCTGGTCGGCATCGTGCTGTTCTTCCAGCCGCCGACGATGACCTGGATGCTGGTCGTCCCGGCGCTGCTGCTGCAGAGCGCCTTCAACACCGGCCTGGCGCTGGTGATGGCCCGGATCGGGGCCAAGACCAGTGACATGGCCCAGCTGATGCCGTTCCTGCTGCGCACCTGGATGTACACCTCCGGCGTGATGTACAGCGTCAAGGGCGCGGTCGACTCGTTCCCGCCGTTCTTCCAGGTGCTGTTCCGGATGAACCCGGCCTCGGTCTTCATGGACCTGATCCGCTACGCGCTGATGCCGAACGAGTACAACAAGAACGCGCTGCCGGACCACATCTGGATCATCGCCACCGCCTGGGCGGTCTTCGCCGGGGTGGCCGGCTTCATCTTCTTCTGGAAGGCAGAGGAGGAGTACGGCCGTGGCTGACACCGCTACCACCGAGATCCGAGAGGCCGCCATGACGAACGCCCAGGACGCCCGCGTCCCCACCGTGGTCGTGGACGACGTGCACATCGTCTACAAGGTGCACGGGGCCGGTTCGGGCAAGGGCAGCGCCACCTCGGCGCTGAGCCGGATCATCTCCCGCAAGCGCTCGCCCGCGATCCGCGAGGTGCACGCCGTCCGGGGGATCAGCTTCACCTCGTACCGGGGCGAGGCGGTCGGCCTGATCGGCTCGAACGGCTCCGGCAAGTCGACCATGCTGGCGGCCATCGCCGGCCTGCTGCCGACCGAGAAGGGCGCCATCTACACCAACGGCCAGCCCTCGCTGCTGGGCGTGAACGCCGCGCTGATGAACGACCTGACCGGTGACCGCAACGTCATCCTGGGCTGCCTCGCGATGGGCATGTCCCCGGCCGAGGTGAAGGCCCGGTACCAGGACATCGTGGACTTCTCGGGCATCAACGACAAGGGCGACTTCATCTCCCTGCCGATGCGCGCGTACTCCTCGGGCATGGCGGCCCGGCTGCGGTTCTCGATCGCGGCGGCCAAGACCCACGACGTGCTGCTGATCGACGAGGCACTGGCCACCGGCGACCAGAAGTTCCAGCGCCGCTCCGAGGACCGGATCCGCGAGCTCCGCAAGGAGGCCGGCACGGTCTTCCTGGTGAGCCACAACAACAACTCGATCCGGGACACCTGCGAGCGCACCATCTGGATCGAGCGGGGCGAGCTGGTCATGGACGGCTCGACCGACGACGTGATGAGGGAGTACGAGAAGTCCAACCACTGAGCGTGGTGGGACCGACGGCGGGGGCCGGTACCGGGAGCGACCCGGAACCGGCCCCTCGGCCGTGCCGGTTGCGTGTCCGGTGGGCCGGGTGCCCGAGGGCGGTGTAGAACGGGGGAGTGACGGCAGTGGTGGCTTCAAGGCAAGCGGACGGTCCGACCGACGGCGGCGGCACGCTCGGCAAGGCGGACCTGGAGAACTTCCCGGTCGCGCCCGGCTTCCTGCCCGCGGCCTGGCGGGCCGACCTGATGGCGATCTACGGGTTCGCCCGGCTGGTGGACGACGCCGGGGACGGGGACCTGGCCGAGCCCGAGCGGGTGGCCGGGCTGCTCGGCGTCGCGGGGGCGCCGGCCGACCAGGGGTTCAGGCTCGCCCTGCTGGACGGGCTGGAGCAGGACCTCGACCGGGCCTTCGGCGCCGCGCTGGACCCGGCGGCGGAGAGCCCCCGGCACCCGCTGATGCGGGCGCTGGTCCCGCTGATCGACCGCCACCCGGTCACCCCGGAGCCGTTCCGCCGTCTGATCGAGGCCAACCGGGTGGACCAGACCACCACCCGCTACGCCACCTACGGCGACCTGATCGACTACTGCACCCTCTCCGCCGACCCGGTCGGCCGGCTGGTGCTGGCCGTGGCCGGCTACGGCACCCCCGAACGGATCACCCTCTCGGACGCGGTCTGCAGCGGCCTCCAGGTGGTCGAGCACCTCCAGGACGTGGCCGAGGACCTGGGCCGGGGCCGGATCTACCTGCCCCAGGAGGACCTGGAGCGGTTCGGCGTCACCGAGGCCGACCTGGCCGCGCCGAGCGCCGACCCGAACGTCCGTGAGCTGGTCGCCTTCGAGGTGGACCGGGCGCGCACCCTGCTCGACCGCGGTGCTCCGCTGGTGGGTACGGTTCGGGGGAGGCTCCGTCTGCTGCTCGCGGGATTCACCGCGGGCGGGTACGCCGCCCTGTCGGCCGTCGAGGCCGCCGGGTACGACGTGCTCGCCGTGCAGGCGAAGCCGGACAAGCGCCGCCTCGCGCTGAAGGCGGCGGCAATCTTCGCGAAGGGAAGGTGAACGCCCGCGTGGCGGCATCACCACTGGCCCCGGCCCCGGTCATGGCGGCCTACCGGTACTGCGAGGCGGTCACCGCCCTGCAGGCCCGGAACTTCAGCTACGGCATCCGGCTGCTGCCCGAGCCCAAGCGGCTCGGCATGTCGGCGCTCTACGCCCTGGCCCGCCGCGTGGACGACATCGGCGACGGCGAGCTCTCGGCCGAGCGCAAGACCGAGCTGCTGCGGCAGACCCGGGAGCTGCTGGACGAGGTCCGGCTCGGCACGGTCAGTGAGGAGGACACCGACCCGATCAAGGTCGCGCTGGCGGACACCGCCCGGCGCTTCCCGCTCGATCTGGGCGGCTTCGACGAGCTGATCGACGGCGTCGAGATGGACCTCAAGGGCGTCGAGTACCAGACCTTCGAGGACCTCAAGGTCTACTGCCGCTGCGTGGCCGGATCGATCGGCCGGCTCTCGCTCGGGATCTACGGCAGCGAGAACCCGAAGCTCGGCGCCGAGTACGCGGACACCCTCGGCCTGGCCCTCCAGCTCACCAACATCCTCCGCGACCTGCGCGAGGACGCCCTGAACGGGCGGGTCTACCTGCCGACCGAGGACCTGGTGCGATTCGGCTGCGAACAGGGGTTCGCCCTGGACCGCCCGCCGGTCGGGGCCGACTTCACCGGGCTGATCGCCTTCGAGGCCGAGCGGGCCCAGGAGGCGTTCGCGGACGGCCTGCGGCTGCTGCCGCTGCTCGACCGCCGCAGCCGGGCCTGCACCGCCGCGATGGCCGGGATCTACCACCGCCTGCTCGGCCGGATCGCGGCCGAGCCGGAGTCGGTGCTGCGCGGCCGGGTGTCGCTGCCGGGCTGGGAGAAGGCGTACGTGGCTCTCTCCGGGCTCGCCGGAGGGCGTTCTTGATTCTCTCGGCGATTATGTCACGCTGTGTCAGCACGGCATCACCTCGTGCCGGTTCGGCGTGCGCCGCCGGGAACCACGACAGGGGGAGGGGCAGATGACGGCACGGCACGACCCGGACCGGGCCAGGCCCACCGCCGTGGTGGTGGGCGGCGGCCTGGCCGGGATCACCGCCGCGCTGCGGCTGGCCGAGGCGGACCACCGGGTCACCCTGGTGGAGTCCCGGCCCCGGCTCGGCGGGCTGGCGTTCTCGTTCCGGCGCGGTGAGCTGACGGTCGACAACGGCCAGCACGTCTTCCTGCGCTGCTGCACCGCCTACCGGGGCCTGATCGACCGGCTGGGCGCGGGCCGTCTGGTGGATCTTCAGCCCCGGCTCGACGTCCCGGTGCTCGGGGTCTCGGCCGACGGCCGGCGCACTCTGGGCCGGCTGCGCCGGGCGGGGCTGCCGGTCCCGCTGCACCTGGCCGGCAGCCTGGCGACGTACCCGCACCTCTCCCCGGTCGACCGGCTGCGGGTGGTGCGGGCCGCACTCGCGCTGAAGGCGCTCGACCTGGCCGACCCGGCGCTGGACGCGATCTCGTTCGGCGACTGGCTGCGCCGGCAGGGCCAGAACGCGGCCACCCTGGCCGCGATGTGGGACCTGGTCGGGGTGGCCACCCTGAACGCGACCGCCGACCAGACCTCGCTGGCGCTGGCCGCGATGGTCTTCAAGACCGGCCTGCTCTCCGACCCGGGCGCCTCCGACATCGGGATGGCCAACGTCCCGCTCGGCGCGATCCACCACGACGCGGCCCGCGCCGAGCTGGAGCGGGCCGGGGTGCGGGTGCTGCTGCGCTCCCGCGCGGTGGAGCTGAAGCAGGCCGAGCAGCACGCCGTCCGGCTGGACGGCGGCGAGCTGCTCACCGCCGACACCGTGGTGCTGGCGGGGGCCCAGGAGGCCGCCGCCGCGCTGCTCCCGGCCGGGGCGCTGGACCGGCCGGAGCGGCTGGCCGAGCTGGGCCACGCCCCGATCCTGAACGTGCACGTGGTCTACGACCGCAAGCTGCTCCGGCAGCCCTTCTTCGCCGCGCTCGGCTCGCCGGTGCAGTGGGTCTTCGACCGCACCTCGCACTCCGGCCTGGCGGTGCCGGGCGCGCAGTACCTGGCGCTGTCGCAGTCCGCCGTGGAGGACGAGATCGAGCTGCCGGTGGCCGAGCTGAGGGCGCGTTACCTGCCCGAGCTGGAGCGCCTGCTGCCCGCCGCGAAGGGCGCCGAGGTGCTGGACTTCTTCGTCACCCGGGAGCGCACCGCGACCTTCGCGCCCGCCCCCGGCACCGCCCCGCTCCGCCCCACCGCCCGGACGAAGGTGCCCGGCCTGCTGCTGGCCGGCTCCTGGACGGCCACCGGTTGGCCCGCGACCATGGAGGGCGCCGTGCGCAGCGGCCACGCGGCCGCCGACGCGGCGCTCACGGCCGGCCGCCGCCCGGTGGACCGCGGCGACGGAAGGTGGCCCCGATGACCTCGGCCCCCGCCAGCACCGACACCGGATCAGACCGGCCGCACGCCGCGGCCCCATCACCCCAGGGAACGTACGTGGAGCCTCGCACCGGAACCGCCGCCTCCGTCCAGGACGCGCCGGTGGCGGACGTGCTGTCGGTGCCGGAGCTGCTGGCCCGCGGCCGGACGCTCTGCACCCCGCCGCTGCGGGCTGCGGTGGCCGCGCTGGCCGCGCCGATGGACACCGTGGCCGCGTACCACTTCGGCTGGATCGACCGGGACGGCACGCCGGTCGCGGGTGACAGCGGCAAGGCCGTCCGGCCGGCGCTGGCGCTGCTGTCGGCCGAGGCGGTCGGGGCACCCGCCTCGGTGGGCGTCCCGGGCGGGGTCTCGGTCGAGCTGGTGCACAACTTCTCCCTCCTCCATGATGATCTGATGGACGGTGACGAGACGCGCCGGCACCGGGCCACGGCCTGGACGGTCTTCGGCCCGGCCCAGGCGATCCTGGTCGGCGACGCGCTGGCCACCCTGGGCACCGAGGTGCTGCTGGACGCCGCCGTCACCGGCGGTGCCTCCGCCACCGACGCGGCCCGCGCGGTGCGGCTGATCACCACCGCCACCAGGAAGCTGATCGACGGTCAGGCGCAGGACCTCTCGTTCGAGCACCGCGACGTGGTGACGGTCGAGGAGTGCCTGGCGATGGAGGCCGGCAAGACCGGTGCGCTGCTGGCCGCCGCCTCGGCGATCGGCGCGGTGCTGGCCGGTGCCGACGACCGGGTCTCGGACGCGCTGCAGCGCTACGGCAACCACCTCGGCCTGGCCTTCCAGGCGGTGGACGACCTGCTCGGCATCTGGGGCGCCACCGAGGTGACCGGCAAGCCGCACTGGGGCGACCTGCGCCAGCGCAAGAAGTCGCTGCCGGTGGCCGCCGCGCTGGCCGAGGGCGGCGCCGCCTCCCGGGCGCTGGCCGAGCAGCTCGCCGACCCGGCCGGCCGGGGCGAGGAGAGCGAGCAGCAGCTCGCCGCCCGCGCCGCGCTGATCGAGCAGGCCGGAGGGCGTTCCTGGACCCAGGACGAGGCCCGCCGGCAGCACCGGACCGCCCTCGCCGCCCTGGACGAGGTGCCGATGGCCGACGAGGTGCGCCAGCGCTTCGTCGCACTCGCGGAATTCGTGGTGGTACGAGAGAGGTGACGTTGAGGTGACAGCAACCGCGGACGGCCGGCTCGACCCTGAGTACGATCCCGAGCCGGCCGCGGTGGGTGAACGCCCGCCGGTACCAGAACGGCTGAACGGCCGTCAGGTGACGGTGGCCCAGGCGGCAGCGGTGCCGCTCGGGTCGAGACGGTGGGAACCCGACGGAGCGACTGCGGTAGTACCGTCAGACGATCCCACTCCGACGGAGGCCCTGGCCCGGGCCACCGCCGAGCTGTTGTCACGCCAGAGCCCTGAGGGCTGGTGGAAGGGCGACCTGGAGACCAACGTCACCATGGACGCCGAGGACCTGTTACTGCGTCAGTTCCTCGGGATCAGGACGGCCGAGCACACCGCGGCCACCGCGGCCTGGATCCGCTCCCAGCAGCGCGAGGACGGCACCTGGTCCACCTTCTACGGCGGCCCCGCCGAGCTCTCCACCACGGTCGAGGCGTACGTCGCGCTCAAGCTCGCGGGCGACGACCCGGGCGCGCCGCACATGCTGGCCGCCGCCGCCCACGTCCGGGCCGCCGGCGGCATCGCGGCCAGCCGGGTGTTCACCCGGATCTGGCTGGCGCTGTTCGGCTGGTGGCCCTGGGAGCGGCTGCCGGAGATGCCGCCCGAGATCATCTTCCTGCCCCGCTGGGTGCCGCTGAACATCTACGCCTTCGGCTGCTGGGCCCGGCAGACCATCGTCCCGCTCACCGTGGTCTCGGCCCACCGCCCGGTCCGGCCGGCGCCGTTCGACCTGGACGAGCTGCACACCGACCCGGCGGACCCGTACCCGCTCCGGCCGCTCCCGCCGCTGAACGGCTGGGACGGCATCTTCGAGCGGCTCGACCTGGCCCTGCACGCCTACCACCGGCACGCCGTCAAGCCACTGCGCCGGGTGGCGCTGGCCCAGGCCGGGCGGTGGATCGTCGAACGCCAGGAGGCGGACGGCTGCTGGGGCGGCATCCAGCCGCCCGCGGTCTACTCGCTGATCGCCCTGCACCTGCTCGGCTACGAGCTCGACCACCCGGTGATGCGGTCCGGCCTGGCCGCCTTCGAGCGCTTCACCGTGCACACCGAGGACGGTGCCCGCTGGCTGGAGGCCTGCCAGTCCCCGGTCTGGGACACCTGCCTGGCCACCATCGCGCTGCGCGACGCGGGCCTGCCCGCCGACCACCCCGCGCTGGTCTCGGCGGTGGACTGGATGCTGGCCGAGGAGATCACCAGGCCCGGCGACTGGTCGGTGCAGCGGCCCCGGCTGGCGCCCGGCGGCTGGGCGTTCGAGTTCGAGAACGACAACTACCCCGACATCGACGACACCGCCGAGGTGGTGCTCGCGCTCCAGCGGGTCGACCACCCGGACCGGGCCAGGGTCGCGGGCGCGGTGGAGCGCGGGGTGGAGTGGAACCTCGGCATGCAGTCCAAGAACGGCGCCTGGGGCGCCTTCGATGTCGACAACACCAGCACGCTGCCGAACAAGCTGCCGTTCTGCGACTTCGGCGAGGTGGTCGACCCGCCCTCGGCGGACGTCACCGCGCACGTGGTCGAGATGCTGGCCGAGACCGGCCGGGCGGACGACCGGCGGACGGTGCGGGGCGTCGACTGGCTGCTGCGGAACCAGGAGGCGGACGGCTCCTGGTTCGGCCGCTGGGGCACCAACTACATCTACGGCACCGGCTCGGTGCTCCCCGCCCTGGTCTCGGCCGGGTTGCCGACCGGCCACCCGGCGATCCGACGGGCCGTCAGCTGGCTGGAGGACCGGCAGAACCAGGACGGCGGCTGGGGCGAGGACATGCGCTCCTACGAGGACCCGGAGCAGTGGTCCGGCCGGGGCGACTCCACCGCCTCGCAGACCGCCTGGGCGCTGATGGCCCTGCTGGCGGCCGGCGAGGGCCCGGACGGCGCGCGCAGCGAGGCCGTCGAGCGCGGCGTCCAGTGGCTCTGCCGCACCCAGCTGCCCGGCGGCAGCTGGGACGAGCCGCAGTTCACCGGGACGGGCTTCCCGTGGGACTTCTCCATCAACTACCACCTCTACCGGCTGGTCTTCCCGGTCACCGCACTCGGCCGCTACCTGCACGGCAGCCCGCTGACGGGAGGACGCAAGTGAACGGTGCCCCACCACCCGGTGCCCCGCTGCTGGTGGTCTGCGCGCTCGGGCCCGAGGTCTGGGCCCTGCGCGGCGGCGACTGGGACGGCCCGGCCGTGCTGGTCCGTACGGGGGTCGGCCGGGTCCGGGCCCGGCGCTGCCTCGGGAACCTGCTCGCCCGGGACGGGTACGGTGCGCTGGTGGTGGCCGGTTTCGGCGCGGCGGTCGGCCCCGGCGTCGAGCCCGGTGACGTCATCGTGGCCGACGCGGTCCGCAACGGCGAGGGTGACGAGTGGCCGCTGGATTCCGCCAAGGCGATGGCCGCCGCGCTCGCCGCGCAGGGGCTGACCACCCACGTCGGGCTGCACCACACCGCCGACCGGGTGGTCCGGGGCCCGGAGCGCCGGGCCCTGTACGCCACCGGCGCCCGGGCCGTCGACATGGAGGCGGCCGCCGTACTGGCGGCCCGGGCCGAGCTGCGGCCCGGCCTGCCCGCCGCCGTCCTGCGGGTGGTGGTCGACACCCCCAGCCGCGAGCTGCTCCGCCCCGGCACCCTGCCGGCCGGGTTGCACGCCTGGCACACCCTGCGGTCCGTCGTCCCGGCGCTCACCGCCTGGCACCGGCAGAGCGCCACCGACCCGATCCATGCACCACAGTCCTCGACGCTCCCTCAGGAGGCGAGCTAGTCATGGCAATGCCGCTGCGCCAGACCGTGCGGGTCAGCACCTACCTCATGCAGCAGAAGTTGAAGCGGCGGGACAAGTTCCCGCTGATCGTGGAGCTGGAGCCGCTGTTCGCCTGCAACCTCGCCTGCGAGGGCTGCGGGAAGATCCAGCACCCCGCCGGGGTGCTCAAGCAGCGGATGCCGGTCGCCCAGGCGGTCGGCGCGGTGCTGGAGTCCGGCGCCCCGATGGTGTCGATCGCCGGCGGCGAGCCGCTGATGCACCCGCAGATCGACGAGATCGTGCGCCAGCTGGTGGCCCGCCGCAAGTACGTCTTCCTCTGCACCAACGCCCTGCTGATGCGGAAGAAGCTGGACAAGTTCACCCCCTCGCCGTACTTCACCTTCACCGTGCACATCGACGGCCTGCGCGAGCGGCACGACGCCTCGGTGGCCAAGGAGGGGACCTTCGACGAGGCGGTGGAGGCGATCAAGGAGGCCAAGCGGCGGGGCTTCCGGGTCACCACCAACTCGACCTTCTTCAACACCGACACCCCGCAGACCATCATCGAGGTGCTCGACTACCTCAACGACGAGCTGCACGTCGACGAGATGATGATCTCTCCGGCGTTCGCCTACGAGAAGGCCCCCGACCAGGAGCACTTCCTCGGCGTCGAGCAGACCAGGGAGCTGTTCCGGAAGACCTTCGCCGGTGGCAACCGGCGCCGCTGGCGCCTCAACCACAGCCCGCTCTTCCTGGACTTCCTGGAGGGCAAGGTGGACTTCGAGTGCACCGCCTGGGGCATTCCCAACTACTCGCTGTTCGGCTGGCAGCGCCCCTGCTACCTGATGTCGGACGGCTACGTGCCGACCTACCGCGAGCTGATCGAGAAGACCGACTGGGCCAAGTACGGCCGCGGCAAGGACCCGCGGTGCGAGAACTGCATGGCGCACTGCGGGTACGAACCGACCGCGGTGCTGGCCACCATGGGCTCGCTCAAGGAGTCCATCCGGGCGGTCAAGGAGACCCTGGCCAGCAAGGCCTGACCCCTGTCGGGGCCCGCTTCGGCGGGCCCCACAACAGGCGCGCCACCGGTGATGACCGCAATCTGGGTACAGACCGTCATCGTCCTGACCCGAGCCGCGAGGTGAAGCCATGTCACTCCTGTCCACCGTCCAGGGTCCCGCCGATCTCCGACGCCTCTCACCGGCCGACCTCGGGCTGCTGGCCGACGAGATCCGCGAGTTCCTGGTGGACGCCGTGACCCGCACCGGCGGCCACCTCGGGCCCAACCTGGGCGTGGTCGAGCTGAGCATCGCGCTGCACCGGGTCTTCGACTCCCCGTACGACCGGATCCTCTGGGACACCGGGCACCAGGCGTACGTGCACAAACTGCTCACGGGCCGTCAGGACTTCTCCCGGCTGCGGATGCAGGGCGGCCTGTCCGGCTACCCGTCCCGGGCCGAGTCCGAGCACGACGTGATCGAGAACTCGCACGCCTCCACCGCGCTCGGCTACGCCGACGGCCTGGCCAAGGCGCACCAGCTGCTGGGCACCCCCGGCCGGCACACCGTCGCGGTGATCGGCGACGGTGCGCTCACCGGCGGGATGGCCTGGGAAGCGCTGAACAACATCGCCGAGAGCGACCGCCCGCTGGTGATCGTGGTGAACGACAACGAGCGCTCGTACGCACGCACCATCGGCGGCCTGGCGCACCATCTCGCCACCCTGCGCACCACCCAGGGCTACGAGCGCTTCCTGGCGCTCGGCAAGGGCGCGCTGCAGCGGACGCCGCTGGTCGGGCAGCCGATCTTCGACGCCCTGCACGGGGCGAAGAAGGGCTTCAAGGACGCCTTCACCCCGCAGGGCATGTTCGAGGACCTCGGGCTCAAGTACCTCGGCCCGATCGACGGGCACGACGTCGGTGCGGTCGAGCAGGCGCTCCGGCAGGCGCGCGGCTTCGGCGGCCCGGTGATCGTGCACTGCCTGACCGTCAAGGGCCGGGGCTACCGGCCGGCCGAGCAGGACGAGGCGGACCGCTTCCACGCGGTCGGCGCGATGGACCCGTACACCTGCCTGCCGATCTCGCCCTCGGCCGGGGTCTCCTGGACCTCGGTGTTCGGCAGCGAGCTGCTCGCGCTGGGGGCCGAGCGGCCCGACCTGGTGGCGATCACCGCCGCGATGCTCCAGCCGGTCGGGCTGGCCAAGTTCGCCGCCGAGTACCCGGAGCGCACCTTCGACGTCGGCATCGCCGAGCAGCACGCGGTGGCGAGCGCGGCGGGCCTGGCCACCGGCGGGCTGCACCCGGTGGTGGCGGTCTACGCGACCTTCCTGAACCGGGCCTTCGACCAGGTCCTGATGGACGTGGCGCTGCACAAGCTGGGCGTCACCTTCGTGCTGGACCGGGCCGGGGTGACCGGCAACGACGGCGCCTCGCACAACGGCATGTGGGACATGTCGATCCTCCAGGTCGTCCCCGGCCTGCGGCTGGCCGCGCCGCGCGACGCCGACCAGCTGCGGGCCCAGCTGCGCGAGGCGGTGGACGTGCCGGACGGGCCGACCGTGGTCCGCTTTCCCAAGGGCGACCTCGGCCCCGCGGTGCCCGCGCTGGAGCGGATCGGCGGCATGGACGTGCTCCAGCGCACCGGCCCGGCCCCGGAGATCCTGCTGGTCGCGGTCGGCGCGATGGCCTCCGCCTGCCTGGACGCCTCGGCGCTGCTGCTGGCCGAGGGCTTCACCTGCACCGTGGTCGACCCGCGCTGGGTCAAGCCGGTCGACCCGGCGCTGCCCGAACTGGCCGCCGCGCACCGGCTGGTGGTCACGGTGGAGGACAACGGCCGGGCCGGCGGCGTCGGTTCGGCGATCGCCCAGGCGATGCGGGACGCCGGGGTGGACGTCCCGCTGCGCGATCTCGGCATCCCGCAGGAGTTCCTGGCGCACGCCGGGCGGGGAGAGCTGATGGAGGAGATCGGCCTCACCGGTACCGGCGTGGCCGCCCAGACCGCCGTCTTCGCCAAGCACCTGCTACCGAACCGAGGAGCGAACCAGCACCATGCCGGCTGACCGTCTCGACCTGTCCGCACTGCTCGCCGAACGGGGCGCCGAGCGCTACGAGTTGCAGGCCAGGTACCTCAACCCGCAGCTGCCCCGGATGCTGCACACGATCGGCTTCGACAAGTACTACGAGCGCGCCGAGGGCCCGTACTTCTACGACGCCGAGGGCAACGAGTACCTCGACATGCTCGCGGGCTTCGGCATCTTCGCGCTCGGCCGGCACCACCCGGTGGTGCGGGCGGCGGTCCAGCAGGTGATGGACCTCGACCTGCCGGACCTGACCCGGTTCGACTGCTCGCCGCTGCCCGGCCTGCTGGCCGAGCAGCTGCTGTCGTACGCACCGGGACTGGACCGGGTCTTCTTCGGCAACAGCGGTACCGAGGCGGTCGAGACGGCGCTCAAGTTCGCCCGCTACGCGACCGGGAGGCGGCGGGTGCTCTACTGCGACCACGCCTTCCACGGGCTGACGGCCGGCTCGCTCTCGGTCAACGGCGAGGGCGGTTTCCGCAAGGGCTTCGACCCGCTGCTGCCGGACACGGCCATCCCGCTGGGCGACCTGAGCGCGCTGGCCAAGGAGCTGCGCAAGGGCGACGTGGCCGCGCTGATCGTGGAGCCGATCCAGGGCAAGGGCGTGCTCGCCCCGCCGCCGGGCTGGCTCGCGGCGGCCCAGCAACTGCTGCACGAGCACAAGGCGTTGCTGATCTGCGACGAGGTGCAGACCGGCATCGGCCGGACCGGTTCGTTCTTCGCCTACCAGCAGGAGGAGGGCGTGCTGCCCGACCTGGTCTGCGCGGCGAAGGCGCTCTCCGGCGGGTACGTCCCGATCGGGGCGACGCTCGGCAAGAGCTGGATCTTCGAGAAGGTGTACTCCTCGATGGACCGGGTGCTGGTGCACTCGGCCAGTTTCGGCTCCAACGCCCAGGCGATGGCGGCCGGGCTGGCCACCCTGCACGTGCTGCGGGAGGAGAAGGTGGTCGAGAACGCGCGCCGGGTGGGCGACCTGTTCCGGGACCGGCTGGCCGCGCTGGTGGACCGGTACGAGCTGCTGGCCGAGGTGCGCGGCCGGGGACTGATGATCGGGATCGAGTTCGGCCGGCCGAAGTCGCTCAAGCTGCGGACCGGGTGGACCGCCCTGCAGGCGGCCCGGAAGGGCCTGTTCGCCCAGATGGTGGTGGTGCCGCTGCTGCAGCGCCACCGCATCCTGACCCAGGTCTCCGGCGACCACCTGGAGGTGATCAAGCTGATTCCGCCGCTGATCATCACCGAGCGCGAGGTGGACCGCTTCGTCACCGCCTTCACCGAGGTGATGGACGACGCCCACCGGGGCAGCGGTCTGATGTGGGACTTCGGCCGCACCCTGGTCAAGCAGGCCGTGGGGAGCCGCTGACCCCTCCGCATCGCGCCGTTCCTGCGGGGTGAGCCCGGTCACCGCTGCGGCCGTGACCGGGTGCCGGGGCGGAGGATCTCCGGCGGCCCGACTGCACAGAGTGAAGATCCTGGACTTTCTGATGATCGTTCAGTGAAGGCAGTGAAGATCTTACCGGCCGTCCGAGGGGTGGGCGGCCGGTTTTTGGCTTGATTGTGTGCATCCTTCGTACCCCCGCCGATCGGCAGTTCCGTAGGTCATCGCGGATTGAAAGCATCGAAACAGCGAGAGTGATCATGTGATCGCCTCGCATTAACGTTTCTGCACTGCTCGATGAACGGCGCCCCAATTCCACCGGGCGCCCGAGGGGGATCCACCGATGTCCGAACTCACCCATGCCTCGGCACTGACCCGTCGACGGATGCTGCAGGGGGCCGCCGTCGCGCTGACCGCCGCCGCCGGCACCGCCGTGCTCGGGATCGCGGGGCCGACCGGCAAGTCCGCCAACGCCGCCGACCCCGGCGCGTCCGACACCTTCGACGAGGTCTTCCAGGGCCGCCGGATCCAGGGTCGCCCGGTCGCCGACGGCGGCGGCCACCACCACGGCACCACCGGGGCCGGCGGCACCGGCTACTCGGTCCGCGTCGACGGCGAGGAGCTGCACATGATGCGGAACGCCGACGGCAGCTGGATCAGCGTGGTCAACCACTACCAGACCTTCCCGACGCCGCGCTCGCTCGCCCGCGCCGCCGTCACCGACCTGCAGGGCGCGACGCTCGTGCCGGTCGCCGTCGCCTGAACCCGTACCCGTACCGACACTCGCACCAAAGGGGGGACTCATGGCAGTCCGCAAGAACCAGGCGACGCTCACGGCCCAGGAGAAGCGCGCCTTCGTCAACGCCGTGCTCGCGCTCAAGAGCAGCGGCGGCTACGACTCGTTCGTCAGCACGCACAACCAGTTCATCGTCAGCGACACCGACAACGGCGAGCGGGTCGGCCACCGCTCGCCGTCCTTCCTGCCCTGGCACCGCCGGTTCCTGCTCCAGTTCGAGCAGGCGCTCCAGGCCGTCGACCCCAGCGTCACCCTGCCGTACTGGGACTGGACCGCGGACCGGACCACCGGCGCCACGATCTGGGGCGCCGACTTCCTCGGCGGCAACGGCCGCAGCTCCGACGGCCAGGTGACCACGGGGCCGTTCGCCTACTCGACCGGCAACTGGAATCTCACCGTCCGACCCGACAGCCGTCCCTTCCTGCGCCGCTCGCTGGCCGCCGGGGTGGCCCAACTGCCCACCCGGGCCGAGGCGGAGAGCGTGCTGGCGATCGCCCAGTACGACGCCGCGCCGTGGAACAGCACCTCGGCGGGCTTCCGCAACAACCTGGAGGGCTGGCGCGGCGTCAACCTGCACAACCGGGTGCACGTCTGGGTGGGCGGCATGATGAGCACCGGGATGTCGCCGAACGACCCGGTGTTCTGGCTGCACCACTGCTTCATCGACAAGCTGTGGTCGGAGTGGCAGAAGCGGCACCCCTCGGCGACCTACCTGCCCACGGCGGGCACCGCCAACGTGGTCGACCTGAACGAGACCATGAAGCCGTGGAACGACGTCACGCCGGCCGACCTGCTGGACCACAGCGCGCAGTACACCTACGACACCGGCTTCTGACCGGCCGGCAGTCGAGCGGGCGGTGACGAGGCCTCCCGGCAGGGTGGCGCCGGGGCGGGGTCGGGTTCACCGACAACCCTGCTCCGGCGCTACCCGTCCCGGGCGGAGGTGTGGAAGGCTGGCTGCTCCGGCGCCCCGATCTTCACGACACCTCCGCCTCACAGGGCGGGCCGATCCGGGTGCGGTGGGTGTAACGCGGAGGAATCGATCTCCGTCATCTGCCTGCAACAGGGGCTTCGTAGTCTGCGACCAGGGCATACGGGGTGCGGCTGTGGCGAAGGGACTACGAGTGGATCAGGTACGGACGGTCTGCTCGTACTGCGGGGTCGGGTGCGGGATCGTGCTCGATCTGGCCCGGGGGGCCGACGGACGGGTCACGGTGGCGAAGGCGGCCGGCGACAAGGCGCACCCGGCGAACGGCGGCCGGCTCTGCACCAAGGGTGCGACCCACGCCGACCTGCTGGCCGCGCCCGGCCGGCTGGCCACCGCGCTGATCCGGAGCGACCGGAGCGAACCGCCGGTGGCGCTGGACGTGGACGCGGCGATCACCGCCGCGGCCGGCCGGCTGCGGGCGGTCCTGGACGAGCACGGGCCGGACGCGCTCGCCCTCTACGTCTCCGGGCAGATGTCGCTGGAGGCGCAGTACCTGGCCAACAAGCTGGCCAAGGGCTTCCTGCGGACCAACAACATCGAGTCCAACTCCCGCCTCTGCATGGCCAGCGCGGGCACCGGCTACAAGCTCTCCCTGGGCGCGGACGGGCCGCCGGGGTCGTACGAGGACTTCGACCGTGCGGACGCCTTCCTGGTGATCGGGTCGAACATGGCGGACTGCCACCCGATCCTGTTCCTGCGGATGATGGAGCGGGTGAAGGCGGGCGCCAAGCTGATCGTGGTGGACCCGCGCCGCAACGCCACCGCCGACAAGGCCGATCTGCACCTGCCGGTGAAGCCCGGCACCGACCTGGCTCTGCTGAACGGGCTGCTGCACCTGCTGGTCGAGAACGGCCACACGGACCCGGAGTTCATCGCCGAGTTCACCGACGGCTGGGACGGGCTGCCGGAGTTCCTGGCCGACTACCCGCCGGCCGTGGTCGCCGGGATCACGGGCGTCCCGGAGGCCGACCTGCGGCAGGCCGCGCAGTGGATCGGCGCGGCGGGGGAGTGGATGAGCTGCTGGACGATGGGGCTCAACCAGTCCACCCACGGCACCTGGAACACCAACGCACTGGTCAACCTGCACCTGGCGACCGGGGCGATCTGCCGACCCGGCAGCGGACCGTTCTCGCTCACCGGCCAGCCGAACGCCATGGGCGGCCGGGAGATGGGCTACATGGGGCCGGGCCTGCCGGGCCAGCGCTCGGTGCTGGTCGCGGCGGACCGGGCCTTCACCGAGGAGCTCTGGGGCATACCCGAGGGCACGCTGCGGACCGAGGTCGGCCGGGGCACGGTCGAGCTGTTCGAGCAGCTGGCGGCCGGTGCGATCAAGGCCTGCTGGATCATCTGCACCAACCCGGTGGCCTCGGTGGCCAACCGGCGGACCGTCATCGAGGGCCTGGAGGCGGCCGAACTCGTCATCACCCAGGACGTGTTCGCCGAGACCGAGACCAACGCGTACGCGGACGTGGTGCTGCCCGCCACGCTGTGGGCCGAGTCCGAGGGCGTGATGGTCAACTCGGAGCGCAACCTCACCCTGGTGCCCGGCGCGGTCTCCCCGCCCGGACAGGCGCTGCCGGACTGGCAGTTGATCGCCCGGGTGGCCTGCGAGATGGGCTTCGCCGAGGGCTTCACGTACGGCTCGGCCGAGGAGGTGTTCGAGGAGCTCAAGCAGGCCTGGAACCCGAAGACCGGCTGGGACCTGCGCGGGATCGACTACGACCGGCTGCGCGAGACGCCGGTGCAGTGGCCCGCCGCGCCGGGCGGGCCCGCGCGCAACCCGGTCCGGTACCGCAACGACGGGGTCAGCCAGACCCTGGTCGAGCGGCCCGACGGCAGCCGGCCCCGGCTGGTCTTCCCGACCGCGACCGGCCGGGCCTCGTTCTTCGCCCGCCCGCACCTGCCCGCGGCCGAACTCCCGGACGACGAGTACCCGTTCGTGCTCAACACCGGTCGCCTGCAGCACCAGTGGCACACCCTCACCAAGACCGGCAAGGTCGCCAAGCTCAACAGGCTCAACCCCGGGCCGTTCGTGGAGATCCACCCCGCGGACGCGGCCGCCCTGGGCATCGGCGCGGGCGACGGCGTCGAGCTGGCCTCCCGCCGGGGCCGGGCCGTGCTGCCCGCCGTGCTGACCGACCGGGTGCGGCCGGGTGACTGCTTCGCCCCGTTCCACTGGAACGACCTCTTCGGCGAGTACCTGAGCGTCAACGCGGTCACCAACGACGCGGTCGACCCGATCTCGTTCCAGCCCGAGTTCAAGGCCTGCGCCGTCGCGCTGCGCCGGACCTCGGTCGGCCCGGCCGAGGCCGCGCCGCCGCAGCCCGAGGCCGCCGCGACCGGACAGACGGCCGGACCGGCGGCCGGACCGGCGGCGGGGACGGTCGCGCTGCTCGCCTCCGCGCTCGGCCTGGGCGAGCTGACCCCGCCGACGCTGGCCGAGCAGGAGCGCTACTACCTGGCCGGGTACCTGACCGGCGTCGGCTCGGTCCCCGCGCCGGAGGGCGTGCCGGTGCTGCCCGCCGGGGCGCCGATCGCGGCGGCCACCGCACGCTGGGTGGACGGCCTGCTGGCGGGCATGTTCTCCTGGCTGCCGAAGCAGGCGGACGGCGCGCCGCCGGCTCCGGCCGGCCCGGCGGCCCTGGTGCTCTGGGCCTCCCAGACCGGTAACGCGGAGGAGTTCGCCAACTCCGTCGGGGCCCGGCTGACCCGGGCCGGCCGGAGCGCCACGGTGCGCAGCATGGCCGACCTGTCACCGGCCGAACTCACCTCGGGCGCCGACCTGTTGGTGGTCTCCAGCACCTTCGGGGACGGCGAGGCGCCGGACAACGGCGCCGAGTTCTGGCAGCAGCTGACCGCCGGTGACGCGGCCCGGATCGACGGCACCCGGTTCGCGGTGCTCGCCTTCGGCGACTCCAGCTATGACGACTTCTGCGCCCACGGCCGCCGCCTGGACGAGCGGTTGGCCGAACTGGGCGGCACCAGGCTGCTGCACCGGGTCGACTGCGAACCCGGCGGGGAGACGGCGGCGGACCAGTGGCTGGAGCAGGTGGTCGAGGCGCTGGCCGCCCGTCCCGCCGCCGCCGCACCGGCTCCGGCCCGCACCGGCCGGAGCGCACCCTGCGAGGCCCGGCTGTCCGGCAACCGGCTGCTCAGCCTGCCCGGGGCGGGCAAGGAGGTCCGGCGGTTCACCTTCGACCTCGGCGACAGCGGCCTGGAGTACGAGGCGGGGGACGCCCTCGGGGTCCAGCCCGTCAACTGCCCCGAGCTGGTGGCCGAGTGGCTCGCCGTCACCGGCATCGACCCGGACACCGAGGTGGTGCTGGCCGGTACCGAACCGCTGCGGTTCGCCGACGCGCTGAGCCACCAGCTGGACATCACCCGGATCGGCTCCGACCTGCTCCGGCTGGCGGCCGAGCGGACCCGGGACCGCGAGCTCCGCCACCTGCTCAGGCCGGACAACAAGGATGGCCTGGCGCAGTGGAGTTGGGGACGGCAGGCGGTCGACGTGCTGGCCGAGTACCCGGTCCGGATCACCGCCCAGGAGTGGGCCGAGCAGCTGCGCCGGCTCCAGCCCCGGCTCTACTCGATATCGTCCAGCCCGCTGACCGACCCCCGGCAGGTCTCGCTCACCGTCTCGGTGCTGCGCTACGAGGGGCCACGGGGCGGGCGCCGCAAGGGAGTCGCCTCCGGCTTCCTGGCGGATGCCGACCCCGGGCAGCCGGTGCCGGTCTTCGTCCAGCGCTCGGCGCACTTCCGCCCGCCCACCGATCCGGCGGCGAAGGCGGTGATGGTGGGCCCCGGCACCGGGGTGGCCCCGTTCATGGGCTTCCTGGAGCAGCGCCGCGCCCTCGGCCACCACGGCGGCAACTGGCTCTTCTTCGGCGAGCAGCGCCGGGCGACCGACTTCTACTACCAGGACGAGCTGGCCGGCCTGCACCGGGACGGCACCCTGTCCCGGCTCGACCTCGCCTTCTCCCGCGACCAGCGGGCCAAGGTCTACGTCCAGGACCGGATGCGCGAGCACGGTGCCCAGCTCTGGTCCTGGCTCCAGGACGGCGCCCACTTCTACGTCTGCGGCGACGCCGCCCGGATGGCCAAGGACGTCGACCGCACCCTCCGGGAGATCGCCGTGACCCACGGCGGTCTCACCGAGGAGGACGCGGTGCTCTACCTCAAGCAGCTGACGGCCGACCGGCGTTACGCCCGGGACGTCTACTGACCGACCGGCCCGGCGCGGGCGCTCCGGCCGGATTCAAGGACATGAACCGGAGCCGGCCGTCGATCACCGGCGCCCCGGGTCAGAGGTGCCGGGTGGCCAGGGCCAGCCGGTCCCGGGCGTCGAACAGCGCCTCCCGGATCTGCTCCTCGCGGCCCGGCGTCAGCCGTGCCACCGGCACCGACACGCTCACCGCGTCCCGGGCCGGGGTCCGGTACGGGAGGGCGATGCCGAAGCAGCGCAGCCCGAGGGTGTTCTCCTCCCGGTCCACCGCGTACCCATGCGCGCGGACCTCCCGGAGCTCGGCGATCAGCTGCTCCCGGTCGGTGTGGGTGTGCTCGGTGAGCGGCTCCAGCCCGGCCGGCAGCAGCTGCCTGATCCGCTCGTCCGAGTGGGTGGCCAGCAGCGCCTTGCCGTGCGAGGTGCAGTACGCGGGCAGCCGCCGTCCGATCCGGGTGAACGGGCGCAGGCTGTGCTGGGACTGACGGGTCGCCAGGTAGACCACGCTGGCGCCGTCCAGGCGGGCCAGGTGGATGGTCTCCCCGGTGTCCTCGGCGAGCCGGTCCAGGGCCGGTCTGGCCAGCGCCACCACCTCGTCGCCGTCGATGTACGAGCTGCCGACCAGCAGCGCCCGCACCCCGATGCCGTACCGCGTCCCGGTGGCGTCGGTCTCCACCCAGCCGAGCTCGACCAGGGTGCGCAGCAGCATGTACAGGCTGCTCTTCGGGTAGCCGGTCTGCTCCTGGACCACGGCCAGGCTGTGCATGCCGGGGCGGCCGGCGAAGTACTCCAGCAGCTCGACGGTGCGCACCGCCGACTTGACCGGTGCGCCGCCGCCGGGGCCCGGGTTGGCCGTCGAGTCCATCTGCTTGACCCCTTCTGTCGCGCGGCGTAGCGTTCCGCGAGGTTTAGCCATCCGTCCAGCGTTCAGCATACTGAACAGATCCGGGCCGTGGGGAGGGCCGGGCGGCCGCAGTTCCGGCGGGCGCCGGCCGACCGGCGCCCGGCCGAGGAGGCCCGCGCAGTGCAGTCAGAACCCGGCTCAGAGTCCCGTCGCCCGGTCCACAGCTCCGACCCCCGCACCGGCGAGCCCGGTGTGCAGGTGGCCGTCGAGTCCGGCCCCGAGCAGGTCGACCGGGCCGTCCGCGCGGCCGCGGCCGCCGCGCCCGCCCTCGCCGACCGCGCCGTCCGGGCCGCGCTGCTGCGGGCCGCCGCCGACCGGCTCGCGGCTGCGGCCGAGGAGGTGATCGCCGCCGCCGACGCCGAGACCGCCCTCGGGGTGCCCCGGCTGACCGGTGAACTCGCTCGCACCACCTACCAGTTGCGCTCCTTCGCCGAGCAGGTCGAGCAGGGCGCCTTCCTGGACGTGGCGATCGACCGGGCCGATCCCGCGCTCGGCCGCCCCGACCTGCGCCGGATGAAGGTGCCGCTGGGCGTGGTCGCGGTGTTCGCCGCCAGCAACTTCCCGCTCGCCTTCAGCGTCCCCGGCGGTGACACCGCCAGCGCCCTGGCGGCGGGCTGCCCGGTGGTGGTCAAGGCGCACCCGGACCACCCGGCCACCAGCGAGCTCTGCGCCCGGCTGGTGCGGGAGGCGGCGGCGGGGCTCGGCCTGCCCGAGGACGTGCTCGGCCTGCTGCACGGCTTCGACGCCGGGCCGGAGCTGGTGCGCCACCCGCTGGTCGCGGCGGTCGGCTTCACCGGATCGGTCCGGGGCGGCCGGGCGCTGCACGACATCGCCGCCGCCCGGCCCCGGCCGATCCCGTTCCACGGCGAACTCGGCTCGCTCAACCCCGTGGTGGTCACCGAGCGGGCCGCCGCCGAGCGGGCCGCCGAGATCGGCGCCGGACTGGCCGGCTCGTTCACCCTGGGCAGCGGGCAGTTCTGCGTGAAGCCCGGACTGGTGCTGATCCCGGCGGGGGCAGGGGAGTTGGAGCAGGAGGTGGTGACCGCGGCCGCCAAGGCGGCCACCGGGCCGCTGCTCGACCCCCGGATGCGGGCGGCGTTCCTGGCGGGCGTCCAGGACCGGGCGGCCCGACCGGGCGTCCAGACCCTGCTCGCCGCCGGACCGGCCGACACCGCACCGCTCGCGGTCACCCCCGGGGTGCTCGCGGTCGCGGCGGCGGAGCTGTCCGAGGAGCTGCTGGAGGAGTGCTTCGGTCCGGTCACCCTGCTGGTCCGCTACCGCGACGCGGACGAACTCGACGGTGTGCTGGGTCAGTTGAGCGGCAACCTGACCGCGACCGTGCACCTGGCCGAGGACGAGCGCGGCCCCGAGGCGGTGGCCCTGCTCGGACGGCTGCTCCCGCTGGCCGGCCGCCTGGTGGTGGACGGCTGGCCGACCGGCGTCGCGGTCGCCCCCGCCATGCACCACGGCGGCCCGTACCCGGCCAGCACCAGCACCTCGACCTCGGTCGGCGCCACCGCGATCGAGCGCTGGCTGCGCCCGGTCAGCTACCAGAACACCCCGCCGGAGCTGCTGCCCGCCGAGCTGCACGACACCAACCCGCTCGGGGTGCCGCAGCGGATCAACTAGAGCTCCGTCAGAGCTCCGTCCGGCGGCGGCGCAGCACCACCAGCAGGTCGGCCGCGGCGAACAGCGTCAGCAGCCCGCAGGCGACGGCGAAGGCGGTCAGGGTCCCCGGGCCCGGGTTGTCGCCGGGGCCGGCCAGCGCGGCCCAGAGCGCGAAGCCGGCCGTGGCGAGGGCGAACAGCGGGGTGAAGAGGACGGAGAGCAGCAGCCGGAGCTTCAGGTCGCTGCGCGCCGTCATCGGTTCGGTACCGCTCCGCCAGTTGCGGGGTGTCTTCGTCGGACGCATCGCCAGGTCACCTCCCGGGCCTACCATCCACCGTATGCCCGGCGAACCGAGAGGGGTCACAGGGATGGACGAGCAGGAGTACGTCGGCCTGGCGCAGCAGGAGGCCGAACGGCTGGCCGCCGAGCGGGGGTGGCGCACCGTCCGGGTGCTGGCGCCCGGGGCGATGATGACCATGGACCACCGCGAGGACCGGCTGAACCTCGCCGTCCGGGACGGACGGGTGGAGCGCTGCTGGCAGGGCTGACCGGTCCCGGAGCGCCGCAGGGGCGAGCAGGGACGGCCGCTTCCGCAGGGTGGGGGTCCTGCGGAAACGGCCGTCGGACTGCGTCTGACACGGCGTCAGTGAACCTGTACAGACATCAGCTGCAGAGGAACCTAGCAGCCCGCCGGGTCCCGTGGTCACCGGATTTCGTGCCGGTCGGGGCGGCGGGCGGGGGCGGGGAGCCGCGGGGGCACCGCGCGGTCGGCAGCCGTCAGGCCCCGTACGCCGTACGGGGCCTGACTCCTCGGTACACCTCTGTCCGGCGCCTCAGGGAAGCAGTCGCTCCACTGCTGCCGCGCCCTCCAGTTCCAGCTGTCTGCGGGCCTTCTCGACCAGCTCCGGGGTGGGGGTCCGGCCCGAGGCCATC
The DNA here is from genome assembly GCF_040296785.1 of Kitasatospora sp. NPDC002040. NCBI lineage: Bacteria > Bacillati > Actinomycetota > Actinomycetes > Kitasatosporales > Streptomycetaceae > Kitasatospora > Kitasatospora sp. NPDC002040. The sequence continues at coordinate 64,533 of NZ_JBEOXV010000018.1, read as the reverse complement.
ACCAGGTCCTCGGGGTCCACCGGGTGCTCGCCGCCGGTGTGCAGCAGGCTGTCGGGCGTCGGATGCGAATCCACGTCGTCCGCTTGGGTCATCTCTTGCCTCCCGTGTCCTCGGGTGCGCACCGGGCACCCGCACCCCGAGTCTGCGCCTGCCCGCCGGACCCCGCGAGCGGACGGCGGCAGTCAGTCCAGCGGGCCGCCGGCCACGTAGACGACCTGGCCGGAGACGAACCCGGCGCCCTCGCCGGCCAGGAAGGAGATGGTGTTGGCGATGTCCTCCGGGGTGCCCACCCGGTTGACCGGGATCTGGGTGGCGGCGGCGGCCTTGAAGGCCTCGAACTCCATCCCGATCCGGGCCGCGGTGGCGGCGGTCATCTCGGTGGCGATGAAGCCGGGGGCGACCGCGTTGGCGGTGATGCCGAACTTGCCCAGCTCGATCGCCAGGGTCTTGGTGAAGCCCTGCAGACCGGCCTTGGCGGCGGAGTAGTTGGCCTGGCCCCGGTTGCCCTGGGCCGAGGAGGAGGAGAGGTTGACGATCCGGCCGAAGCCCGCGTCCACCATGTGCTTCTGGCAGGCCCTGGACATCAGGAAGGCGCCCTTGAGGTGCACGTTCATGACGGTGTCCCAGTCGGACTCCGACATCTTGAAGAGCAGGTTGTCGCGCAGCACGCCCGCGTTGTTGACCAGGACCACCGGGGCGCCCAGCTCGGCGGCGATCCGGTCCACCGCGGCCTGCACCTGCTCGCCGTCCGAGACGTCGGCGCCGACCGCGAGGGCCCGGCCGCCGGCGGCGGTGATCCGCTCGGCGGTCTCCCGGCCGGCCTCCTCGGTCAGGTCGACCACCGCGACCGCGTAGCCGTCGGCGGCCAGCCGGAGCGCGGTGGCCGCGCCGATGCCGCGGGCCGCGCCGGTGACCACCGCGACGCGAGGGGAGCTGCTCTGCTCGGTCATGTTCGTACTCGTCTCTCTCGGAGGGGTGACAGGAGTCCGTCATCCGGACCGCGGCGGGCCCGGGTGTGCGCTGCGGCGGCCAGATTACCGACCGGTAGGAATGCTGACCAGAGCACAGAGCCGCAGGTGACAGAGGGTGAGGGTGGCTCATGTTCGTACATGTGACGATCGAGTGGACGTGAGCGCGACATACGGCGGAAATATGCCAACTTCGCCGAACAAACATCTACTATTGGCCCCCGCCTGCCGGTACGGGCCGACCGTTTGTATAGTGTGCGCCAGCAGCCACCGGCTGCACGGCTGGCGCGCCTACCCTCACAGCGGGACGCTCACTCGCCGTTACTGCCCGCCCGGGTGTCCCACACACACCGGGTGTGACATCGGGACGGATTTCATGGTGCTGGGGGAGATCCCGACAACCCGCGTGTCAGGTCGGCTGCAGCAGTCGCCTGGACACCTCATCCGCGTGGCCCAGCAGGTGCACACCCGCCTCTGGTCCGAGCACGTCGGCAACGAGTTGACGGCACCTCAGTTCGCCGTACTGCTCGCGCTGGCGCTCGAACCAGGAGCGGACCAGCGCACCGTCGGCGAACGGGCCTCGCTCGACAAGGCCACGATGGCCGAAATGGTCGCCCGGCTGGTCCGGCGCGGCCTGGTGCTGCGCCGCCGCGATCCTGCGGACGGCCGCCGCAAGCTGCTCGCCCTGTCGCAGAACGGCGCTCAGGCCGTCCGCGAGGCGACCGGAGGAGTGGTCCGTGTGCAGCGGACGCTCTTCGAGCCGCTCAGCCCGGACGAACAGCTGGAACTGGTCCGGGTGATGGCCAAGATCGCCCGGCTGGAGCCCGCGGCGGTCGCCGCGCTGACCGACGCCCGGCCGCTGCTGGACGCCCAGCGCGCGGTCGGCTACCTGATCAGGGTCAGCCAGCAGGTGCACACCAAGCTCTGGTCCGACCAGGTCGGCTCCGACCTGACGGCGCCCCAGTACGCAGTACTGGACGCGCTGGAGGCCGAGCCGGGTGCGGACCAGCGCACGGTCGGCGAGCTGGCCTCGCTGGACAAGGCCACGATGGCGGAGATGGTCAGCCGGCTGGTCCGGCGCGGCCTGGTGCTCCGCCGCCGGGACCCGTTGGACGGGCGGCGCAACCTGCTGTCGCTCTCGCCCGCGGGCCAGGAGCTGCTGCACCGGTCCTCGGCCGGTGTCCGCGCCGTGCAGGAACTGCTGCTGGCTCCGCTGGAGCCGCACGAGCACGCCGCCGCCATGGCGCTGCTCGCCAAGGCGGCCCGGCTGTAACGATTCACCACGCGCCATGGGCCTGGCAGGAACGATTTGTCAGGCGTTCGGACTTCGGCGCAGCACGACGGCCGTCGCCCCATCCGCAGGGGGCGGCGGCCGTCGTGCGTACCGGAACCGGTCAGTTCCAGTCGAAGCCCTGCGGGTCGGGGCCGAGGCGCTTGCCGGTCTCCAGCGCGGCGATCGCGGTCAGGTCGTCCGCGTCCAGCTCGAAGCCGGTCACGTCCAGGTTCTCCACGATCCGGGACGGGGTGACCGACTTCGGGATGGCGATGATGCCGCTCTGCAGGTGCCAGCGGAGCACCACCTGGGCCACCGTGCGGCCGTGCCGGGCCGCGATCTGCGCCAGCACGGGCTCGGCGAGCAGCTCCTTGCCCTGGCCCAGCGGGCTCCAGGCCTCGGTCGCGATGCCGTGCTCGGCGTGGTACGCCCGGAGCTCGCGCTGGGGGAAGTGCGGGTGCAGCTCGACCTGGTTCAGCACCGGGACGAGGCCGCTCTCCTCGCGCAGCGCGTCCAGCTGGACCTGGCCGAAGTTGGAGACGCCGACCGACTTCGCCCGGCCGTCGGCGGCGATCTGCTCGAACGCCTTCCAGACGTTGCCGAAGCTGCCGTGCATCGGGCGCGGCCAGTGGATCAGGTACAGCTCGACCTGGTCGAGACCGAGCCGGCCGAGCGACTCGTCGAACTCGCGCAGCACCGCGTCCCGGCCCTGCTGGCCGGACCAGTCGCGGGTGCCGGAGTTCCACAGCTTGGTGGTGACGTAGAGCTCCTCGCGGGGCACCCCGGCCGCCGCGATCGCCTTGCCGGTGCCGGTCTCGTTCTCGTAGATCGCGGCGGTGTCGATGCTGCGGTAGCCGGCCTTGATCGCCGTCTCCACCGCCGACCTCGCCTCGTCGTCGGCGACCTGCCAGACGCCGAAGCCGAGCTGCGGGATGACCTGGCCGTTGTTCAGGGTGATGCTCGGGATGGTGCTCACGGGGAAGGATTGCCCTCCGGATCGTCCAATGCTGCCGACATGGGACCAACTGGTGGTGCCGACCACTTGTTCCCGTTCGACGGGAATTCACCGGAATTGATGACTCGGACATGCCCGCCCCGCCCGTGACGTGGTCGAACCCGGAAAAACCTGTTGCGACCACGGTGTGAGCCCCGCCACGCTCGATGCCCCCGACCACCCCCGCATCGGAGCGTCATGCCGCTCACCACCCTGCCGATGGCCGACCCCGGCCGACCCGACCTCGACTCCCCGCTCGCCTTCCTGCGCTGGCTCCAGCGCAGCCAGCGCCGCGGCCAGTGGCTCGCCACCCTCTGGGGGACGGTCGAGATGGGCGCGATGGCCGCCCTCCCGGTCGCCCTCGGCCTGGGCATCCAGTCCGCCGTCGACCACGACACCGGCGGCATCTGGCGGGCCGGCGCGCTCGCCGTGCTGCTCACCTCCGTCCAGGCCACCGGCAGCGTCCTGCTGCACCGCCAGGCAGTGTGGAACTGGATCACCGCCGCCGCCCAGACCCGCCAGCTGGTGGCCCGGCAGGCCAGCGCCCTCGGCGCCGGCCTCTCCCGCCGGATCGCCACCGGCGAGATCGTCGCGGTCAGCAGCGGCGACGTGGAGAAGATCGGCTGGTACGTCGAGCTGGTCGCCCGGGTCCGGGCCGCCGTACTGGTCTGGCTCACCGTCAGCCTGGTGGTGCTGGTCCAGCAGCCGCTGCTGGGCGCCGCCGTCCTGCTCGGCGTCCCGGTGCTGGCGGTCTCGGTGCTCCCGCTGCTCGGCCCGTTCGAGAAGCGCTACAGCGAGCAGCGCGCGCTCGGCGGCAAGGCCACCGAGCTGGCCGCCGACACCGTGGCCGGGCTGCGGGTGCTGCGCGGCATCGGTGGCGAGGAGCTGTTCCTGGAGCGCTACCGCCGGGCCTCGCAGAAGGTGCGCGGCGCCGCCGTCCGCACCGCCAGGGTCTGGTCCCTGATGCAGGCCCAGCAGGTGCTGCTGCCCGGCCTGTTCGTGGTCGGCGTCACCTGGTACGGCGTCGAACTGGCCGCCGACGGCCGGATCGGCGTCGGCGAGCTGGTCGCCGTCTACGGGGCGACCGCCTTCCTGGCCGCGCCGCTGCGCATCCTCGGCGAGGCCGCGCACGCCTGGTCGGTCGCCCGGGTCTCGGCCGGCCGGGCCACCCGGGTGCTGTCGCTGCGCCGCACCGCCGATGCGGCCGGGCTGACCGCCGCCCTGGCCGCCCCCGGCCGCTCCGACCTGCACGACCCGGCCACCGGCCTGACCGTCCGGGCCGGCCGGCTCACCGCGGTGGTCTGCGCCGACCCGGAGACGGCCGACCGGCTGGCGGACCGGCTCGGCGGCCACGTCCCGCTGGCCGAGGACGAACTCCCGGGCCCGGCGGTCCGGCTGGGCGGCGTCGAGCTGGACGCCGTCCCGCTGGCCGAGGCCAGGGCGGCGGTACTGGTGCACGACAAGGAGCCGGTGCTGCTCTCCGGCACGCTGGCCGAGCTGTTCGAGATCCCCCGCTCCGGCCGGGTCACCCCGGCCGAGGCGGTCGCCGCGGCCCAGGCCGAGGACGTGCTGGACGCCCTGGTCGACGGCTCGCCGGAGGCCGGCGGGGACCCGATGCGGGCGCAGATCACCGAGCGCGGCCGCTCGCTCTCCGGCGGCCAGCGCCAGCGGCTGGCGCTGGCCCGGGCCCTGGTGGCCGACCCGCCGGTGCTGGTGCTGGACGAGCCGACCAGCGCCGTCGACGCACACACCGAGTCCCGGATCGCGGCCGGGCTGCGCAGCATCCGGGCCGAGCGGACCACCGTGGTGCTGGCCACCAGCCCGCTGCTGCTGGACCAGGCCGACACCGTGGTGCTGATCGACGGCGGCCGGGTCACCGCCACCGGCACCCACCGCGAACTCCTGCACACCGCCCCGCACTACCGGGCCGTGGTCACCCGCGAGGACGACCAGGCCGCCGTCGAGGAGAAGGTATGAAACCCCCCACGATCCAGGAGCGCGGCCCGGCGACGATGCTGCCGGTCGGCTCGCCGGCCACCGTGCGCAGCTACGTCCGGCTGCTGGCACGCCGTCACTTCCGCGGCTTCGGCTCGGTGGTCGGGCTGCACACGGTGGCCACCCTGGCCGGGCTGGTCGGGCCCTGGGTGCTCGGCTCGCTGGTCGAGGACCTGAGCGCGGGCACCGCGCAGGGCAAGGTGCTGGCGGCGGTCGGCTGGTACCTGGGCGCGCTGGCGGTGCAGGCCGCCTTCACCGGCTGGTCCCGGCTGCGCGGCGGGGTGCTGGGCGAGGAGGTGCTGGCCGACCTGCGGGAGGACTTCCTGGTCCGCTCGGTGGCGCTGCCGCCGGGCGTGCTGGAGCGGGCCGGCACCGGCGACCTGGTCTCGCGCGGCACCACCGACATCGACCGGCTCTCCAAGTCGATCCGCGAGGCGGTGCCCGAGCTGGCGGTGGCGGTGGTCTCGGTGGTGCTGGTGCTCGGCGCCCTGGTCTTCACCTCACCGCTGCTGGCGATCACCGTGGTGGTCGCGCTGCCGCTGATCCTGTCCACCTCGCGCTGGTACTTCCGCCGCGCACCGCAGTCCTACCGGGCCGAGTCGGCCGGGTACGCGGCGGTCAACACCGTGCTGGCCGAGACGGTGGACGCCGGGCGGACGGTCGAGTCGCTCCGGCTCGGCACCGAACGGGTGGAGCTGACGGACCGCAAGATCGGCGAGTGGCAGGCCTGGGAGCGGTACACGCTCTGGCTGCGCACGGTCTGGTTCCCCACGGTCGAGGCGACGTACGCGATCGTCATCATCGGCACGCTGGTGCTGGGCGGGCTGTTCACGGTGCAGGGCCTGCTGACGGTCGGTGAGCTGACGGCGGGTGTGCTCTACGCCCAGGCGCTGACCCACCCGGTCGACCTGATCCTGCGCTGGTACGACGAACTCCAGGTCGGCCAGGCCTCGCTGGCCCGGCTGGTCGGCGTCCGCGAGGTGGTGGACCCGGAGACGGACGAGCTCGCCGAGCCGGACGGCCGCCGGGTCGAGGCCACCGACGTCCGGTTCGGCTACCGCGAGGGCGCCGACGTGCTGCACGGCATCAGCCTGGACGTCGCCCCCGGCAGCCGGGTGGCGCTGGTCGGCCCCTCGGGCGCGGGCAAGTCCACCCTCGGGCGGCTGCTGGCCGGGATCTACGCCCCGGGCCGGGGCAGCGTCACGCTCGGCGGCACCGCGCTGGCCCGGATGCCCGCCGAGCGGGTCAGGGCCGAGGTGGCGCTGGTCAACCAGGAGCACCACGTCTTCGTCGGCACCCTGCGGGACAACCTCCGGCTGGCCCGTCCGGACGCGGACGACAGCGAGCTGCGGGCCGCGCTGGACGCGGTGGACGCGGGGGAGTGGGCCGACGCGCTGGCCGACGGCCTGGACACCGAGGTCGGCTCGGGCGGGGTCGCCCTGACCCCGCCGCAGGCCCAGCAACTCGCCCTGGCCCGCCTGGTGCTGGCCGACCCGCACACCCTGGTGCTGGACGAGGCCACCTCACTGCTCGACCCGCGCGCCGCCCGCCACCTGGAGCGCTCGCTCTCCCGGGTGCTGGCCGGCCGCACGGTGATCGCGATCGCCCACCGCCTGCACACCGCCCATGACGCGGACGTGATCGCGGTGGTCGAACGCGGCCGGATCAGCGAGTACGGCGCCCACCACGAGCTGGTCGCCGCCGACGGCCCGTACGCGGCCCTGTGGCGCTCCTGGCGGGACGAGCACTAGCCGGCCGGGCGCTCAGAGTCCGAGGCAGCGGCGGACGGCGGCGATCAGGGTGCGGGAGCGGATGTCGCCGGTGACGCCGGGCTGCATGCCGTTGGTGACGTAGCCGAAGCCGATGCCGAGGTCGGGGTCGGCGAAGCCGAGGGAGCCGCCGCGGCCCGGGTGGCCGAAGGAGGCGGGGGAGGCCATCGGGGAGCTCGGGCCGTGCCGGAAGAAGCCGAGGCCGAACGAGGTGTTGACGATCAGCACCCGGTCGGGGCCCTTGACCGCGGGGCCCATCGCCTCGGCCAGCAGACTCGGGCTGAGGACGGCGGGGAGCAGTTCGCCGGGCGCCCCGCCGTGCCGGTCGGCCGCACCGATCAGGGCCGCGTAGAACCGGGCCACCGAGCGGGCGGTGCCGATCCCGCCCGCGCCGGGGATCTCGGCGGCCTGCACCGCCGGGTCGTTCAGGTCGACCCTGGGCCGGACCGAGGCGAACGAACGGGCCGTCAGGGAGGAGGGGTCCTGGTAGGCGTCCACCACCGACTGCCGGGGCCGCAGCCGCAGGCCGTTCGGGCCGGCCAGGGCGGCCTCGGGGGCGGGCAGGTCGACCAGCCGGCCGACCCGGGGCGCCGCGCCGGCGGGCAGGCCGATCCACAGGTCGAGGCCGAGCGGCCGGGCGATCTCCTCGGCGAAGTACCGGCCGACGCTGCGCCCGGAGGCCCGCCGGACCACCTCGCCGACCAGCCAGCCGAAGGTGTAGGGGTGGTAGCCGTGCGCCCGGCCCGGCTCCCAGAACGGGGCCTGGGCGGCCACCGCGTCGACGGCGGGCTCCCAGGCGATCACGTCCTCCACCCGCAGCGGCACGTCCAGCGCGGGCAGCCCGGCCTGGTGCGAGAGCAGCCAGCGGACCGGGACGCGGTCCTTGCCGGCCGCCTTGAACCCGGGCCAGTACGAGGCGACCGGTGCGTCCAGGTCGAGCCGGCCCCGGTCGGCCAGGTGCAGCGAGGCGGCGGCGGTCAGGCCCTTGGTGACCGAGCGGAGCACCTGCGCGGTGTCGGCGGTCCAGGACACCGCCGGATCGGGCCGCCCGCCCACCTCGGGCCGGGCGTCACCGCCCCAGAGGTCGACCACCTTGCGGCCGTCCAGGTAGAGCGCGAAGGCGCCGCCGAGCTCGCCGTGGTCGCGGAAGTTGCGCGCGAACGCCTCCCGGACGGGTTCGAATCCCGGTGCCGCCTCGCCCCAGATCTCCACCACCGCGTGCCGCCTTCCGCTCATCCGGATCCCGGAACCGAACGATAGTCGGACCGCCCCGGGGCCGCCGAGTCGGTAGCGTGCCCCCATGACGAACCCTGCTGACGAAGTACTGGACGTGGTGGACGACCAGGACCGGGTGATCGGCACCGCCCCGCGCGGCGAGGTCTACCGGCTCGGCCTGACGCACCGTTGCGTCTTCATCCTGGTCCGCGACGCCGAGGGCCGGATCTTCACCCACCGCAGGTCCGCCGAGAAGCTCTACGCGCCCGGCACCTACGACTGCTTCGTCGGCGGCGTGGTCGGCGCCGGGGAGAGCTACGCCGATGCGGCGGTCCGCGAGGCCGAGGAGGAGATGGGGGTCAGCGGCATCGTGCCGGTGCCGCTGTTCAAGTTCCTGTTCGAGGAGAACGGGCTCTCCTGGTGGTGCGACACCTACGAGGCCCGCTGGGACGGCCCGGTCAGCCCGCAGGTGGAGGAGGTCGACTGGCACGGCTGGCTCACCGAGGCCGAGCTGGCCCAGCGCCTGACGGAGTGGGAGTTCGTGCCCGACGGCCTCCAGGCGTACCGGAAGTACCAGGAGTACCGGGGGACGCCGGAGCTCTGGTAGCCCGGACCGGCCGCTGCCCGCGGGGCCGGTGGGATGCCGGTGGGATACTGGGCCGAACGTTCCGGGGCGAGAGGTGCCGCATGAGCAGCCGACTGAGGGTGCTGAGGAAGCAGAACCGCCTCAGCCTGGACGCGCTGGCCGCCCAGGTCGGGGTGACCAAGAGCTACCTCTCCAAGGTCGAGCGCGGGATCAGCGACCCGTCCATCTCGACCGCGCTCAAGCTGGCGCACGCGCTGCAGGTCGATGTCGGCCGGCTCTTCTCGGACGAGGTCGAGCCCGAGCTGGTCACCGTGGTCCGGGCGGACGGGCGGACCCCGATCGCGGGCGGGACGGGCCCCGGTGCCCCGCACTACGAGGGCATCGCGACCGGCCTGAGCGGCAAGCAGATGGTGCCGTTCGTGATGTACCCGCCGCTGGATCCGGCCGACTCGCCGTTCAAGTCGCACGCGGGCGAGGAGTTCCTCTTCGTCCACGCGGGCAGCGCCGAGCTGGAGTTCCCCGAGCGGACGGTCGCGCTCGGCACCGGCGACAGCGTCTACTTCAACTCCGCGCTGCCGCACCGCTGCCGGAGCACGGGGGAGAGCCCGGCGATGATCCTGGTGGTGATCCACGACGACCCGGCCGGGCCCGCCGACCGGGTGCCGTCGCTGCCCTGACCGTCCGCTGCCCCGACGGTCCGACAGCGGACGGTCAGGGCAGCGGTACCGGGGCGTCCGGCCGTCAGCGCGCGGCGGCGGCCAGCAGCCCGGCCAACTCCTCGGTCCGGACGCCGTCCAGCGGCAGCAGCGGCCGGCGCGGCGCGCCGACGTCGAGGCCGCGCAGTGCCAGCCCGGCCTTCACCGTGGTCGGCAGCCCGCCCCGCATCAGGAACTGGAGCACCGGCAGCTGTCGGTAGAACACCTCCCTGGCGGTGTCCAACTCGCCCAGCCGGACGGCCCGGTAGAGCTCCAGCACCAGCTCGGGGATCAGGCTGGCCGCGGCCGTGCACCAGCCGCTGGCCCCGGCCGCGAAGGCCTCCAGCGCCAGGGTGTTGCTGCCGTTGTAGAACGGCAGCTCCCCGCCGGAGAGCTGGGCGATCCGGTGCATCCGCTGCACGTCCCCGCTGCTCTCCTTGACCATGGTGATGTTCTCCACCCGCTCCGCCAGGGCGACCAGCAGTTCGGGGGAGAGGTCGACGCCGCTGGTGGCCGGGTTGTTGTAGACCATCACCGGGACGCCCACCGCACCGGCGATCTCGGTGAAGTGCCGGACCAGCTCCCGCTCGTCGAGCTTCCAGTACGACAATGGCAGCACCATCACCGCGCTCGCGCCGGTGCGTTCGGCGAACCGGGCCCGGCGGATCGCGTTGCGGGTGGTGAGGTCGGCGATGCCGACCACGGTGGGCACCCGGCCGGCTGCGGCGCCCACGGCGGTTTCGGCGGCGGCGAACCACTCGTGGTCGTCCAGGTAGGCGCTCTCGCCGGTCGAGCCGAGCGGGGCCACCGCGTGGCAGCCGGCCGTGATCAGACGGTCCACCAGCTCGGCCAGCCGCTCGGTGTCGACCTGGCCGTCGGCGGGGGAGAACGGGGTCACGGGGTAGGCGATGACGCCTTCCAGGGTCGGAGCCGCCATCTCAGGCACCACCCTCGGAGCTCAGCGCGTCGCCGTGCCCGGCCCGGAGCGCGCGGCGGGCGTAGTAGGCGAACGAGGCCTGGCCCCGCTTGGGGGTGGAGATCCAGTCGTGGGCCTCCCGGGCCAGCAGCTCGGGGATCTGCTGGATCTTCCCGGCCGCCGAGGCGAGCAGCTGGAGCCGGGCGGCCCGCTCGAACAGCACCGCGAGCGTGCAGGCCTCCTCGACGGTGCCGCCCGCCACCAGCTGCCCGTGGTGGGCGAGCAGGATGGCCCGCTTGTCGCCGAGGGCGCCGGCGATCAGCTCGCCCTCCTCGTTGCCGACCGGGATGCCGGGCCACTTCTCCAGGAAGGCGCAGTCGTCGTAGAGCGGGCAGAGGTCCATGTGCGAGACCACCAGCGGGGTCTCCAGCATCGACAGGGCGGAGATGTGCAGCGGGTGGGTGTGGATGATGCAGTTCACGTCGGGCCGGGCCCGGTAGATCCAGCTGTGGAAGCGGTTGGCCGGGTTCGCCATCCCCTCGCCCCGGAGCACGTTCAGGTCCTCGTCCACCAGGAGCAGGTTGGACTCGGTGATCTCGTCGAAGCCCAGGCCGAGGCGCTGGGTCCAGTAGGTGCCGGGCTGCTCGGCCCGGGCGGTGATCTGCCCGGCCAGGCCGGAGTCGTGGCCGGCGTCGAACAGGATCCGGCAGGTGAGGGCCAGCTTCTGACGCACCGTCCAGTCGTTGTCGGGGATGGCGCTCTGCATCCGCCGGTGGGCCAGGGCGACCAGGTCGCTCTTGGCAGTGCCGAGGGTCTCGGCCATGGCGGTCTCCTTCCGCAGGTGTGACGGGTGGTGGCGTGCCGGGTCGGGGCGCGGTCGGGTGGCTTCCCGGGCGGCCCGTGGACACGATGTTGACTATAGGACACAAGGTGTCCTGGGGGCGAGGGTTCCCCGGCGACCGGCACCCGGACCGCCTCCCGCGGCCCGGCCCGAACAACTAGGGTGGCGCCATGGTTTCCCGTACGCCGCCGGTGGCGGACCGGCCCGAGCGCACGCCGCGGCGCAGGCTCAGCGTGGACGAGCGCCGGGAGCAGCTGATCGCGGTGGCGCTCGACCTGTTCAGCCGGGCCGCGCCCGAGGACGTGTCGATCGACGACATCGCGGCGGCGGCCGGTGCCTCGCGGCCGCTGGTGTACCACTACTTCCCCGGCAAGCAGGCGATCTACGAGGAGGCGCTGCGGCGGGCCGGACAGGAGCTGGCCGGGCGGTTCGAGGAGCCGCACGAGGGGCCGCTCTCGGAGCGGCTGCTGCGGGTGATGGGGCGTTACCTGGACTTCGTCCGCAGCCACGGCCCCGGTTTCGCGGCGCTGCTGCGGGGCGGCTCGGTGACGGCAGGCCCGGCCGGCAACGCGGTGATCGACGAGGTGCGGCGGGCCGCCGCCGCGCAGATCCTGCGGCACCTGGCGGTGGGCGAGCCGAGCCCCGGGCTGCGGCGGACGGTACGGGCCTGGATCGCCAACGCCGAGATCACCTCGCTGGACTGGCTGGCCACCCCCGAGGTCCCGCTGGAGGAGCTCCGGCTCCAGCTGGTGCAGGAGTTCGTCGCGGCGCTGGCCGTCTGCGCGGCCCGGGAGCCCGCGCTCGCGGTGGACCTGGCCGGCTTCCTGGCGGCGGAGAGCGCCGAGGGTCCGACCGGTCTGCTGATCCGCCAACTCGCCGGTCTGCTGGCCGTTCCCGGCCTGGCCGAGGCGGTCGGGACGCTGGCCGAGGGGGAGACCGGGGCAGGACCCTGACGCCGGGTTCTGATAGAAAGTGGACGGAATCATCCATCTGGGAGCGAGGGGGCTCAGCGGCATGACACAGGACGGCTTCGCGGGCGCGGAACGGATCGGCGCCACGATCGACGTACTGGCCGACTCCCTGTTGGGAGCCGAGGCCACGTTCTACCCGGCGAGCTCGCTGACGGCCTTCAACCGTGCCGCGCACCCCTCCGCCGAAGCCCTGTTCGGGCTCCGGCTCAGCCCCACCGGGCCCGGTCTGCTGACGGTCCGCGGGCTCGGCACCGTGGTCGAGGGCAGCACGGTGCGGACCGCTGCCGCCGTCGAGGCCCCCACCGCCGAACTGTTCGCCCGCTACGGGGCGCAGGACGTGTTCGGGCTGACCGCCGACGCGGTGTCGGCGGAGCGCTTCACGCTGCCCGTCGCTCCCGACTCGGCCGAGGCCTGGATGCGGCCGGAGTTCCCGGCCGCCGTGGCCCGGTTCGCCGCCGAGCGGCCGGTCGCCGCACCGGAGGAGCTGGCCACCGGGGCGGGGGTGGAGGTCCGGCTGGTGGTGCCGTCGGTGTTCCACCCGCTGGCCGTCCGGGGCGACCGCCCGGCCCGCGCGGCCCATCTCGCCGAGGTGGCCGAGGAGTTGTACTCGGGCGCCCGCGCCCCCCGGCGGCAGGACTGGTCGGTGCTGACCGGTCTGCTGGCGCAGTCCGCGGAGGCGGCCGGCGTGGTCTTCGCCGGGATCGCCGCGCTCCGGGTGGACGGCCGGCCGAGCCGGGCCTCGCTGGTGGTCTCGCTGGCCTCGTACCCGCGTCAGATCTCCGAGCTGTCCGCCGAGTTGGCCGACGAGCGCCCCCAGGCCGAGGTCTGGACGGTGCTGATCCCGGCCGGTCCGACCGCGGTGCTGGTGGAGAGCCGGATCGCCCCGGTGCCGCAGCCGCTGCTGCCGGTCGGGCAGCCGGTCGACGAGCCGGACATCGCGGACAACACCGTCAGCTCGGTGCTGCAGGCCTTCCTGCCGCTGCCGGACGGCGTCTCGGTGCTCACCGTCCAGCTCGGCACCGCGCAGGCGGACGACTGGGAGCTGTACGCGGAGACCTTCGCCGAGGTGCTGGCGAGCATCCAGCTCGGCTGGGACGGCACCCGGGCCGCGCTGCCGCAGCTCCCGGCCCAGCAGCCCGTCGCCCAGGCCCAGGCACCTGCGCCGGTCGCGTACGAGCCCGCCCCGGCCTACGAGCCCGCCCCGGCCTACGAGCCGGCCCCCGCCCCGCAGGCCGCCGTCCAGCCGCCCGTCGTCGTCCCCCCGATGCCGTCGGCCCCGCCCACGGTGCCGGCCCCGCAGGCGCCCCCCGCCGCTCCCGTGCCGGTCGCGGTCGCGGCGGCCGCGCCGGAGGCCCCCAAGGGCACCCCGGTCCGGGTGCCCCCGGCGGACTTCAACCCCTTCGCGCCGCCCCGGCCCGCCGAGGTCCCGGCGCAGGCCGCCGCTCCGGCGGGCGAGTTCACGCCGCGCAAGGGTCAGATGGTGAAGGTGCCGCCGGCCGACTTCAACCCCTTCGCCGCTGCCGCCCCGGCACCCGCCGCCGCGCCCGCACCCGCGCCGACTCCGCAGCCGACTGCCGCGGCGCCGGCCGTCGCCGATCCCTTCGGCACCGTGACCACCGCCCAGGTGGTCGACCCGTTCGGCACGGTGACGTCCGCTCAGCCGGTTGCCCCGGCTCCGGTCGCCGCTCCCGCGCCGCGTCCGGTCGCCGCTCCGGCACCCGCGGCCGCCGACGGCTTCACGCCGCGCAAGGGCCAGATGGTGAAGGTGCCGCCGGCCGACTTCAACCCCTTCGGCGCCCCCGCACCCGCCCCGGCCCCGGCTGCCGCCCCGGCCGCCGACGCCGCTGCTCCGGGCGGCGACTTCACGCCGCGCAAGGGTCAGATGGTGAAGGTGCCGCCGCCGGACTTCAACCCGTTCGGCGCTCCGGCCCCGGCACCCGTGGCGGCCCCCGCGCCCGCCGCCGCACCCGAGCCGCCTGCGTACAACCCGTTCGGCTGACCCGGGGTCAGCCCAACTCGCGGATAAACCACGGGCCGTGGACCTGACGCATTGCTGTCAGGTCCACGGCCCGTCTGGTCCAGACCTATTGCCAGTACCCGGCGACGTCCCTACGCTCCCATGTCACAGGATCTCCGCGGCAACCCGACGGCCCGGCGGCCCCGCTCCGCGCTGCCCCCAGCACCTCAACAGCCGGAGCGCGCAGCACCTTTGCACCTGGCACCGCCACCTCCCCACAGGTAGGGGGCACACCGGCCGGACGGTCGGGCGCTCCCTGGACAGGAGCTCATCCATGCGCAGACGTCGGTTCAGCCTGCCCCTGCTCGCGGCAGGAGCGCTGATCGCCCCGCTGATCGCGGTCGCCTTGCCCGCCAGCATCGCCCAGGCCGCCGCCTCCACCGCCACCTTCGCCAAGGGCAGTGACTGGGGCTCCGGTTACGAGGGCAGCTACACCATCAAGAACAACGAGACCACGGCCATGAACGGCTGGACGCTCGAGTTCGACCTGCCCGCGAACAACACGGTGGCCTCGCTCTGGAACGCCACCTACACCACCGCGGCCTCGCACGTCACGGTCAAGAACCCGAGCTGGGCCGGTTCCCTGGCGCCCGGGGCGTCGTACAACCTCGGCTTCAACATCGCCTACTCGGGGGCCTACGCCGCACTGCTCAACTGCAAGTTGAACGGCAACCCGTGCGCGGGCGGCGGCGACCAGGTCGCGCCGAGCGTGCCGGGCAACCTGACGGCCGTACCGGGCGACGGCTCGATCACCGCGTCCTGGACCGCGAGCACCGACAACGTCGGGGTGACCGGGTACGACGTGTTCAACGGCAGCACCAAGCTGGCCACGGTGCCCACCCCCGGGGCCGCGCTCACCGGCCTGGCGGCCGGTACCTACAACATCACCGTGGTGGCCTTCGACGCCGCCGGCAACCGCTCGGCCGCGGCCGGCCCGGTCCAGGTCGTGGTGCCGCCGCCGGTCCCGGACACCCAGGCGCCGACCAAGCCGGGGACCCCGACGGCGATCCCGGACTCCCGTTCGGTGGCCCTGAGTTGGGGTGCCAGCACCGACAACGTCAAGGTGACCGCCTACGACGTCTACAACGGCTCCACCCTGGCCACCTCGGTGACCACGGGCACCAGCGCGGTGGTCTCCGGGCTGACCCCGGAGACGAACTACACCTTCACGGTGAAGGCGCGCGACGCGGCGGGCAACACCTCGCCGGCCTCCGACCCGGTGACCACCAGGACCACCAAGGAGGTGGTCAACCCCAACGCTCTGAAGATCGCCTACTTCACCCAGTGGAGCATCTACTCGCGCGGCTACAGCGTGAAGCAGATGGACACCTCGGGCACGGCGGCGAAGCTGACCCACCTGAACTACGCCTTCGCCAACATCAACCCGTCCAGCAAGCAGTGCTTCATCACCAACAAGGCGGCCGGGAACGACTCCGACCCGAACGCCGGCGATGGTGCCGGTGACGCCTGGGCGGACTTCGGCAAGGGCTTCGACGCGGGCAGCTCGGTGGCCGGCACCACGGACACCTGGGACCAGAAGCTGGCCGGCAACTTCAACCAGCTGAAGCAGCTCAAGGCGAAGTACCCGAACCTCAAGATGCAGATCTCGCTCGGCGGCTGGTCCTACAGCAAGTGGTTCTCCGACGCCTCGCTCACCGACGCCTCGCGCAAGGCGCTGGTCAGCTCCTGCATCGACATGTACATCAAGGGCAACCTGCCGGTGATCGACGGCCGCGGTGGCGCGGGCTCGGCCGCGGGCATCTTCGAGGGCATCGACCTGGACTGGGAGTGGCCGAACTCCGAGGGTCACCTCGGCAACATCATCCGCCCGCAGGACAAGGCCAACTACACCCTGCTGGCCCAGGAGTTCCGCCGCCAGCTGGACGCGCTCACCGTCACCACCGGCAAGAAGTACACCCTGAGCGCCTTCCTCCCGGCCGACCCGGCCAAGATCAACCTCGGCATCGACGTGCCCGGCCTGTTCGGCGCCTTCGACTTCGCCACCATCCAGGGCTACGACTACCACGGGGCCTGGGAGAACCAGACCAACCAGCAGTCCGCGATCAAGCTGGCCGCCGGTGACCCGAGCACCCCGGACCGCCAGTTCAGCTCCGAGATCGCCATCAACGCCTATCTGGCGGCGGGCGCCCCGAAGAGCAAGCTGACCCTGGGCATCCCGTTCTACGGCCGCGGCTGGACCGGGGTGCCGCGCGGCACCACCAACGGTCTGTTCCAGTCCGCGACCGGCCCGGCCCCGGGCACCTACGAGAACGGGTACGAGGACTACCACAAGCTCAAGACCATGGCCGCGAGCGGTGGTTACACCATCTACCGCGACCCGGTGGCGGGCCACGCCTACATCTACAACGGCACCGTCCTCTACACCTACGACGACCCGATCGAGATCGCCCGCAAGACCGCCTGGATCAAGGCCCAGGGCCTGGCGGGCGCGATGCTCTGGTCGCTCGACGGCGACACCACCAACGGTGAGCTGATGACCGCGGTGGACAGCGGTCTGAAGTAGCCTCAGCCGGCGCGGCGGGCCAGGTGGACCACATCGGGCACGCCGCGCACCACCGGGATCTCCTCGGTGCGCACCTCGCTGAACCCGGCCGTCCGCAGTGCTTCCTCGAAGCCTGCGGACGGCTGTGCGCTCCACACCGCCAGCACCCCGCCGGGGTTGAGCCGGCGCTGGGCGGCGGCCAGCCCGGCCGGGCCGTAGAGGCCCGAGTTGTCCTCGGTGACGGTCCAGTCCGGGCCGTTGTCGATGTCGAGGCAGAGCGCGTCGAACCGCTCGCCGTCCGCCGCCAGGTGGGCCACCAGGTCACCGTGCAGCACGGTCACCCTGGGGTCGTCCAGGGCGTGCTCGGAGAAGGCGGCCAGCGGCCCGGTCCGGTGCCAGTCGATGATCGCGTCCTCCCGCTCGGCCACCGTGATCCGGGCCCAGCGCGGCTCGGCCGCCGCGTACGCGAGCGAGAAGCCGACCCCGAGGCCGCCGATCAGCACCGACGGGCGCTCGACCGCCAGCTGGTCCAACGCGGCCTGCACCAGCAGCCGTTCGGACCGGCCGTCGGCGGTGTCCATCAGGAAGCAGCCGTTGGCGATGATCTCGTAGTGCGCACCGCGGCGGCGCAGCGCCACCTCGCCGTAGGGGCCTTCGCGCCGGTCGAGCATGACGGGGGCGTCGAATCCGTCCCGGTCGGGGAGCACGGTCATCACTGGGTCCTTCGGTCCGGTCGGCGGGGTCGTACGCGATCAGACTCTAACCCAGCCGGACGGGCCGTCAGCCCGTCAGCGGCTCAGCAGCACGCCGCCGTAGGCCGCACCGGCGATCAGCACCCAGGAGGCCAGGCCGAGCAGCGCGACCCGGCCGCCGGTACGGGCCAGCGCGGACAGCCGGACGGCGCTGCCGAGCGCGAACAGGGCCGCCGCCAGCAGGAGTTCATGGGCGTGACCGGCCAGCGCGAGGGCGGCGGCCGGGACGGCGCCGGTGCTGTTCAGCGCCACCATGGCGAGGAAGCCGAGCACGAACAGCGGCAGCAGCGGCGGCCGGGCCGTGCCGGCGGCGCGGCCGGGACGGCGGGCGACCGCCACCCCGACCCCGGCCACCAGCGGCGCCAGCAGGGCCACCCGGATCAGCTTGACCAGCACCGCCTCCCGGAGCGCGACCGGCCCGGCGGTCTGCGCGGTGGCCACCACCTGCCCGACGTCGTGCACCCCGGCCCCGACCCAGCGGCCGAAGTCCGCCGGGTCGAGGCCCAACGGCCCCTGCAGCAGCGGGAGGACGGCGATCGCCAGGGTGCCGCAGAGGGTGACCAGGGCGGCCGAGGTGGCGATGTCCTCCTCGTCGCTGCCACTGGCCTGGCCGACCGCGCCGATGGCCGAGGCCCCGCAGATCGAGTACCCGGTGGCGATCAGCAGCGGCTGGTCGCCCGGCAGTCCGAGCCGGCGGCCCAGCCAGAGGGTGCCGCAGAAGGTGGCCGCGACCACCGCGAGCACCATGGTGACGGTGGCCCAGCCGAGCCCGAGCACGTCGCCGAGGCCGAGCTTGAGGCCGAGCAGGACGATGCCGGCCCGCATCAGCCGCCGGGCGGCCAGGGCCAGTCCGGCCTTCGCGGGCCCGGCCACCAGCGGTCGCAGCAGCGGCAGTTGGGCCGCGGCCAGGCCCAGCAGCACGGCGGCGGTGAGCAGCGGGACGGCGGGCAGCACCCGGTGCACGCCCCAGGCCAGGGCCACCCCGGCGGCGGCCAGCGCCAGGCCGGGGCCGTTGCGGCGGACGGCGGCCGGGGTGGTGGCGAGCGGTACCGTGCGCAGGGTGAGGGCCACCGGTCAGCCCCCGTCGGCGGGCAGTCGGTAGACCCGGCGGATGCTGCTGCCGAGCCGGGCCAGGTCGGCGCCGTACACGTGCAGCGAGATCGCGGCGCCGGTGCCGCTGTTGTGCACCCGGTGGATGTCGCCGGGCGGGGCGAAGCCGCAGACCGTGCCCTGGCGGTTGACCACGTCCTCGGTGGCGACCAGCCGGGCGGTGGGCCCGTCCGGCACCAGCCGGTAGCGGCGCTCGCTCTCCTGCCCCTGGTGCACGCCGGTGGCGCACCAGGAGACGTGGTCGTGGATCTCGGTGCGCTGGCCGGGCAGCCAGACCAGGGCGACCAGCGAGAGGCTGCCGTCCGGCTCGGCGTGCACGAGGTGCTGGCGGTACCGGTCCGGGTCGCCGACCTGCTGGTCCGGGGTGAGCAGCCCGGGGCGGCCCAGGTGCGGTGCCAGACAGTCGGCGGCCAGCCGCGCCGAGTGCTCGGGCGCCAGGCCCCGGCCGGACACCCGGCGCAGCTCCTCGATCAGCCCGCGCATCCGGTCGGTGTTCGCGGCCGGACGCAGAGTGGCGGAAGTCGTCATGCCTGGAGCGTGCGGCCCGCTCCCGGAGAGCGTCCAACGACCGTTTGTTGAGGATCTGTCAGCTCCTGCTTATGGGTCGGTGGCCTGCGGTCAGCAGCCGACCCGGGCGGCAGCCGCCGCCTTGAGCTCGTTCAGCACCAGGGCGGTGGCGGGCACCCGCAGGTGCTCGCGCAGCACGTACGCCGAGACCGTCCGCCGCACGTGCGGTTCGGCGAGCCGGCCGGTGACCTTGCGGTGGCACATGAAGGAGAGCACCAGGGCGGGCATCAGGGCGATGCCGACCCCGGCCGCCACCAGGCTCTGCACGGCGAGGTTGTCGTCGGTGGTGAAGACCACGTCGGGGGTGAAGCCCTGGCCGGCGCAGACGTGCAGCAGGTTGGCCCGGCAGCGCGGGCAGCCGGCGATCCAGCGCTCCTCCGCCAGGTCGGCCAGCCGGACGGCGTGCCGCCGGGCCAGCGGGTGGCCGACCGGGAGCAGCACGGTGAGCTGGTCCTCCATCAGGTGGGTCCGCTCCAGCTCGGGCGCCGGCTCGGCCTCGGCCCCCGGGTAGTCGAAGGCCAGCGCGATGTCGCACTCGCCGCGCAGCAGCCGATGCACCGACTCGGGCGGCTCGGCCTCCAGCAGCTCGACCCGGATGCCGGGGTGCTCGGCCAGCAGCCGGGCCATGGCCTGCGGGATCAGGGTGGCGTTGGCGCTGGGGAAGGCGCAGACCCGGACCCGGCCGGCCCGCAGCCTGGCCAGCGCGCCGAGCTGCTGCTGGGCCGCGTGCATCCCGGCCAGGATCACCTCGGCGTGCCGGGCCAGCGCCTCACCGGCCTCGGTCAGCCGCAGGCCGCGGCCGGCCCGGGTGAACAGCGGGACGCCGACGTCGCGTTCGAGCGCCTTCATCTGCTGGGTGATCGCGGGCTGGGTGTACCCCAGCGCACGGGCGGCCGCCGAGTACGAACCGGTGGCGACCACCTCGTGGAAGGTCCTGATGTGCCGGGAGTCGAACACCCCTGAATGATAAGCAGAATTTGGGGGCGCGCCGGTGATCCTGCGTCAGGTTCTATCGGTCCCGGCCCGGTTCGCGGACGACCGGCGGCAGCCCCATCGCCACCCCCGCCTTGGCGATCGGTGCCCCGCCCTTGACCTTCGGACTGCGGCGGCCGCGCTGCTCGACCCAGCGGGCCAGCCAGGACAGCAGCAGGCACAGGCCGATGTAGACCGGCGCGATCACCAGCACCACCGGGATGAACGGCAGGTCGTAGTCCAGGTTGGTGGCGATCAGCTTGCCGGCGTGCAGGAACTCCTCGTAGGTGATCAGGAAGCCGAGCGAGGTGTCCTTGAGCGCCACCACCAGCTGGCTGATGATGCTCGGCAGCATGGCCCGGTTGGCCTGCGGCACCAGGACGTACGCCATCACCTGGGTCTTGCGCAGGCCGAGCGCGAAGGCCGCCTCGCGCTGCCCCCTGGGCACCGCCAGCACGCCCGCGCGGAACACCTCGGCCAGCACCGAGCCGTTGTAGAGCGTCAGTCCGGCCACCAGGGCCCAGAGCGGTTCGATGTCCATCGCGACGTAGATGAAGAAGATCATCACCAGCAGCGGCATGGCCCGGAAGAACTCCACCACCAGGGTGGAGAGCCAGCGCACCACCCGGTGGTCGGAGAGCCGCCCGGCCGCGAACAGCGCGCCGAACGGCAGCGCGAACAGCGCCGTCAGGGCGAACGCCTTGAGCGTGTTGCCCAGCCCGTCCAGCAGCAGCCGCTGGATGCCCTTGTACTCGAACGGCCGCCACTTCTCGGCGGTGAACTGGTCGGTGTCGAACAGCATGTACACCACCCAGCCGATCCCGGCCAGGATCACCAGCAGCGCGATCCCGCCGTAGAGGCGGTGGCGGGCGAGCGCCTTGGGGCCCGGGATGTCGTACAGCGCCGAGGTCATCGGGACACCGCCACTCGTCGTTCCAGCACGTTGAAGACGGCGCTGATGGCCAGGGTGATGATCAGGTACCCGACCGCGATCCAGACGAAGGTCCAGAC
Organism: Kitasatospora sp. NPDC002040; assembly: GCF_040296785.1. Classification (NCBI taxonomy): domain Bacteria; kingdom Bacillati; phylum Actinomycetota; class Actinomycetes; order Kitasatosporales; family Streptomycetaceae; genus Kitasatospora; species Kitasatospora sp. NPDC002040. The sequence continues at coordinate 43,378 of NZ_JBEOXV010000018.1, read as the reverse complement.
GATGCCGTAGCCGAGCTCGTTGATGGTCCGGTAGGTGCCCAGCAGTTCGGTCACGCTGAAGGCGCCGGCGATCGCGGTGTTCTTCGCCAGCGCGATCAGCACGCTCCCCAGCGGCGCCACCACGGCCCGGTACGCCTGCGGCAGCACCACCATGCCCATGGTCTGACCGAACGTCATCCCCAGGCTGCGCGCCGCCTCGCCCTGCCCGACCGGCACGGTGCCCACACCGGAGCGCATCACCTCGCAGACGAAGGCGGAGGTGTAGCAGCCCAGCGCCAGCACGGCGAAGGTGAAGAACGGCAGCGTGATGTCGAACCGCGGCAGCCCCAGCACCACGATGAAGAACAGCAGCGTGAGCGGGGTGTTGCGGAGCAGCGTCACCCAGGCGGTGCCGAAGATCCGCAGCGGCCGCACCGGCGAGACCCGGAAGCCCGCGATCAGCACGCCCAGCACCAGCGCCAGCACGGCGCTCACCGCGAACAGTTCGAGGGTGCCGAGGAACCCCTCCCAGTAGGTCGACCAGTTGTCGGTCAGGACGTTCATGCGGCCCTCCTCAGTACCGGTCGATCGGCGGCGGCTCCGGCGCGGGCACGCCGGACAGGCCGAGGGTGGCGTCGTAGGCCCGCTTCCAGTCGCCGTTCTGCTCGTGGCGCTGGAGCGCGTCGTTCACCGCCGACCGCAGCGCGTTGTCGCTCCGGGGCACCCCGATGCCGTACGGCTCCTTGGAGAACAGCGGGCCGACCAGCTTGAGCTCGTCCGGCGCCTTCGCGGCGTAGCCGAGCAGGATGGTGTTGTCGGTGGTGACGGCGTCGACCTGGACGCCGATCAGGTTGTCCACGCAGGCCGAGTAGGTGTCGAAGGCGACCGGCCTGGCCTTGGGGTAGTCCTTCACGATCCGCTGGTACGGGGTGGACCCGGCCGCCGAGCAGACCCGCTTGCCGGACAGGTCCTCGGGGCCCTTGATGTCCTCCTCGTCCCGGCGGACCAGCAGGCTCTGGCCGGCGATGAAGTACGGGCCCGCGAAGCCGACCAGCTTCTTGCGGTTGTCGTTGATGGTGTAGGTGCCGACGTAGTAGTCGACCTGGCCGTTCTGCAGCGCGGTCTCACGGTTGGCCGAGGCGATGGTCCGGAAGTCGATCTGGTCCGGGCGGAAGCCGAGGTCGGCGGCGACCATCTTGGCGATCTCGATGTCGAAGCCGGAGTAGACGCCGCTGGCCGGGTCCTTGGCCCCGAGGTAGGGCTGGTCCTCCTTGGCCCCGACCACGAGTTTGCCCCGGCCGCGGGCGGCGTCCAGGGTGGCGGAGCCGGTGACCGCGTCACCGCTGCGGACCTGGTAGCTGGGCAGTGCGCTCGGCTGCGGGCCCTTGGGCGGCGGGGTGCCCTCCTTGCCGCAGGCGGTGAGCAGCCCGAGCAGCACGGCCGCCGTGAGGAGTCGCTTCATCGACCGGCCCCTCAGTGCTTCAGGATCTTGGACAGGAAGTCCTTGGCCCGGTCGGTCCGCGGGTGGTCGAAGAACTCCTCCGGGACCCGGTCCTCCAGGATCTGACCGTCCGCCATGAACACCACCCGGTTGGCCGCCGAGCGGGCGAAGCCCATCTCGTGGGTGACCACCACCATGGTCATCCCCTCCTGGGCGAGGCCGCGCATCACGTCCAGCACCTCGTTGATCATCTCGGGGTCGAGCGCCGAGGTGGGCTCGTCGAAGAGCAGCGCCTTCGGGTCCATCGCCAGCGCCCGGGCGATCGCCACCCGCTGCTGCTGGCCGCCGGAGAGCTGGGCCGGGTACTTGGCCGCCTGGGTCTCCAGGCCGACCCGCTCCAGCAGCGCGTGCGCCTTCGCCTCCGCCTCGGCCTTGCCGCGCTTGCGGACCTTCAGCTGGGCCAGCACCACGTTCTGCAGCACGGTCTTGTGCGCGAACAGGTTGAAGGACTGGAACACCATCCCGACCTCGGCCCGCAGTTGGGCCAGTCCCTTGCCCTCCTCGGGCAGCGGCACGCCGTCGATGGTGATCCGGCCGGTCTCGATCCGCTCCAGCCGGTTGATCGCCCGGCAGAGGGTGGACTTGCCGGACCCGGACGGGCCGATCACCACCACCACCTCGCCCCGGCCGACCGTGAGGTCGATGTCGCGGAGCACGTGGAGCTGTCCGAAGTGCTTGTTGACCCCGCTCAGTTCGATCAGCGGGGTGAAGGCGGCCGGGGCGGTCACCTGCTCCGTCGCCCCTTGAGCAGCCAGCCCAGCGCCGCGCCCGCCAGCAGGGTCGCCAGCAGGGCGATCCAGAGCGGCGCGGTGACGGTGAACACCCAGAACTGGATCTTCACCTTGTCCAGGTTGGCGAACAGGAACCAGACCGCGAGCACCACGATCGCGCCGATAGCGATGAAGCGGGTGGGGATGCCCGCGATCTCGCTGCGCTTGTCGCTCCCGGGAGTTGACGAACCGCCTGAAGTCTTGGTCACCCCCGGAGTCTGCGCGGTGCGCGCCGCCCCGGACCGAGCCCGCGCCGCCCGGCGCACCGAAGCCACCCGAACGGCGGAGGCGGCACCGGCGGCCGGACGGCTCGCGCGGGCCGTCAGGCCTGGCCGGTCTCGATCCGGCTGACCTTGCCGTCCGCGACCGTGAACCGCCACGCGGTGCGCATCTCGCCCCAGGTGTCGTTGCGGTAGTCGGCGATCACCGCGCGCCCGCCGTCCTTCTCGGACTGCACCTCGATGCGGCCGTGCGAGGAGAAGATCTCCCGCTCGGTCCACTGGTCCAGGTCGCGGTCGGAGCCGTCGTCGGACATGGTGGCGTCCGGGGTGAGCGCGGCCTGGAAGGCGGCCCGGTCGTTGGCGTTCAGGGCGGTCAGCAGGGTGCGGACGGCCGGGTCGGAGAGCTTGTCGATCGGGATGGTCATCTGTTCTCCAGGGGAGGGGTGTTGTTGACCCCAATGAACACTCCGCCGCCGGTGGGCCGGGTGACCTTGGTCCGTCCGTGGCGTGCCGCCGCCTGCCGCGGCCGGACCGAAAACCGGTGGGCACCCGGGGGCGGAGTGGTTAGCCTGCCCGGCATGAGCTGGCTTCCCGAAGACTTCGAGCACCCCGTCCACGAGCCGGTCCTGGACGGCTACCACCTGCGGCCGATCAGGGCCGACGACACCGAGATCGACTACCCGGCCGTGATGGGCTCGCGCGAGCGGCTCTGGTCCCTGTACGGCCTGCCCTGGAGCTGGCCCCCGGCCACCATGACGGTCGAGCAGGACCGCGTGGACCTGGCCCGGCACGAGCGCGAGGCCGAGGCCCACCAGTCCTTCAACTACGCCTTCCTGGACACGGCGGAGGGGGCGCTGTACGGCTGCGTCTACATCGACCCGCCGGAGCGGCCCGGCGCGGACGCCGACATCTCCTGGTGGGTGGTCGACAACCTGGTCGGCACCCCGGTGGGGGCCGCGCTGGACGCCTTCGTGCCGAAGTGGATCGCCTCCCGCTGGCCGTTCGCGCAGCCGCGCTACCCGGGCATCGACCTCAGCTGGGAGGAGTGGCTGGCGCTGCCCGAGTAGCCGGCCAAGGCTCTAGAAGAAGCCGAGGGCCTGCGGGGAGTAGCTGACCAGGAGGTTCTTGGTCTGCTGGTAGTGCTCCAGGAGCATCTTGTGGGTCTCCCGGCCGATGCCGGAGTTCTTGTAGCCGCCGAAGGCCGCGTGGGCGGGGTAGAGGTGGAAGCAGTTGGTCCAGACCCGGCCGGCCTGGATCTCCCGGCCGGCCCGGTAGGCGGTGGAGCCGTCGCGGCTCCAGACTCCGGCGCCGAGCCCGTAGGCGGTGTCGTTGGCGAGGGCCACCCCGTCGGCGAAGTCGTCGAAGCGGGTGACGGCGAGGACCGGGCCGAAGATCTCCTCCTGGAAGATCCGCATCCGGTTGTCGCCCTCGAAGACGGTCGGCGTGACGTAGAAGCCGCCCGCCAACTCGCCGCCCAGGTCGGCCCGCTCACCACCGGTCAGGAGTTTGGCGCCCTCGGCCTGGCCGATCTCCAGGTAGGAGAGGATCTTGGTGAGCTGCTCGGCGCTGGCCTGGGCGCCGACCTGGGTCTCGGTGTCGAGCGGGTCGCCCTGCCGCATGGCGCGGACCCGGTCCAGCCCGTCGCCCAGGAAGCGGTCGTAGATGCTCGACTGGATCAGGGCCCGGCTGGGGCAGGTGCAGACCTCGCCCTGGTTCAGCGCGAAGAGCGCGAATCCCTCCAGGGCCTTGTCGTAGAAGGCGTCCTGATCGGCCGCCACATCGGCGAAGAACAGGTTGGGGCTCTTGCCGCCGAGCTCCAGCGAGACCGGGATCAGGTTGGCGGAGGCGTACTGCATGATCAGGCGGCCGGTGGAGGTCTCGCCGGTGAAGGCGATCTTTCGGACCCGGCTGGACGAGGCGAGCGGCTTGCCCGCCTCCTCGCCGAAGCCGGTCACCACGTTGACCACCCCGGCCGGCAGCAGGTCGGCGACGAGTTCCATCAGCAGCAGCACCGAGACCGGCGTCTGCTCGGCGGGCTTGAGCACCACCGCGTTGCCGGCCGCGAGCGCGGGGGCCAGCTTCCAGACGGCCATCAGGAGCGGGAAGTTCCACGGGATGATCTGTCCGACCACGCCCAGCGGCTCGTGGAAGTGGTAGGCGACGGTGTCCTCGTCGAGCTGCGAGAGCCCGCCCTCCTGGGCGCGCAGCGCTCCGGCGAAGTAGCGCAGATGGTCGACCGCGAGCGGAAGGTCGGCGGCCAGCGTCTCGCGGACGGGCTTTCCGTTGTCCCAACTCTCGGCCACGGCAAGGGATTCGAGGTTGGCTTCGATCCGGTCGGCGATCCTGAGCAGGACCAGGGCCCGGTCGGCGGGGGAGGTGCGGCCCCAGGCGGGGGCGGCGGCGTGGGCGGCGTCGAGCGCCGCCTCGATGTCCTCGGCGGTCCCCCGGGCGACCTCGCAGAAGGTCCGGCCGGTGATCGGGGTGGGGTTGTCGAAGTACTGGCCGCGGAGCGGGGGTGCCCACTGCCCGCCGATCCAGTGCTGGTAGCGGGCGTGCAGGTCGACGATGCTGTCGGGGTGGCCGGGGGGCTGGTAGACCGTCATGGGCGGTGTCTCTCCTCGCTGCTGGAAGGAGCACCCCGGGCCGGAGGGTGGCGGCCCGTGGGTGGGAACCGACACGTGCGAGGGTCACCGCTCGGACACGCGGAGTAGTGACCCGTGCGGAACCCTAGCCCGGTGGCGGCCCGCCCGCCACGGTGCCTCCGCGCCGGGCTCAACCGGCCACGTAGCGACCGGTCCTGGCCTCCCAGCGGAGGTAGCCGGCGGTCCAGGCGGCCAACCCGTCGGCGTATCTGTGCGCCGAGTGGCGTTCCTCCGCCGTCAGACCCAGTAGGCTGTAGACCTCGGGGAGTTGGGTCATCAACTCGGCGAATCGGTCCACCATGAGCTGGGCTTCCGCCATCACCACGGAGGCGGCTTCGTCGGTGGGGCAGCCGCGTTCACGCTGGACGATCATCACCAGGTTGGCGACATCGCCCCGGGCGAGCTCCTGGGCGTGGGAGCGGACGTCGTTGGAGAGCGAGGGTATGTCGGCTGCCAGTTGGCGCAGTTGGCGGAGTATCGGATGGTGCAGGACGGCCTGCGGGACTTCGAACCGGCCGAGCCGTTCGACCATGTCGAAGATGGTCTCCATGGCGGCGGTGCCCCGACGGAGCATCAGGTAGCCTTCCCGGTCCGGCGGCCGGGTGGATATCCGGCCGGCGGCCTCGGCGGGATGGCAGGCGAAGTACCACTCCCAGTTGTAGGCGGCCCGGGCCCGCCAACGGGCGGACATCCCCTGCAGGCTGCGCCGCCAGAGGTCGGCGAAGGCGCGCTCGGCGGGGGTGCTGCCGAGCGGGCGGGTGCTGTGGATGATGGCGGTGAGGCGTTCGCAGATGGCCGCCACCCGTTCCGGCTGGCGTCCCAGTGCGTCGTCGAACTGGTCGTCGAACAGGAAGTAGAAGCCCATCAGGTCGGCGGCCAGGTCCAGGTCCTCGGGGGAGCTCTCCGGGTAGGTGAGTGCGGCGAGCTCGGGAACCTCCCATCGGGCATATGCCAAGTCGCCGGTGGAGGCGGCGAGTTCACGGTGCCGGTGGAGCCACTCCTGGTGGTGCTGGGCGGCGTGCGACTGGTGCGGGTTGCGGCGGTGCGGGAACGGAAGCTCAAGTGAGCTGTCGTCGGACATGGGACTCCAGGCGCTCGGTTCTGTGCGTGCTCTTGGCGCTCTCCACGGCTCTGTAGGAAGCCTTTGCGCCGTATACGTTCTGAAGATCGACGGCGCCCCGTTCGGGGCGAAGAGTATCTGATCTGATCATCAGACGTTAGGGGTACCAAGGGATTTGCCCCCGGCAACGGGACCGAACCCTGAACGGGCACTCCAGCCTGCGCGAACGCGCGCCACGGGGGCGGCCACGGTACTAGTCTCGCAACAGGTGCATGGGACGGGTGCGAAGCGGAGGCTGGGCAGTGGTCGATCAGCAGGGCGGGGCGAGGAACGGGCACCTGCACGAGCGGGACGAGGAGCTGCGCACCGCGGAACAGGCACTGGACCGGCTCTGCCAGGACTTCGACGCCGGTGGCACCGAGATCGGCGAACTGCTCGTCTACGCCTCGCCCGCCGGTGTCGGCAAGACCGCGGTGATGGACCACGTCCGGCGGCTGGCCAAGCTCAGGAAGAGCTGCACGGTGCTCTCCGGCCGAGGCGGCGAGCGGCAGATCAAGGAGCCGTTCCACGTCCTCAAGCAACTGCTGCTGCCGGTGCTCGGCGGCCTGAGCGAGGCCGAGCGCAGCGAGGTCTTCGGCGGTTGGTACGGCATCGTCGGCCCGGCGATCGGCCTGGTGCCGCCGTCCGGCGAGGTGGAGCAGCTCGACCCGCAGGGCGTCCGGGACGGCCTGGACTACGTGCTCACCCAACTGGCGCCGCGCCGTGCGCCGTTGGTGATGATGGTGGACGACCTGCACTGGGCCGACCAGGAGTCGCTGACCTGGCTGGCCTCGTTCGCGGTCCGGGCCAGGCACCTGCCGGTGCTGCTGGTCTTCGCCCACCGCAACGAGTTCGAGGAGGAGGGCCGGGGCCTCCAGCAGCAGATCGAGGGCCAGGCCACCCGCCGGCACGTGCTCCGCCCGCTGAACCCGGCCTCGGTCACCGACCTGGTCCGGGCCGAGCTCGGCGCCGAGGCGGAGGACCTGTTCTGCCGTCAGGTCTGGGCGGTCACCCGGGGCAACCCGTACGACGTGGCCGTGCTGCTGCGCGAGGTCCGGGAGCAGCAGCTGGAGCCGTTCGAGGAGAACGTCCAGCAGCTGCACGACCTGGCGGCCGCCGCCAAGGGCATGACGATGGACTACTGGCTGGAGAAGCTCGGCGCCCGGGTGATCCGGTTCGCCTGGGCCTGCGCGCTGCTGGGCACCGACATCAAGCAGAACCTGGCCGCCGCGATCTGTGCGCAGAGCCCGGCCGAGGCCGAGGAGTCGGTCCGTCAGCTGCGCCGCCACCACGTGCTCACCACCGGGCCGAACGGGCGGCTCGACTTCGTCCACCCGGTGATCGGCACCTCGATCTACCAGACCATGCCGCCCAGCACCCGGACCGGGATGCACGGCATCGCGGCGACCGCGATCGAGAACTCCGGCGGCTCGCTGCTGGACGCCTCCCGCCACCTGCTGGAGACCCACCCCGAGGGCGACGACCTGATGGTGGCCAAGCTCCGCCAGGCCGCCACCGAGCACCTGGCGATCGGCGCCCCGGAGGCCGCCCTGCGCTGTCTGCAGCGCGCCCTGTACGAGCCGCCGGACGAGGACGTCCGGGCCGAGGTGCTGTTCGAGGCGGGCAGCGCCGCGCTGCTCACCGACCCGCTGGCCACCGTGCACCAGCTCAAGCAGGCCCTCGCGCTGGAGCCGGGGCTCAGCCCGGAGAAGCGGGTGGACGCCACCTTCCGCCTCTCCGAGGTGCTGGCGCACTCCGGCGAACTGGTCGAGGCGGCCGAGGTCTGCCGGATCGAGGCCGAGCGGACGGCGCCCGGCTCCGACCGGCTGCGGCTGGAGGCGCTGCACTTCATGTGGATCGCCTGGCAGCGGGACGAGGCCGACGGTCCGGAGCGCTCCCGCCGGCTGGCCGCACTGGACAGCCGGATCAGCGGCCAGCACACCCCCGAGCGGGCCGTCTACACCCTGCGGGCCTGGGACCTGACGCTCCGTGGCGAGCCCGCGGGCCGGGCGCTCGGCTTCGTCGAGCAGGCCACCGACGCGGGGCGGCTCCCGGACGGCCTGGGCTGGCGGAACACCACCTGGGGCTTCGAGCTGCCCGCGATCATCGGCCTGACGTACACCTACACCGACCAGCTGAACAGCGCGGAGAAGCTGTTCGCCGAGGCGATCACCGAGTTCGAGGTGGCCGGCTGGAGCGGTGCGCACCGGGGCTTCTCCTACTTCCTGATGGGCCTGGTCCGGTTCCGGCGCGGGCTGCTCGCCGAGGCCGAGGACTTCCTCCGCCGCGGCCTGCGGCTCTCCGAGCGGATCGCGCCCGACCTGCCGCTCCAGTGGGACGTGGTCGGCGTGCTGTGCGACACCCTGCTGGCCCGCGGCCGGGTGCAGGAGGCGTGGGAGCTGGCGCAGAAGTACCGCTTCGCACCGCCGTACCACCCGACCGCGATGGTGCTGCCGGACGCGCCCACGCTCTACGGCAAGCTGCTGCTGGCCAAGGGCGACCGGGTCGGCGCGGTCGAGGTGTTCCGCTCGGTGGGCGCCCAGCTGACCAAGCGCGGCTGGTTCAACCCGGTCTGGGCACCCTGGGCCGGCCAGCTGGCGCTCGCGCTGCTGCCCGACCGGCCGGACGAGGCCCGGGAGATGGCGGGCCGGGCGGTGGAGTGGGCGGACAAGTTCGGCACCGCCTCGGCGCGCGGCACCGCGCTGCGGATCCAGGCGGCGGTCTCGGACGGACAGCTCGCGGTGGACCGGCTGGAGGAGTCGGTCAACCTGCTCACCCAGTCCCCGGTCAGCTACGAGCTCGCCTGCTCGCTGGTCGACCTGGGCAGCGCCCTGGCCAGGACGGGTCGGCTCACCGACGCGGCCGAGTACTTCTACCAGGGCATCGAGCTGGCGCAGAACTGCGGCGCCGACGGCCTGGTCGCCCAGGCCAGGCGCGAACTGGCCAGGTCCGGCCTGCGGCCGAACCGGCTGCGCACGCTCAGCAAGGAGTCGCTCAGCCAGCACGAGCGGATGGTGGCCGAGTTGGCCGCCCGGGGCGTGCCGCCGCAGCGGATCGCCGACCAGCTCAACGTCCAACTGAGCCTGGTGCACCGCAGGTTGGCCGCCGTCCACCGCAAGATCGGCACCGGCCCCGAGGGCCTGGCCGCAGCGCTCGGCCTGCCCCGGCAGGAGCAGGAGGACACCGACTGACCCGGACCCGGCCGGGTCCGTCCCCACTCCGCCCGCAGGGCCTAGGCTGGGCGGCGACAAGATCCACGGAGTCCGGCAGATCTCGACCCAGGAGGAGCGGTCCATGGCGGCGCAGCAGACCGAGGTACGGCGGCAGCCCTTCGACCCGTCCGGTGCCGGTGCGGCGATCGAGCGCTGGACGCTGCGCAGCGACCTGGTCGAGGCCACCGTGCTGACGCTGGGCGCCACCCTGCACGGGCTGACCGCCCCGGACCGCGCGGGCCGGCCGGCCCAGATCCTGCTCGGCACCGAGGACCTGACGGGCATTCTGGGCCCGGCCCGGCACTACGGCGCCACCGTCGGGCGGTACGCCAACCGGATCGCCGGCAGCCGGATCACCATCGACGGCGAGGACCACCCGCTCGCCCCGACCGGCAACGGTGTCACCCTGCACGGCGGCCCGGACGGCTTCGCGCACCGGATCTGGGCCGCCACCGAGGTCCCGGGCGGCGTCCGGCTGGAGCTGCACAGCCCGCACGGCGACCAGGGCTTCCCCGGTGCGCTCGACGTCAGCGTCGACTACCTGCTGGACGGCGCCACCCTGACCATCGCCTACCGGGCCGTCACCAGCAGCCCCACGGTGGTCAACCTGACCAACCACGCCTACTTCAACCTGGCCGGCGAGGGCAGCGGCGACGTGCTCGGCCACCTGCTCACGGTGGACGCCGACCAGTACACCCCGGTCGACGAGCGGCAGATCCCGCTCGGCCCGTACGAGGCGGTGGCGGGCACGCCGTTCGACTTCAGCACCGCCCGGCCGGTCGGCAAGGCGATCGGGGACGACCACCCGCAGCTGGTCGCGGCCGGCGGCTACGACCACAACTGGGTGCTGCGCGAGCGCAGCACCGACGGCACGCCGACCCGGGCCGCCTTCCTGGAGGACCCGGGCAGCGGCCGCACCCTGGAGCTGCTCACCACCGAGCCCGGGCTGCAGGTCTACACGGCCAACGGCTTCCACGGCGCGGTGCGCGGCCCGAGCGGGGTCCCGTACGGGAAGTACGCCGGGATCGCGCTGGAGACGCAGCACCACCCGGACTCGCCGCACCGGCCGGAGTACCCGACCACGGTGCTGCGGCCGGGCGAGGAGTTCCGCTCCTCGACCGTGCTCCGGCTGGGGACGGCCTGAGCGGTAGCGTCGGCTGGTCCCGTTATCGCCGTATATTGACCGCATGGACGGCGGTGGCACAGGCGGTGGCACAGGGGAGGCGGGAGCGGCGGGAGTGCACCGCGCGCTCGCCGTCCCGGCCCGCCGGGCGCTGCTGGCCGAGCTCAGCTCGGCCGCCGAGCCGCTGGAGGCCCAGCGATTGGCCGAGGCGCTCGGCCTGCACCCGACCACGATCCGGCACCACCTGACCGCCCTGGTGGAGGCCGGCCTGGTCACGGTCTCCCGGCAGCCGGCCACCGGCCGGGGCCGGCCCCGGCTGCGCTACGCCGCCGCGCCGGCCCGTGAACAGCTGGACGCCTACCGGGAGTTGGTCGAGGTGCTGGCGCTCGGCTACGGCCGGCTCGGCCCGGACCAGGCCGGCCGGGCCTGGGGTGCCGAGCTGCCCCCCGTGGCGGGCCCGCTGCTGGACCGGGTGCTGGCCGCCGCCGAGCGCTGGGGCTTCGAGCCCGAGGCCGGGGCGGCCGGCGAGGTCCTGCTGCGGCACTGCCCCTTCCGGCCCAGTGCCGAGCGCCATCCCGAGGTGATCTGCGCCGTCCACCAGGGCCTGCTGGAGGCGCTGGCGGGGGATCAGGAGACGGTCCTGCTGCACCCGTTCAGCGCACCCGGGACCTGCCGGATCAGCATCGGGGCCGACCACGTTCGGCGGCGGTCGGATCGCGGAGGGGCGTAGTTGTTTCCAGACTCGGACACGGGGGCCGTTCCTGTCCGAGAGGTAGTCAGTTGAACATCCGTCTCCGTCGCGTCGTCGTCGCGACCGCCGCGCTGTCCGTCGGGTTGGCCCTGGCCTCGTGCGGCAGCGCCAAACAGTCCACCGGGTCGAGTGCCTCGGGCAGCGCGGCCTCCGGCAGCGCGGCCGGGGTGCTCAAGATCGGCCTGCTGCTGCCCGAGACCAAGACCACCCGGTACGAGCAGTTCGACCGGCCGCTGATCGAGGCGAAGATCAAGGAGCTGGCCCCGGGCGCGCAGATCGACTACTACAACGCGAACGAGAACGCGACCACCCAGCAGACCCAGGTGGACACCGCGCTCACCAAGGGCGACACCGTCCTGATCCTGGACGCGGTGGACTCCAAGTCGATCCAGTCCTCGGTGCAGAAGGCGCACGACGCCGGTGTGAAGGTGGTCGCCTACGACCGGCTGGCCCAGGGGCCGGTGGACGCGTACGTGTCCTTCGACAACACCAAGGTCGGGCAGCTGCAGGGCGAGGCGCTGGTGAAGGCCGTCGGCGACAAGGCCGGCAGTGGCAAGATCATCATGATCAACGGCTCGCCGACCGACCCGAACGCGGGCCAGTTCAAGGCGGGCGCGCACAGCGCCATCGACGGGAAGCTGACCATCGGCAAGGAGTACGACACGCCGAACTGGGACCCGAACAACGCCAACCAGGAGGCCGCCGCCGCGATCACCGCGATCGGCGGGCCGAGCGTGGTCGGGGTCTACTCCGCCAACGACGGCATGGCGGCCGGCATCGCCACCGCACTCAAGGCGGCCGGCCTGAGCGTGCCGCTGACCGGGCAGGACGCCCAGCTGGACGCCGTGCAGCGGATCCTGGCGGGCACCCAGACCATGTCGATCTACAAGCCGTACAAGCCGGAGACCGACGCCGCCGCCACCATGGCGGTCGCCTTCGCCCAGGGCAAGACGCCCGACTCCAAGGTCACCCCGACCACCGCCACCAGCGGCAGCGGCCAGAACGTGCCGTCCAACCTGATCACCCCGGTGGTGCTGACCAAGGACAACATCAAGACCACCGTGGTCGCCGACGGCCTGTACACCGTGGCGCAGATCTGCACCCCCACGTACGCCGCCGCCTGCGACGCGGTCGGGCTGAAGTAGCAGCGGGGCATCGGAGCGAGCGGGCGAGGGAGTCGGTGTTCCATGACGGGTGAACCCGTACTGGCGTTGCGTGGGATCTCCAAGCGGTTCGGTGCCGTCCAGGCGCTCACCGACATCGAGCTGGAGGTGCATCCGGGCGAGGTGGTCGCCCTGGTCGGGGACAACGGCGCCGGGAAGTCGACCCTGGTGAAGTCGATCGCCGGGGTCAACCAGCCGGACGAGGGCGTGGTCGAGTGGCAGGGCCGGCCGGTGGCGATCCACCGCCCGCAGGAGGCCCAGCAGTTGGGCATCGCGACGGTCTACCAGGACCTGGCGCTGTGCGACAACCTCGACGTGGTCGGCAACCTCTTCCTCGGCCGGGAGCTGACCCGCTTCGGGGTGCTGGACGAGGTGGAGATGGAGAAGCGGTCGCGGGCCCTGCTCGACACCCTCTCGATCCGGATCCCGAGCGTGCGGATCCCGATCGCCTCGCTCTCCGGCGGCCAGCGGCAGACCGTCGCCATCGCCCGTTCGCTGATCGGGTCGCCCAAGGTGGTGATCCTGGACGAGCCCACCGCCGCCCTGGGCGTGGAGCAGACCGCCCAGGTGCTCGACCTGGTCGAGCGGCTCCGCGACCAGGGCCTGGGGGTGATCCTGATCAGTCACAACATGGCCGACGTGATGGCCGTGGCGGACCGGATCGCGGTGCTCCGGCTGGGCCGCAACAACGGCTTCTTCGACCGCAGGAGCACCTCGCAGGAAGAGATCATCTCGGCCATCACCGGCGCCACGGACAATGCCGTGACCCGCCGCAAGGCCCGTGGCCCGGAGGGCACGGAATGAGCGACAACGACAGCACGCCGGGCCCGGACGAGCCGCACGGGCGCCGCCCGCTCCCCGAGGACAGCATGCCGACCGGGGGCGTCAACGCCCCGGTGCCGGTGGCGGCCCAGGTCATCCCCGCCGTGGACCCGAGGCTGATCGTCCGTCAGGAGGGCATCAGGGGCTACGTCCGGGAGTTCCGGCGCAGGCTCGGCAGCGGCGAGCTGGGCTCACTGCCCGTGGTGCTCGCCCTGATCGTCATCTGGGCCGTGTTCGGCAGCCTGAACAGCAGCTTCCTGTCCGCGCAGAACCTCTCCAACCTCTCGCAGCAGATCGTCGGCACCGGGATGATCGCCATCGGCGTGGTCTTCGTGCTGCTGCTGGGCGAGATCGACCTGTCGGTCGGCTCGGTCAGCGGACTCTGCGCGGCGATCTTCGCGGTCATGAACGTCACCCACGGCGTGAACCAGTGGGTCGCGCTGCTGGCCGCGCTGGCCGGCGGCGCGCTGGTGGGCCTGGTGCACGGCTTCTTCTTCGCCAAGATCGGCGTCCCGGCGTTCGTGGTGACGCTGGCCGGCAACCTGGCCTGGAACGGCCTGATGCTGCAGATCCTCGGCCTCAGCGGCACGGTCAACCTCTCCGGCGACGACATCGTCTCCCGGCTCTACAGCACCATCTACGGCCAGACCATCGCCGCGTACGGCCTGGCCGCGGTCTGCGTGCTGTTCTTCCTGGGCGCGGCGCTGCTGGAGGCGAACCGGCGGCGGCGGGCGGGGGTGCCGTCCCGGCCGCCGAGCGACATCGCGCTGCGCACCGCGGTGCTGGCGGTGATCGCCTTCCTCGCGGCGTACACGCTGAACCAGTACAAGGGCCTGCCGCTGGCCTTCCTGATCTTCCTGATCTTCCTGGTGGTGCTGGACTTCGTGCTCCAGCGCACCACCTACGGACGGCAGATCTTCGCGCTGGGCGGCAACATCGAGGGCGCCCGCCGGGCCGGTATCAACATCTCCTGGATCCGGATCTCGGTCTTCATGATCGCCTCGACCATGGCGGCCGTCGGCGGCCTCTTCCTGGCCGCCCAGATCCAGTCGGCCAGTCAGACCTCGGGCGGCGGCAACCTGCTGATGAACTCGATCGCGGCCGCCGTCATCGGCGGCACCAGCCTCTTCGGCGGGCGCGGCAAGACCTGGTCGGCCCTGCTCGGTGCGCTGGTGATCGCCTCGATCCAGTCCGGGATGAACATCCAGGGCCTGAGCAACGCGATCCAGTTCATGGTGACCGGCGCGGTCCTGCTGGCCGCGGTCGTGATCGACTCGCTGTCGCGGCGCACCCAGAAGGCGGCGGGCCGCGCCTGACGCACTGTCCGTTCCCGTACCGTCCGTTCCCGCCCGGCCGTGGAGTCCACGGCCGGGCGGCGGCGTTCAGCGGCCGGCCAGCCAGAGGTCAGGGCCGAAGACCTCGTAGTGGATGGCGGTGGCGGGGACGCCGCGGTCGAGCAGCTGGGCCCGGGCGGCGCGCATGAAGGGGAGCGGGCCGCAGAGGTAGGCCCGGACGTCCGCCGGCAGCTCCAGGCCGGTGAGGTCGACCAGGCCCTCGCCGTCCTCGTACCAGCGGTGCAGGGTGGCCCCCGGGAGCTGCCCGGTGAGCGCGGCCAGCTCCTCGCCGTGGGCGTGGTCGGCGGCCGAGCGGTCCCCGTGCACGGCCAGCACCCGGCGGTCCGAGCCGGTCCGCACCAGGTGGTCCAGCATGCCGATCATCGGCGTGCAGCCGATCCCGGCCGAGGCGAGCAGCAGCGGGCCCGCGGCCTCGTCCAGGGTGAGGTCGCCGAACGGGTGCGAGACCTGGACGGTGCCGCCCTCGGCCAGCTCGGCGTGCAGCCAGGAGGAGACCTCGCCGTCGCGCTTCACGGTGATCCGCCACTCGTCCCGGCCGGGGGCGGCGGAGAGGCTGTACTGCCGGATCTGCCGGGCCCCGTCGGGGAGGTGGACGGCGACGCTGACGTACTGGCCCGGGCGGAAGGACCCCACCGGCGCGCCGTCGGTGCGGCGCAGGGTGAAGGAGACCGCGTCCGGGGACTGCTGCTGCCGCCCGGTGACGGTCATCGACGCCCAGACGTCGCCCGGCTCCAGCCCGGCCTCCTGGTACAACTTGGCTTCCAGCGCGATGAGTTCATTGGCCATCAGCCAGTAGAGCTCGTCCCAGGCGGAGGCCACCTCCGGGGTGACCGCGGCGCCGAGCACCTCGACGATCGCTGCGAACAGGTGGGTGTGCACCACCTGGTACTGGGCCTCGGTGACGCCGAGCGAGGCGTGCTTGTTCGCGATCCGGGCCAGCATCGCGCCGGGGCGGACGTCCGGGTGCTCGACCAGCATGGTGGCGTACGCGGCGATCGACCCGGCCAGCGCCTGCGGCTGGTCGCCGGCGGCCTGGTTGCCCCGGTTGAACAGGTCGCGCTCCAGCTCGGGGTGGGCGGCGAAGAGCTTGGCGTAGAACAGCGGGGTGATCTCCCCGATGGCCCCGCCGACGGCGGGCAGGGTGGCGCGGACGGTCTCGGTCGACTGCGGGGAGAGCACAGGTTCCTCCTGGGGCGCTGACGGCTGCGCTCTCAATATAAAAGGATGGCCATCCGTTAAAAAGAGGCCGAAGGTCCCGCGCCGGAGCCTTGTCGGCCGACTACCTTGCGGCAACGTCCAGGACACGCGGACGTAACGATCCCCGATTCTTGCTGAAACTTGCTGCAAGACCTTTCGAGGGCGCTTGCATCGCTGTTACGTTCCTCCCCAAGCCCGGCGGCCGCAAGGCGCAGTCGGCACGGGACAGCCATTATGCGCGGTCCTCCCTCCACCTCGGGCACCCCCCACCTTTTCCCTAGGAGTTCTCATGCGGCGTGGCATCGCGGCCTCTGCCCTCGTTGCGGCCCTCGCGGTCACCATGGCAGCCTGTGGCAGCAGCGGCTCCGGATCCGATGACAAGGCTGCAGACGGCCCCGTCACCATCACCTACTGGGACACCTCGAACGCCACCAACGAGGCGCCCAACTACGAGGCCTTGGTCAAGAAGTTCGAGGCCGCCAACCCGAACATCAAGGTCAAGTTCGAGAACGTCCCGTTCGACCAGGCGCAGAACAAGCTGCAGACCGCGATGGGCGCCACCGGCGCTCCGGACGCGTTCCGCTCCGAGGTGGGCTGGACCTCCGCGTTCGCCAAGGCCGGCTACCTGGAGCCGCTGGACGGCACCCCGGCGCTGACCGACAAGGCGGCCTTCCAGCCCAGCCTGATCGAGCAGGCGACCTACGAGGGCAAGGTCTACGGCGCCCCGATCGTCACCGACACGCTGGGCCTGCTCTACAACAAGGAGCTGTTCACCAAGGCGGGCATCACCAAGGCCCCCGCCAGCTGGGACGAGCTGAAGACCGCCGCCGCCCAGATCAAGGAGAAGGCCGGGGTGGACGGCTTCTTCATGCGCGCCGCCGACGGCTACTACGCCATGCCGTTCCTGTACGGCGAGGGCACCAACATGGTGGACGCCAAGGGCAAGAAGATCACCATCGCCTCGCCCGAGGCCGCCAAGGCCGTCGAGACCTACAAGTCGATGTTCACCGCGCCGGGCACCGCCAAGGCCGACGTGACCACCGACAGCTACGCGCACATGATGGACGCCTTCAACACCGGCAAGGTCGCGGCGATCATCCAGGGCCCGTGGGAGATCACCAACATCTACAAGGGCTCCGCGTTCGCCGACAAGAACAACCTCGGCATCGCCCCCGTCCCGGCCGGCTCCACCGGCAAGGCCGGCGCCCCCACCGGCGGCCACAACGTCTCGGTCTACGCCGGTGCGGACAAGGCCCACAAGGCCGCCGCCGAGAAGCTGGCCGGGTTCCTCACCTCCGCCGAGAGCCAGACCTTCCTCGCGCTGAAGAACTCCACCCTGCCGACCCGCACCGACGCGTACACCGCCGAGGTCAAGGCCAACCCGGGCATCGCCGGCTACCAGGCGATCCTGACCGCCGCCCAGCCGCGCCCCGAACTGCCGGAGTACAGCTCGCTGTTCGGCTCGATCGGGACCAACCTCGGCAAGATCGTCCAGGGCCAGAGCAGCACCCAGGCCGGCCTGGACGCCACCGCCGTGGACTACCTGAAGCTGCTCCCCGGCTTCGGCAAGTAATCCGTCCGCCCGGGCCGCCCACCTGACGGAGGCGGCCCGGGCGGCTCTCCGGTCGTCCCGAACCACCGCAGTCACCGTTGCGAGCCGCGGCGGACCTCCCCGAAAAGGTGTCAACTCATGGCAGTCGCCGTGCAAGGCGCTCCCACCAAGGGCAGCCAGGAACCGCGTCCTGGACTGGTGGCGCGCGTCAAGCTCTCGTACAGCAAGTACTGGTACGCCTACGCGATGGTCGCGCCGGTCGTGGTCGTGCTGGGGGTGCTGGTCGGCTACCCGCTGGTCAACGGTTTCTACCTGACCCTGACCGATGCCAACAGCCTCAACTCGGCCCGCACCATCGGCGTCAAGGAGATCCCGGCCACCTTCCAGTTCATCGGTCTGGACAACTACGCCGACATCCTCTGGGGTCCGGGCTCCTACGACCGGTTCTGGTCGCACTTCGTCTGGACCATCGCGTGGACGGTCATCTGCGTCACCGTCACCTACGCGACCGGTCTGGCGCTGGCCCTGCTGATGAACCAGCACCTGCGCGGCCGCAGCTTCTACCGGCTGCTGCTGATCCTGCCCTGGGCGGTGCCGACCTTCGTCACCATCTTCTCCTGGCGGCTGATGC
The DNA here is from genome assembly GCF_040296785.1 of Kitasatospora sp. NPDC002040. Classification (NCBI taxonomy): domain Bacteria; kingdom Bacillati; phylum Actinomycetota; class Actinomycetes; order Kitasatosporales; family Streptomycetaceae; genus Kitasatospora; species Kitasatospora sp. NPDC002040. The sequence continues at coordinate 25,360 of NZ_JBEOXV010000018.1, read as the reverse complement.
TGGCCGACGGCGGCGTGATCAACGGGGTGCTCGGCTCGCTCGGACTGCCCGAACCCGCCTGGCTCTCCGACCCGTTGGCGCAGAAGAGCGCGGCGATCATCGTCAACACCTGGGTCGGCGTGCCGTTCATGATGGTCTCGCTGCTCGGCGGGCTGCAGTCGATCCCGGGCGAGCTGTACGAGGCGGCCGAGATGGACGGTGCCACCGCCTGGCAGCGGTTCCGCCACATCACCCTGCCGGGCCTGCGCACCGTCTCCTCCACCGTGGTGCTGCTCGGCGTGATCTGGACCTTCAACCAGTTCGCCGTCATCTTCCTGCTGTTCGGCAACGGCGCACCCGACGCGCAGATCCTGGTCACCTGGGCCTACCGGCTGGGCTTCGGCCAACAGCCGCGCGACTACGCCCAGTCGGCCACCTACGGTGTGCTGCTGCTCTCCATCCTGATCGTCTTCACCAGCTTCTACCGTCGCTGGCTGGCCCGGAACGAAGAGGCTTCCCGATGACCGCCACCATCGAAGAGACCGTCCCCGTCGCTGCTGCCGCCGCACCCCGCCCGGTCAAGGTCCGCCGCCGCGGCGAGAGCAGCCCGCTGGTCCGCGCGCTCTCGCACGGCGCCCTGGTGGTCGCCAGCCTGGTCGCGCTCTTCCCGGTGCTGTACATCGCCTTCATCTCGCTCGGCCCGGACAAGATGGACTACCTGCACCCCGGGCAGATCTTCGACAAGGCGACCTTCTCGAACTACTCCAAGGTGCTGTTCGAGACCGACTTCGCCAGTTGGTTCCTCAACTCGGTGATCGTGGCCGGCGGCACCACCGTCTTCGGCGTCCTGGTCGCCGCCACCACCGGCTACGCGGTCTCCCGGATGCGCTTCGCCGGGCACCGCCAGCTGATGTGGACCCTGCTGGTCACCCAGATGTTCCCGATCGCGGTGCTGATCGTGCCGATGTACACGATCCTCTCCTCGCTCAAGCTGCTGGACGGCTACACCGGTCTGATCATGGTCTACTCGGCCACCACCGTGCCGTACTGCGCCTGGCTGCTCAAGGGCTACTTCGACACCATCCCGGTGGAGATCGACGAGGCCGGCCGGGTGGACGGGCTCAGCCCGTTCGGCACCTTCTGGCGCCTGATCATCCCGCTGGCCAGGCCCGGCCTGGCCGTCGCGGCCTTCTACTCCTTCCTCACCGCCTGGGCCGAGGTGGCCTTCGCCTCCACCTTCCTGCTCAGCTCCAGCAAGTACACCCTGGCGGTCGGCCTGCAGACCTTCGTCAGCCAGTACGAGAGCCAGTGGAACCTGATGGCGGCCACCTCGGTGCTGATCGCACTGCCCGCAGCTCTGGTCTTCTACCTGGTACAGCGTCACCTCGTGACCGGACTGACCGCCGGTGCGGCCAAGTCCTGACGGTCTGACGTACCGTCAACTCAGCTCCAGCCCCCGCCTGTTGCCGCGTCCCGGGCTGCCCGCACCACGGGCGCTCCGGTACGACACCTAGTCCCCAAGGGATGACTGTCCATGACCCAGAACCTGGCCGACACCTCCCGGCCCGCCGCCGAGCCCATCGCTGCGAACGGTGCTGCCTCCAGAGGCTGGTGGCGGGACGCGGTCATCTACCAGGTGTACCCGCGCAGCTTCGCCGACTCGAACGGGGACGGCATGGGTGACCTGCCGGGCGTGCGGAGCCGGCTGCCGTACCTGAAGGCGCTGGGGGTGGACGCGGTCTGGCTGTCGCCGTTCTACGCCTCGCCGCAGGCGGACGCCGGGTACGACGTGGCGGACTACCGGGCGGTGGACCCGATGTTCGGCAACCTGCTCGATGCCGACGGCCTGATCCGGGACGCGCACGGGCTGGGCCTGCGGATCATCGTGGACCTGGTGCCGAACCACTCCTCGGACCAGCACGAGTGGTTCCAGCGGGCGCTGCGCGAGGGCCCGTCCTCGCCGCTGCGCGAGCGCTACCACTTCAAGCCGGGCAAGGGCGAGAAGGGCGAACTGCCGCCGAACGACTGGGAGTCCATCTTCGGCGGACCGGCCTGGACCCGGACCACCGACCCGGATGGCACGGCCGGGGACTGGTACCTGCACCTGTTCGCCCCCGAGCAGCCCGACTTCAACTGGGAGAACCGGGCGGTCGCGGACGAGTTCCGCTCGATCCTGCGGTTCTGGCTCGACATGGGCGTGGACGGCTTCCGGATCGATGTCGCGCACGGCATGGTCAAGGCCCCCGGCCTGCCCGACCTCGGCGGCTCCGACCAGCTCAAGCTGCTCGGCAACGACGTGATGCCGTTCTTCGACCAGGACGGCGTGCACGCGATCTACCGCGAGTGGCGCAAGATCCTGGACGAGTACCCGGGCCAGCGGATCGGCGTCGCCGAGGCCTGGACCCCGACCGTGCAGCGCACCGCCAACTACGTCCGCCCGGACGAGCTGCACCAGGCCTTCAACTTCCAGTACCTGGGCACTTCCTGGGACGCCGCCGAGCTGCGCGAGGTGATCGACACCTCGCTGGACGCGATGCGGCCGGTGGACGCCCCGGCCACCTGGGTGCTCTCCAACCACGACGTCACCCGGCACGCCACCCGGTTCGCCAACCCGCCCGGCCTGGGCACCCAGATCCGCACCCCCGGCGACCGCGAGCTCGGCCTGCGCCGCGCCCGCGCCGCCTCCCTGCTGATGCTCGCCCTGCCCGGCTCGGCCTACGTCTACCAGGGCGAGGAGCTCGGCCTCCCCGACGTCACCGACCTGCCCGACGAGGTCCGCCAGGACCCGTCCTTCTTCCGCCAGGCCGGCCAGGACGGCTTCCGGGACGGCTGCCGGGTCCCGATCCCGTGGTCCGGCACCGAGGCCCCGTACGGCTTCGGGCCGGTGCCCGGCGGCCCCAGCTGGCTGCCCCAGCCCGCCGAGTGGGCCGGGCTCAGCGTCGAGGCCCAGACCGGCGACCCGACCTCCACCCTGGAGCTCTACCGCAGCGCCCTGACCATCCGTCGGGAGCACGCCGCCCTCGGCGCCGGCACCGGGGTGGAGTGGCTGGACAGCCCCGCCGACGTGCTGGCCTTCCGGCGCGGCTCCTTCGTCTGCACGGTGAACCTCGGCGCGGAGCCGGTCCGGATCGCGGCCCCGGGCCGTATCCTGCTGTCCTCCACCGAGGCCGTCGCGGTGGACGGTGAAGCGGTTCTTCCGACGGACAGCACCATCTGGTGGGCGGTCTGACGTGGTTGCAATAGGCTCTGGGATCGTGACTACGGCGCGACTTTCGGACATCGCGGCGCAGGCGGGGGTCAGTGAAGCGACCGTCAGCCGCGTCCTCAACGGCAAGGCAGGGGTCTCCGCGACCACCAGGCAGACAGTGCTGGCCGCCCTGGACGTGCTCGGGTACGAGCGCCCCACCAGGCTGCGCCAGCGCAGTGCCGGTCTGATCGGGCTGATCACCCCGGAGCTCAGCAACCCGATCTTCCCGGCGCTGGCCCAGGTGATCGAGCAGGTGCTGAGCCGGCACGGCTTCACGCCGGTGCTCTGCACCCAGACGCCGGGCGGCTCCACCGAGGACGAACTGGTGGAGATGCTGGTCGAGCGGGGGGTGGCCGGCATCGTCTTCGTCTCCGGCCTGCACGCCGACTCGACCGCCGATCACGACCGGTACGCCAAGCTGACCGGCCGTCAGGTGCCGTTCGTGCTGATCAACGGCTACAGCGAGAAGATCGCCGCACCGTTCATCTCGCCGGACGACCGGGCCGCCATGTGGATGGCCGTCCAGCACCTGGTCGAGCTCGGCCACGAGCGGATCGGCCTGGCCGTCGGCCAGCGCCGGTACGTGCCGGTGCTGCGCAAGATCGAGGGCTTCACGGCGGCGATAGGGGAACTGCTCGGGGTGAACGGGGCGGAGGCCGAAGGGCTGGTCCACCACACCCTGTTCAGCGTCGAGGGCGGCCACGCGGCGGCGAACGCACTGCTCGACAAGGGCTGCACCGCGATCGTCTGCGGCAGCGACATGATGGCGCTCGGCGCGATCCGCGCGGTCCGCCAGCGCGGGCTCGCGGTGCCGCAGGACGTCTCGGTGGTCGGCTTCGACGACTCCCCGCTGATCGCCTTCACCGAGCCGCCGCTCACCACCATCCGCCAGCCGGTCGAGGCGATGGCCACCGCCGCCGTCGACGCCCTGCTGGAGGAGGTCGGCGGCAACCCGGGACAGCGCGCGGAGTTCATGTTCCAGCCCGAGCTGGTGATGCGCGGCTCCACCGGGGCCGGCCCGAAGAGCTGACCGTCCGTCGAGTGGGGCACGGGGATCGTCCCCGTGCCCCACTCGCGCGTTCCGGCTCCCCCCGCCGGGGGAGGGGGTCCGCCCCGGGGACGAGGCGGCCGGGTCGGGCCCGGCGGGAGGATCGGTCCGTGCCCGCGAACCGGGCCGGAACCGAGGAGCTGTCAGATGTCCGTCCCCGCACCCCGCTGGGCCGTGGTCGCCGCCCACGCCGTCCCCCTGGTCACCCTGCCGTCCGGCCTCTGGCGGCTCGGTCTGGTGACCGGCTTCCCCGACTGGTACGGCGACCGGACCTGGGTGCTGCAGGCGGCGCCGTTCGTGCTGCTGCTCAGCCTGGTCTCGGAGGCGCTCGCGCTGCTCACCCTCGGCCTGGTCCGGCCCTGGGGCGAGGTGGTGCCCGGGTGGGTGCCGCTGCTCGGCGGGAGACGGGTGCCGGTCCTGGCGGCGGTCGTCCCGGCGGGGGTGGGGGCGGTCCTGGTCATGGTGGTCATCGGCGGCGCGACCGTCAACCAACTGCTGCAGCCGGCCGGGCCGGTGAGCGACCAGGGCGAGTCGATGCCGCACAGCGGCCCCGGGTTCTGGCTGCTGCTGGCCTGCTACCTGCCGCTGCTCGCCTGGGGCCCGCTGCTGGCGGCGGTCACCGTCGCGTACCACCGGCGCCGGCGCGGGGCGGGCCGGGCGGCCGTGGCTCAGTCGTCGGACGGGTCCGCGGGGAGGTCTGCGGGAAGGGTCGCGGGAAGGTCCGTGGACGGGTCGGCGGCCGGCGCCCCGGCCCGGCCGAGGGCGGCTTCGAGCTCGGCCACCCGCGCGTTCAGGCGCTGGACGTCCTGGACGGCGTCCAGGTAGTCGGCCTTGTGGCGCTTGGCGATATCGCTGAGGGTGTCGACCCGGTCGGCGAAGGCGTCCCGCTCGGTGGCGAGCGGCTGGACGGCGGTGTGGAAGACGGCTTCGGCGATCCAGTCCGCCCAGGCGTTGATGTGCTGGGTGCCGGTGGCGCCGCTCAGGTCGGCGTTCTGCAGACCCTGCAGCATGGCGGGCCGGATGGTCTCGGCGATGCGCTGGGCCCCGGTGGGCTGCTCGGTCATGGCTGGTCCTCGCGGTCGGCTGTCGGCAGGGAACTCCGGGACATGACCAACGGAACGAAGGCGCACATCGCCCGCCCAGGATATCGCCGCAGCGCACTGCCCCCGGAGCCGACCAGGTCTCCGGGGGCAGTGCGCTTACGGGCCGGGGGTGCGTCAGACGCGACCGGCGAAGTCCGGCGCCCAGTTGGCGATGGACTCGGTCTTCACACCGGCGCGCGGGTTGGCGGCCTCGACGTACTTGCCGTCGCCGATGTAGATCGCGACGTGGTAGACGCCGGAGTTGCTGCCGTTGTTCGACCAGAAGAGCAGGTCGCCGGTCTGGAGGTTGTCCAGCGAGACCCGGGTGGCGGCGTCCGCCTGGTCGTTGGCGACCCGCGGCAGCGAGATGCCGGCCTGGCGGAAGGCGGCCTGGGTCAGACCCGAGCAGTCCCAACCGCCGTTGCTGCTGCCGCCGTAGACGTAGGCCTGGCCGAGCTTGGACATCGCGAAGTTGATCGCGGCGGCCTTGCTGCCGGTGGCCGCCACCGTGGTGGCGGTGGTCGAGCCGGAGGCGGCCTTGGTGCTCTTGCCGCCGGTCTTGGCGGAGGAGCCGGTGGACGAGCCGGTGGAGGGCGAAGCCGGCGCCGGGGCGATCGGCTTCGGCGCGGGGGTGACGACGGTGGTGGTGCCGCCGAGGGCCAGCTGCTGGCCCGGGTAGATCATGTCCGGGCCCTCGGTCAGGATCGACCGGTTGAGCTCGTAGATCTTCTCCCAGCCGCCCTCGACGTTCTGGCTCTGGGCGATGGTGGACAGCCAGTCACCCGGCGCCACGGTGTAGCTCTTGGCCGCCGTGGTCGTGGTGGTCTGCTGCTCGGCCGCCTTCGGCGCCGGGGCGGCGGCCTTCGGGGTCTCGGCCTTGGGGGTGGTCGCCTTGGGGGTGGCGGCCTTCGCGGAGCTGTCCGAGGAGGTGTCGACCTGGGCGGCGCCGCCGCCCTTGGTCAGACCGGCCTTGACGGAGCAGACCGGCCAGGCGCCGGGGCCCTGGGAGGCGAGCACCTTCTCGGCTATCGAGATCTGCTGGCCCTTGGTGGCCTGGTTGGCCTGGGCGGCGTACTGGGTGCCACCGAACTCGGCCCAGGTGCTGGAGGTGAACTGGAGGCCGCCGTAGAAGCCGTTGCCGGTGTTGATGCTCCAGTCGCCGGTGGACTCGCACTGGGCGACCTTGTCCCAGGTGGAGACGGTGGCGGCGGAGGCGGAACCGGCCGCGAGGCCCGGGACCGAGAGGCCGATGCCGACCACGCCGGTCGCGGCGATCAGACGGCGGGTGCGCTTGGAGGCGCTGCTGGACAGCATGAAGATGCGTTCCTCTCCCACGCCTGCGAGGTGAGCTGTCGGATTCGGGCTGGAGTTGCCCGGCCGTGCTTGAGCACGGCTTCACCCCTAGCCGAAAATCGGTCAAATCGGACCAATCCCCGGCGACTTACCTGTGGTTCCCCCGCCCCTGCCATGGTGCGTACTGAGCTGCCTGTTCATCCGGTGGCAGGACTCGGCGTTCCGGATGGACGGGGTCCGTGTGGCCACGAACAGGGGAGCACATTAGGCAGGCTTAAGTTGAAACCGCAAACCTCTGTGATGTGGATCATGGTTTGTTCAGGGAACCTTCATGGACCGGAGGAGTGAATTCCAATGGTTGATTTCGATCGAATCTGATCAAAAGCCTTGCCGTTCAAGGGACTTGCCTATGCTTCAGGCGAGGCGGCCGCAGGCGCCGCCCGGGCGGAGAGGTGCGCGGCGGCATGCGGCACGCGAAGAGGCCCGAACCGGCCCCGGAAGGTAACGACTCGGCAAAGGCCGGGCGGAGAAAGGTACTCGGCTGGATCGCGGCCGGCACGGTGGTGGCCGCGGTCGGGGTGGAGGAGCTGGTCCGGCGCACCGGGGGCGCCCCTGACGGCCCCTCGGCTCTGCCGCCGCCCTCCGCCGAAGCTTCGCACTCGCACGGCACCGACGTCCCCTCGGCCTCGCCGTCGCCCTCGCCGTCGGAGTCCCCCCTGCCGACCCCGGCGCCGGCCCGCCCGTGGTCCGACCCGGCCGGGTGGGGCGGCAGCCTGCCGAGCCCGGCCGCCGCCGTCCGGATCTCCGACCACGTGCTGCTGGATGCCGATGTGTCGGTGGGGTCGTTGGTGGTCGAAGCATCCGGTTCGCTGACCTTCGCGGCCGACCGCTCGGTGGTGCTCAGCTCGGCGGGGAACGTCGAGGTGAAGGGCAGTCTGACGCTCGCTCCGACCGATGCCGTCCTGCACACCCTGCGCTTCCCGGCGGTCGACGAGCGACGCTTCCAGGGCGGTGGCATGACCCTGGTCCCGAGCGACACCGGCCTCTGGGTCACCGGCGCCGGCTACCTGCGGCTGGACGGCGCCGCCAGGACGGCCTGGGTCCGCGCCGCGGGCCCGCTGAAGGCGGGCGACACCACCATCGCCCTCGCCGCCGCGCCGACCGGCTGGCGCCCCGGCGACGAGCTCGCCGTCACCCCGACCGGAGCCCCCAACGCCGAGGGCTTCTCGGAGCGGTACGACCTGCGCACCATCGCCGCCGTCAGCGGCAGCACCGTCACGCTGGACGGCCCGCTCAAGTACCCGCACCCCCGGGTGGCCACCGGAGGGGGCGTCACGGTCGGGGCCGAGGTGCTGAATTTGACCCGTAATGTCCGAATCGAGGGGACGGAGAAGGGCCGGGCCCACGTCCACCTGACCAGCTCCCGGAAGTCCGACGTCCGGCACGCCGCGCTGCGCTGGCTCGGGCCGCGCGCCCCGGGCAAGGACCAGTGGAACGGCAAGGCCGTCACCGAGCCGGTGCTCGGCCGGTACGGGCTGCACTTCCACATGCTCGCCGACAGCAGCCGGGGCACCGTGGTCGAGGGCGTCGTGGTCCGCGACACCGGCAGCCACGCCTTCGTCCCGCACGCCAGCCACGGCATCACCTTCCGCAGCTGCATCAGCCACCAGACCTGGGAGGACGCCTACTGGTGGGACGGGCCGCTGGACACCAGGACCCCGCAGGGCCCGTCCGACGACATCACCTACGACTCCTGCGTCGCCTCCCGGACCCTCTTCGACCCCAACCCGCGCGGCTACCGGCTGACCGGCTTCAGCCTCGGCGCCGGCACCGGCGGGGTGGCACGGGACTGCGTCGCGGTCGGGGTCCAGGGCGCGAACGGCGCCTCCGGCTACCACTGGCCGGAGACCAGCGAGGGCGTCTGGACCTTCGAGCGATGCCTGGCCCACAACAACCTGGAGAACGGCATCTTCGTCTGGCTGAACGCCCAACACCACCACGTGGTCGGGCAGTTCGTGGCCTACCACAACGGCGGCTGGGGCATCGAGCACGGCGCCTACCTGAACGACTTCGACTACACCGGCAGCGTCCTCTACGGCAACGCGGCCGGGGGAGTGGCCCTGCACGCGCTCGGGCGGGACAAGGGGACAGTGCTCGACGGCCTGCTGATCGACGGCGCCGGCCTGTCGGACTTCGCCGTCTCCACCAAGCACCACCAACTGGCGGGCGAAAGCGTTCTGGTGACCCGCAGTCGACTGACGGGCTATCGGAAGGCGGGCGTGGCGTTCGCCGCCGTGGACGGCGGTGCACCGGAGGACATCGCGGTGCTGGACTGCGAGTTCGGCGGCCCCGAGCTCTGGATCGACCCCGCCCTCCCTGAACCCAAGCGCATCGTGCTCCGCCGGGCCGGCGACTCCCAGGCGGTCCAGGTCCACCGGGACAGCAGTCGCACCCCCACCACCGCCACCCCGGGCCCCCGCCCGATCACCACCCCGCACCTCGCCCTGCACGACACCGCCGCGCCCACGGCCCGGCTGGCCTGAGACTTCCGGGCGCACGACGGCCAGGGGCTCGGGGAACGGTGACGCCGACTTCTGCGGCGTTGCCGTTCCCCGAGCCCCTGGCCGGTCCCGTGGGAAGAAGAGGTCAGGCCTCGTCGGGCAGCGGGATGGCCAGGGACGTGAGGTACGCCGAGGCGATCAGCTGGCCGAGCGCCGCGTAGGCGCCGAGCGGGGCCGCGCTGGGGCAGCCGGACTCCTCCGCCGCGGTGGCGAGCAGCTCCGGATCGGCCTCGGGCCCGATCACCAGCGGCGCCAGCGCGGGCCGCTGGGACCCGGTCGCCCGCAGGTGCTCGACCGCGGCCAGCACCGAACCCGGCACGTCGAGCGCCGCCGGCACGACCGGCACCGCCAGCCGCGCAGCGAGCAGCACCCCGGTGATCCCGGCCGCCGCAGCGGCCTCCTCGCCACCGGCGGTGGTGAGCACGACGCCGTCCGCGGCCGTCGCGATGGCGAACAGCCGGGCCCGGTCGGCGCGGGCCAGACCGGCCTCGGAGAGCCGGACGTGGACGGCCTCGGCCAGCAGCGGGTGCGGCCCGAGGACATCGGTGACCACGGCGCCGGTCCGGGCGGCCAGGCGGTGCAGCTCCGTCAGGAAGCCGTGCGGGCCGGGCAGGAGGGGCACCAGGACGGGGGCGGGGAGTCCGGCCTCGGCGGCCTGGGCGAGCAGCCCGGCGACCGTGGGGTACTCCTGGTCGGCGCTCTCCAGGTACGCGGCGGTGGCCTCGATGCCGGGCTGCTCGCCGCGGACCACCGAGAGCAGTTCCTCGACCACGGGGCGGGCCTCGGGCCCGGCGGTGGCCGGGACGGCCAGTACCAGGCTCGGCGAACCCGCCGGGATCTCCGGCCGCTCGGGACGGCGGTGGCGCCCCCGCGCACGGGAGCCGGGAGTGCGGACGGGCAGTGGCGCGCCCGGGATGGCTGCTGTGCTCATGGCGGAGATCGTAGGACATTCACCGCTCCGGCCCACAGTCGGCCCGGACTCCGGACGGTGATCGGCGTCACAATTCGACCGAAGTGACGGATCGTGAGGCGACTTCGGGAGCCCGGCAAGATCGACAACCAGCAGGAGTTCGAGTACGCGCAGTCATCGGTGTGTTCACGATTCGATCGCTTTTGTCCGCATAAGTGGCGTCAACTTGCCGATCCGGCACGGCCGATGAAGAGATGATGCCCATTTGGTGCACGAGCAAACACCCGTGCTGATGCACGTGCACTGGAGCTATCATCACGTCAAGTGAGGCAAACGCCAGGCACGTCGGGGAGAATTCGAATGCAGAACACGTACAACGGCATGGCGGCTGCGGACCTCGATGTGGTCTGGCAGAAGAGCCGACACAGCAACTCGCAGGGGAACTGCGTGGAGTTCGCGGCGCTGCCCGGCGGCGACGTCGCGATGCGCAACTCCCGTTTCCCGGACGGACCGGCGCTCATCTACACCCGCGCGGAGATCACCGCCCTGCTGCTCGGCGCGAAGGACGGGGAGTTCGACCACCTGGCCGGCTGATCCGGCATCAGTCCAACGGTGCGTCAAAGGCCGTCGTGGAAGTCACCGCGACGGCCTTCGTCATGTCTGCTCTGTTACTACTGCTGCCCCTACTACTGCGCCCGGGTGGGGCTCAGGCGGAGCGCCGGTGGCGGCCGGCCGTGCCGGTCGGGTCCTCGGCCTCGAAGACGGCCCAGACCACCTTGCCCGCACCGGCCAGCGGGTGCCAGCCCCAGGAGCGGCTGAATGAGTCCACCAGGTGCAGCCCCCGGCCGGACTCGGCGACGAAGTCGGGCTCCCGGGCGACCGGACCGCGACTGCTCGGGTCGCTGACCGCGCAGACCACCTGCGGCGAGCGGTGCACCAGGCTGATCCGGATCGGCAGCCGGGCGTCGGCGGCCTGCGCCGCACCGGGCTGGGCCGGTAGTCGGAGCGCCTCCGAGGAGCGGAGTGACTCGCTCATTATTCGGAGCGACTCGGCAGACGGAGCATCAGGACGCTGCTCCAGGGCGTGCCGCAGCGCATTGGTCACCAGTTCGGAGGCGACCAGTGCGACGTCGTCGAAGAGTGTGCCGAGGCCCCAGCCGTGCAGCGTGGACCGGGCGAACTCCCGGGCCGTTCTGACGGCGTCGAAGCGAGGAGCGAGGGTACAGGTGACCACGTGGGGGTCGACCGCGATGGCCGTACCGGTGCTCATGAAGAGCTCCTCCCATAAGGGGGCGGACACGGCTGGACCCGCCGGGGTCATGCCGGTCACCTCCGACTCGCTCGGCCTCACGGGCACCGCTCCGACCGGCCACACGCGCACACGGACAACCGGCCACGCGGGGGCGCGGCCGGATGCGTGTGCGGAAACGCGCGTGGTGTCGACGCGGTGCCCGCAGGGATGCCAGGGGCGTGCAGGTGCACGTGCACCATGGTCCTCTGCGCACACTGCGGATGCAAGAGTCGATTCACGTGCAGTCGCACTATTGGCATATGCAAGCGCCGGATGCACGTGCATCATGGTGCCGAAGCCACAGAACTGGGAGATCGTTCCGCCGGTACCGGCACCCAGAGCGCTCAACTGATGGCAGACTGTGCGCTGTTTGCCCACGGCGGAGGTTTACGGCATGACCACCACAGCTCAGCCCGGCGGCGGTTCGATGGTGCGCCGTATCCTGCTCGGTTCGCAGCTCCGTCGCCTCCGCGAGTCCCGCGGCATCACCCGCGAGGACGCCGGGTACCAGATCCGTGCCTCGGAGTCGAAGATCAGCCGGATGGAACTCGGCCGGGTCTCCTTCAAGGAGCGCGACGTCGCCGATCTGCTCAGCCTGTACGGAGTGGACGACGGCGGCGAGCGCGAGGCGCTGCTCGGCCTGGTCCGGGAGGCCAACAAGTCCGGGTGGTGGCACAGCTTCAACGACGTGCTGCCCGGCTGGTTCCAGACCTACGTCGGGCTGGAGGAGGCCGCGGCCCAGATCCGCACCTACGAGGTGCAGTTCATCCCGGGCCTGCTGCAGTGCGAGGAGTACGCCCGCGCCGTCTTCGGGCAGACCCGCCCGGTGATCTCCGACGAGGAGCTGGAGCGCCGGCTCAGCCTGCGGCTGCGGCGGCAGAAGCTGCTCACCGACGGGCAGAGCCCCCGGCTCTGGGCGGTCATCGACGAGGCGGCGCTGCGCCGGCCGGTCGGCGGGCCGAAGGTGATGCGGGCCCAGGTGCAGTACCTGCTCGACGTCTCGGAGCAGGCGAACGTGGTGATCCAGGTGATGCCGTTCCGGTTCGGGGCGCACGCCGGGGAGAGCGGCGCGTTCTCGATCCTGCGCTTCCCCGAACAGGACCTGGCCGACGTGGTCTACCTGGAGCAGCTCACCAGCGCGCTCTACCTGGACAAGCGGGACGACGTCGACGCCTACGTCCAGGTGATGGAGCGGCTCTGCGTCGACAGCCTGACCCCGGACCAGACCAGGGACCTGCTCACCCGGATCCTGGCCGGCCACTGACCGGTGGTCGCCTGACCCCCCGTCGCCTGACCCCTCATCACCCGACCGCCGGTCACCCGGCCCGGGTCGGCGGCTGCGAGCGCGGCGGTGCGACCGGCTGCGGCGGCACGCCCCAGTCCCAGTCCAGGCCGTACCGGTAGAACAGGTCGGCCCGGATCGGCGGCAGCGAGAGCGCCGCCCCCGGCAGCAGCAGCCCGATGCAGCCACCCATCAGCGCGCTGCGCAGCACCGCGTGCTCGCCGACCGGGTCGGCCGCGCCCCAGGCCCCGAGCAGGTCCTGGAGGATCGCGCCGAGCTGGCGCTGCTCCGGGTCCTTGACGAACGCGCCGGTGTCCGGGTCGAGGATCAGCGCGAGGTGCGAGCGCATCACCCGGGGGTGCGCCAGCGCCAGCCCGAGCACCGCGTCGATGGCCCGCGCCAGCCGGACGTCCGGCCCCGAGTCCTCGGGCAGCCCGTCCAGCGCCGAGGAGAGCGCCAGGTGCATCATCCGGTGCGTGGCCGCCTGCATCAGGAGTCGTTTGCTGTCGAAGTAGTACGACAGCAGGCCCCGGGCGAGCCCGGCGCGCTCGGCTATGTCACCCAGTGTGGTCCCGGCGTATCCGCGCTGGTCGACCAGCTCCACCGTGGCCGCCATGATGCGGAGCCGGGAACGTTGGCGCATTTCCTCGTTGACCGATTCCCCGCGAGGTGCCATCGTGTCTGCTCCGTACGTTGGTTGGCTCCCGGCCAATATACTGGCGGTGCCGACGTCGGGTCCCCTCAGGGGTACCCGCGTACGGAGACGGGGCCGGCTCCACCAACACGGGGGTTTGGTGGAGCCGGCCTTCGTGCTGACCAGGGGTCAGCGCGGGCTGAGCGCCTCGGAGTTGGCGTCCGAGGCGGCCGGGGCGTAGTCGTAGTCGGGAACGGACACCGGCTGCTTGCGGTTCCGCTCCAGGGCCACGCCGACCGCGGTGACCAGGAAGGCGAGCAGCGAGATCCCGGTGATCACCAGCAGCGCCGGGCGGTAGCCGTCCAGCTGGGCCGCCGGGCTCTGCCCGCCGTTGCTGCCCGCGGTGATCACGGCCGTCGCGGCGGCCAGCACCAGGGCGCTGCCGACCTGGAAGGCGGTGTTCACCAGGCCGGAGGCCAGGCCCTGCTCGTCGTCCGAGACGCCGTTGGTGGCGGCGATGTTGACCGAGGGGAAGCCCAGCGCGAAGCCGATGCCGAGCAGGATCATGCTCGGCAGCACCAGGCCGACGAAGCTGCTGTGCTCGTCCAGCCGGAGGAAGAACGCGTAGCCGAGCGTCAGCGAGAGCACGCCGGTCAGCATCAGCTTCCCGGTGCCGAACCGGTCCACGATGGCGCCCATCTTGGTCGCCGACAGGGCGACCAGCGCACCGGCGGGCAGGAACGCGAGCGCCATCTCCAGCGCGGACCAGCCGAGCAGCCGCTGCAGATAGAGCGTGGCGACGAACTGGAAGCCCGCGTACGAGCCGAACAGGGCCAGCGCGGTCAGGTTGGCCCGGGCCACGCCGCCGTTGCGGAAGATGCCGAGCCGGACCAGCGGGTGCGCGGTGCGCTGCTCGATCACCAGGAAGGCGGCGGCCAGGGCGACCACCACGATCAGCGAGCCGATCGTGCGGGCGCTGGCCCAGCCGGCGCTCTGCGCCTCGGTGACGGTGAAGACCAGCAGCAGCAGCGAACCGGTGCCGGTGATCGCTCCGGCGATGTCGTAGCCCCCGGTGCCGCGCTCGGGGCGGGGCTGACGGGGCAGCAGGCGGAACGCGAAGACCAGCGCGATCAGGGCGACCGGGACGGGCATCAGGAAGGTGAAGCGCCAGCCGGCCGAGGTGAGCAGGCCGCTCAGCACCAGCCCGAGCGAGAAGCCGCTGGCGCCGGTCACGGTGTAGATGCTCAGGGCGCGGTTGCGGGCCGGGCCCTCGGCGAAGGTGGTGGTGATGATCGACAGGCCGGCCGGGGCGGTGAAGGCGGCGGCCACGCCCTTGATGAAGCGGGCCGCGATCAGCAGGCCGCCGTCGTCGACCAGGCCGCCGAGCAGGGAGGCGGCGGCGAAGACGGCGAGTGCGACCAGGAAGACCTGGCGGCGCCCGAGCAGGTCGGCCGCCCGGCCGCCGAGCAGCAGCAGGCCGCCGTAGCCGAGCACGTAACCGCTGACCACCCACTGGAGGGTGGAGGTGGAGAGGTGCAGGTCGTCGCCGATCGAGGGGAGGGCGACACCGACCATCGAGACGTCGAGGGCATCGAGGAACAGCGCGGCGCAGAGGACGATCAGGGTGCCCCAGAGCCGGGGACTCCATTTGTCGTCGCCGTGGACGGACGGGGCGTCAGAAGGGTTGGCAGGGGCATGGGTTGCCGATGGCTCTCGGGCTGTGGTCATGGGGGAGACACTACATGCACGTGCAATCAATGCAAGTCGATTTAATGCGTTCGCACTAAGTTCCCAAACATGTGCTAGCCTCGGCTGCGTGTCAGAACTCGATGTCGTCGCCGATGAGGCGACCCTGGTCGCCGACTGGCGGGCCCTGCTGGCCCGCCACGCGGCCACTGCGTGCGCGCTCGACCGTGAGCTCGGTGAGCGGAACGGCCTCGGCATGAGCGAGTTCGAGGTGCTGGAGCGCCTCTTCGAGGACGAGCAGCGGTTGGAGCGGGACTCCCTCCGGGTGCAGGACCTCGCGCACCAGGTGCATCTCAGCCAGAGTGCGCTGTCCCGCCTGATCGGGCGGCTGGAGAAGGCCGGGCTGGTCGACCGGGCGATGTGCGCCTCCGACCGCCGGGGCATCTACGTGATGCTCACCGAGGCCGGACGGGAGCGCTACCGGGAGGCGCAGCCGGTGCACCGCGAGGTGCTGGCGCGGACGCTGCGCGACCAGAGCGCCGGCGGCTGCCGGCCCGAGTAGAGCTCGATCCGGCCCATGCTGTGGGCTGGGGTCAGAGCAGCGCGTGCAACCCGGGCGCAGCGGCCAGCAGGACGGCCGCCGCCGGGACGGCCAGTGCCGCGAGGGTGAGCCGCAGGCGGTGGTGCACGGGCAGTCGCGGCTCGCCCAGCAGCAGCCGGTCCACCCGCCGGGGCGCCTGGGCCAGGTGCTGCGGCGTGCAGGCGCCGAACACGCCCCGCCCGTTGTTGATCTCCACCAGCGCCAGTGCGGTGGTGACCCGCCCGTGCCGCCGGGCCGCCCGGTCGTCGGCGGCCAGCTCCACCAGCTCGCCCACCTGGTCCCGGAACGCGCTGAACACGCCCACCCCCGGGAATCCGCTGGCCAGCGCCTGCGCGGACTGCGCCAGCCAGTGGTGCCTGGCCCGGACGTGTCCCCGCTCGTGGCTCAGTACGGCCGCGAGCTCACGGTCGGTCAGCTGCTGGAGCGCGCCCGTGGTGACCACCAGCCGGGCGCCTGGCCCGGGCAGCGACCAGGCCTCGGGGCGGAGGTTCTCCAGCACCACCAGCCGCTCGCCGGTCGGCCGGGGGAGGGTCAGCCCGCCGGGCAACTCCGGGGCCCGGTCGGTCAGTTCGGCGAACCGGCGGCCGCGCAGCGCACGGGCTGCCAGCACCTCCCGGCCGAGCGAGTACGCCGTCCAGACCCCGCCCGCCGCCAACAGGGCGGCGGCCAGCCGGCCCCAGCCCTCGGCGCCGGCCAGGCCGTAGGCCGCCTCGACGCCGTGCGGGGCGCCGGTGAAGAGGAGTTCGCGCAGGTCGGGGAGGGCGGCCGAGGCGGCCAGCAGCAGGCTGAGCAGGCAGCAGAGCAGGACCGCCACCACCAGGCACTGCCAGGCGCAGAGCGCCAGCACCGGTTCGCGTTCGGCCCAGCGCGCCCGGCTCAGCAGCCGGGGCGCCGCGGTGGACAGCAGGACACCGAGCAGCAGCAGACCGAACAGAGCCGTCATGACAGGTGCTCCCCCAGGCGGGCACGCGGGCGCGACCGTGCGCCGTGTCCCCAACCTACGCGCTCGGTGCGCCGCTTAGGAACGAATCGCGCCCCGCCAGTGACCAAGCTGACACGGCGGGCCGGGGCGGGCGGCGGTCACATCGTCAGCAGCATCGCGAACATGCCCACGCCCATCGCCGTGCGGTAGGCCCGCGAGACGCTCACCGCACCGGCCGCCGCGAGCGGCCCGCCGGGGGCGGAGAGCAGCCGGCTGCCGGTCCAGAGCGCGTACCCGCCGAAGTAGAGCAGCAGCGCCCCGGTCACCGTCGGCAGCCCCGCCGTGCCGTGGTGACCGGCCGGGGCGAGTCCCATGTACGCCATCGCCAGCGCCCCGACGCCGTGGTGCAGGCGGTGCGCCCGGGGTGCACCGGGCGCCAGGGCGGCCAGCAGCAGGGCGAGGGCGAGCAGCGCGAACAGCCAGCCCCAGACGACCCCGGGCCGCAGTACCGTCCCGGCCATCCCGATCCCCATCAGCGCCTCGGTCGCGCCCGACTCCCGGCCCGCCCGGGCACCCCGCAGCCGGCTCAGGCCGTACCCGGCGGAGGCGGCGGCGAGTGCCACGAGCAGCCAGCTGACCACGACCGGACCGTGCACGGCGCCCCCTCCAGGCCGGTGTGCCGGGACTCGAGGTCCACGATCACCGATCGGAGCCGGGCGCAGTAGGGCGCGTACGGGGGCGCATTGTGGTGTGACGGACGGTCAGGGTCCAGGGGCGAGCCGTCCGGAGGCGACGATCCGGCGCAGGAACTGCCTGGTCCGCTCCTCGGCCGGGTCGCCGAACACCTGCTCCGGCGGCCCCTGTTCGAGCACCACCCCGGCGTCCAGGAAGCAGACCCGGTCGGCCACCTCGCGGGCGAATCCCATCTCATGGGTGGAGAGCACCATGGTCATCCCCTGCTCCTTCAAGTCCCGGACCACGGTGAGTACTTCACCGACCAGCTCGGGGTCGAGCGCGGCGGTGACCTCGTCCAGCAGGAGCAGCCGGGGCCCGGTGGCGAGGGCCCGCACGATGGCGACCCGCTGCTGCTCGCCGCCGGAGAGCCGGTCCGGGTACTCGGAGGCCCTTGCCGCCAGGCCGAGGCGGTCGAGCAGTTCCAGCGCGTGCGCCTCCGCCTCGGCCCTGGCCCTCCGGTGCACCCGGCGGGGGGCGAGGGTGACGTTCTCCAGCACGGTCAGGTGCGGGAAGAGGTTGTACGCCTGGAAGACCACCCCGATCCGGCGCCGGACGGCATCCTGGTCGGCCCGGGGGTCGGTGATCTCCGCCCCGTCCAGGAAGATCGCGCCGTCGTCGATCTCCTCCAGCAGGTTGACGCAGCGCAGCAGGGTCGACTTGCCCGACCCCGAGGCCCCGATCAGGGCGGTGACCGAGTGCGCGGGCACGGTGAGGCCGACGTCGCGCAGCACCGTCCGGCCGCCGAAGGACTTCCGCACCGCCTCCAGGCGCAGCACCGGCTCGGTCGCGGGGCCGGCGGTCATACGGCGCCTCCGTGGAGCTGACGGCGGTTCATCCGGGTGGTGATCCGGTCGGTGAACCTGGTCATCGGGACGGTGAGCAGGATGAAGACCAGTGCGGCGACCAGGTAGGGCGTGTAGTTGAAGGTCCGGGAGGTGATGATCTTCGCGGCGAAGACCGCGTCGATCACCCCGCCGATCGAGACCAGGCCGGTGTCCTTCTGCAGCGAGATCAAGTTGTTCAGCAGCGGCGGCACCACCCGCCGCACCGCCTGCGGCAGCACCACGTACCGCATCGCCTGCGCGTTGCTCAGCCCCAGCGAACGGGCCGCCGCGCGCTGGCTCGGGTGCACCGACTGGATGCCGGCCCGGAACACCTCGGAGACGTACGCGGAGTAGGTGAGCACCAGCGCGGCCCCGCCCAGCACCAGCGGGTCGGTGGTCACGCCGGTCAGCCGGAGGGCCGGCACGCCCGTGATCATGATCAGCAGGCAGATGATCATCGGCAGCCCGAGGAAGAAGTCCACGTACGCCGTGACCAGCAGCCGCACCGGCAGGAACACCGGGCCGCGCAGCGTCCGCAGCACCGCCAGCAGCAGCCCGAGCGCCACGATCAGCGCCCCGCAGACCACCATCAGGGCCAGGTTGACCCACAGGCCCCGGAGCACCTCGGGCAGGGCCAGTCGGGCGTAGCGGGCGTTGAAGAACGTCTCCCTGGTGCGCTCCCAGCCGGGGGAGCCGACCACCACCAGGCAGAGCACCAGTGCGGTCAGACCGGTGCTGGTGGCGGCCACCAGGGCCGAGCGCCGGGCCCGCCTGCGCCGGTACGCCTCCCGGGCCAGCCGGCGTTCGGAGGGCCGGTACTCCGTCGTCAACGGTTCGGTCCCGGTGGTCACTTGAGCACCGGGGCGGAGACGGCGTCGGAGAGCCACTGCTGCTCCAGCCGCGCGAGCGTGCCGTCGGCGCGCAGCGCGTCCACGGCCCGGGTGACGCAGCCGGTGAGCGCACTGCCCTTGTCCAGCACCAGGCCGAACTGCTCCGCGCCCGCCGCGCTCAGCTGGCCGACCACCTGGGCCTCGGTCACCTCGGCGCCGGTGATGTAGAACGCGGTCGGCAGGTCGACCACCAGGGCGTCGATCTGGCCGTTCCGCAGGGCCGCCTTGGCCAGGTCGTTGTCGTCGAAGACCGCGGGCCGGGTACCCGGCCTGATCAGGTCGGTCACTGCGGCCAGGCTGGTGGTGCCGACCTGGGCGCCCAGCCTGACGTCCTTCAGTTCGGCCAGGCTCTTCGCCCCGGCGGCCTTGGAGCCCTTCAGTGCCACCACGGCCTGCCGGACGTCGTAGTAGCCGGAGGAGAAGTCCACCGACTGCCTGCGCTCGGCGTTGACCGAGACCTGGTTGATGTCGAAGTCGAAGTCCTTGGCGCCGGGGGCGAAGGCCTTGTTGAACGGGCTGACCACCCAGGCCACCTTCGACCGGTCGTAGCCCAGCCGCTCGGCCACCGCGTAGGCGACCGCCGATTCGAAGCCCTTGCCGTTCGCCGGGCTGTCCTCGGCGAACCAGGGGTCGTACGCGGGCTTGTCGGTGCCCACCGTCAGGGTGCCGGCCCTCTTGGTGGCCAACTGGCCCTGCGCACAGGTGCTGTCCCCGGACGCGGCCCCGCCCTCCTGCTGCGGCGCACAGCCGCCGAGCAGCGCGGCCGCCGCCAGCAGGGAGGCGAGAGGGACGAGGCGGATCGTGCGCGGAACAGCGGTCATGACGGGACTCCTGGAGCAGCGAGAGACGAAGGTCTGGCCGGATCTACCGGGAGAGAACTGCCCAGCGGGCGCGCGGACACTCCGGTGGCGGGGCGCCGGGGCAGCGGGCATGGTCGGCGTACGACCCGGCCGCCGCGTCGGCCCTGGTGACCGGGCCGCCGGGAGTGCCCGGAGTTGTCCGGCGAAGTGTCCGGATGGTGGACACCGCTCTGTTCACCCCAGTGTCGGCCCGACCCCCCTTGAACAGGAGAACCTTTCGAATCTATGGTGGTGCTGTCGAAATAACTCCTGTCGAAGTGGGTCTCTGATGCAGAATCTTTCGCCAACGCTCGCTGTGGCGGCCGAACTCTCCGGAGTGACCCCGGCCGGCCACGCGGCACACCCCGCCTGGCAGCGCCTCAAGGAGGCGGTCGAGGCCCTGCGCCCGCTGCAGTCCAAGGACGGCTCGATCGACCTGTCCACCGTCCAGCGGCACACCGTCGACCCGCTGGTCGAGACGGTGCTCGGCGCGGTCGAGGAGCTCACCCCGCTCTTCCCGCACGACGCCGCCTACCTCACCGCGGTCCTGGCCGACCTGCGCAAGTGGGCCGACACCGGTTACCGCGAGCCCGACTTCCTCGACTCGCTGCTCGCCTTCCAGCCCGCCGAGCAGCGCGAGGACGGCCTCGAGCACCTCGTGGTCTTCCCGATGTACACCCAGAACGGCAACCCGGACCGCAACCTCGAAGCCGTCCTGCTCAAGGTGGTCTGGCCCGAGTGGCTGGCCGAGCTGGAGCGCACCCGCTTCGACAACCCGATGTTCGTGCCGATCACCTTCACCGACTTCACCGCCGGGTACGACACCAACTCCGCCGTGCTCTTCCCGGAGACCGTCGCGGTCCGCCAGGCCCCCGAGCGCTTCACCTGGGGCGGCATCTTCTGCGATCGCGAGGCGGCCCGCTTCCGCGCCGTCACCGCCAGCGCCGTCCGCCAGCTCGGCCTGGAGATCCCGGCCGACGCCGCCGAGCTGCTCGCCGACCAGCAGCGCTCGCAGCAGACCTTCGTGCTCTGGGACCTGGTCCACGACCGCACCCACAGCCACGGCGACCTGCCGTTCGACCCCTTCATGATCAAGCAGCGCAGCCCGTTCTGGATGTACGGCCTGGAGGAGCTGCGCTGTGACCTGACCGCCTTCAAGGAGGCCGTCCGGCTGGAGGCCGAGGGCTACGAGCAGGGCCGCGACGTCCAGTACGCGATCCTGTTCGACCGGATGTTCCGCTTCCCGGTCAGCGGCGACCGGGTCCGCAACTACGACGGCATGGGCGGCCAGCTGCTCTTCGCGTACCTGCACAAGCACGACGCGCTGCGCTGGCGCGACAACCGGCTCTCGATCGACTGGGACCGGGTCGCCGACGTCACCAACGCCCTCTGCGGCGAGATCGAGACGCTCTACCGGGACGGCATCGACCGGCCCAAGACCGCGCACTGGATCGCCGCCTACCAGCTGGTCTCCAAGTACCTCACCCCGCACCCCGCCTCCACCTGGGCCAAGGGCCCCGAGGCGCTCCCGCTCGACACCGCCGACGGCAAGGCCCTCAACAAGGCCCTGTGCGACGCCGTGATGCCGGACGAGTTCCCGCTCAGCATGTTCTACGAGGCCCTGGCCAAGAAGCTCAGCGGCGTGATCGCCGCCACCACCGGCATCACCGGTGCCGACGCCGACCGCCAGGGGGCCGCCGCGTGAACACCCGTCACCTCGAGGGCAAGGTCGTCGCGGTCGCCGGCGCCACCGGCCCGGCCGGGCGCGCCACGCTGCGCCGGCTCGCCGCCGCGGGCGCCACCGTGATCGCCGCCGACATCGACGCGCAGAACCTGGAGGCCGCCACCGACGCCGTCCGGCGCGAGGTGCCGGGCGCCCGGATCAGCGGCCAGGTGATCGACCTGCTCGACCCGCAGGAGGTCCACGACTGGGCCGACCACCTGGAGGCCGAGCACGGCCACGTAGACGGCGTCTTCCACCTGGTCGGCGGCTGGCGCGGGAGCAAGAGCTTCTTCGAGAGCCGGATCGACGACTGGGACTTCCTGCACGACCGGGTCGTCCGCACCCTCCAGCACACCTCGCTGGCCTTCCAGCCCGCGCTGGTGCGCAGCCAGGCCGGCCGGTACGCGATGATCTCCGCCAGCGCCGCCCACAAGCCGACCGCCGGCGGTGCCGCGTACGCCGCCGCCAAGGCCGCGACCGAGGCCTGGACGCTCTCGATGGCCGACTCCTTCAAGAAGGAGACCACCGCCCCGGACGGCGAGCCCACCGCCGCAGCCGCCATCCTGGTGATCAAGGCCCTGCTCACCCCCGAGATGCGGGCCGAGAAGCCGGAGGCGAAGTTCACCGGCTACACCGAGACCGCCGCCCTGGCCGACGCCCTGGCGGGCCTCTGGGACCGCCCCGCAGCAGAACTGAACGGACAGCACCTGTGGTTGACAGCCCGATGACCGTTGCTACCGACGCCGTCCGCCGGCACGACCCCGCCGTCCGGGGCTTCGCCAGCGACAACTACGCCGGCGTCCACCCCGAGATCCTCGCCGCCATCGCCGTCGCCAACGGCGGCCACCAGGTCGCGTACGGCGAGGACCAGTACACCGAGCACCTGCAGCAGGTGTTCCGCAAGCACTTCGGCGACCGGGCCGAGGCGTACCCCGTCTTCAACGGCACCGGCGCCAACGTGGTCGCGCTGCAGGCGCTGCTGCCGCGCTGGGGCGCGGTGATCGCGGCCGAGTCCGCCCACATCAACGTGGACGAGTGCGGCGCCCCCGAGAAGATCGCCGGGCTCAAGCTGCTCACCGTCCCCACCCCGGACGGCAAGCTCACCCCCGAGCTGATCGACCTCCAGGCCTGGGGCTGGGGCGACGAACACCGCGCCCAGCCGCTCGCCGTCTCGA
The DNA here is from genome assembly GCF_040296785.1 of Kitasatospora sp. NPDC002040. Lineage (NCBI taxonomy): Bacteria > Bacillati > Actinomycetota > Actinomycetes > Kitasatosporales > Streptomycetaceae > Kitasatospora > Kitasatospora sp. NPDC002040. The sequence goes on along the minus strand of NZ_JBEOXV010000018.1, from coordinate 2,638 downwards.
TCACCCAGAACACCGAACTGGGCACGGTCTACACGGCCGAGGAAATCAAGGCGATCTGCGACCACGCCCACGAGCACGGCATGCTGGTCCACCTGGACGGCTCCCGGATCGCCAACGCGGCCGCGGCCCTCGGTCTGCCGCTGCGCGCCTTCACCACCGACGCCGGTGTGGACGTGCTCTCCTTCGGCGGGACGAAGAACGGCCTGCTGATGGGCGAGGCCGTGGTGGTGCTCAACCCGGACAAGGTCAAGAACCTCAAGTTCCTGCGCAAGATGTCGATGCAGCTCGCCTCGAAGATGCGCTTCGTGTCGGTCCAGTTCGAGGCCCTGCTGAGCGGCGACCTCTGGCTGCGCAACGCCTCGCACTCCAACGCGATGGCGCAGCGCCTCGCCGCCGCCGTCGAGAGCATCGACGGCGTGACGCTGGTCCGGCCGGTGCAGGCGAACGCCGTGTTCGCGCTGCTCCCGCGCGAGGTCAGCGAGCGGCTGCAGAAGCGTTACCGCTTCTACTTCTGGGACGAGCACACCGGCGAGGTCCGCTGGATGACCGCCTTCGACACCACCGAGGCCGACATCGACGGCTTCGTGGCGGCCCTGGTCGAGGAGCTGGGCCGGGCCTGACGGTGCGGCCGAACGCCTCCTGCCGTGCAAACGGCAGGAGGCGTTCTCCGTTCCCCGGCAGGATCAGGTCCGGAATCAGTAGGCTCCGGGGCCGTGACGGCGATACGGGGCGGGGGACGGACATGATCGAGCCGGAAATCGTGGTGGGCATCGCGCTGGGTCTGCTGATCGGGCTGCCACTGGCCTTCTACCTCCGACGGAGGCTCAGGCGGGGCCAGACCTTCAGCAATGCGGAGATCAGGGGTTTCGCCGCCGAGCTGGGAGCCCGGCTGCTGGAGCAGGCCACCGTACCGGGGGAGTGGGTACAGGCCGGGGACGACTTCTGGGAGCAGCCGTACGCCCGCGCGTTCGTCTGGCGGATGGCGGTCTTCAACCAGATGGTCAGGGAGGGGCTGATCAGCCAGCTGCCCGCGCCGTCGCCGGTGCGCGGCGGGGCACCGAGCTTCCAGGTGGGTGCGCAGGCGTGGATCGCCTTCCACCAGGCCAGGGTGGCGGGGGCCGGCCACGACGGGTCGGACGACGGATCGGACGGGTTGCCGCCGGTACCGCTGTGCGGCTGCGGCGCGCTGCTGGACACCGGTGACCCGCGCTTCAACCTCGCGCTCCCCGACCCGGTGGCCGAGCTCTCGGCGGAGCAGCAGGAACAGGTCGTCTCGTTCCGGTCGGACCAGGTGGTCCTGACCCGGACCATCGGCGGCTTCGTCCGCGCCCTGCTGCCGATCCCGCTGACCGACGGACGGACCGTCACCCTCGGGGTCTGGATCTCGCTGGAGGAGGACGCCTGCAAGGAGCTCACCGGCCTGGTCCGGGCCGAGAACGACGCCACCCGGCCCAGCTTCGAGGGCCGCCTGGCCAACGGCGTCGAACCGTACGGCGACGCGGTCCTGGCCGCGCCCGTCACCATCTCCTCCCCGGCCACGCCGGAGGGCTTCCGCACCTCGCGCATCCTCGACAGCACCGTCCAGCAGGTGGTCGACCTGCTGCACCAGCCCCGCGACCCGGCCGAGATCCTGGTCGGCGAACGCGCCTGGGCGCTCCGCTACGACCCGGCGGACCCGCCGGCGCAGCACGCGCACCACTGACCCACCGTCAGGGCGTCAGGTGGCTGAGCAGGCCGTCGGGGGCCGGGTAGGGCTGCTCCGGTGGGAGCAGCTGCGCAGCCGCCGCGAGATCGCCCGCGCGGACGAGGCCGTGGACGCGATGGGCGAGCGGCGTCACGTCCGTGATGCCCACCGTCCAGTCGTCGGCATAGCCGGCGGACGCCTCGCCGGCAAGCCCCAGCTGCAGGGAGCGGTACGGCAGCGGACGGAGGTGCAGATCGCGCTCCGGGTCCCACTGCACCCGGGCGGGGGTGCGCTTGAGCGCCCGCTTCCAAGCCGTGTGGTCGCTGTGCAGGTCACGCTCGTAGTGGGACAGCATCGCGTTCCGGAGCGCCCACTCGAAGCCTTCGCGGGAGATCTCGACGGCGAGGACGGTCTCCTGCCCCTCCTTGGTGCCCCAGCCGCACCGATACATCATCCAGAGGAACGACGGCTTGATCCACGTCATCCGGTGCCGCTGCCAGGCGGCGGGGAAGCTGCCGTCGCGGGCTGCGGGCAGGCCGATCTCGGGCCGGTAGGCCTGATAGACGGTGACGGTGCCCGCCGTGTACTGCGCGCGAATTTGATGCTTCGGGCTTTCCATGGCCATGAGGATGGGGCCGACCGGGTGGGATCACCACCTGTTTTGCGGGCGCCGGGGGCAGCCGGGGCGGTTGGCATGGGCCGTGCGGTCCGGGGGCGGGATGGCCGAACGGTGAGAGTTCGCAGGTCAGAGGCCTGACGGAGTCGGCGGCGGCGGGCGTGGAGGTGCCCTGCGGAGGCGATTTGCTTGTGGGGCGGCGATGCCCGTACAGTTCCGGAGTCGCACCGAGAGGGGCGAAGGAAAGCGAGTCGGCTGAATGAAACTCCGGAAAACGGAGCGGAAAACGTCTGATAAGCTCGGAACACGAAAGAACGAAGCGCCCGGAGGGTCCGCCT
>NZ_JBEOXV010000017.1:0-129082 GCF_040296785.1 Kitasatospora sp. NPDC002040 | reverse complement strand
TACATTCCGAACCCGGAAGCTAAGCCTCATAGCGCCGATGGTACTGCAGGGGGGACCCTGTGGGAGAGTAGGACGCCGCCGAACAATCATTCAGAAAGCCCCTCATCCTCACCGGATGGGGGGCTTTTCTGTTGTAGGGTCAGTGCCGCAACGTATTACGTACCGTACAGGGAGGCCCCCGAGTGGAGGTCCAGGAGACGCGCGTTCAGACCGACCGCGTCCTCACCATCCCCAACCTGCTGAGCATGGGCCGGCTGGTGGGCGTTCCGATCTTCCTGTGGCTCATTCTGTGGCCGGTGTTCGACGGGCCCAACAATGACGGCTGGGCGATCGCCATCCTGATGTTGAGCGGGATCAGCGACTACCTGGACGGGAAGCTGGCCCGGCGGTGGGGGCAGATCAGCCGGCTGGGGCAGATCCTGGACCCGGCGGCGGACCGGCTGTACGTGCTGTCGACGCTGGTCGGTCTGACCTGGCGGGAGATTCTGCCGTGGTGGGTGACGGCGATTCTGTTGCTCCGGGAGGTATTCCTGGGGGCGCTGCTGCCGATTCTCAGCAAGCACGGGTACGGGCCGCTGCAGGTGACTTTCCTCGGCAAGGCGGCGACGTTCAATCTGATGTACGCCTTTCCGCTTCTGCTGCTGGGGGACGGCAGCGGGTGGCTGGCCGACACGGCCGGCGCGGTGAGCTGGGCCTTCATCTGGTGGGGCACGGTGCTGTACTGGTGGGCCGGAATCCTGTACGCGGTGCAGGTCAGGCAGCTGGTGAAGGCGGATGCCGCCGCTGCGGCGGGCTGATCACACCGCGGGCACGCGAGCTGCACAGGAGGCACTCCGAAGGGGCGTGGGACGAGACGAGTCCCACGTCCCTTCGGTGCGTCGAAGGAGGCTTACCGGGTAGAGATGCCTTCGGAACGGTTTGATGGAACCCCGTGCAGGGACATTCCAGAGCCGCGAAGGAGGACGCACCCGATATGAAAGCCGTTGTGATGGCAGGGGGCGAGGGAACTCGCCTTCGCCCGATGACCTCGAGCATGCCCAAACCGCTACTGCCGGTGGCGAACCGCCCGATCATGGAGCACGTGCTGAGGCTGCTCAAGCGCCACGGCCTCACCGACACCGTCGTCACAGTCCAGTTCCTCGCCTCACTGGTGAAGAACTATTTCGGTGACGGCGAAGAGTTGGGTATGCACCTCACCTACGCAAACGAGGAGACCCCGCTGGGGACGGCGGGCAGTGTGAAGAACGCGGAGGACGCGCTCCGGGACGACTCATTTCTGGTCATCTCCGGCGACGCGCTGACCGACTTCGACCTCACCGACCTGATCGCGTTCCACCGGCGCAAGGGTGCGCTGGTGACGGTCTGTCTGACCAGGGTGCCCAATCCGCTGGAGTTCGGGATCACGATCACGGACGACGAGGGCCGGGTGGAGCGGTTCCTGGAGAAGCCGACCTGGGGCCAGGTCTTCTCGGACACCGTGAACACCGGGATCTACGTGATGGAGCCGGAGGTCTTCGACTACGTAGCGGCGGGGGAGTCCGTCGACTGGTCGAGCGACGTGTTCCCGCAGTTGCTGAAGGAGGGCAAGCCGGTCTTCGGCTACGTTGCCGAGGGCTACTGGGAGGACGTGGGCACCCACGAGAGCTACGGCAAGGCGCAGGCCGACGTCCTGGACGGCAAGGTGGACGTCGAGCTGGACGGCTTCGAGATCTCCCCGGGGGTCTGGATCGCCGAGGGCGCGGAGGTGGACCCGGAGGCGATCCTGCGCGGGCCGCTGTACATCGGCGACTACGCCAAGGTCGAGGCCGGGGTCGAGCTGCGCGAGCACACCGTGCTGGGCAGCAACGTCGTGGTCAAGCGCGGTGCCTTCCTGCACAAGGCGGTGATCCACGACAACGTCTACATCGGGCCGCAGAGCAATCTGCGCGGCTGTGTGGTCGGCAAGAACACCGACGTGATGCGGGCCGCCCGGATCGAGGACGGCGCGGTGATCGGGGATGAGTGCCTGATCGGCGAGGAGTCGATCATCTCGGGCAACGTCCGGGTCTACCCGTTCAAGACGGTCGAGGCCGGTGCGTTCGTCAACACCTCGGTGATCTGGGAGTCGCGAGGCCAGGAGCACCTGTTCGGGGTGCGTGGCGTCTCCGGCATCCTGAACGTGGAGATCACCCCGGAGCTCGCGGTCCGGCTGGCCGGCGCGTACGCGACCACCTTGAAGAAGGGGGCGACCGTCACCATCGCGCGTGACCACTCGCGTGGTGCGCGGGCGTTGAAGCGGGCGATGATCTCGGCGCTGCAAACCAGCGCGATCGACGTCCGCGACCTGGAGAACGTACCGCTGCCGGTGGCCCGGCAGCACACCGCCAGGGGCAGTGCGGGCGGGATCTTCCTGCGGACCTCGCCGGGGGTGCCCGACTCGCTGGACATCCTGTTCTTCGACGAGCGGGGAGCGGACCTCTCGCAGGCCGGGCAGCGGAAGCTGGACCGGGTGTACGCGCGCCAGGAGTACCGGCGTGCGTTCCCCGGTGAGATCGGCGACCTGTCGCACCCGGGCAGCGTCTTCGACTCGTACGCGGGCAACCTGCTGCGGGCGGTCGACACCACCGGGGTCCGGGAGGCCGGACTGAAGGTGGTGGTGGATGCCGCGCACGGCAGTGCCGGGCTGGTGCTGCCCAGCATCCTCGGCCGGCTCGGTGTCGAGGCACTGACCGTCAGCGGCGGTCTGGACGAGCTGCGGCCGACCGAGGACGCGGAGTCGCGGCGGGCCGGGCTGGCCAGGCTGGGTGAGCTGGTGGCGTCCTCCCGGGCGGCGTTCGGGGTGCGGTTCGACCCGGTCGGTGAACGGGTGTCCTTCGTGGACGAGTTGGGCCGGGTGATCGGGGACGACCGGGCACTGCTGGTGCTGCTCGACCTGGTCGCGGCCGAGCGGCGGAGCGGCCAGGTGGCACTCCCGGTGACCACCACCCGGATCGCCGAGCAGGTGGCGGCCTACCACGGTACCCAGGTCACCTGGACGACGACCTCGCCGGACGACCTGGCCAAGGCGGCCTCCGCGGAGAGCACGGTGTTCGGCGGCGACGGGCGCGGCGGGTTCGTGATCCCGGAGTTCAGCGGAGTGCTGGACGGCGCGGCCGCGTTCGTCCGGCTGGTCGGGCTGGTGGCCAGGACGCAGCTGACGCTCAGCCAGATCGACGCCCGGATTCCGCAGGCGCACATCCAGCGCCGGGACATCGCGACGCCGTGGGCGGCCAAGGGCATGGTGATGCGCTCGGTGGTCGAGGCGGCGGGCAGCCGGCGGCTGGACACCACCGACGGTGTCCGGGTGGTCGAGCCGGACGGGCGGTGGACGCTGGTGCTGCCGGACCCGGCCGAGGCGGTCACGCACCTGTGGGCCGAGGGTCCGGACGACGAGGCGACCCAGCAGCTGCTGGACGAGTGGGCGGCCGTGGTGGACGGCGCCGGACGGTAGCGCGCGGTACGGCGTCGGGGCGGGTGGCTGCGGCCGCCCGCCCCGACGGCGTCCCCGGGCGCCCTCCGGGCGGCGCCCGCCAGGGCCCCTCCCGAACCGGACGATCACGATCGAGTGGTCAATCGTCGGGTGTACGGCGGGGGGTGTGCGCGGGCGCCCCCGGCGACATGGGACGATGTCGTCCATGCCAGCATCGCCGACGCCGAGTGACCGGGACGGACGCTACTCGCGCCCGGACGCCTCGATGTCCCTGCTGACCAGCGTGATGGACCACGGTCTGGACGAGGGCTACGCCGAGGCGGCCAAGGCCCGCGCGGGCGAGGGTCCGCGCCAGATGCCGACGGCCGTGAAGGGCAAGGCGGTGCTCGCGCTCGGACTGGCGCTGGCCACCGCCGTGGTCACGGTCGGTGCGGTCACCTCGCGCCAGGCCGCCCCGACGCTGGCCAAGGAGCGGGACGCCCTGGTCCAGCGGGTCAAGGACGCCAACGGCAGCGCCGACCACCTCCAGCAGCAGATCCAGGACCTGCGCGGCAAGGTGGACCGGGCGCAGAACCAGGCTCTGCAGGCGGACGGCGACGGCACGCTGGCGCGCCTGGCCGGCCAGGTCGGCACCGCCGCGGTCACCGGTCCCGGGGTGAAGCTGGTGATCGAGGACGCGTCCGGTACGGGCACGGGATCGGCCGCCAATCCGCGTGAGGCGGAGGGCTTCCAGAACAGCGGCCGACTGCGGGACCGCGACCTCCAACTGGTGGTCAACGGCCTGTGGCGGGCCGGCTCCGAGGCGATCTCGGTGAACGGCCAGCGGCTCACCGAGCTCTCCGCGATCCGGGCCGCGGGTGACGCGGTGCTGGTGGACAACCGGCCGCTGGTCCCCCCGTACACGGTGCTGGCGATCGGCGACGGCGCGAAGTTCGGCCAGGCCTTCCAGGACGGCGAGGCGGGGCAGTTCCTCAAGCTGATCCAGGACGCCAACGGCATCAAGTCCACACTGACCGTCCAGAAGAAGCTGACCGTGCCGGGCGCGGTCGGCACCACGCTGCGGTACGCGCAGCCCGACACCTCAGGAGCAGCTACACCGTGATTGCCGTTCTGGGTCTCGTGATCGGCGTGGTCGTCGGTCTGATCGTGCAGCCCGAGGTGCCCGACGCCGTGGTGCCGTACCTGCCGATCGCGGTGGTGGCGGCGCTGGACGCGGTGTTCGGCGGTGTGCGGGCGATGCTGGACGGCATCTTCGACGACAAGGTCTTCGTGGTCTCGTTCCTCTCCAACGTGGTGGTGGCCGCGCTGATCGTCTACCTGGGCGACCAGCTGGGCGTGGGCTCGCAGCTCTCCACCGGCGTGGTGGTCGTGCTCGGCATCCGGATCTTCTCCAACGCCGCGGCCATCCGCCGACACGTGTTCCGGGCCTGAGAGGAGCAGCGATGGCAGCGGAAGAACAGCCCGAACCCCAGCCGGAGCCCCAGGCCCAGCCCGAGCCGACGCCCGAGCCCGAGCCGACGCCCGGCCCCGGGCCGGCGGAGGCCGAGAGCACGCCGCGGCACCGGCTGCGGGTCGCGCTCTGGCCGCCCCGGCTGTCCCGGGGCCAGGTCGTGGTGGCGACCCTGCTGCTGGTGCTCGGCTTCGCGCTGGCGGTGCAGGTCAGGTCGACCAACGACCACAGCCAGCTGCGCGGCGCGCGGCAGGAGGACCTGGTCCGGATTCTCGACGAACTGGACAGCCGCCAGCAGCGTCTCCAACAGGAGAAGACGCAACTGGAACAGTCCCTGGCGCAGTTGGAGAACAGCTCCAACCAGGCCAAGGAAGCCCAGGAGCAGACGAGGAAGAAGGCGACGGAGCTGGGGGTGCTGGCAGGCACCGTCCGCGCCACCGGCCCGGGGATCGTCCTGACGATCGACGATCCCCAACGGCAGGTGAAGGCGGATATGCTGCTCGACACCCTGCAGGAACTCCGAGCCGCGGGGGCGGAGGCGATTCAGATCAACGACGTGCGAGTGGTGGCAGGCACCTACTTCACCGACGCGGACGCGGGCGTGCAGGTCGACGGCAGGAAGGTGTCGGCCCCGTTCAAGTTCACCGTGGTGGGGAACCCGCAGGATCTGACGCCTGCGCTGAACATCCCGGGCGGCGTCGTCCGCAGCCTGGAGAAGCAGCAGGCGCGCGCCACCATCACCCAGGAGCAGAAGGTCGTCGTGGACGCCCTGGCCGCTCCGACGGTGCCTCAGTACGCCAAGCCGGCGGCGAAGTGACGGCCCAGCCTCCGTACGGTCCGTCAGTTCTCGACCGCCCCCGGTGCGGGGCACCGCTCCTCCGTCGGAGAGACTGGGGCGTACCGCTCGTCCGATCACGGCCGCCGACAGTGCGGCCGACCGCATGTCCTGGCCTCACACCCTGCCCCGCGGGCGGGTCTGTCACACGCAAGGGGATTCGCCCGTGAGTCTGTTCTCGAAGCTGTTCGGCCGTTCGAACCGTCGCGCCGCGGCGGTCGAGGAGCCGACCGCGCGCCACCGCAGGTCCGACGAGTCGGCCGTGCCCGGCATGCGGCCCGCTCCGGAGGAGGCGCAGTACGCCGAGCGCCCGATGTTCCGGGAGGGGGCGCAGAATTCGGCGGGCTACGGCGCGTCGGCCGATCCTTCCGGCGCTCCGCGCATAGGTTTCCAGACGGGACCCTCAACCTCTGGTGGAGGGTTCGCCCAGGAGAACCCCTATGCCGACCACACCCTGCCGGGTGTGCCGCACCAGGAGGCAGCGCACATGTCCGGTGGTCCGACTCCCTGCCCCAGGTGCGGGAACCCGAACCCGGCCACGGCACGCTTCTGTTCGAACTGCGGCACGGCGCTGCGCGGCGGGCCGATGCCCGAGCGCGCGGCCGAGACCACCTCGACCATCTCGATCTCCGGCCTGGAGTCGTACGACCCCAACACCACCACCGGGACGGGCACCACGCCGGCGCTCTCGGCGGAGGTGCTGTCGGCGATCGACGCCCTGCCGGCCGGCTCGGCGCTGCTGATCGTGCAGCGCGGCCCGAACTCGGGCAGCCGCTTCCTGCTGGACGCGGACGTGACCACGGCCGGGCGCCACCCCGAGGGTGACATCTTCCTGGACGACGTCACGGTCTCCCGCCGGCACGTGGAGTTCCGGCGCCGTCCGGGCGGGTTCACGGTGGCCGACGTGGGCAGCCTGAACGGCACCTACGTCAACCGCGAGCGGATCGACGAGGTGCAGCTCAACAACGGCGACGAGGTGCAGATCGGCAAGTACCGGCTGGTCTTCTTCGCCAGCCACCAGCGGGGGTACTGAACCCAACGTCGGCAGGAGCCCGAGTGACCGCGCAACCCCCCAGCACCGTCGAGCACTCGCCCGTCCCCGGTTCGCGCCGGGCGGGCGAGGCACGTCGGCGAGGTGACGAACTGCTCAGCATCGGTGCGGTGCTGACGTACCTTCGGGACGACTTTCCCGAGGTCACCATCTCGAAGATCCGCTTCCTGGAGGCGGAGGGCCTGGTCGAGCCGCAGCGGACCCCCTCGGGCTACCGCAAGTTCAGCCCGGCCGACCTGGACCGGCTGGCGTACGTGCTGCGGATGCAGCGCGACCACTACCTGCCGCTGCGGGTGATCCGCGAGCACCTGGACGCGATCGAGCGCGGTGAGGCGCCGCCCGCCCTGCCCGCGCCGGACAACCGGCCCGGGCCGGTGGAGGAGGCCGACCGGGAGCTGGTGGCCGGTACCGGCGGCGGCGTGCGGCTGGGCCGTTCCGAACTGCTGGCGGCCGCCGAGGCGGGCGAGCGCGAGTTGACGGAGTGGGAGTCGTACGGACTGGTCTCGGCCGGCCCGGACGGCGGCTACGACGGCGAGGCGCTCCAGGTGGCCCGGTTGGTGGCGGAGCTGGGCCGGTTCGGTCTGGAGCCGCGGCACCTGCGGGCGATGAAGGCGGGCGCCGAGCGCGAGGTGGCCCTGATCGACCAGGTGGTGGCCCCGCTGCGGCGCCACCGCAACCCGCAGACTCGGGCGCACGCCGAGGCCACCGCGCGCGAGCTGGCGACCCTCTCGGTCCGTCTGCACGCGGCGATGGTGCAGGCCGGGCTGCGGGCCAGAAGTTAGTACCGGGCCGGTCGCTGACCGGCTGCGCTTTCATATCCGGGGCAGGGGTCATAGGGTTGCGATGTGAATGAGCTCGACGTCGTGGGTGTCAGGGTGGAGATGCCTTCCAATCAGCCGATCGTGCTGCTTCGGGAGGTAGGGGGCGATCGGTACCTGCCGATCTGGATCGGACCTGGTGAGGCGACGGCGATCGCCTTCGCCCAGCAGGGCATGACGCCGGTGCGGCCGCTGACCCACGACCTGTTCAAGGACGTGCTGGAGGCGCTCGGCCAGCAGCTCACCGAGGTGCGGATCAGCGACCTGCGGGACGGGGTCTTCTACGCCGAGCTGGTCTTCTCCGGCGGGGTCGAGGTCAGTGCCCGGCCGTCCGACGCGATAGCGCTGGCGCTGCGGACCGGTACGCCGATCTTCGGGGCCGAGGAGGTGCTCGCCGAGGCGGGCATCGCGATCCCGGACGAGCAGGAGGACGAGGTGGAGAAGTTCCGCGAGTTCCTCGACCAGGTCTCGCCGGAGGACTTCGGCGGCCAGCAGTAGGCGCGGGGGTGTCCGAACCGGCAGTAGTCCGACTCGCCGTCGGCCGCAAATCCAGTTTTGCCAAAGGGCGTTCGTCTACCCACACTGGGGTCACGAAAAACCACTCGGCCGAGTGACATTGGCACCGGACCCCGGCGTGGCGATCGTTGACGGGTCCTGGGCGACTGCTTACCGTCAGGAGTGGCTCCGGTCGGTTACGCCTTCCGGGGCGCGACCGGGCATCAGGACGAGCGGACGGAGGTAGGCATGAGCGGCATGGGCGACGAAGCAGCCGTCGGAGGCCGGTGCTCCGTGCACGTCCCGCGCTCCGCGCGCAGTGTGCTGGAGCGGGCCCGGGAGGGCGCCGGGCCGGACCAGGAGCTGCCGAGAGTCGGCCGGTTCCCGGCGGTGCAGGCGGGCCAGCCCGAGATCGAGCGGCTCGCGCCGAGCTCGGCCCTGGTGGGCTACCGGGGTCCGACCGCGTGCGCGGCGGCCGGGATCACCTACCGTCAGCTGGACTACTGGGCCCGGACGGGCCTGCTGGAGCCGAGCGTGCGGACGGCCTACCCGGCCAACTCGCAGCGGCTGTACAGCTTCCGCGACATCCTGCTGCTGAAGATCGTGAAGAAGCTGCTGGACGCCGGCGTCTCGCTGCAGAACATCCGGGTGGCGGTGAGCCACCTGCGCAGCACCGAGAGCGAGGACCTGACCGGTCTGACCCTGATGTCCGACGGTGCCACCGTCTACGAGTGCACCTCGCCGCAGCAGGTGGTCGACCTGCTGAAGGGCGGTCAGGGCGTCTTCGGAATCGCCGTCGGCGCGGTCTGGCAGGAGCTGGAGACGACGCTCGGGCGGCTGCACGCCGAGCGCACCGACACCGGCGAGACCCTGGTCGGGCAGGACCCGGCCGACGAACTGGCCCAGCGGCGCAACCGCGCGGGCTGACCGGGCGTCGCCTTCCCCGAGAGAACGATCAAGGGGGAGTGCGGGATGCGTCGAGCGGTGCAGCGGCGGCTGTTCCAGGCCGTGGTGGCGGCGAGCGCGGTGGCGCTGGCGCCGATGAGCTGGCTCTGGCTCGGTGCGGGGGACCGGGTCGGCACGGTGGCGCAGGCGCCGAGCGCGCCGGTGGCGGTGGTCTTCGGGGCCGGGCTGTTCGACGGCAAGCCCTCGCCGTACCTGGCGCACCGGCTGGACGCGGCGGTGACGCTCTATCAGGACCACCGGATCCAGGCCGTCCTGGTGACCGGGGACAACAGCCGCACCGACTACGACGAGACCGACGCGATGCGCACCTACCTGGTCGAGCACGGGGTGCCCGCGGTGCGGGTGGTCGAGGACTACGCGGGCTTCGACACCTGGGACTCGTGCATCCGGGCCCGGAAGGTCTTCGGGGTGGAGCAGGCGGTGCTGATCAGTCAGACCTTCCACGTCCGCCGGGCGCTGGCGCTCTGTCAGGCGGCGGGCATCGACTCGTACGCGGTCGGGGTGGACGAGGGGCACAACGCCACCTGGTACTACGGCGGCCTGCGGGAGCTCCCCGGCGCGGGCAAGGCGGCGCTGGACGCGCTGCTCGAACCGGACCCGCAGTTCCTCGGGGACCGCGAGCCCGGTCTCGGCCGGGCGCTCGCCGACGCCGCCCGCTGAGCCGGACCCGGCGCCGCACCTGACCAGGTCGGCCGGATGGTCCGGGAACTGTCGTACCCCTGCGGGATGATCGGCGGGTGCGGTCAGTGCCGAGCATCCTCCACCTCGACATGGACGCCTTCTTCGCGGCGGTGGAGCAGGCGGCCAAGCCGAGCCTGCGCGGGAAGCCGGTGATCGTCGGCGGCCTCGGCGGCCGGGGCGTGGTCTCCACCGCCTCGTACGAGGCGCGGAAGTTCGGCGTCCACTCGGCCATGCCGATGGCGCAGGCCCGCCGGCTCTGTCCGAACGCGGCCTTCCTGACCGGGCGGTTCGAGGCCTACCGGCAGGTGAGCGAGCTGGTGATGGGCCTACTGGGGGAGCTCTCGCCGCTGGTCGAGCCGCTGAGCCTGGACGAGGCCTTCGTCGACCTGGAAGCGGGCCCGTACGGCGAGCTGCTGGCGGCGGCCGGGCCGGGCGGTGCACCGGAGCTGATCGTGGCGATCGCGGCCGACCTGCGGGCGGACATCACCGAGCGGACGGGCCTGACCGCCTCGGTCGGGCTGGCCACCTCCAAGCTGATGGCGAAGATCGCGTCCGAGCAGGCCAAGCCGGACGGGCTGGTGCTGGTCGAGGCGGGCCGGGAGCGGGCGGTGCTGTCCCCGATGCCGGTCCGGGCGCTGCCCGGGGTCGGCCCGGCCACCGAGCAGGCGCTCAAGCGGGTCGGGCTGGGCCGGGTGGCCGATCTGACGGCGGCGGGGGAGGCCGAGCTGGTCCAGCTGCTGGGCCGTTCGCACGGGCTGGGCCTGTTCCACATGTCGACCGGTCAGGACGAGCGGCCGGTGGTGGCGGACCGGGACGCCAAGTCCGTCTCGGTCGAGGACACCTTCGAGGTGGACCTGCTGGACCGGGGCCGAGTGCTCCGGGAGATCGACGTGCTGACGGCCCGTTGCGTCCGCCGGCTGCACGCGAGCGGCCGCTCGGGGCGGACGGTGGTGCTCAAGGTGCGGCGGTTCGACTTCTCCACCCTGACCCGGTCGGAGACGCTGCGGGCGCCGACCGACGACGAGTCGGTGATCGCCGAGACCGCCCGGCGGCTGGCGCTCCAGGTGGACATCACCGGTGGGGTCCGGCTGCTCGGGGTGGGGGTCTCGCAGCTGGCCGACTTCACCCAGGAGGACCTGTTCGCCCAGGCCGAGCAGGCGGAGCGGGCCGAGCGGGCGGCGGTGGAGGAGGCCGAGGAGGCGCCGGCCGAGCCGGAGCAGCCGGTCGAGGAGGGCCGGCACTGGCGCCCCGGGCAGGACGTGACGCACGCCCTGCTCGGCCCGGGCTGGGTGCAGGGCAGCGGGGTGGGGCGGGTGACGGTGCGGTTCGAGACCCCGCAGAGCGAGATCGGCCGGGTCCGCACCTTCGCGGTGGAGGACCCGGAGCTGGCACCGTCCCGGCCGCAGCCGCTCCGCCCCGGCATGGTGCTCCCGGACGAGGAGGAGTGAGGGAACGGAAGCGGCCCCCGCACCGTGTCCAGCGGTGCGGGGGCCGATCATCCGGCCGGGCCCGGGTGCGGTCGTGATGCCCTCACGTACCGCCGTCGGCCCGGCGACCGCGCGCCACCCGTCCCTGAGCGCGCGCGGTCGGACGCCTCGTCAGGCGTCGGTCTTCACCAGCTCCGGCGCGGAGGCGGCAGCCTCGACCGGGGCGGAGTCGGTCTTGATCCGGCGGATCGCGAACGGCACCACCGCGGCGATCAGGCAGACCACGGCGGCCACCCAGAAGGCGTGCTTGTAGGCGTCCAGGGTGGGCAGCGGGACCGGCAGCTTCGGGATCAGGTCGCCGGTCAGGATGGCGCCCATCACGGCGGTGCCGATGGCGCCGCCGACGGTGCGCAGCACGGCGTTCATGCCGTTGGCGATGCCGGACTGCTCGACCGGGACGGCGCCGTTGATGTAGGCGGGCATCGCGGCGTAGGCGAGGCCGACGCCGAGGCCGAAGACGGCGGAGGACAGGTAGATGTCGCCCTCGGCGCCGTGGCGCAGGGCCAGGTAGACCATGCCGGCCGAGCCGAGCAGGCCGCCGAGCACCAGCGGCAGGCGCGGGCCGCGGCGGGCGATCAGCAGCGCGCCGACCGGGGCGGCCACCATCGAGCCGACGGCGGAGGGCAGCAGCATCACACCGGCGTGCAGCACGCTGGCGGTGAAGCCGTAGTGGGCGAGCTTCTCCGGGGTCTGGGCGAAGTTGCTGATCACCATGAACGAGCCGTACATGCCGAAGCCGATCAGCAGCCCGGAGAGGTTGGTGAAGGCGACGGCCGGACGGGACATCATCTTCATGTCCACCAGCGGGTGCTTGACCTTGACCTCGATCACGCCCCAGACCAGGGCGATCACGGCGGCGGCGGCGAACAGGCCGAGGGTGCGGTTGGAGGTCCAGCCCCAGGTGTTGCCCTGGCTGACCGCGACCAGCAGGGCGGAGAGCCAGCCGGCCAGGGTGATGGCGCCGAGCGGGTCGGCGCCGCCGTTCTTGTCCGTCACCGGGTCGGTCGGGACCCGGAAGATCACCAGGACCACGGCGAGCAGGCCGAAGGCCAGGCCCATCCAGAAGATCGACTTGTAGTTCCAGTGCTCCAGCAGCAGGCCGGTGGCGACCAGGCCCAGGCCGCTGCCGACGCCCATCGAGGCGCTGATCAGCGCGACGCCGCCGGTGACCTTCTCCTTGGGGAGCTCGTCCCGGACGATGCTGATCGCCAGCGGGAGCACCCCGCCGCCCGCGCCCTGAAGGACGCGGGCGACCACCAGCCAGGTGAAGGAGTGGGTGCCGACCGCCAGGGCGGACCCGGCGACCAGGCCGCCGAGCGAGACCAGCAGCATCGGCTTGCGGCCGCGCAGGTCGCCGAAGCGGCCGAGCAGCGGGGTCAGTACGGCGGCGGACAGCAGGTTCGCCGTCATCAGCCAGGTGATGTTCGAACCTGAGACGTCCAGTTCCTTGGCCAGTGACGGCAGGATCGGGACGACCGCGGTCTGCACCACGCTGAACGCCAGCATCGCCAACACCAGGGCGGGGAGCACGCGCGCGCTGCTCGGCCTCACGGATTTTCCTCCAGTTCGGGCCACCCGGGCAGAGAGCTTCAGGTGGGAGAAAGTCAATGAACTGAAGTAAAGATGCCGACAGATACTTCACTCTGTCAAATATTGCTTGGTGAAGCTTTGGCAAAGTGGTGCGGCGTCAGGCCGGACGGAGCGGTTCCGGGCGCAGCTGGGACGTGTTCGAAGGGGCCTGCGCCGGGGCGGCGGGCGGCTCGGGCGCGGTGGTGGCGTCGTGGATCTCCACCTGCTCGCGGCGCAGCTCGTCGCGGATCACCGCCTCCTCGGTGTAGCGCTCGACCACCAGGCGGACCCGCTCGATCGGCGCCAGGTACTTGCGCACCACCGGTCGCTCCTCCCGGAGCGTCACCTCCTCGACCGCCTCGGCGATCTCCTGCTCGCTCAGCGCCGCCCGCTCGGCCTCGGTGACCGGCACCCGCTCGACCCGGACCCGCTCCTTCACCACCGGCACCTTGCGCTCGACCGCCTCGGTGGTGACGTACTTGCGCAGCTTCGCCGTCCCCAGCACGTGCCACTCGGTGGTGACGTCCAGCCGCTCCTCGCGGCAGGTGATCTCCACCGGGCCGGCCGGTGCGTTGCCCGGCACGGTCGGGACGGTGGCGTGGGCGGGGGGAGCGGTGCCGACCGACTCGGGCTGCTTGGCGGCCGGGGTCTCGGTGGTGGCGGTGAAGGCCATCGGAGCGGCGGTCATGGTCGGGGCGGGTGAAGCGTTCACGCTGGTTTCCTTGCTGAGGGTGCCGACTGTGCCGAAGTCGAGGTCCTTGGCGGACCCCGACCCGTTGCTGGCCGCGGCTGCGGCCGCCGCTGCGGTCGGGGCAGCGGCACCGCCCGCGTCCAGGCCGTAGTAGCGGTAGAGCTGGAGCTCCTGGGCGGGGGAGAGGTGCTGGCCGACCCCGAAGTCGGGCGAGTCCTTGATCAGCGACTTGTCGTACGGCACCTTGAGCTCCTCCCCGGAGAACTCGCTGGTGGTGAGCGGGACGAAGGCGTCCCGGCCGAAGATCCCGGTCCGGACGGCGGCCCACTCCGGCTCACCGGTCGCGTCGTCCAGGTAGACCTCGTCGACCGTGCCGATCTTGTCGCCGTTCCGGTCGACCGCCTTGTGGCCGATCAGGTCTCGCGGGTCGATGTCGGTCTGCACGCTGTCCTCCAGCAGGTACGAAAGCCCCGTTGACACTCCGTCAGGGGGCGGCCGAAGGAGCTGGACGGCCGCACTTCACACGAAAAGCCATCAATCGGACGGCGGCGAGCCGGATGCGGCCGTCCGGGAGCGGACTGGGCCGTTCGGGGGCCGCCTGCCGCCCCCGGAGTGACCAGGGGCACCCGTGATCTGCGGCGCTTGCGCTGGTACCCTGGGCCCCGACTGCCGAGCCCGCTCGGGAGAGTCCCCGCACCGCAGACGTGGTGTCACGGGGACGCCGAAGGAGCAAACCCTCCCCGGAATCTCTCAGGCATCCGTACCGTGCGGGGTAGGTCACTCTGGAAAGCAGGGCAGGACCGACGGCGAAGGGGCCGACGGGACCCACCCTCACCGACGGTGCAAGCCGACGGGGCGGCTCAGGCCGTCCCGCGCGGGCGAAGCTCTCAGGTACCGATGACAGAGGGGGAGGCCTGACGGGCTCGTTCGTCCCCGGCCCCGCTGTCCCACGGCGGCGTTGCCGTCCGGCGTGCGTGCCCCCGCCGGTCCGTGACCAGGAGGCCTCGACCCCCATGAACGCCCAGCCGACCCTCACCGAGCTCGAGCAGTCGAGCCCCTTCGAGAACCGTCACATCGGCCCCGACGCCGCCGCCCAGGAGAAGATGCTGGCGCAGGTCGGGTACGGCTCGCTGGACGAGCTGTCCGACGCGGCCGTCCCGGACGCGATCAAGAGCCTGACCGCGCTCGGCCTGCCGGCCGGCCGGAGCGAGGCCCAGGTGCTGGCCGAGCTGCGCGGGCTGGCCTCCCGCAACGAGGTGCTCCAGCCGATGATCGGCCTGGGCTACTACGGCACCTTCACCCCGCCGGTGATCCTGCGCAACGTGCTAGAGAACCCGGCCTGGTACACCGCCTACACGCCGTACCAGCCGGAGATCTCGCAGGGCCGGCTGGAGGCGCTGATCAACTTCCAGACCCTGGTCGCCGACCTGACCGGTCTGGACACCTCCGGTTCCTCGCTGCTCGACGAGGGCACCGCCGCCGCCGAGGCGATGGCGCTGGCCCGCCGGGTCACCAAGGTCAAGGGCGGGGTCTTCCTGGTCGACGCCGACACCCTGCCGCAGACCATCGCGGTGATCCAGACCCGGGCCGAGCCGACCGGGGTCGAGGTGGTCGTCGCCGACCTGTCCGACGGCATCCCGGCCGAGATCGCCGAGCGCGGCGTCTTCGGCCTGCTGCTCCAGTACCCCGGCGCCTCCGGCGCGGTGCGCGACCTGGCCCCGGTGATCGAGCAGGCGCACGGCCTGGGCGCGATCGTCGCGGTCGCCGCCGACCTGCTGGCGCTCACCCTGCTCAAGTCGCCCGGCTCGCTCGGCGCCGACATCGCCTGCGGCACCTCGCAGCGCTTCGGTGTCCCGATGGGCTTCGGCGGCCCGCACGCCGGCTACCTGGCGGTCCGCGCCGCGTACGCCCGCAACCTGCCCGGCCGCCTGGTCGGCGTCTCGGTCGACGCCGACGGCAACCGCGCCTACCGGCTGGCGCTGCAGACCCGCGAGCAGCACATCCGCCGCGAGAAGGCCACCTCCAACATCTGCACCGCCCAGGTGCTGCTGGCCGTGATGGCCTCGATGTACGCGGTCTACCACGGCCCGGACGGTCTGGCCGACATCGCCCGCCGGACCCACCGCTACGCCGCCGCGCTGGCCGAGGGCCTGCGCGCGGGCGGGGTCGAGCTGACCACCGGTCAGTTCTTCGACACCGTCACCGCGAAGGTGCCCGGCCGGGCGGCCGAGGTGGTCGCCGCCGCGCGCGCCAACGGCGTGAACGTGTTCCGGGCGAGCGAGGACCTGGTCTCGGTCTCCTGCGACGAGACCACCACCCGCGAGCACCTGGCCGCCGTCTGGGCCGCCTTCGGCGTCACCGCCGGCGAGGTCGCCGAGACCGCCGACGCGCTGCCCGCCGCGCTGGTCCGCGAGGACGAGTACCTGACCCACCCGGTCTTCCACAGCCACCGCTCCGAGACCGCGATGCTGCGCTACCTGCGCCGCCTCTCGGACCGGGACTACGCGCTGGACCGCGGCATGATCCCGCTGGGCTCCTGCACCATGAAGCTCAACGCGACCACCGAGATGGAGCCGGTGACCTGGCCCGAGTTCGGCCAGCTGCACCCGTTCGCCCCGGTCGACCAGGCCGCGGGCTTCCTGACCCTGATCCGCGAGCTGGAGCAGCAGCTGGTCGAGGTGACCGGCTACGACGCGGTCTCGATCCAGCCGAACGCCGGCTCGCAGGGCGAGCTGGCCGGTCTGCTCGCGGTCCGGGCGTACCACCGGGCCAACGGCGACACCCAGCGCGACGTCTGCCTGATCCCGGCCTCCGCGCACGGCACCAACGCGGCCTCGGCCGTGATGGCCGGCATGCGGGTGGTCGTGGTGAAGACCCTGACCGACGGCGACGTCGACGTCGAGGACCTGAAGGCGAAGATCGAGCAGCACCGCGACCAGCTCTCGGTGCTGATGGTCACCTACCCGTCCACCCACGGCGTGTTCGAGACCGAGATCACCACCATCTGCGCCCTCGTGCACGAGGCCGGCGGCCAGGTGTACGTGGACGGTGCCAACCTGAACGCCCTGGTCGGCCTCGCCAAGCCGGGCAAGTTCGGCGCGGACGTCTCGCACCTCAACCTGCACAAGACCTTCTGCATCCCGCACGGCGGCGGCGGCCCGGGCGTCGGCCCGGTCGCGGTGCGCTCGCACCTGGCGCCGTACCTGCCGAACCACCCGCTGCAGTCCGAGGCGGGCCCGGCCACCGGCGTCGGCCCGATCTCGGCCGCCCCATGGGGCTCGGCGGCGATCCTGCCGATCTCCTGGGCGTACGTCCGGCTGATGGGCGGCGAGGGCCTCAAGCGCGCCACCCAGGTCGCGGTGCTGAACGCGAACTACATCGCCAAGCGGCTCGCCCCGCACTTCCCGGTGCTCTACACCGGCCCCGGCGGTCTGGTCGCGCACGAGTGCATCATCGACCTGCGCCCGCTCACCAAGGAGACGGGGGTGACCGTGGACGACATCGCCAAGCGCCTGATCGACTACGGCTTCCACGCCCCGACCATGTCCTTCCCGGTGGCCGGCACGCTGATGATCGAGCCGACCGAGTCCGAGGACCTGGGCGAGATCGACCGGTTCTGCGAGACCATGATCCAGATCCGGGCCGAGATCGAGAAGGTCGGCAGCGGCGAGTGGGCGGCGGACGACAACCCGCTGCGCAACGCCCCGCACACCGCCGCCACCATGGCCGGCGAGTGGAACCACGGCTACTCGCGCCAGGAGGCCGTCTTCCCGGCCGGCGTGAACCCGGCGGACAAGTACTGGCCGCCGGTGAGCCGGATCGACGGCGCGTACGGCGACCGCAACCTGGTCTGCTCCTGCCCGCCGCTGGACGAGTACGGCTCCTGAGCAGGTGACGGGTGCCCCCGGCGGAGCCACTCCGCCGGGGGCACCCGTCTTGGTGCTAGGAGGCGATGGCCAGCGGGCGGCGGGGCCCGACCACCCGGCCGTCGGGCATGAGCTCGCCGGTGTCCTCGAAGAGCAGGACCCCGTTGCAGAGCAGGCTCCACCCCTGGTCGGGGTGGCAGGCCACGGTGACGGCCGCCTCGTGGTCGGTGGAGTCCGCGGACGGACACTCAGGACGGTGCTGGCACATCTTCGTACCCTCGCTTCGCTTGCGACCCGGTCGGCCGGACGCAAGCAGCCCCCCTGGGTTGCCCCGCCCCGACGATCCGATCCCCTGCCCGGCCCAGGTGTGAACCGGCGCTCCGACGGGTAGGACAGGTCGCCCCCCGCGTCGGTTCCCAGTGTCGTCATACCGGGGCCGTCCCGCAGCGATTTCGTGACATGCGCCACAACTGGATCGCAGGGATCACCCGTTCAGATGGCGCCCGGCTCCGGGCGTGCCGGAACGGGCCATCGGCGGCTGACCCGGGTGGGTTGCCGCCGATGGCCCGTTCGGGCGCGGAATCAGGACCGGCCGAGCGCCAGCGGCCGGGTCAGCAGGGCGAGCAGCTCGCCGGCCGGGTAGACCCGGTGCGCGGTGATGCCGAGCGGGGCCGGGGCGAGCGGGATCAGCAGGTCGACCGAGGGGCCGGGCTCGGGGTGGTGCAGCCAGAGCGCGGTGGCGTAGTGGCCCGGCATGGAGAGCAGTCGGGGCTGGTGCCTGGCGCGGGAGGCGAGTGCGAGCTGCCCGGCCTGGCGCAGCGCGCGCAGGGTGGAGTCCGGATAGGGGCCGGCGGTGAAGTGGGAGAAGGTGTGGCCGTCGGCCGATTCGACCACCTCGGCCGCGGCGGCGGTCTCATTGCCGGCCCGGATCAGGAACCGCCAGCCCGTTCGGCGGGCGGTGGCCAGTGCGGCACCGGGCTCGTCGAGCACGTGCACCGCGAGCGGGTGCGCGGGTAGCAGCCGACCGGCGCCGCGCAGGGCGGCGGCGGAGGGCAGGTCGAGCGCGGTGGTGCTGTCGAGCGCGCCGAGGACGGCGCGCAGAGCGCTCAACGGGGGCTGAGGGGTCTGCAGAGTCATGGCGGGTCGCCTCTCCGTGCTAGATCGGCGTGCGAGTGCGGCATACCGGCGTGGCAGTGACGGAACCTGGGCCGTGTCCGGTTGGGCATGATCGCGGCGCGGGCGCGGGCCTGCCGTCGCGAGGTCTTCGGGAGCGGCAGGCGCCGGGCGAGGGCTGTGCGAATTCTACTCGAACAGGTGCACAGGGTGACCTTCTTATCACGTTCGGTGTGCGATGGCAAGTCGGGAATTCACTGACGTGCCGTCAACAACCTTGTTCGGCCGCTGTGTTAGGGCCGGGGGCTAGGGATCTTCCGGTGGGGCATGATGCAGGGACGGTCGACCTAGGTGAAGGGGCACCCATGGGCGAGAAGGTCGTGGCGACACGCGCGGAACTGTCCGATCGGCAGCTGTACCGGCGGAAGCTCCAAGCCTGTCAGGACGCCCTGGAGCGGATGCTGCGCGAGGGGCGCTTCGACCGGCCGAAGGCCATGGTCGGCCTGGAGATCGAGCTCAACCTGGCCGACGACCTCGGCCGTCCGGTGATGCGGAACGAACAGGTGCTCGCCTCGATCGCCTCCGGCGACTTCCAGACCGAGCTGGGCCAGTTCAACATCGAGCTGAACATCGCCGCCCGCCGGCTCACCGGCCACGTGCTGGACGAGCTCCGCGAGGAGATCGACACCGGCCTGCGCTACGCCGACCGGAAGGCCGAGGAGGTCGGCGCCCGGATCGCCATGGTGGGCATCCTGCCGACCCTGGACCTGGACCACACCGGCCTGGACGCGATGTCGCACAACGACCGGTACACCCTGCTCAGCGACCAGATCATGGCCGCCAGGGGCGAGGACATCGCACTCGACATCGAAGGGGTGGAGCGGCTCCAGGTCGAGTCGGTGACGATGGTCGCCGAGGCCGCCGCCACCTCGCTGCAGCTGCACCTCCAGGTCACTCCGGAGCGGTTCGCCCCGGTCTGGAACGCGGCCCAGGCGATCTCCTCGGTCCAGCTGGCGCTGGGGGCCAACTCGCCGTTCCTGTTCGGCCGGGAGCTCTGGCGGGAGACCAGGCCGGTGCTGTTCCAGCAGGCCTGCGACACCCGTTCGGCCGAGCTCAAGGCGCAGGGGGTGCGCCCGATCACCTGGTTCGGCGAGCGCTGGGTGGACTCCGCGCTCGACCTGTTCAGCGAGAACCAGCGCTACTTCCCCGCCCTGCTGCCGATCTGCGACGACGAGGACCCGGCCAAGGTGCTGGCCTCCGGCGGCATCCCGAAGCTGGCCGAGATGCGCCTGCACAACGGCACCGTCTACCGCTGGAACCGCCCGGTGTACGACGTCGCCGACGGCGTGCCGCACCTGCGGGTGGAGAACCGCTGTCTGCCGGCCGGGCCGACCGTGGTCGACACCCTGGCCAACGCCGCCTTCTACTACGGACTGGTCCGGGTGCTGGCCGAGCAGCCCAGGCCGATCTGGACCAGGCTGCCGTTCGAACGGGCGGACGAGAACTTCCACACCGCCGCCCGGTACGGCATCGACGCCGTGCTCCAGTGGCCGAAGGCGGGCCGGGGCGCCAAGGGCACCGTCCCGGTGGCCGCCACCGAGCTGGTGCTGAACGAGCTGCTCCCGTTGGCCCGTCAGGGGCTGGACGAGTGGGGCGTCGAGCCCGGCGACCGGGACCGCTACCTCGGCATCATCGAGCAGCGCTGCGTGCGCCGCACCAACGGGGCGTCCTGGCAGGCCGCCACGGTGCACCTGCTGCGCGAGCGGTACGGGATGGACCGCTCCTCGGCGATCGCCGCGATGACCCGGCGCTACCTGGAGCACATGCGCGGCGGGGAGCCGGTGCACACCTGGCTGGTGGGGTGACGGGTCGACAGGTGGTCCAGACCATCGGGCGAGTTGTTCGAACAACCTGCGGTCATCGGGCCGCCATTTGATCAATGCTGGCTGTACATCTCGGGCAATTAGACATAGCGGGTCCGGGCCGAACAGTGGCCCTGTGCTGTGAACGAGGAGCACCCCGATGAGTCCCGAAGTCTCACGCCGCACCCTGCTCGGCGGCGCCGCCGCGGCCGCCGTCCTGTCCGCCCTGCCGCTCAGCGTCCGGGAGGCGCTGGCCGCGCCGGGCAGGCCCGGCAAGCTGACGGACATTCAGCACGTGGTGGTGCTGATGCAGGAGAACCGGTCGTTCGACCACTACTTCGGCACCCTGCCCGGGGTGCGCGGCTTCGGTGACCGCAGCGCCGTGCGCGGGGTGAACGGGCGCTCGGTGTTCCACCAGCCGGACGCGTCCCGGAAGGAGGGGCACCTGCTGCCGTTCCCGATGAACGCCGCGCACACCAGCGCGTACCAGCAGGGCGCGCCCGCCTTCGGCTACGTCGACTCGATGAAGGCGTGGAACGACGGCCTGGCCGACGGCGGGGTGTCCCGGCGCTCCTCGGGCTGGCTCGGCCAGGGCTACTACGAGCCCGCCGACATGCCGTTCTACAACGCGATCGCCTCGGTCTTCACCACCTGCGACCACTACTTCGCCTCGGTGCAGTGCAACACCAACACCAACCGCGACCACTTCATGACCGGCACCAGCGGCGGCACCGTCCGGGACGTCCCGGTGACCGACAACAGCTACATCGCCGGCGGCTACGAGTGGACCACCTACGCCGAGCGGCTGGAGCGGGCCGGGATCAGCTGGCGGACGTACCAGGCGCTGGACAACTACGACGACAACGCGCTGGCCTGGTTCGCCCCGTTCCAGCGGGCGAAGCCCGGTGAGTCGCTGTACGAGCGCGGCATGAAGATGGTCGGCGACCCGGCGAAGAAGAACGACCCGTTCGCGATGGGCGACGCGCTGGTGGCGGCGTTCACCGCCGACGTCCAGGCCGACGCGCTGCCGCAGGTGTCCTGGCTGGTGGCGCCCGCCGCGCTCTCCGAGCACGCCAACTACGCGCCGCCGAACGGCGAGCACCTGACCTCCCGGCTGCTCTCCGCGCTGGCGGCCAAGCCCGAGGTCTGGGCCAAGACCGTCTTCATCCTCAACTACGACGAGCACGGCGGCTTCTCCGACCACCTGCTCCCCCCGGTGCCGCCGCTGGCGGCCGGGCGCGGCAGCTCCACCGTGCCGGTGGACGGCGAGGTGGTGGTCCGGGTCAGCAAGGGCACCGCCACGTACCACCGGGTGGTCGGCCAGGACGGCCGGTACCGGGTGAAGGCCGCCGACGGCTCGCTCACCTGGTCGGACACCCTGCCCGCCGGGGAGACCGTGGTCTCCGGCCCGTACCCGATGGGCCTGGGCGTGCGGGTGCCGATGGTGGTGGTCTCGCCGTGGACCCGGGGCGGCGTGGTGGACTCCACCGTCTACGACCACACCTCGGTGCTCCGCTTCCTGGAGCAGCGGTTCGGCGTGGCCGAGCCCAACATCAGCCCCTGGCGACGGTCCGTCACCGGCGACCTGACCTCGGTCTTCGACTTCTCCGGCCGCGACCCGGTCTGGCCGCAGCTGCCCGACACCAGCGGCAACCGGCAGAAGGTCACCGACACCGGCAAGCTGCCGGCGCCGACCGTGCCCAGCCCGCAGGTGCTGCCCAGGCAGCAGCAGGGGACCCGGGCGGCCCGGCCGAACCCGTACGTACTGCGGCTCAAGCCCCAGGTCCGGCAGGGCCAACTGACCCTGGAGCTGGCCAACCAGGGCAAGCAGGGCGCGGTGTTCGCCGCCTACCCGGCCCCCGGCACCCCGCCCCGGCACTACACCGTGGCCGCCAAGGACCGGCTCTCCGACAGCTGGGCGATCGGCCCGGAGGGCTACGACCTGCGGGTGCACGGCCCGAACGGCTCGCACTGGCACCTGCGCGGCGACGCCGCCGGGGCGTACGAGGTGGAGCTGTTCCCGGAGTCCGGCGCCGAGCGGGTGCTGGAGTTCCACCTGATCAACCGTTCGAAGAACCCGCAGGTCTTCCTGATCGGCGACCTGGCGTACGGCGGCGGGGTGCAGGAGGTCCGGATCACCGGGCAGGACACCCGGCCGGTCCGGGTCAAGGTCAACCGCGAGGGCTGGTACGACCTGGCGATCTCGGTCCAGGGCGACCTGACGTTCCGTCGGCGCTACGCCGGGCGGATGCCCGGCCAGGAGCAGGGCGTGACCGACCCGGCGATGGGCCTGGCCGACCTGCTCGCCCTGGACGTGGCGCTGGGCGCGGCCTCGGCCACCGTCGACGAGGCGATCCTGCTCCCGGGCCGGGCCGCCCGGGTGACCGCGCGCTTCACCGCCGCCGCCGCGCTGGCCGGCGTCGAGGCCCAGCCGGTGCTGCCGCCGGGCTGGACCGCGAAGGTGGTCACCGCGCCGCCCGCCGCACTGGCCGAGGGCGCCACCGCGACGGCCGAGTGGGAGGTGCAGCCGCCCGCCGTGCTGCCGGACGGCGCCACCCACCGGATCCTGGTCACCGCCCGGGCCCGGGCCGGGGAGCGCTTCGTGCTCGCCGACGGCGAACTGGCCGCCAGGACCGCCCCGGTGATGGCCGGTCACCTGCTCGGCGAGGACTTCGAGTCGCTCGCCCCGCTGCTCGCTCCGATCGGCGGCGTCTCCGGCTGGACGGCGCAGGCCCCGCAGGGGTGGTCGGTGCTGAACGCGCCGGGCATGCCGCAGGGCACGGCGCGGCTGCAGGGCTGGACCTTCCACACCAAGCGCGCCTGGTCCAACCCGGCCGGGCAGGACCGGGGGGCCTTCACCCGCGGCCTGGGCGTGCTCGCGGTGGCCGACCCGGACGACTGGGACGACACCGGCGCCCCGTCCGGCAAGGGCAAGTTCGACTCCACCCTGGTCTCGCCCGCCGTGGCGATCCCGGCCGGCACCGGCACGCTGCACCTGGGCTTCGACTCGCACTACCGCCAGGAGGCCCCGCAGAAGGCCGCCGTCACGGCCGTCTTCGACACCGGCCAGGAGGTCCGGCTGGTGTTCTGGAGCTCCGACGCCACCGGCAACGACAACGCGGGCAAGGACGTCCAGAACAGCTTCGTGACCCGGCAGTTCGCCGTCCCGGCGGGGGCGGGCTCGGTGACGCTGAAGTTCCGGATGTACGACGCGGGCAACAACTGGTTCTGGGCGGTCGACCACGTGCGGCTCGACGTGCGGCCGATCCAGGGCTGATCCGTCCTCAGACAGGTATGCGAGGATGATCGGCCCGGCGGTCCGCCGGGCCGATCATCGCGTTGGAGTCCAGGTGACGACTGTTTCGACCCCGCCGGAGACCGCCGGGATCTCGCGCAGGCTGCTCGGGATCGAGCTGCTGGTGGTGCTCGGGCTCTCGTTCGGGATGAGCGGGCTGGGCGCGCTGATCAGCTTCCTCGGTTCGGTCACCGAGCCCGCGGCGCTGGCCAAGCAGGTGGCCACCCTGAACGGCTCCCGGGCGCCCGGCCGCCCGTGGCTGGACCTGGCCTGGCAGCTGTACTACATCGGGCGCGGCCTGATGCCGGTCGCCCTGGTCGGCTACCTGCTGGTGCGCGAGGGCGTCTCGCTGCGGGTGCTCGGCTTCGACCTCCGGCAGAAGTGGCGCGACCTGGGCCGGGGCACGGCGGTGGCGGCCGCGATCGGCGGCTCCGGCCTGCTGCTCTACCTGGCCTCGCAGGCGGCCGGCTTCAATCTGACCGTCGCCCCGTCCGGACTGCCGGACGTCTGGTGGCGGGTGCCGGTGCTGCTCGGCTCGGCCTGGGAGAACTCGATCGCCGAAGAGGTGATCGTGCTCGGCTACCTGCTGCGCCGGCTCGGGCAGTTGGGGTGGGGCTGGCCCGCCATGGTGGTGGCGGGATCGCTGCTGCGCGGCTCGTACCACCTCTACCAGGGGGTCGGCGGGCTGGTCGGCAACATGGTGATGGGCGTGGTGTTCTGCCTGCTGTACCGGCGCTGGGGCCGGGTGATGCCGCTGGTGGTGGCGCACGGGCTGATCGACACCGTCGCTTTCGTCGGGTACGCGCTGCTGGCGGGGCACGTGAGCTGGCTGCCCACGGGCTGACGGGCTGACGGGCCCCACGCGTTGACGGGCGCCGGGGTTGACGGCCCGTCGGCTCAGGCGGAGAGCCGGCGGAGCCGGCCGACGGCGGGCGGGCGGCTCAACAGCCGGTCCACGTGGTGGCGTTGCAGCCCCTGGCCGGGGTCGATCCGCAGCAGCAGCTGGTCCCGGCGCAGCAGGCTCCGGCGGAGCAGGCTGCCCGGGATGATGTCGTCGATCCAGGCGAACGGACGGCCGTCGGCGTACCGGAGCAGCGGCGCCCACTTGTGCGCGGCGAACAGGTCCATCAGCGGGACCTTGGGGTCGTCCGGCCGGGGCACGTACCCCGTGAACCGGACCACCGGCAGCTCGGGCAGGCCGAGCCGGGGCCCGATGTGGACGTTGGCCCGCTCCTCCCAGGTGGTGGCCCAGCAGAGTTCGTACGACTCGGCCAGCTCGCGCAGCCAGTGGCCGTGGCGGGCGGAGAGCAGCACGGCGTAGCCGAGCAGGGTGTGGGTGTCGAAGTCGTCGTCCGGGTGCGGGCAGACCGGGTTGAGGACTCCGTCGACGTCCAGGAACAGCAGCGGCTTTGGCACTTGGCTCCCCCCAAGGTGACACCGTTGTCACATGGTCGGACGAACGAACCCGGGGGACGGTTGCCTCAAGTCACCCGGAAGTGACGGTTTCCCGTTCCGGTACAACGTCCGGGGCGGCCCGGCGGAGGCGGCGGACCTGGGGCTCGGCCAGCACCAGCAGCGCGAGCAGCGCGATGAGCGCCGTACAGGTCCAGAGCGCGCCGCGCATCCCGAGCACCAGGGCGAGCGGTCCGGCGGCGGCGGTACCGATCGGCATCAGGGCGAGCGAGCCGAAGTGGTCGTAGGCCGAGACGCGGGAGAACAGCTCGGCCGGGACCTCCTGCTGGAGCGCGACCATCCAGTTGACGCCGAAGACGGTGATGCCCGCGCCGCTGACGAACATCGCCGCGCAGAGCACCGGCAGCGGGGCGGCGGCGGCCAGCGCGGCGGCCGGGAGGGCGAACAGGAAGACGCCGTAGTTGCCGACCAGCAGCAGGCGCTGCGGCTGCCAACGGACCATCAGCGGACCGGCGGCCAGCAGACCGAGGCCGAACGCGGCGAGGGCCAGGCCCCAGGCGTCCGCGCCGCCGAGCCGCTCCTTGGCCACCACCGGGCCGTAGACCGACTCGACCGCGCCGAGCGCGGCCATCACCACGCTGAACTGGAGCACCACCACCCAGAGCCACCGGCGGCCGGCGAACTCCCGCCAGCCGTCCTGGAGATCGGCCAGCAGACCGCCGGCCTCCCCGGCCCGGTCGGTCAGGGTGTTCGGCTCCAGCAGCAGGCGCAGCGCGGCGGCCGCGGCGAAGCCGACGGCGTCGATCGCCAGTACCCAGCCGGGGCCGACCGCGGCGACCAGGGCGCCGCCGAGGGCGGCGCCGCCGATCTGGGCGCCGTTGAGCGCCATCCGGAAGACCGCGAAGGCGCGGGAGGCGTGCTCCTTGGCCACCGACTCCATGATCATGCCCTCGGAGGCCGGGGCGTAGAACGCGTGGCCGATGCCGCCGGCGGCGGAGAGCAGGAGCAGGTGCCAGAGCCGGGCGGTGCCGGTGAGCACGGCGGCGGCCAGCAGCGCCTGCGAGAGCGCGCTGAACAGGTTGGCGGCGACCATCACGTGGTGGCGGGGGAGGCGGTCGGCCAGGGCGCCGCCGAGGAGCAGGAAGAGCACCATCGGGGCGATCCGGGCGGCGGTCACGTAGCCGACGTCGGTGGTGCTGCCGCCCAGGTCGAGGACGGCGAAGGCGGTGGCGATGGGGGCGCCGGCGTTTCCGAGGCCGCTGATGACGGTGGCGGCCGTCTGGACCCGGTAGTTGCGGCCGGCCCAGGGGAAACGGGTGCTGTTCACCTGCGTGACTATGGCTGGCGGCCGCGCAGGTGTCATCCGAATATCGGGACGGGCGGGCCCGGCGCGGCCCGAGGGTCCGGGACGGGCGTCAGCCGAGGTGGGCCCAGAGGAAGGTGAGGGTGCGCTGCCAGGCGATGCCGGACTGCAGACGGTCGGACCCGTCGGTCATGAAGGCGTGGTCGGCGGGGTAGAAGTGCAGCTCGGGGCGGACGTCGGTGGCCTCGCCGAGCCGGATCGCGGCCTCGTCCACGGCCGGGACGGGGACGGTCCGGTCGGATTCGGCGAAGTGGCCCAGCACGTGGGCGGTCAGGCCGAGGTAGCTGAACTCCGGGTCCGCCGGGAGGCCGTAGCAGGCGACCACGGCGGCGACCCGGTCGCCCTCGGCGGTGGCCAGCTCCAGGGCCGCCCCGGCGCCGGGGCCGAGGCCGACCACCCCGACGGCGTCGCCGACCACCTGGTCGTGCGTCAGCAGCTGCTCCGGCCCGGCCGGGCCGGTGAGCACCGCGAAGCCCTCGGCCAGCAGGCGTTCGACCAGCGGGCCGGGTTCGGTGCCGGGCTCGGGGAGCAGCAGCACGCCGGGGCCGATGCCCTGGGCGGGCAGGATGACGTCCACTCAGCCCATCTCCTCCAGGGACTTCCCCTTGGTCTCCTTGATGCAGTACGCCACGAAGGGGATGGAGAGCAGGGCGAAGGCCGCGTAGATGACGTAGGTGGCGGAGAGGTTCCAGTCCGAGAGGCTCGGGAAGCTGACGGTGATCGCCCAGTTGGCGATCCACTGGGCCGAGGCGGCCACCGAGAGGGCGAGCGCGCGGATCCGGTTGGGGAACATCTCGCCGAGCAGCACCCAGACCACCACGCCCCAGGAGAAGGCGAAGCAGAGCACGAAGACGTGCGCGGCGACCAGCGCGACGGTGGCGTGGGTGTCGTCCAGGGTGGCGGTGTCGCCGGTGCCGTGCCGGTACGAGAAGGCCCAGGCGGCGGTGCCGAGGGCGGCGGCCATGCCGATCGAGCCGGCCAGGGCGAGCGGCTTGCGGCCGATCCGGTCCACCAGGGAGATCGCGATCACGGTGCCGACCACGTTGACGATCGAGGTGGAGAGGCTGATCAGCAGCGAGTTGGACTCGTCGATGCCGACCGACTGCCAGAGGAAGGAGGAGTAGTAGAAGATCACGTTGATGCCGACGAACTGCTGGAAGGCCGAGGCGCCGATGCCGATCCAGACGATTGGCAGCAGGCCGAACCGGCCGCCCAGCAGGTCCCCCAGCCGGGGCTTGTGCGAGGTGTCCAGCACGGCGCGGATCTCGGCCACCCGGGCGTCCAGGTCGACGCCCTCGCCCTCGACCTCGAGCAGGACCTTGCGGGCCTGGTCCTCGCGGCGGTCGGCGATCAGGTAGCGCGGCGACTCCGGGATGGCCAGCGCCATCACGCCGTAGACGACGGCCGGGATGGTCTCCACGCCGAGCATCCACTGCCAGGCCTGGATGCCGCCGAGGTGGCCGGTCGAACTGCCGCCGGCCGCCTCGTTCAGCGCCCAGTTGGCGAGCTGGGAGACGGTGATGCCGAGCACGATGGCGAGCTGCTGGAACGAGGCCAGCCGCCCCCGGTAGGCGGTCGGGGCGACCTCGGCGATGTAGGTCGGGGCGATCACCGAGGCGATGCCGATCGCGATGCCGCCGATCACCCGCCAGAAGCCGAGCATCTCGATGTTGGGCGGGAACATCGAGCCGATGCCGCTGATCGCGAACAGGGTCGCGGCCAGCAGCATGGTCCTGACCCGGCCCAGATGGTCGGCCAGCCGCCCGGCCAGCACCGCTCCGACCGCCGAGCCGAGCAGGGCGATCGCCACCACGAAGGCGGTCTCGCCGTTGCCGACGCCGAAGTGGCTCTGGATGCCCGTCACCGCGCCGTTGATCACGGCGCTGTCGTAGCCGAACAGGAAGCCGCCCATGGCGGCGGCCGCCGAGATGAAGACGACGTGGCCCAGATGGGCCTGATCGGCAGGCTGGGCCGGAGAGGTGGTGGACAGGACGCGCTCCCTAGGGTCGACGGCCCACCGGTGCGGCCGTTGGGCAGGGTACGTCCCTCATTTCACCAGCCGCGTGCGCAAAATGCGCGCTCTGCGGTTGATCTGACGAAATGTCGCATCCGGCCACCACCCGTCCGGAGTGGCCCTACCCCAGCGGGCAGCCTGTCCGCAGGGCGTTGCGGCGCAGCAGCTGCGCCCGGGCGCCCGCGTCCCGGCCGGTGCCGCGCTCGGCCAGCCGCTCGGCGAAGCCCGCCTGCTGTTCGACCGGCTTCTTGTCGTCGTACTTGAACTTGGCGTCCACCCGGTCGATGGCCAGCCGCAGGCCCCGGATGCCGGAGAGCAGCGGCCCGTACGGCTGCTGACCCGGCGTCACCGGGGCGGCGCCCGGCCAGTCCGGCTCGAAGTGGGCCAGCTGGCGGTCGAGGATGTCGGCCTTGCCGGCCGGCTCGTCCACCGGCTCGGCGGTGCAGGAGAAGTGGACCGAGGCGTAGTAGCTGGTCGGTACGTACGGGTCGCCGCGCCAGCCGCCGGCGGCGAAGGCGTAGTCGTCCGTGACCGCGAGGGTGACGGCGGGGTCGGCCCGGATCGCCGCCCAGATCGGGTTGGGGGCGCCGAGGTGGAGCACGATCTCGTCGCCCGCCAGCAGGAAGTGGGTCGGCACCAGAACCGGCCCCCGGCCGTCGGTGCCGTTGGCCGCCAGCAGGCCGAAGTCCCGTCCTTCGGACAGCCATTGGCGCCACTCGGCCTCGCTGCCGCGGTCCCAGGATCGGATCAGCACGGTGTCCGCCCCCTCAGCGCCGGAAGTCGGTCAGGTGGGCGGGCAGCGGCACGTCGGTGGTGGCGTCCGGCTCGGGGGTGCCGTGCACGGTGGCGACCGGGATCACGCCGGCCCAGTACGGCAGGCCGCGGTCCTCCTCGTCGTCGTCCGCGCCGTCGGCCCGGGTCTTGGCGGAGACCTCGTCGAGCACCAGCCGGACCACGGCGGTCTTGGCCATCTCCTTGGCGTTCGGCCGTCGGACCTCGCCGGAGCGCCCGGGGACGGAGTGGTCCACCAGGGCGTCCAGGGCCACCGCCAGCTCCTCCGGGTCGGTCACCTGCTGCGCGACGCCGTGGGCCACCACCGAGCGGAAGTTGACGGAGTGGTTGAAGGCGGATTTGGTCAGCACCAGTCCGTCGACCAGAGTGACGGTGACGCAGACCGGCATGCCCTCGTCCGCCGCGCCGCGCATCGGGCGGCTGCCGGTGGAGCCGTGCACGTACAGGCGGTCGCCGACCCGGGCGAAGATGGTGGGGAGCACCACCGGGGCGCCGTCCACGACGAAGCCGAGGTGGCAGACGTAGGCCGCGTCCAGGATGGCGTGGATCGCGTCGCGCTCCCAGGTGGCCCGGTCGCGGTAGCGGGTCGGGGTGGTGCGCTCGTTCCTGGTGTACGAAGCCGTGTCCGACATGACAACCTCTATGTACTAGTGCATACTGGTGTTTGTGCTAGGAGAGTATCCGATCAAGGGTCGGCGTGCCAGTGAGATTGCCGCCGACATCGAACAGGCCGTCAGCTCCGGCCGCCTGCAGCCCGGGGCCGCGCTGCCGCCGCTGCGCGACCTGGCGGTCGAGCTCGGCGTCAACCCCAACACGGTGGCCGCCGCCTACCGGCTGCTGCGCGACCGGGGCGTGATCGAGACCGCCGGACGCAAGGGCAGCCGGGTGCTGCCCCGCCCGGCCACCAGCCCGCGCGACCAGGTGCCGATCACGGTGCCGGCCGGCTCCCGCGACCTCTCCAGCGGCAACCCCGACTTGGCCCTGCTGCCCGCCCTGGCCCCGGCCCTGGCGGTCGCGGCCGCCGCCGGCGACGCCGACCCGGTGCTGTACGGGCACCCGGTGGCCGACCCCGGGCTGCTGGCGCTGGCCCGGGCCGGCTTCCTCGCCGACGGCGTCCCCGACGGCGCGCTCGCGGTCTGCTCGGGCGCCCTCGACTCGATCGGACGCCTGCTCAACTCCCGGCTGCGGCCCGGTGATTCCGTCGCGGTCGAGGACCCGGGCTGGGGCAGCCTGCTGGACCAGCTGCCCGCACTCGGGCTGCGCACCACCCCCGTCCGGCTGGACGACCAGGGCCCGCTGCCCGATTCGCTGGCCGCCGCCCTGGCGGCGGGCGCGCGGGCCGTGGTGGTCACCGTCCGGGCGCAGAACCCGACCGGCGCGGCACTCACCGCCGAGCGGGCGGCCGCGCTGCGCGAGGTGCTGGCCCGGCACCCGGAGACGCTGGTGATCGAGGACGACCACGGGCACGGCATCGTGGACCGCCCCTACCAGGCACTGGCCACCGCCGACACCGCGCACTGGGCGGTGGTCCGCTCGGCCGCCAAGGCGTACGGGCCCGACCTGCGGGTCGCCGTGGTGGCGGGGGACGCCACCACCATCGACCGGGTGCTGGGCCGCCAGCGCCTGGACACCGGCTGGGTCAGCCTGCTGCTCCAGCGCACCGTGGCCGAGCTCTGGCGCACCGACGCGGCCCCGGCCGGCCCGGTGGCCGCCACCTACCGGGTCCGGCGGGAGGCGGTGCTGGCCGCGCTGGCCGAGCACGGCATCACGGGGTACGGCGCCAGCGGGCTGAACGTCTGGGTGCCCGTCCCGGAGGAGTCCGGGGTGATCGCCGGGCTGGCCCAGCGCGGCTGGGTCGCGGCCCCCGGCGCCCGGTTCCGGCAGCAGTCCCCGCCGGCCGTCCGGCTGACCGTGGCCGCCCTTCCGCCGGAGCTGGCCCCGGCGCTGGCGGCGGACCTGGCGGCGGTGCTGCTCCCGTCCCGGGCGGGGTCCCGGCTGACCTGAGGGCGGGCCTCAGCCGCCGGTGAGGGCGGCGTTGCCGGCGTCGCGGAGCGAGTCCGGCAGGGTCCAACTGCCCATCCGGGGGACGGGGTCGAGGGCGGTCACCCCCACCGAGAGCGAGCCCTCGCAGCGCCGGTGCCCGGTGGGCCATTCCACCGTGACGTTCCGGGTCACGGTCGCGCCCGGGGCCAGCGTGCCGAGCTGCAGCAGCGGACTTCCCGGCGCGGTGCCGTCGCCGGAGCTGCAGCTCAGGGCAGGCATCAGCATGGTCTGCACGGGGGCGCCGCCGGTGTTGCTGATCTCGATCGTGACCGTGACGGCCGGGGCGTCAAGGCCGCGGCCCAGCGCGGCGTCGGTGGCGGTCAACCGGGCGCCGCCGAGCGTGACGGTGCCGCCGATCGGCGTCTTCGGCAGGGCGAGTGTGGTGCTGAAGGCCGAACCGCTGATCCGGGTGGGCGAGCCGCTCGGCGCCGAGCGGCCCGGCCCCGAGGTGCCCGGCCCCGAGCCGAGCGTGCAGGCGGCGGCGAATGCCGCGACCACGAGGAGGCCGACTGTGGGTCCGGTGCGCATGAACGGTGTTCCCCCCGCTTGCTGACAAGGCGGTCCGTCTGGCAGCGCAGGCGGTTCGCGCACATCCGTCGAAGGTCGGAACGGCCGAACTGACATACCGGGCGTAGTCGGTCCATCACTCCACCTGGGTCGTGGAAGAAACTCCGGTCGGATACCTAGCGGTAACAACGGTGGGCATGTCACATTCATCGCGCCACCGGCCGGCGGCCCACCCTCACCCGCGCCTCCCCACCCCACTCATCGGGAGGCCGTTCGCAGGAGTTTCGCCGTGCTCGAAAGTTGTCGAAGCATCAGAACCGCCGTGCGTTTCCTGGCCGCAGCCGCGCTCACCCTCCCGCTGCTGAGCCTGGCCACCCCCGCCGGGGCCGCCACCGGCCCCACCGCCAGCGTCTCGCTGGGGGACAGCTACATCTCCGGCGAGGCCGGGCGCTGGAAGGGCAACAGCGTCGTCACCTCGGGGAGCCGGGCCGGCACCGACCGGGCCTGGACCGGCAGCGCGTACGACCCCACCCGCGCCTACGGGGCCAGCTACTCGAACGGGTGCGACCGTTCGGACTCGGCCGAGGTGCGCAGCGCGACCGGCATCGCCACCACCCAGATCAACCTGGCCTGCTCGGGCGCGGTCAGCGCCAACGTCTTCCGGGCCAGCAACGGCGGCCAGTCCTACAAGGGCGAACTGCCGCAGGCCGACCAGCTCGCCGCCGTCGCGGCCGCCAACGACGTCAAGCTGATCACGCTGTCGATCGGCGGCAACGACCTCGGCTTCGCCGACGTGATCGAGACCTGCGTCAAGGACTACCTGATCTGGTACTCGTACTGCTACGACGACCAGCAGGACGCGGTGAACGCCCGGATGCCCGCCGCGATGGCGGGCGTGGGCAAGTCGATCGACGAGATCCGGGCGGTGATGACGGCCGCCGGGTACGCGTCCTCCTCGTACCGGATCGTGCTCCAGTCCTACCCCTCGCCGATCCCGCGCGGCGCGGACATGCGCTACCCGGAGAGCGGCTGGAGCCGGGCCGACACCGGCGGCTGCCCGTTCTGGAACGGTGACGCCGACTGGGCCAGGAACACGCTGGTCCCGCAGATCTCCAACGAGCTGGGCAAGGTCGCCAAGGCCAAGGGCGTCCAGTTCCTCGACCTGCGCGACATGCTGGCGGGCCGCGAGGTCTGCGCCAAGGCCACCCGGCAGGCCACCTCCAGTACCGCCCCGAGCGCCACCACCAGCGAGTGGGCCCGCTTCGTGGACGCGGGCCTGAGCGCCTCCCAGGGCGACACCCGCGAGTCCATGCACCCGAACTACTACGGCCAGCTCGCGCTCGGCCGCTGCCTCACCCTGCTCTGG
The DNA here is from genome assembly GCF_040296785.1 of Kitasatospora sp. NPDC002040. Taxonomy (NCBI): domain Bacteria; kingdom Bacillati; phylum Actinomycetota; class Actinomycetes; order Kitasatosporales; family Streptomycetaceae; genus Kitasatospora; species Kitasatospora sp. NPDC002040. The sequence continues at coordinate 95,957 of NZ_JBEOXV010000017.1, read as the reverse complement.
GCCAAGCCCACCGGCGACCAGTCCTGCCGCAACACGGCCGGGCAGGACGCCACCGGGATGTACCTGGTCGCCAAGTAGCCACCCCCGCAAGGCCTGTCGCGGGCCCGGCCGTCGAACTCCGGCCGGGCCCGCGGCGATTCGCCGCGGTGATCCGGCCCGGACGGGGTAGGCGCCCCGATGGCGCCGTGCCGGGAGGGTGCGGCGGCGTGCCTCGGAGGGAGAAGTCGATGGGTATCGGCGGCTGCATCGGTCTGTTCGCGCTTGGCGCGATCCTGACCTTCGGTGTCGACTGGGAGCTGTCCGGCGTGAACGTCGACATGGTCGGCGTGATCCTGATGGTCGCCGGACTGCTCGGTCTGGTGGTGTACGCCCGGGTCTACCGGCGGCGCCGGTTGCTCGGGAGCCGGGGCGTGGAGTCCCCGGTGGTGCAGGAGCGCCGGTACTACGACGAGCTCTGACGCCGCCTCAGGGACGGACGGCGCCGCGCAGGAGCTTGCCCTCGGTCGACAGCAGACCGGTGCGCTGGTCGAAGCGCGGCGCCGCCGCGAACATCAGGTAGAGGTACTTGGAGTTCTCGGCGAACCAGTAGCCCGGGGTCAGGTCGCCGAGCCGGCCGGTGGTGACGTCCTCGGCGACGGTGTAGCCGCCCGGGACGCGGAGTGCGCTCTTCATCCCCTGGAACCAGCGGTGGGCGTCCGCCTTGAACCCGCTCTCCCCGGTGACCGTCCACAGGTCGTAGCAGGAGTTCGCGTACTCCGGCCGGAGGTCGTTGCGCGGGTTGCGGACCTGGCCGGTGGCGAAGTCGACCACCTCCGGCAGCACGGGGTGCCGGTCGAGTTCGGCGGTCCAGTTCCGGTGGTACTCCCGGGCGGCCGCCAGGTCACCGCCCTTGGCGAGCAACCCGGCGTAGAAGGAGCCGAGTTCGGACTGCTCCCGGCCGCGGGTGGCGCCGTCCGCGTACCCGACCTGGCGGAACCGGAGCTGCCCGCCGCTGCGCTCGCTCTGGTGGCGCAGCACCGCATCGGTCAAGGTCCGGTACTGGTCCCGGAGTTCGTCCAGGCCGAACAGCTGCCAGCCGGTCCACAGGTACTCGTAGTAGGAGTCCACCGGCGGATTGGGCGCGCAGGAGGTGGTGTCCGCCCAGCGGCCGGTCTCGACGTCGATCGAGGTGCCGAGCAGGCCGAGCGAGGAGCGGCGGTGGTAGATCTCCCAGTACGCCTGCCGGGCGGCGGTCCAGTACGTGTTGTCCCCGGTGAGCCGGGACAGCAGGCCGAACTCGACCAGGTTGCTGCCCAGTTCGGCCAGCGGGCCGACCTTCCCGGAGACCGCGCCGGTGCGCAGGTTGACGTGGCGGTACGGCAGGCCGGTGGGGGACTTGGTGAAGGCGGGCAGCAGCCGGTCGGTCAACTCCCGGCAGCGCTCCAGCAGTCGGGGCCGTCCGGTGCACAGGTAGCCGGCCAGCAGGCCGCCGACCAGCCGGATGACCGCCTCGAAGACCTGCACCTCGGCGTCCACCACCGGGTCGAGGTGGGCCTCGATCCAGTCGGCCGACCGGGCCACCTCCTCGTCCAGCTCCATCAGCCACAGGGTGTCCAGCGCCTCGACCACGGAGAGCCCGAAGGTGTGCCCCGGGGCGAAGAAGTCGTGCCGTCCGCCCGAGACCGGCCGCACCTCGTCGTAACCCCAGGCCGCCCGCTTGTACCCCTCCCAGCCGTGCAGGAACTCCGCCTTCACCTCGGCGGCGACGACGGCGTCGGGAGGAAGCTCGGCGGCGGTGGCGGGCCGTCCGGCGGCGGTGAGCGCGGCGGCCGCGGCGGCCGCGCCGAGCACGGTGCGGCGGCGGGGGAGCGGGAGGGCGTGCATGAAGCCGGACGCTAACGCCGCCGCCGGGCCCGGCCGGGGAGGTGCGGCCGCCCGCGTGTCGGCGCTCCCGCCCAGGTCAGGGTGGGAGCGCCGGTACGTCCGGGCGGGTGGGTCTCACCCCTTTGCCAGCAGCGCCTGGGCGTGCTCGCGGACCTGCTCCTTGGTCAGATAGGCGTCGGTGTACTCGAAGTCGCGCAGCCGGGCGGGCTGCCGGGCCAGGAAGCCGGTCCGGACGAAGTCGTCGCCGGCGGTCGCGTTCAGCACCCAGTTGGCGCCGACCCGGAACTTGGCGGCGTTGGTCCGCATCGCCATGATGTGGTAGCCGCGGGCCACCAACTGGGCGGGTACGCCCTTGAGTTCGATGCCGAGCGGCTTGGAGACGGCGTCCTTGCCGCCGAGGTCCACCACCAGGCCGAGGTCCTTGTGGTAGTACGGCTCCAGCGGATGGTTGCGCAGCGCGGCCACCACGTTGTCGGCCACCGCCTTGCCCTGCCGGGCCGAGTGCTGGGCGGTCGGCGGGCAGACCGCGCCGTCGCCCTTGGCCAGGTCGGGCACGGCCGCCGCGTCGCCGAGCGCGAAGACGCCGTCGAACTGCGGGATCCGCATCTCGGCCGTCACCGCCACCCGGCCCCGGACCGTCTCCGCGTCCAGGGTGCCGATCAACGGGCTGGCCGCCACGCCCGCGGTCCAGATCAGGGTCCGGCTGGGCAGCACCCGGCCGTCGGTGAACTTGACCGTCTCGGCGCCCACTTCGGCCACCGAGACGCCGAGCGAGACCTCCACGCCCCGGGCCCGGAGCACCTGCAGCGCGGTGGTGCCGAGCTTGTCGCCCAGTTCGGGCATCAGCTTGGGGGCGATGTCGATCAGGTGCCACTTGATCAGGCGCGGGTCCAGCCGGGGGTAGCGCTTGCTCGCGGCCGTGGTCAGCCGCTGCAGGCAGGCCGCCGTCTCGGTGCCCGCGTAGCCACCGCCGACCACCACGAACTGGAGCCGGGACTCCCGCTCGTGCTGGTCCAAGGTGGCCGAGGCGAGGTCGAGTTGGGCGATCACGTGGTCGCGGACGTAGGTCGCCTCGGCCAGCGTCTTCATCCCGCGGGCGTAGTCGGTCAGGCCGGGGATGTCGAAGGTCCGGGTCACGCTGCCGGGGGCGAGCACCAGCTGGTCGTACTTCTCCGCCACCACCTCGTCGGTGATCTTGCGGACCACGCAGACCTTCGAGCGCGGGTCCACCCCGATCGCGCCGCCCGGCAGGATGTGGGTCCGGCGCAGGGTGCGGCGCAGCGAGCACGCCACCGACTGCGGGGTGAGCACCCCGGCGGCGACGTGCGGCAGCAGCGGCAGGTAGAGCTGGTAGTTGAACGGCGTGACCAGGGTGATCTCCGCCTCGGAGGGGGCGAGCTTGCGCTCCAGTCGGCGCGCGCACTCCAGACCGGCGAAACCGCCGCCGACGATCAGGATTCGAGGTCGTGCCATCGTCCATCCCTTACCTGTGCTGGTCCGAGCCGTACCAGGACACCTGTTCGCCACCCTTGCACGGGGTGTGACGGTCTGCCACCGGACAGGCCCTAGGGTGGAGGGGTGCTCCAAGAGGTGACGGCGGTCCGCTATGTGACGCCACTCAGAGAAGGCGGCTCGATGCCGGGCCTGGTCGAGGCCGACGACCATCGGCTGTACGTGCTCAAGTGGTCCGGCGCGGCCCAGGGGCGGAAGGCGCTGGTCGCCGAGGTGTTGGCGGGGGAGCTGGGGCGCGGGCTCGGGCTGCCGGTGCCGGAGCTGGTCCGGCTGGACCTGGACCCGGTGCTGGCCAGGAGCGAGCCCGAGGTGCAGATCCAGGACCAGATCCGGGCCAGCGGCGGGGTGAACCTCGGGATGGCGTTCGTCAGCGGGGCGCTCAACTTCGACCCGCTCTGCTTCGACGTCGATCCCCGACTGGCCGGGCGGGTGCTCTGGTTCGACGCGCTGATCGGCAACGTCGACCGGTCCTGGCGCAACCCCAACCTGCTGGTCGGCACCGGCGGGCTGCGGCTGATCGACCACGGCGCCAGCCTGATCTTCCACCACCACTGGCCCGGCGCGGCGAACTGGGTGACCAGGCCGTACGACGCCGGCGACCACGCGCTGCTGCGCGCCGAGCCGGACCTGAAGGCGGCCGACGCCGAGCTGGCCCCGCTCGCCGGGGCGGCGCTGGCGAAGGCGGTGGCGGCGATCCCGGACGAGTGGCTGACCGAGGAGCCGGGATTCGACGGCCCGGCGGCCGTCCGGGCGGCGTACCTGGAGCAGCTGACGGCCCGGCTGGCCGGACCGCGCGACTGGCTCCCGGAGGTGGCGGCGTGAGCGAGGGGCTGCACGACTACGAGTACGCGGTGATCCGGGCGGTGCCCCGGGTCGAGCGCGGCGAGTGCATCAACATCGGGGTGCTGCTGTACTGCCGCCAGAACGCCCACCTGGAGGCCAGGACGCACCTGGACCAGGCCAGGCTGCTGGCGCTGGACCCGGTGGCGGACGTGGCCGGGGTGCGGCGGGCGCTGTCCGGGATCGAGGCGGTCTGCGCCGGTGGCCCGGCGGCCGGGCCGGCGGCCGGGGACAGCCCCGGGCAGCGGTTCCGCTGGCTGACCGCGCCGCGCAGCGCGGTGGTCCAGCCGGGCCCGGTGCACACGGGGCTGACCGCCGATCCGGAGGCCGAGCTGCGGCGGCTGTTCGAGCAGCTGGTGCTCTGAAGCGGTGGCCGGGAGACCCTTGACAAGGTCGAAACTGGAGGAACTGAAGCACCTGTGCGTACCCTGACCCACATGGGCACCACCACCGCTCCCTCCACGGCCGACCTGATGGAAGCAGTCGCCGCCGTCGGCACCGCCTACTTCCAGGACTTCGCGGCCGCCGCCGCCCGGCACGGGCTGAGCTCCTCCCAGGCCAAGGCGCTCAAGGCGGTGCAGGAGCCGGTGCCGATGCGCGCGCTGGCCGGCCGGCTCGGCTGCGACGCCTCGAACGTCACCGGCATCGTCGACCGCCTCGAAGGCCTCGGCCTGGCCCACCGCGAGCCCGCCCCGGGCGACCGCCGGGTGAAGATCGTGACGATCACCGGTCAGGGCCGCGCGGTACTGGACCAGGTCCGCGACGACATGTCCCGCGCGCACCGCGCCTTCGGCTCCCTGAGCGCCGAGCAGCGGGTGGCCCTGGACGGCCTGTGCAAGCAGGTCCTGCCGCTGCTCCTCGCCTAGCGCGAGCCCGCTGCGGTCGGGGCTGACCTGGACTGTTAGGCTTGCGAAGCGTGAGCGCGAAGCCCCAGATCCCCAATGTCCTGGCCTCCCGGTACGCCTCGGCGACCCTGGCCCAGCTGTGGTCCCCCGAGCACAAGGTGGTCCTCGAGCGCCACCTGTGGCTCGCCGTCCTGAAGGCACAGCAGGACCTCGGCATCGAGGTGCCGGCCGGTGCCGTGGCCGACTACGAGCGGGTGATCGACCAGGTCGACCTCGGCTCGATCGCCGCCCGTGAGCGGATCACCCGGCACGACGTCAAGGCCCGGATCGAGGAGTTCAGCGAGCTCGCCGGTCACGAGCAGATCCACAAGGGCATGACCTCCCGGGACCTCACCGAGAACGTCGAGCAGCTGCAGATCCGGCAGTCCCTGGAGCACGTCCGGGACCGTACGGTGGCTGTGCTGGTCCGGCTCGGCAAGCTGTCCGCGCAGTACGGCGAGCTGGTGATGGCCGGCCGTTCGCACAACGTCGCCGCCCAGGCCACCACGCTCGGCAAGCGCTTCGCGACCGTCGCCGACGAGCTGCTGGTCGCCTTCGCGCGGCTGGAGGAGCTGATCGCCCGGTACCCGCTGCGCGGGATCAAGGGCCCGGTCGGCACCGCCCAGGACATGCTCGACCTGCTCGGCGGTGACGCCGCCAAGCTGGCCGAGCTGGAGCAGCGGGTGGCCGGTCACCTCGGCTTCGAGAACGTCTTCACCAGCGTCGGCCAGGTCTACCCGCGCTCGCTGGACTTCGAGGTCACCACCGCCCTGGTGCAGCTCTCCGCCGCGCCGTCCAGCCTGGCCAAGACGATCCGCCTGATGGCCGGTCACGAGCTGGTGACCGAGGGCTTCAAGGCCGGTCAGGTCGGCTCCTCGGCGATGCCGCACAAGATGAACACCCGGTCGTGCGAGCGCGTCAACGGGCTGGCCGTGATCCTGCGCGGCTACGCCTCGATGACCGCCGAGCTCGGCGGCGACCAGTGGAACGAGGGCGACGTCTCCTGCTCGGTGGTGCGCCGGGTCGCGCTGCCGGACGCGTTCTTCGCCTTCGACGGCCTGCTGGAGACCTTCCTGACCGTGCTCGACGAGTTCGGCGCCTTCCCGGCCGTGATCGAGACCGAGCTGGACCGCTACCTGCCGTTCCTGGCCACCACCAAGGTGCTGATGGGCGCGGTGCGGGCGGGCGTCGGCCGGGAGACCGCGCACGAGGTGATCAAGGAGCACGCCGTCGCCTCCGCACTCGCGATGCGCGAGGGTGCCCGGGAGAACGCGCTGCTGGACAAGCTGGCCGCCGACGAGCGGATCCCGCTCGACCGGGCCGGGCTGGACGCGCTGCTCGCCGACCGGCTCTCCTTCACCGGCGCGGCCGGTGCCCAGGTCGCCGAGGTGGTCCGCCGGATCGAGGCCGTCGCGGCGGCCCACCCGGCCGCCGCCAAGTACGCGCCGGGCGACATCCTCTAGTCCGAAGAGCTCGAAGCACGCCGGTCCCGGGGCGGTCACCCGGGGCCGGCGTCGCCGTTCCCGGAGCCGCGGCGGGGCTCGATCGGCGGGGTGGTGCTGTCGCAGTACCACTCGCAGGACGGCTCGGCGACGGGCCGCTCGGGGGCCAGCGCGTCGCTGCGCACGGTCGCCAGGGCGAGCAGGCCGCCCGCCGCCAGCAGGCCCGCGCAGATCAGCATCGAGATCCGGAACGCCGAGTCGACCTCGGCGGGCACCTGGTACGCGTCGCCGGTGAGACCGGACAGCGCGGGCAGGGCGGCCACCGCGAGCAGGCCGGCCGCTCGGGCGGCGGCGTTGTTGACACCGCTGGCGATGCCCGCGTGCCGGACGTCCACGGCGGCCAGCACGGTGGCGGTGAGCGGGGCGACCAGCAGCGTCATGCCGGAGCCGAGCACCACCACGGCGGGCAGCACATCGGTCCAGTAGGACGCGGCGGGGCCGATCCGGAGCAGCAGCAGGACGCCACCCGCGCAGATCAGCGGGCCGAGGAAGAGCGGCAGCCGAGGGCCCGTCAGATGCCCGAGCCGTCCGGCCCGGCCGGAGAAGGCCAGCATCAGCAGGGTGATCGGCAGCAGGGCCAGCCCCGAGGTCAGCGGGCTGAAGCCGGACACGGTCTGGAGCTGCACCATCAGCAGCAGGAAGATCCCGCCGAACGCGCCGTACACGCAGAGCGTGACCAGGTTGACGGCGGAGAACAGCCGGGACGAGAAGAGCGTGAGCGGCATCATCGGCTCCGGGCTGCGCCGCTCCGCGACCACGAAGGCCGCCCCGGCGAGCAGCCCGGCGGCCCCGGCCAGCAGGGAGAGGCCGTGCAGGCCCTCGGTCAGCGCGTACGTCACGCCGGCCAGGGCGAGCGCGGCCAGCACCGCGCCGCGGACGTCGAACCGGCCGGCGGCCTGCTCGTCCCTGCTCTCCGGGACATGACGGACCGTCACCGCCAGGACCAGGGCCGCCAGCGGTAGGTTGAGCAGGAAGACCCAGCGCCAGCCGGGCCCGTCCACCAGCCAGCCGCCGAGGAAGGGGCCGGCCGCCGCGCCGACGCCGCCCAGCCCGGACCAGACGCCGACCGCGCCGGAGCGGTCGTCCGGGTGGAAGGACGCCTGCAGCATGGCGAGCGAACCGGGCGTCAGCAGGGCGCCGCCGATGCCCTGGAGGGCGCGCGCGGCGATCAGCAGCTCGACGTTCGGGGCGAAGGCGCACAGGGCCGAGGCGAGGGCGAACCAGGCGACGCCGATCAGGAAGACCAGGCGGCGGCCGTAGCGGTCGCCGAGCGAGCCGCCGAGCAGGATCAGCCCGGCCAGGGTGAGCAGGTAGGCGTTGACGGTCCACTGGAGCGCGGCCATCGAGGCGCCCAGGTCGGCGCCGATGCTCGGCAGGGCGACGTTGACCACCGTGCCGTCCAGCATCGCCATGCCGGAGCCGAGCGCGGTGGCGGCCAGCACCCAGCGGCCTCGGGCGGTGCCGAGCCTGAGCTCGACCGGGTTCTCGGTGTCCACGCCCTGATCCTCCGCCCCCGCGGGGCCTTCTGCCAGTTCCCGGTGGCAGGTTCCCACCTCTGCCGCTGACGGTGTCCCGCCAACGAAGCTGGGGCCCTCCCGACCCCCACTTCGGAGGAACCTGATGAAGCGTCACTTGGCACGGTGGACCACGCTCGCCGCGAGCGCCCTGCTGGCGAGCGGCACCATGGTGCTGCCCGCCCAGGCCGGGGAGGCCACCCCGGGCGTGGTCGGCGGCACCCGGGCCGCCCAGGGCGAGTTCCCGTTCATGGTGCGGCTCTCGATGGGCTGCGGCGGTGCGCTGCTCACCAAGCAGATCGTGCTGACCGCCGCGCACTGTGTCGGCGCCAGCGGGAACACCACCAGCATCACCGCCACCGTCGGGGTGGTGGACCTGAACAGCAGCAGCGCGATAAAGATCAAGTCCACCAAGGTCTACCGGGCCCCCGGCTTCACCGGCGCCGAGAACGGCAAGGACTGGGCCCTGATCAAGCTCGCCTCGCCGGTCAGCAGCAGCGCCGTCGCCACCCTGCCGATCGCGGGCAGCACCGCCTACGACAGCGGCACCTTCACGGTGGCGGGCTGGGGCGCGGCCAGCGAGGGCGGCGGCCAGCAGCGGTACCTGCTCAAGGCGGCGGTCCCGTTCGTCAGCGATGCCAGCTGCGCCTCGGCCTACCCCGGGCTGGTCACCGGCGCCTCGCTCTGCGCGGGCAACCTGGCCAGCGGCGGCGTGGACACCTGTCAGGGCGACTCCGGCGGCCCGATGTTCCGCCGGGACTCCGCGAACAACTGGATCCAGGTCGGCATCACCAGCTGGGGCGAGGGCTGCGCGCGTCCCGGCAAGCCGGGCGTGTACACCCAGGTGAGCACCTACGCCGCGGCGATCACGGCGGCGGCCGCGACGCTCTGACGCCCTGGACGTCCTGACGCGGGCTCGGCGGCGGCCCCTCCGGCACGGTGGCGGAGGGGCCGCCCGTCATGCCCGGGACCGGTAGCCGGCCAGCCAGCGCTCGGACTGGCGGCGCTCCAGCGCCACCCGTCCCTCGGCTGCCGGGACCCGGGCCAGCGCGGTGGCGGCCGCCTCCGGGCGGCCGGCCCAGACGTGCGCGCCGGCCAGCCGGGCCGTCACCAGGGCGCGGTAGTGCTGCTGCTCCAGCGGCAGCCGGGCGAGTGCCTCGTCCAGCCCGGTGCCGGCCAGCCGGGCGTGGGCGCGGCGGCCGGTCCGGACGGCCAGGTCGCGGTGGCAGGTGCCGTGCGCCAGCAGCAGCAGGGTGCGGGCCTCGGGGGTGGGCTCGGCCGCGGTGAGCAGGGCGGCCTGGTCCAGCGCCCGCCCGGTCTCCCGGCCGTCGGCCGCCAGCGCGTGCCCCCGGGCCCGGGCCAGTGCGGCGCGGGCCTGGGCGGCCGGGCGGTCGGTCCGGACCGCCTGGTCGAACGAGGCCCGGGCGGCGCCGATCGCGGCCGCCGAGTGGCCGCAGGCCCAGTGCACCGCGCTCTGCCGGGCCAGCAGCAGCGCCACCGCCGGCCGGTCGCCGGCCGCCGCGGCCCACTCCCGGCCGCAGTCGTACCAGGCCAGTGCGCGGCCGTACTCCAGCCGGTCGAACCGGGCCCAGCCCGCGAGTTCGGCGTAGCGGGCGGCGAGCGAGCCGAGCCGGGCGCGTTCGGCCGAGGGGGCGGTGCGCTGCTGACGGGCCGCCAGCCGGGCGTGGTGCTCCAGCACCTCGACCAGGGCGTGGCCGCCGACCGCGCGGGCGGCGGTGCGGTAGGCCAGCAGGAGCTGCTCCAGGGTGTCGGCGCCCGGGGTGGTGCCGGGTGGGCGGCCGTACCGGGCCAGGCGGCGGCGCTCGCGCTCGACGCCCGGCCAGAGCCGGGACAACTCCCCTGCGGTGTCCAGGAGTTCGTCGAGCCGCTCGGCCATGCCGGCCGGTGGCCAGCGGCGGGTGTTCTCCACCCGGCTGATGTGCGAGTCGTCGTAGCCGAGACGGCGGCCGAGCTCGGCCTGGCTGAGGCCGCGGAGCAGGCGCCAGTGCCGCAGCCGGGCGCCGAAGTCCGAGCGGGCCGAGCCGGACAGGTGCAGGTCGAGGGGCACGGGACCTCCAGCGGGGGCGTCCAGTGGGGGTGTCCATGGGGAAGTCATGGGGAGTCCATGGGGCGTCCTTGGGGTGGACGGCCAGGCGAGCCTCGCACAGATTTGTCATGGACAGGTATCCCCGGGATGCCGCGAACGTCAAACCGACCCGGGGAGCCGACGGTCCGTCAGGGCCGGTTCGCCGTACGCTGCGAGGGACGCGAGAGGACGGTGTTCGCAGATGGACGTACCGGGTCCGGACTGGGCGGTGCTGGCTCCGCACTGGCAGCCGGAGCAGCGCTCCGCCGAGCAGGACGCGGCGGCGGAGGCGGAGCTGGCCGGGCTGCGGACCACGGCCGAGCGGGTCGCGGGCGGCGGCATCCGGGCGGCCGTGCTCGGGGTCAACGACGGCCTGGTGACCAACCTCTGCCTGATCCTCGGCGTCGCGGGCGCCTCGGTGGACGCCGGTACGGTCCGGCTCTCCGGGCTGGCCAGCCTGGTCGCGGGGGCGCTGTCGATGGCGGCCGGCGAGTGGGTCTCGGTGCGCAGCCAGGCGGAGGTGGCCCAGGGCATGGAGCGATCGCTGCACCAGGCCTGGCAGCTGTCGCCACCGGTGGTGCTGGCCCAGCTGACGAAGAGCCTGCGCGAACGCGGCCTGGACCGGGAGACCGCCGTCCGGGCCAGCCGGGGCGTGGTGACCTCGGGCCGGGAGGCCTCGGCGACCAGCACCCGGATCCTGTTCGGGGTCAGCGCGGGCGACGCCGGTTCGCCGGTGGTGGCGGCGGTCTCCTCGCTGCTGCTGTTCGCGCTCGGGGCGCTGCTGCCGCTGCTGCCCTGGTTCTTCGCGGACGGCAGCGCGGCGGTGACGGCGTCGGTGCTGCTCACGGCCGCCGCGTCGTTGCTGGTCGGAGGCGCGCTCGGGTACGGCTCCGGGCGGGGGGTGCTGCGGCTGGCGGGGCGTCAGCTGCTGATCGTCGCGGTCGCCTCGGCGGTCACCTACGGGCTCGGCGCGGTGGCGGGGAGCTCGGTGCTGTGAGGTGCGCGGGGAGGGGCGGGCCCGGGCTCAGGCGGTGAACCGCTCGCGCAGGGCGGTCAGGACGGCGTCGTCCAGGCCGAGGGCGGTGCGGGCGTACGTCTCGGGATCGCCCCAGCCCTCGGTCAGGGTCTCCAGCGCGGCGGCGAGGTAGGACGGGCGGACGGTGAGCAGCGCCTCGGTGATCTCCGGGTCGCCGCCCGCCGCGGTGAACGCGGCGACCACCGGGGCGAAGGCGGCCCGGACGGCCGGGTTCACCGCCAGGTAGTCCTCCTCGACCGTGGCCCGGTCGGCGCCGAGCAGGAGCAGCAGCAGCGCGGCACCCCAGCCGGTGCGGTCCTTGCCCGCCGTGCAGTGGAACAGCAGCGGCCCGTCGGCGGGCCGGGCGAGGGCGGTGAGCAGGGTGCGGTACGCGGCTCGGCCGGAGCCGCTGGTGACGAAGGCGCGGTAGTCCGCGATCAGCGCCAGCTCGGCCCGGCCGTCGCCGAGCAGGCGGTTGGCGGCGAGCGGATCGGTCGTCACGGTGCCGAGCTTGGACGCGGCGCCGGCGCTCATCGCGTCGGCCAGCACGTCCGCCACCACCAGGGCGGCGGCGGGCGGGACGCGGTCGGGGCGGGCGGTGCGCTCCCGCTCGGTGCGCAGGTCCACCACGGTCCGGACGCCGAGGGCGGCGAAGGCCGGGTCGGCGGCCGGGTCGAGCCGGTCCAACTGCCCGGACCGGAACGCCAGCCCGGACCTGACGGTCCGTCCGCCCGGGAGCGGTACGCCGCCGAGGTCGCGGAGATTGGCGACGGTGGCGGCTTCGACGGGGAGCGAGTGCGGCATGGCGGGCTGTCCTCCGGGGGGCGTGCTGGCGGCCTCGGGGTCGAGGTTACGCGCGGGGGCGCACGGAAGCATGGGGAGGGCGTGACCGGTGGAGTCCGTTGCCGGAGGTACGGGACGGAGGAGAGGGTACGGGGAGGCAGTCGGTTCAGGAGTCGAGGGAGGGTTCGGGATGGCGGCGAGGATTCTGATCGTCACGGGGGACGCGGCGGAGTCGCTGGAGGTGCTCTACCCCTACCAGCGCCTGCTGGAGGAGGGGTACGAGGTGGTGGTGGCCGCGCCCACGAAGAAGACCCTGCAGTTCGTGGTGCACGACTTCGTGCCGGGCTTCGACACGTACACCGAGAAGGCGGGCTACACCTGGCCGGCCGACGTGGCGTTCGCCGACGTCGACCCGGCCGAGTACGTGGCGCTGGTGCTCCCGGGCGGCCGGGCACCCGAGTACCTGCGCAACGACCCCGAGGTGCAGCGGATCGTGGCGCACTTCTTCGAGGCGGACAAGCCGGTCGCGCAGATCTGCCACGGCCCGCTGATCACCCTGCCGGGCGGGGCGCTGACGGGCCGTCGGACGGCCGCGTACCCCGCGCTGGAGCCGGACGTGCTGGCGGGCGGAGCGACGTACGAGGACGGCGACGCGGTGGTCGACGGCCTGCTGGTCTCCGCCCGGGCCTGGCCGGACCACCCCGGGTGGATGCGGGCCTTCGTGGCGGTGCTGCGGGAGAAGGCGCCGGTCGACTGACGGCGGGTCAGGGGCGGCGGCCGGGACGATCCGGCCGCCGCCCCGGCGCGTGGCGCGGTGGTGCGGCGCCGGGGTCGGGGTTAGCGTCAGGGCATGCATGTGGTGATCGCTGGTGGGCACGGCAAGATCGCGCTTCGGCTTGAGCGGCTGCTCGCCGAGCGGGGGGATTCGGTGGTCGGGCTGATCCGCTCGGCCGGGCAGATCGGCGATCTGGCCAAGGCCGGTGCCAGGGGCGTGGTCTGCGACCTGGAGACGGTCTCGCTGGAGGACCTGGCCGGGGGCCTGAGCGGGGCCGACGCGGTGGTCTTCGCGGCCGGCGCCGGGCCCGGCAGCGGGAGCAGCCGGAAGGACTCGGTCGACCGGGGGGCGGCGGCGCTGCTCGCGGACGCGGCCGAACTGGCCGGTGTCCCCAGGTACTTGATGATCAGCACGATGGGGATCGAGAAGGCCGGGGCGCCCGGCATGGAGCCGGAGTTCACCGACTACCTGCGGGCCAAGGGCGCGGCCGAGGAGGACCTGAAGGCGCGTTCGATCGGCTGGACGGTGCTGCGCCCCGGCCCGCTGCTGGACGAGCCCGGCAGCGGGTTCGTCCGGCTCGCGGTGCCCGCGCTCCCACTGGCGCCGGTGCCCCGGGAGGATGTCGCGCTGGTGCTGCGGGAGTTGCTGGACGCGCCCGCGTCGGCCGGGCGGACGCTGGAGCTGACGGCGGGTGCGGAGCCGGTGGCGGACGCGGTCCGGGTGGCGCTGGCGGTGGGCTGAGGTCAGCTGCGCTGCCGCTGGGGCGCCGGTTCCGGCGCGGCGGCCGGGACGGCCCGGCCACCGCGGTTGGTCAGCACGGCGAGGACGAGCGCGAGGGCCACCACGGCCGCGCAGGCGAGCATGGCGTGGAAGTAGGCCGTCTGCGGCGTCCCGGCGCGGCTGTTGAGGTAGATGCCGGAAATGGCCGAGATGCCGACCGCGGCCGCTATCCGCTGGGACATCTGCAGGATGCCGCCCGCGACCCCGGCCGCCTCCGGCGGCGCGTGCCGCAGCACCTGGGCCTGGTTGGGGGAGACGATCAGACCGGAGGCCGCCCCCGAGCAGAGCTGGCCGACGGCGAGCAGCAGCGGGAGCACGGCGGACGGCGCGCGGAGCGCGGCGAGGCCGCTGAGCAGCAGTGCCGCGAGCGCGAGGACGAGACCGATCGGGACGATCCGGTCGCCGAAGCGCCGGACGGCCCGCCAGGCGAGGTTGGAGACCGCCGCCATCGCGAGGGCGGCGGGGAGGGTGACGGCCGCGGCGGCCAGCGGGGAGAGGCCGAGCCCGTCCTGCAGGAACATCACCAGCACCAGGGCCGAGGCGAGCGAGGCGGCGAACTGGCCCATCGCGGTGAGGGTGCCGAGCACGTACTGGGGGGAGCGGCCCAGCGCGGGGTGGATCAGCGGCTTGCGGCCGGTGGCGGCGTAGTGGCGCTGCCAGGCGATCAGGGCGGCGGTGAGCGCGACCGCGCCGGCCGCCAGGGCGAGCTTGGTGGCGGTGGTGGCCGGCTGGACGAAGGGCAGCATCACGGTGACGGTCAGGGCGGCGGTGAGCAGCAGCCCGAACAGGTCCAGGGTGGTGCGGGTGCCGGTGGGCGCGCCGCGGGTGGGGGCCGGGAGGTGACGGATCGCCAGCAGCAGGGTGGCCAGGCCGGAGGGGACGCTGATCAGGAAGGCCAGCCGCCAGCCCCACTCGGGGCCGGCCAGGGCGATCAGCGCGCCGCCCAGCGGCGGGCCGAGGGCGATCGCGACGGCGCAGGTCACCTGGTACAGGCCGAGCGCCCGGGTGCGGGCCGGGCCGGTGAAGACGTCCTGCAGGGTGCCGATCATCTGCGAGTTGACCAGCCCGGCACCGGCGCCCTGGAGCAGCCGGACCGCCACCAGCAGCCAGGGGGTCTGGGCGGTGGCGGCGAGCAGGCCGGCGCCGACGAAGAGGGCGATGCCGGCGACGAAGAAGGGCTTGCGGCCGCGCAGGTCGCCCAGGCGGCCGCCGGGTATCAGGGCCAGGCCGAACGCGAGGGAGTAGCCGGCCACGATCCACTGGACCTGGGTGGGGTCGGCTTCGAGTGTGCTGCGGAGCGCCGGGACGGCGATGTTGAGGACGGAGTTGTCCAGCATGGTGGTGAAGCCGCCGGCCAGGCAGACCAGGAGGATCTGCTTCTGCTTCGCTGTTTTGTGCACGGACGGAGGGTAGCCGGAGGGGAGCGCCGGGCGGCAGGGCGGGTCGGGCTCAGGGGCGGGTCGGCTCAGGCCGGAGCGAGCAGGGTCCAGGGGTGCGGCCGGGCCAGGGCCAGGCGTGGCTTGCTGGCGGCCCAGTGGTGGACGGCGGTGGCCAGGACGGCGGCGGGGTCGGGGACGGGGTGGGTGGGGGTGAACGGCTCGGCCATGCTGGTGTAGCTCTGGAACATGGCCAGCAGCTTCACGGCCCGGCTCTGCACCGGGGAGAGGTACTGGTCGGCGAGCGGGAGGAAGAAGCGGTTCCAGCTCTCGACCGGGACCAGCGGCGGGCGCTCGACGGGGTCGACGCCGTGGGCGGTCCGGTAGGAGTTGAGGGTGTCGCAGATGACGTCCAGCAGGGTGGTCAGGGTGAGGCAGTCCGGGCCGGCCGCGATCACCTCGGTGCGTGGCGAGGGCGGGGGAGCGGCGAGGGCGGCGGCGGTGATCACGGCGGCGACCTGGTCGACCGGGCTGATCTCGGCGTAGCCGTGCGGGTCGCCGACCACGACCGCGGCCAGGCCGGAGACCAGGGCCTGCAGGATCGTGTACGGGCCGGAGAAGCGGGCGATGGCGCCGTTGTCGCGGCGGCCGACCACCAGCGGGGGCCGAACCACCGTCAGCGGGCCCGGGTGCTCGGCCCGGACCAGGTCCTCGGAGCGGGCCTTGGACCACTCGTAGCCGTTGCGGTAGCCCTCGAACTCGGCGCCGCGGAGGTCCTCGGGGTTGCGGGTGCCGCCGACGTAGGCGGTGGAGACGTGGACCAGGTGGGTGTCCCGGTCGGCCAGGGCGAGCACGGCGCGGAGCGGGTCGAGGTTGGCGGTGGCGGCCTCCTCGCGGGTGAGGGTCCAGCGGGTGGTGGCGGCCGCGTGGACGATCACGTCCCAGTGCCCGGCCAGGGCCGGGGGCGGCGGTTCGGTGCCGATGTTCCAGGGGAGCCCGGTGTTGCGGCGGGCCACCGGGACGGTGGTGTGGCCGGTGGTGCGCAGGAGCCGGGCCACCTCGGTGCCGACCACTCCGGTGGCGCCGGTCAGGAGGATTCGCATGGCGGTGGTTTCTGGTCGAGGGTCGGCAGCTGGGGGTCAGCAGCCGGGGTCAGTGGCCGGGGGTGAGGACGAGGCAGGCGTTCTGGCCGCCGAAGCCGAAGGAGTTGGAGAGCACCGGGGCGGGCCCGATGCTGCGGGTGGTGGTGACCAGGTCGACCAGGCCGGACTCCGGGCTGGTGGCCAGGTTGGCGATCGGCGGCACCACGCCCCGGGCGGCGCAGAGCAGGGCCAGTGCGGCCTCCAGCGCCCCCGAGCCGCCGATCAGGTGGCCGGTGACGCCCTTGACCGCGGTCAGCGGGGGTGGCTGGCCGGCGAAGCAGCGGTCGACCGCGCGGGCCTCGGCGCGGTCGTTGAGGACGGTGGAGGTGCCGTGCGCGTTGACGTGTCCGATCTCGGCCGGGGTCAGCCCGGCGTCGGCGATGGCCTGTTGCATGCAGCGGGCGGCCACGGTGCCCTCCTCCCGGGGCGCGACGATGTGGAAGGCGTCGCAGTTGTCGGCGTACCCGGCGACCTCGCCGTGGATCACGGCCCCCCGGGCCCGGGCGTGGTCGAGGCGTTCGAGGACCAGGACGGCCGCGCCCTCGCCCATCACGAACCCGTCCCGGTCGGTGTCGAACGGGCGGCTGGCCAGGTGGGGTTCGGCGTTGCGGACGGACATCGCCCGCATCCGGGCGAAGGAGCCGACGATCACGGTGGTGACGGAGGAGTCGACGCCGCCCGCCACCGCGGCGTCGAGCTCGCCGTGACGGATCTTCCGGGCCGCCTCGCCGATCGCGGTGGTGCCGCTGGCGCAGGCGGAGGAGTAGGTGGTGCAGGCGCCCTGGAAGCCGTGGCGGAGGGCGAGCCGGGAGGCGGCCGAGTTGGCCATGGTGCGGGGCACGGTGTGGACCGGCAGGTCCCGGGGGTGGTCGGCGTGGCTGATGGTGACCGCCTCCATGCTGGGCAGCCCGCCGATGCCGGTGCCGATCTGGACGCCGATCCGCTCGGCCGGGCCCTGGAGCCGGGCCTCCCGGAGCGCGTCGTCGGCGGCGCAGAGGAGCAGCGTGGTGGCGCGGTCGATCTGGCGGAGCTCCCGGCGGGAGAGGTAGGCCTCGACGTCGAACGGCGGGACCAGGCAGGCGAAGTGGACCGGGAGGTCGTGGTCGATCAGGTGGTCCACCAGGGCTGCGGTGGAGCGGGCCTTGAGGACGGTGTCGAAGGCCTGCTCGACGGTGTTGCCCGCCGGGCACTTGACGCCGATTCCGGTGACCGCGACCCGGTGGCCGCCGGACGGGTGGGCGGTGGACCGGTGGGTGGTGGACCGATGGGTGGTCACACGCACCTGGCCGTGAGCAGGTCGATGGCCTGGCCGACGTCCCGGGCGTCCGTCAGGTCCTCGACCGCGATGCGCAGGCTCAGGGCGCGTTCCAGCCGGGCGCCGATCTCCATCAGTTCGAGGCTGTCGATGCCGTAGTCGGCCAGCAGGCTGGTGCGTTCGGAGACCTCGGCGACCTCGGTGCCGAGTACGTCCGAGATGGTGGATCTGACCACCAGGGCCAGTTCCTCGCGAGTGGGCATGTCCGTTCCTTTCAGCAGGCTTTCAGGAGGTGGGGGCGGCCGGGACGGCGGCGTCGAGAATGTCGAACGCCTCGGCGAGATCCGCTGCGGTGCTGATCAGCGGCGGCAGCAGGCGGACGGTGGTCGGCCGGCTCAGGCAGGGGGACACCAGCAGCCCCAGCGCGGCGAGTCGGAGCACGACGGTGCCGGCCGTGGCGGGGTCGACCAGCTCGATCCCGCGCAGCAGTCCGCGGCCGCGGACGGCGCGTACGGTGTCCGGGTGACTGCGGGTCAGGCGGTCGAGGCCGGTGTCGAGCAGGGCGGAGAGCCGCTGGCCGTGGTCAGCGAGCCGCTCGATTGTCGTCAGGGTGACGGGGAGGGCGGCGCAGCTGAGCGGGTGCCCGCCGAAGGTGGCCGAGTGCAGGAACGGATCGGCGGCCAGCGGGGCGTACAGCCGCTCGGAGCAGACCAGGGCGGAGAGCGGCAGCACACCGCCGCCCAGCGGCTTGCCGAGCAGGACCGCGTCGACCGGGAGGCCCTCGGCGAGGGCGACGGACGGCTCGCCGCAGCGGCGCAGGCCGCACTGGATCTCGTCCGCGACCACCAGGGCGCCGTGCCGGCCCGCCTCCTCGCACCAGCGCCGGAGCACCGGTACGGGCAGGGGGACGGCGCCGTTCTCGCCCTGGACCGGCTCGAAGACGAGGGCGGCCACCGGGCGCGCGGTGAGCTCGCGCCGGAGCGCGTCCGGGTCGGCGGGGTCGAGGTGGACCACGTCCACGCTGCACCCCTGGAGACCGGTGCGGTAGAGCGGACTGTGCGTCAGGGCGAGCGCTCCGAGCGACTTCCCGTGGAACCCGCCGCGCACCGCGACCACCCGGTCCCGGCCGGTGGCGAGCCGGGCCAGCTTCACCGCCACCTCGACCACGTCGGCGCCGTTCAGCCCGAAGTAGACCTTGGGCAGGCTGCCGCCGAGGTAGGCGGTGAGCGCGGCGGCCGCGCGGGCGGCCACCGGGTTGGCCAGGCTGCGGGTGGCGGTCGGCATCCGGTCGAGCTGTTCCCGGACGGCGGCCAGCACGGCCGGGTGGCGGTGGCCGATCAGGGTGACGGCGTAGGAGCCGAAGTCGAGCACCGAGCGGCCGTCGGAGAGGGTGACCCGGACCCCGTCGGCGGTGGTCTCCACCGCACCGCGCCCGGCGAAGCTCCCGGTCAGGGCCAGCTTCGGGGAGAGATGGCGGCGGAGTTGGTCGAAGACCTCGGTGGCGGTGCTCACCGGGCTGCGGCCAGTGCGTCAACGGCCGGCGCGTCGGCGGCCGGTGTCAGGCGGCGGCGCAGGGCGGCGAGCATCTCCTCGGCGTTCTCCCGGAGGGCCGTGGCGGCCACCGGGTTGAGCATCTCGGAGAGCAGCGGGATGCCGAGGTCGAAGTCGACGTGCAGTGCGACGGTGCTGCCGCCCGGGGCGGCCGAGACCGACCAGTGGCCGGCGAACTCGCCCAGGTCGCCGCTGATCTGACGGAAGTCGAACCGCCGGGCCACCGGGTCGATCACCTCGGCCTCGGTCCAGCGCAGCACCGACCCCTGCAACTGCACCGACCAGGCGGTGGTCCGGTGCCGGTCGTCGGTCTGCTCGGTGATCACGACCGAGTCGACGCCGGTCATGCAGTGCGGGTACGCCTCCACGTCCACCACGGCGGGCCAGACGGTGTCCGGCGGCAGGGCGATGGGGAGTTCGACGTCAACGCGTGGCATGGGAGTACCTCTCGTGGTCGGGGCCGAGGGCGTCGGCGCGGGCGGCCGCCAGGGCCGGGGGCAGCAGCCGCCGGAGCAGTGCCCGGGGCAGCGGGCGGACGTGGGTCATCGCGTACCACTGCTCGACCAGCTCGCAGCCGAGTTCCAGCTTGGGCTGGTACGCGGTCTGGGCGAAGCCGATGTGCCGGCAGCCGGAGTCGATCGCCAGCCTGATCGCCGCGTGGTGGACGGCGTGGTAGAGCCCGGCGGCGTGGGCGATCCGGTAGTCCAGTCCGATCCGGGCGCCGGTGGCGCCGGAGCCGGAGAAGAAGCAGAGCAGGAAGGCGACCAGGCGGTCCTGCTCGAAGCAGGCGACCAGGCGGCGGCCGGCCGGGTCGGCGGCGTGCACGGCGGCGAAGAAGGAGGCGTCGAGCAGGTCGAGGGTCTGGTCGGCCCGGTCCATCACCTGGCGGTAGAGGCCGAGCAGTTCGGGCAGCAGCTCGGCGAAGTCGGTCCGCACCTCGGTCCGCAGCCCGGGCCAGGCGGCGGCGCGGCGGAGCTTGCTGCGGGCGTTGCGGCGGGGCTTGGCGGGGAGGTGCTCCAGGTAGTCCTCGAACGAGCTCCGGTCCAACCGCAGCCGGGTGTCCGGAAGGGCGGGCAGGAAGAAGAAGCCCGCCGCCGTGAGGGCCGGCCGCAGCCCCGCCAGCTCGGCCGGAGCGAAGTCCTTGAACACCACCGTGCCGAGCCGCTCCCGGCGGGCCAGCGCCAGCACGGCGGCCAGCAGCGGCGGCACCGCCTCGGGCGGAAGCTGACCCCGGCTCAGGACCCGTCCCTGGCCCAGCAGATGGCCGCAGAACAGCATCGGTACCCGGAGCAGGCGGGGGAACAGGCGGCGGACGGGGGCCAGCAGGCGGCGCTCCCGGGGGCCGACGACGTCGTCCAGCCGGAGCCCGCGGAACAGGCAGAGCGGGAGGACGGCCACGGCCTCGGGCCCCTGGTGCAGGATCAGGTAGGCGTAGCCGTCCGGGCCGATCCGGCCGCGCTCCATCGCCAGCAGGACCGGCCGGGCCCAGATCGGGTCGTCCGGGGGTGCGAGCTGCTCCCACAGGCCGTCCGGGAGCAGCTCGATGCTGCGCACCAGCTCGGTCCGGTAGCCGTCGGGCGGGGGCGCCGGGGTCGGCGGGGTCGGCCGGGGCACCGGGGTCAGCCGATCCGCAGCGGGCGGCCGTGCAGGAAGTCCCGCAGCGGCCCGGCCATCCGGCCGCGGGCCGGTGGGTGGAAGGTCAGGCCGGTGGCGGCGGAGGCCAGGTAGCTGCCCTCGGAGGAGGTGATGAAGGCCATCCCGCCGAGCGCGGCCAGGCAGGTCGCGGTGGTGCGGGCGATGGCGTCCTGGGCGGCGTACCGGGCCTGCAGGGCGGCGACCAGCAGGGCGTCGGTCCACTCCTCGTCCGCCATCGCGCGGGCCACCGCCTCGACCGCGAGCATGGCCGCCTCGATGTCCACCAGGTAGGTGGTGGGGTCGTCGGCGCCGCCGCCCGCCCGGTTCAGCACCCGTTCCACCAGCGCGCTGGCGATGCCGAGGTAACCCGCCGTCAGCAGCAGCTCGAACCAGAGGAACCCGGCCACGTTGAGCGAGTCGGGCACGGCGTCCGCGGTGACCTCGGTGAGCACCACCTGCTCCGGGGCGAGCATCACCTCGGTCAGCACCACCTCGTCGCTCTCCGCGCCGGCCAGCACCGGCGTGCGCCAGAACGGGCGGACCGTCAGGCCGGGGGACTGCGCCGGGATCAGGGCGACGGCCAGGCGCTCGACCCCGTCGGCGTCGGTCATGGTGACCGAGGCGGTCAGCAGGTCCATCGAGCGGGAGAGGCTGCACGGCATCTTGCTGCCGTTCAGCACCACCAGGTCGCCCCGGCGCTCGGCGGTGATGTGCGGCTTGAGGATGTTCTGACCGGCCCGGCCCTCGGCGAAGCCGGAGGCCAGCAGCAGGCCGTCCCGGGCGATCGCCTCCAGCAGGGCGTGCTCCGGGCCGTCCGGGGAGCCGACCCGGACCAGGCCCGCGACCGAGAAGTGGTGCATGGTGGTGGCCACGGCGAGGGAGGGGCAGCGGGCCCCGACGGCGCGCTGGACCCGGACGGCCTGGAGCGGGGTCGCACCCGGGCCCCCGTACGCGGCCGGGACCAGCAGCCCCGGGCCGCCGGCGGTGCGGAAGGCCTGGACGGCCGGACTGGGGGCGGACTCCAACCGGTCCAGCGGGTGCTCGGCCAGGGCGGCGTCCAGCCCGGGCATGAAGGCTTCCAGGGTGGCGCGTTCACGGTGCAGGAAGGTCATGGGCGATCCGTTCGGGGAGGGCTGGTCTCAGCCCGTGGTGGCGAGCGGGAGGTGCTCGAAGACGCGCAGGCCGTCCCCGGGCCGGCGGGTGGGTGGGCCGGCCAGGGCCAACCCCGGGAAGCGGTCGAACAGTTGGCGGACCAGGGCGACGCCCTCGCGGCGGCCGAGCGCGGCGCCCAGACAGTAGTGCGCCCCCGCGCTGAAGCTGAGCCCGCCGGGGTCCCGGCGCCGGACGGAGAAGGTGTCCGGGTCGGGGTGCCGGTCGGGGTCGCGGTTGGCCGCCGCGAGGACGGTGATCACACTGGCCCCGGCCGGGAGCAGGACCCCGCCGACCCGGAGCTCCTTGGCGGCGATGCGTTCGGTCATCGGCACCGGGGTGTCCCAGCGCAACGACTCCTCCACGGCGGCCGGGGCGAGCTCGGGCCGCAGGCGGACCAGGGCCAGTTCGTCCGGATGGGTCAGCAGGGCGAAGACCGTCAGGCCGAGCAGGCCGGCCGTGGTGGCGAAGCCGGCCAGGAACACCAGCAGCAGGGTGTCGGCCAACTCGTGCTCCGCCAGGTCCGATCCGCCGGCGGTGTGCTGCGCGACCAGGGTGGAGGCGAGGTCGTCGGCGGGACGGGCCCGGCGCTCGCGGAGCAGGTCGGCGAAGTACGCCCGCAGCTCCAGCACGGCCCGGTCGGCCCTGGCCCAGTCGGCGGGGCTGCGGACCGGCTCCAGCAGCCGCTCGGCGTCCTCGCCGAGCCGGTGGAACCGCCCCTGGTCGGCCCGGGGCACCCCGATCAGCTCACCGACCACCGCGATCGGCAGCGGGAGGGCGACCAGCTGCTGGAAGTCGGCGGAGCCACCGGCGGCGGCCTCGGCGAAGCCGTCCAGCAGCTCGGTGGTGAGCTGCTCCACCCGCTCACCCAGGGCGGCCACCCGACGGGCGCTGAAGCCGCGGACCACCAGCCGGCGGAGCCGCTCGTGGGCGGCACCGTCGGTCGCGAGCATCGAGTTGTAGAAGAACTCGGCGGCCGGGTGGTCCTGCCACTGCGGAACCTCGCGGGCGCACCATTGGAGATCGGGAACCAGGAAATCGGGATTCTGCAGCACGGCCTGGCAGTCGGAATAGCGGGTCAGGAAATGCGAGCCGATCTTCGCACTGTAGTACAGCGGGGCATCGGCTCTGAGTCGGGCGAAGGCGGGATAGGGATTCTCCCTGCCCTCGGGCGTGAAAATCGAAAAGAGGGTCGACTCTGCATCCACTGGTCCGGCCTAGGGTCAGCGCGGGGAGAGAGGGTCTCACCCGTTCGCCTGTGATGACTGGCGCAGCGTAGCGGAAAATTCCTTGTGCCGACTATTCGGGAAAGGAGCGTGAATTCCGATCGATAGTTCGAGTGCGTTCTTGTGGGATTGTCAGGTGGGATCCGGGGCCGGCACCGGGGCCGGGTCGGGATCGGGCAGCGGCGGGTGGGGCACCGGGTCGGGGACGGGGTCGGGCCGGGGGTACGGCTCGGGGAACGGCGGGTGGGTGTCGGGGTTCGGGGGCACTGGGACGGTCATGGCGGGTCCTCCTCGGCCCGCGCCTACCCGGGCGGAGGCGGTTGATGCCGGCCCGCCGGGGAAGCGGCGGACCAGGGGCCCGGCCGGGCCGGGGCCGGGCCCGGGCGAGGTCTATGATCACGCGAAACACCGGAGGGAGCCGCGATGCCCGGGGCCAGGAACGTGGTGCTGATCTGCGCCGACCAGTGGCGGGGCGACGCCCTGTCGGCAGCGGGTCATCCGGTGGTGCGCACGCCCTACCTGGATCAACTGGCCGAGCGGGGCGTCCGGTTCAGCCGGGCGTACTCGGCGACGCCGACCTGCGTGCCGGCCCGGGCGGCGCTGATGACCGGGCTGGGGCAGCGCTCGCACGGGCGGGTCGGGTACCAGGACGGAGTGCCGTGGGAGTACCCGGTGACGCTGCCCGGGACGTTCCGGGCCGCGGGCTACCACACCCAGGCGGTCGGCAAGATGCACGTCTGGCCGGAGCGGGCCCGACTGGGCTTCGACGACGTGCTGCTGCACGACGGCTACCTGCACTGGTCCTACGACCGGCGGCGGGAGGCGGCCGAGTACGACGACTACGCGCCCTGGGCGAGGGAGCGCGGGGCCGGCGGGCACGACGTGCACGGGATCGACTGCAACTCGGTGGTGGCCCGGCCGTGGGACCGGCCGGAGGAGCTGCACCCGACCAACTGGGTGGCCGAGCAGGGCATCCGCTGGCTGCACCGGCGCGATCCCACGGTGCCGTTCTTCCTGTACCTGTCGTTCCACCGGCCGCACCCGCCGTACGACCCGCCGCGCTGGGCGTACGAGCAGTACGCGGGGGCGGGGGCCCATCGGCCGGAGGTGGGCGACTGGGCCGGGGTGTACGAGCCGTGGCGGCGGGACGGGCGGGCGGACGCCAATGTCGCCGACTACCCGCAGGACGTGCTGGACCGGGCCAGGAACGGCTACTACGGCGCGATCAGCCATGTCGACCAGCAGATCAACCGCTTCCTCCAGGCACTGGCCGAGTTCGGGCTGGGCGAGGACACGGTGGTCGCGTTCACCTCCGACCACGGCGAGATGCTCGGGGAGCACGGGCTGTTCCGCAAGGGCTACCCGTACGAGGGCTCGGCCCGGGTGCCGCTGCTGCTGGCCGCGCCGGGAGTCGGCGGGGGCACGGTCTGCGAGGAGGTGGTGGAGCTGCGGGACGTGATGCCGACACTGCTGGAGTGCGCGGGGGTCGAGGTGCCCGAGGGCGTGGAGGGGCGGAGCCTGCTGCCCTGGGCGCGGGGCCTGGCGGTCGAGCCGGTCCGGGGCCATCTGCACGGTGAGCACGCCCTGTTGGGGCAGTCGTTGCAGTGGATCGTGACCGGGCGGTGGAAGTACGTCTGGCTGTCGGGGCAGGGGGTGGAGCAGCTCTTCGACCTGGTGGCCGATCCCGGCGAGCTGCGGGACCTCTCGGGCCAGGGGCACCCCGAACTGGCCGTACTGCGCGCCCTGTTGGTGACGGAGCTGACGGGCCGGGAGGAGGGCTACGTGGCCGACGGACGGCTGGTGCCGGGACGGGAGCCGGTCACCGTGCTCGGCGGGCGCTAGGGCTTCCAGGTGCGGTCGAGAAAGTCGGCGATCAGGGGGGCGATCCGGGGGAGGTGGTCCTCCAGCGCGAAGTGGCCGGTGTCGAGCAGGTGGAGTTCGGCGTCGGGCAGGTCGCGGAGGTAGGCGTGGGCGCCGGGGGCGGGGAAGAAGGCGTCGTTGGCACCCCAGACGATCAGGGCGGGCGGGGTGTGGGTGCGCAGCCACTGCTGCCAGACCGGGTACTGGTCCAGGTTGCTGTGGTAGTCGAAGGCCAGGTCCAACTGGGGCTGGGTACGGCCGGGTTGGTCGAGGAAGTGCTGGTCGAGGGTCCAGCCCTCGGGGGCGATCAGCTCGGGGTCGTTGGTGCCGCCCTCGTACTGGCCCCGGGTGGCGGGGAGGGTGAGCAGCTCGCGGACGGTGTCCTCGGCGCCGGGGGTCTCCGGCCGGAGGGCGATGAAGTCGCGGGCCATCGGGGAGAGTCCGTCGGTGTAGGCGTTGCCGTTCTGCACCACCAGGCCGGCGATCCGCTCGGGGCGGCGGGCGGCCAGCCGGAAGCCGACCGGGGCGCCGAAGTCGAAGGCGTACAGGACGAAGCGGTCCAGGCCGAGCAGGTCGGTGAACTTCTCGGTGATGTCGGCCAGCCGGTCGAAGGTGTACCGGAACGGGCCGCCGGTGGTGGCGGACTCGGGGACGTCGCTGTGGCCGAAGCCCGGGTAGTCCGGGGCGATCAGGCGGAAGCGCGAGCCGAGGGCGTCGATCAGGCGGCGGTACTGGTGCGAGGCGGACGGGAAGCCGTGCAGCAGGAGCAGCACCGGTGCGTCCGGGTCGGTCGGGATGCTCTCCCGGTAGAAGATCCGCAGGCCGTCGACGGTGAGGTGGCGGTGCCGGACTTGAGCGAACATTTCTAATGCCTCCGTGGCTCGGTGTGGCATTAGTCTCGCGGACGGGCTTCTAATGTGTCAAGGGCCTGTCGTAGCATTAGGGAATGGAAGAGGCGATGACCGGTGAGCTGCTGGCCCTGGATCTGATCAACACCCGCCCGGCGAGCGGTGACCTGCTCGCGGACGTGGCCGGGCTGCGGGGCTGGCTGCGGCTGCAGGCCGGGCGCGGCCTGGTGGCGGACCCGGCCGGGGTCGGGGCCGCCGAACTGGCGGCCGTGCGCGGGGTGCGGGAGCTGGCGGTGGCGGCGCTCGGCCGGGCCCGGGTCGGCGAGCCGCTGCCCGAGCCGGTCCTGGCCGGACTGAACGCGGCGCTGGCGGCCGCGCCGCGCTCCGGCGGGCTGGTCCGGGACGGGGCCGGGGTCAGCTTCCGGCACTGGCGGGAGGGCAGTCCGGAGGATCGGCTGGCCGCTGAACTCGCCTTCTCGGTGGCCGAGTTGGTGGCTGACCCGGTGGAGGTGGCGGCGGTGCGGGAGTGCGCGGCCGAGGACTGCGTGCTGCTGTTCCGGCCGACCAACCCGAGGCGGCAGTGGTGCTCGGCCGCCCGCTGCGGTAACCGGGCCCGGGTGGCCAGGCACTACCAGCGCCAGAAGGCGGCGGAGGCGTGAGGGTAGGCTCGCCCGGATCGGAACGGGGGTCCGGAGCGGTCCGGACCGGAACGAGGTGGAGGCCGTGATGACGCCGCTGGCGATGGTGGCGGGCAGCGCCGAGGTACTGGCGCGCCCGGACCTGGGGGAGCACCTGCTGACCGGGCTGGAGCGCGAGCGGGCCGGACGGTTCCGGCTGGAGTCGGCGCGGACCGACTTCGTCGCGGCCCACCTGCTGGTCCGGGAGTGCGCGGCGCGCCTGCTCGGCCGCCCGGCGGCCGGGCTGACGCTGTTGCAGCGCTGCCCGGACTGCGCCCGGGACGACCACGGCAAGCCCTACCTGGCGGAGCACCCCGAGGTCGAGGTGAGCCTCTCGCACGGCCGGGGCGTGGTCGCGGCGGCGGCCGGTGCCGGTCAGGTCGGGGTCGACGTCGAGCAGCCGGCCCGGGAGACGGTGGCCGAGGTGATGGAACGGGTGCTCAGCGCCGGCGAGTTGAAGCGGGTACGGGAGCACGCCGAGCCGCACCGGGCGTTCCTGCGGCTGTGGGTGCGCAAGGAGGCGATGGTCAAGCTGGGCCGGGTCACGCTGGACACGCTCGGCGAACTCGACCTGTCCGGGCTGGAGTTGGACGGTTCGCCGCTGCGCAGCCGGTTCGGCGACCTGCACCTGCTGGACTGGGAGGACCTGGGCCGGGGGGCGACGGTCGGCGTGATCGGCACGGCGGAGCCGAGGGTCGAGGAGCTGTGAGGCCCGCCGCCACCCGGTCCGGGTGACGGCGGGCGGGAGCGACCCGGTCAGCCGGTGAACCCGGCCGTGATCGAGGTGAACTGCCAGTTGTTCTGGGCGATTCCGGAGCAGGTCTCGGCCACGCCGCCGCCCGGGCACGGCCGGTCGCGGTTGACCGACCAGAAGGCCAGCCGGGCGATGTGGTGGCTGTTGGACCAGGTGCGGATGCTGGTCCAGGCGTCCACGCCGGTCACCTCCTGCTGGTCGCTGAGACCGTTCATGCCGGAGATGCCGAGGTGGGCGTAGGCGGTGGCGTCGTCCCAGCCGAAGACCGACCTGAGCTTGGTCTTGAGCCCCTCGGCGGCGCTGACGGTGCTGCCGTACATGTCGGCGCCGCCGCCGAAGTCGAACGGCATGATGGTGAAGACGTCGATGTCGGCGTTGAGGGCCTTGGACTGCTCGATCAGACGGTTGCCCCAGGAGGTCGGGCCGGTGGTCGAGGTGCCGAAGGTCAGGATGGTGCGCAGGCCGGGGTTGTTGGTCTTGACGATCTTCAGGGCGGTGATGATCCGGTCCTGCACGGTGGCGTTCTCGAACTCGTCGGTGTTCTCGATGTCCACGTCGATCGCCTTCAGGCCGTACGCGTCGATCACTTTCTGGTAGGCGCCGGCCAGCGCCTCGGGGGTGGAGCAGTTCGGGCCGAGCTTGTTGCCGCTCCAGCCGCCGATGGACGGGACGACGTCGCCGCCCGCCGCCCGGATCGCGGCGATGGTGCTCTGGTCCACGCCGCCGGTCAGCGGGCGCTGGCTGTCCCAGGCCGGGTTGCACCCGTTGGAGGCCAGGACGAACGCCATGGTGAACCACTTGATGCCGGTCGCGTTCATCACGGTGGTGGGCGACGGCGGCTCGCCCCAGCCGAGGTAGAGGTAGGGCGCGGCCTGCTTGAAGCCGGCCGGCTGGGTCGGGCCGTTGTCGGTGGTCACAGCGACGGAGTTGGACGCGGCCGAGGTGTTGCCCGCCAGGTCCCGGGCCCGGACCGTGAAGGTGTACCCGGTCGCGGGGTTGAGGCCGGCCACGGTGGCCGAGGTGGCGGTGCCGGGCACGGTGGCGGCCAGGGTGGCGCCCTGGTACACGTCGTAGGCGGTGACGGCGACGTTGTCGGTGGCGGCGGTCCAGGAGAGCGCGACCGTGGAGGAGGTCTTCGCGGTGGAGGCCAGACCGCCTGGGACGGTCGGTGCGACGGTGTCGCTGCTGCCGCCGGGGCCGTCCAGGCTGACGTCGTCGGCGTAGTAAGTGCCTTGGCCGTACCAGCCGTTGAGGTAGATCTGGGCGCTGGTCTGGGCTGCCCCGGTGGTGAAGGCGACCGAGAGCTTGGTGTAGCCGGCCGCTGACGCGGTCCAGGTGGAGGCGCCGCCGGTGACGCCGAGGTAGACGTAGCTGCCGCGGACCCAACTGCTCAGGGTGTAGGCGGTGTTGGGCTGGACGGCGACGGTCTGGGTGCACTTGGCGGTGTCACTCGCGCTGGTGGCGCCGGCCAGCGCCTTGGCGCCGCCGTGCACGGGGGTGGACACCACCGAGCCGAGGCCGCCGGCGCAGGACCAGCCGGAGAGCGTGCCGGTCTCGAAGCCGGGGTTGGTCAGCAGGTTGGCGGCCTGCGCGGTACTGGGCGCGGTCAGGGCCGCCGCGGCGGCCAGGACGGTGGCGCCCAGCCCGGAGAGCAGCCGGGATCGGGTTCGCAAGGGGAGTACCTCCAGTGGGGGATGGGTGGTACCTCGCCGACGGTGCGTCAAGTGGGGGAAGGCACAACCGCAGCGCCCAAATGGTATGGACCTGTTGACGCATTGGTCCAGTCCTCCTACAGTGCGAAAAATAGCCGCCCGCCCGACCCGGACGGCCAGCACGGTTCTGCACCCACCTGTCAGGCACCCCCACACCAAACAGGAGAACCATGCCCACCCATCTCAGACGTCGGCTGCTCGCGCTGCTCGGCGCCCTGCTGCTGCCGGTTGCCGCGCTCACCGCGGTCGCCTCACCCGCCCACGCGGCCGGAAAGCTCACCGCCGCCTTCACCGCCGCCGACAACGGCTCGTGGTGGAAGGGCACTTACGTGGTCCGCAACGACAGCGCGACCGCCGTCACCGGTTGGACCCTGGAGTTCGACCTCCCGGCCGGGGTCACGCTCAGCAGCAGCTACAACGGCGACGCGACCGTGACCGGCCGCCACGTGGTGGCGAAGAACGCCTACTACAACGCCACCGTACGGCCGAACAGCACCACCGAGCCGTACAGCTTCTGGTTCGTCGCCACCGGCCCGATCGCCGCCCCCACCGGCTGCACGGTCAACGGCGACAAGTGCGACGGCACCCCCGACGTCCCGCCCGGTGCGCCCGGGAAGCCCACGGTGGTCGCCGTGACCACCCGCTCGGTGGCGCTGAGCTGGGCCGCCGCCGGCGCCGGGGACTACCCCGTCGCCTCCTACGAGATCCTGAACGGCGCTGCCGTGGTGGGCACTTCGGTCGGCACCTCGGGCACCGCGACCGGGCTGAGCCCGGCCACCGGGTACAGCCTGACCGTGCGGGCCAAGGACACCCGGGGCAACACCGGGCCGGTCTCCCCGGCCACCCAGGTGACCACCACCGATCCGGCCAGCGACCCGGTGCCGCCCACCGCACCGACCAACCTGCGGGCCACCACGGTCACGTCGTCCGCCGTCACGCTGGCCTGGAACGCGGCCACCGACAACGTCGGCGTGGTCTCGTACGACGTGTACCAGGGCAGCGCCGTGGTGCAGAGCGTGACCGGCACCTCGGTCACGGTCAACTCGCTGGCGCCCGCCACGGGTTACACCTTCACGGTGCGGGCCAGGGACGCGGTGGACAACCAGTCGCCGCCCTCGGCGCCGCTCACCGTGACCACCGGCGACCTGGCCGGGGCCGGGAAGTACACCCGGGTCGGCTACTTCACCCAGTGGGGCATCTACGGACGCCAGTACTTCGTGAAGAACCTGGACACCTCGGGCACGGCGGCCAAGCTGGACGTCATCAACTACGCCTTCGAGAACATCGACCCGGTCAACCTGACCTGCCTGGCCGGCGTCACCAAGGGCACCACCGCCAACCCGCAGGACCCGGACCAGGGCACCGGCGCGGGCGACGCGGACGCCGACTACGGGCGGGCGATGAGCGCGGCCCAGTCGGTGGACGGGGTGGCCGACGACGGCTGGGGCAAACTCCGGGGCAACCTGAACCAGTTGAAGAAGCTCAAGGCCAAGTACCCGCACCTGAAGGTGGTGGTCTCGCTCGGCGGCTGGACCTACTCCAAGTACTTCTCCGACGTGGCGGCCACCGACGCCTCCCGGCAGAAGTTCGTCAAGTCCTGCCTCGACATCTGGATCAAGGGCAACCTGCCCGCCTACAACGGCGCGGGCGGTGACGGCGTGGCCGCCGGGATCTTCGACGGCATCGACCTGGACTGGGAGTGGCCGGGCTCGCCGGACGGCCACGCCGGCAACCACTGGAGCGTGAACGACAAGGCCAACAACACCGCGCTGCTGGCCGAGTTCAGGAAGCAGCTGGACGCGCTGGGCGGTTCGCACCGGCTGCTCACCGCCTTCACCCCCGCCGACCCGGCCAAGATCGCCCAGGGCTGGGACCTGTCGAAGATCTTCAGCTACCTGGACATCGCCAACGTCCAGGGCTACGACTTCCACGGCGCGGGCAGCGACAACTCCTGGGAGCCCAACCGGACCGGCCACCAGGCCAATCTGTACCCGGACGCCCAGGACCCGTACGCGGTGAAGTTCAGCACCGACGCCGCCGTCCAGACCTACCTGAACGCCGGGGTCAACCCGCGCAAGCTGACGATCGGTCTGCCGTTCTACGGCCGCGGCTGGCAGGGCGTCACCGACGGCGGGGTGAAGGGCGAGTGGCAGGCCGCGACGGGCGCGGCGCCGGGCCAGTTCGCCGAGGAGGCCGGGACGCGGGGGTACAACAACCTGCTCACCACCTTCCCCGGCCTGACCGTGCTGCACGACGAGCAGTCGGTGTCGGCGTACGCCTACACCGGGGCCGGCGGGCAGTGGTGGACCTTCGACGACCCGTGGTCGATCGGGAAGAAGGCCGCGTACGTGAAGTCCAAGGGCCTGCTGGGCGCGATGATCTGGGAGATGTCCGGTGACACGCCGGGCGGTGCCCTGATCACGGCGCTCGACAACGGGCTGAAGTAGTTGACGGTCCGTCGGGGCGGGTCGCTCCCGCCCCGACGGTCCCGGTCAACTCGGTCGGTCTGTCACAGACTTGTGACAGAGCTCGGCGAACACGTGTGCCATCCGGGGCTTTCGTGGACGTAGTGTGCCGTCATGCCACCGAAGCCTTCCATATCCGAGGACACCTGGACCCCGCGCACACGGCGCCGGGAGTCACCGCGCACCCTGCTCCGGCACGGGGCGGGGTTCGTCGCCTTCAGCACCCTGGCCGGCGTCATGCTGGCCGGGATGGCTCTGCCGGTGGCCGGTGCCCTCGGCCTCTCCGCCAAGAACGGTGCGGAGAGCTTCGAGGAGGTCCCGGACGACTTCAAGACCCCGCCGCTGCCGCAGGCCAGCAACATCTACGACGCCGCGGGCGGCCTGATCGCGACGGTGTACGAGCGCAACCGGCGGGTGCTGACCGCCGAGGAGATGGGCACCACCGTCCGGCAGGCGCAGGTGGACATCGAGGACGCCCGCTTCTACGAGCACGGCGCCGTCGACCTCAAGGGCGTGCTGCGGGCGATCAGCAAGAACGCCGAGAGCGGTGCCGCGGTCCAGGGCGCCTCCACCCTGACCCAGCAGTACGTGAAGAACGTCCATGTGGAGCAGGCCGGGGACGACACCGCGGCGGTGCTGGAGGCCCAGCGCAAGACCCTGGGGCGCAAGATCCAGGAGCTCAAGTACGCGATCAAGCTGGAGGAGGAGCTGACCAAGGGCCAGATCCTCACCAACTACCTGAACATCACCTACTACGGCAACCAGGCGTACGGCATCGAGACCGCGGCCCAGCGCTACTTCTCCACCAGCGCGAAGGACCTGACCGTCCCTCAGGCCGCGACCCTGGCCGGACTGGTGCAGAACCCCACCAAGTACGACCCCAAGGCCCATCCGCAGGCCGCCCAGAAGCGGCGCGACGTGGTGATCGACAAGATGGTCGAGCGCAAGCACCTCACCCCGGCGCAGGCCGCCGAGGCCAAGGCCGCCCCGCTGGGGCTGAAGTACCAGGCACCGCGGAACGGCTGCATCACGGCCCAGGCGGGGATGGGCTTCTTCTGCGACTACGTGCGCCAAGTGATCAAGCAGGACCCGGTGTTCGGCAAGTCCGCGGCCGACCGCAAGCGGCTCTGGGACCTCGGCGGCCTCAACATCCACACCACCCTGGACCCGGTGAAGCAGGCCGCCACCCAGAACGCGGTGAGCCGCAAGGTCAAGGTCACCGACCCCGTCTCGGCCGCCGCCACCATGATGGAGCCCGGCAGCGGCAAGATCCTGGCGATGGCCCAGACCCGCCCGTACGGGATCGACAAGTCCAAGAACGAGACCGTGGTGAACCTGAACGTGGACGCCGCGATGGGCGGCGGCAGCGGCTTCCAGCCCGGCTCCACCTTCAAGCCGATCGTGGCCGCCGCCGCGCTGGAGGCCGGGCTGCCGGCCACCCAGTCCTACCCCGCGCCGAACCGGATCGACTGGCCCACCATGCGGACCTGCGACGGGACCTGGAAGAACACCGCCAAGGGGACGAAGGAGGGCAGCGTCCCGAACGAGTCGCCCGACGAGGTCGGTCCGTACGAGCTGAAGGAGGCGATGGCGCGCTCGGTCAACACCTACTTCGTGCAGATGGAGCAGGAGATCGGGCTCTGCGCGGTCAAGCAGATGGCCGCGAAGCTGGGCATCACCACCAAGGCGAGCGGGGTGCCGCTGGCCGAGCTGCCGGCGATGGGCCTGGGCACCCAGGAGATGTCCCCGCTGACCATGGCCAACGTCTACGCCACCTTCGCCGCCCGGGGCACCTACTGCGCGCCGCGGGCGATCAACCGGATCACCACGGTCGACGGCAAGGAGGTACCGGTGCCACCGGCCCAGTGCAGCCGGGCGATGTCGGAGTCCAGTGCCGACATCCTCAACACCGTCCTGCTCGGGGTGACCGAGAAGGGCGGCACCGGTGGAAAGCTCGGCCTGGACGACGGCCGGCAGATCGCGGGCAAGACCGGCACCACCGACGAGAAGAAGTCGGCCTGGTTCAGCGGCTACACGGCGAACCTGGCCACCTCGGTCTGGCTCGGCGGCCCGGCCGGCGGGGTGCCGATGCGGGACATCACGATCGGCGGCACCTACTTCGACGAGGTCTTCGGGGCCTCGGGGCCCGGCCCGATCTGGCAGCTGGCGATGAACGACGCGGTGCGGGGGATGCCCGAGGAGGAGTTCGAGACGGTGCACATCCCGAACCCGGCGCCGAAGTCGTCGGCGAGCCCGAGCGGTTCGCCGAGCGGTTCGCCGAGCCAGGGAGGTGGTTCGCCGGGCCCTTCGGCCGGCCCCTCGGCAGGCAGCAGCGGCCGTCCGCACCCCGGCCCCGGCTCCAGCCGGACGCCACGCAGCTCCGGTTCGCCCACCGAGCGGTAGCCGGGTCCGTGGGGGGATGACATGAACAGTTATGAGATATGACCTGTGACATTGTTCTGATGGCCATTCGGTGGCAGGATGCACGCCAGGTCCCCGCCTGTCCCGCCTGAAGTTCAGTGAGCTCCCCCCACAGGAAAAGGACTTCGCAGTGCGCCTGCGTCTACCGATACCCTCACTCGCGGCCGGCGTCATCGCCGGCTGTGCCACCGTCGCGGCCCTGCTGCCCGCTTCGGCGATCGCCGCTCCCGGCCCGGTCGCCGCCAAGCCGGCGGCGGTCGCGGCCCCGTCCCCGTCCGCCGTCCCGAAGCCGGCCGGCCTGGCCGCCGTCGTGGCCGACAGCGAGACCTTCGCCCGTCCCGCCGCCCCGCTCACGCCGGCCCAGCTCAGCCAGGCCGCGATGCGCGAGCCGGCCGCCGCCGCGCCCACCCCGCAGGCGGTCGGCCGGAAGGCGGGCCTGGCGGCCGCCGCCGCTGCCGCCCAGAGCTGCACCCCGGCCGACTTCTCCAGCCGGACCGGTGCCGACCTGGTCGCCTTCATCGAGAGCTCGACCACGGACTGCGTCAGCACGCTGTTCGACATCACCGGCACCCAGGTGGGCGGCGTCTTCAAGCAGTCGCAGATGCTCCCGGTCGCGGCCGCCTTCAAGAACCGCTCCACCGCCTACGCCGGTGACAACACCAACAGCATCCTGCAACTGGTGCTGTTCCTGCGCGCGGGCTACTACGTCCAGTCGAACAACCCCGGCACGGTGGGCGGTTACGACGCCACCCTGACCGCCGCGTCGAAGGCGGGCATGGACGCCTTCTTCGCCGGCACCCGGTGGAAGGACGTCACCGACGCCAACGGCAACGTCCTCAAGCAGGTGCTGATCTACACCGACAGCGCCAACCTGCAGGGCAGCTACCTGGGTGTCTACAAGCAGGTGCTGAACGGCTTCAACAACTCGTACAACGCCGTTCCGAGCATGGCGAGCGCGGTCAACTCCGTGCTGCGGTACGCGCTCTGGCGCGGCAGCTGGAACCCGGACTTCGTCCAGGCGGTCGGCGCGGACCCGAGCATCGCCACCGCGATCGCCGACTTCGCGCGCAACCACCAGGACCTGCTCGGCGGGCCGAACGCGGCCCTCGACATCAACGCGGGCAACGACCTGGCCCGGCTGGCCGGCACCAGTGCCGCCGTCGAGGCGGCGGTCAAGCCGCTGGTGAAGCAGGTGCTCGACGCCACCCCGATCCTCGGCCAGACCGGCCCGCTGTACGTGGGCACCGCCTACAACGCGAACACGTACAACAACGTCAACTGCTCGTACTACAACACCTGCAACCTGCCGGCCAAGCTGACCGCGGCCGTGCTGCCGAACCAGCTGGTCTGCGACAACCGCAACCTCAAGGCGCAGGCGCTGTCGGCGGCCGAGGTGGCCGCGGTCTGCGCCAGCCTGCGCGGCGAGGACGCGGTCTTCCACAACCTGGTCAAGGACAACGGGCGGATCCCGGGTCAGTACAACCAGACCGTCACCTTCGGGATCTTCGCCAACAAGACCGACTACACCACCTACTCGTGGGCGATCTTCGGCAACTCCACCGACAACGGCGGCCAGACCGTGATGGACCCGACCGACCCGAACAACCAGGCCGTGACGGTGATGTACCAGAAGTCCTGGAACCTCAACGACACCGCGCGGGTGTGGAACCTCAACCACGAGTACACCCACTACCTCGACGGCATCTACGACATGAAGGGCAGCTTCGGCACCCAGACGTCGGTCCCCGACATCTGGTGGGTCGAGGGCGTGGCCGAGTACATGTCCTTCAGCTACCGGGGTGCGACCGACACCGACGCGATGGCCGAGGCGGGCAAGCACACCTACAAGCTGAGCACCATCTTCCAGAACACGTACGGCAATTCGGACTCGACCCGGGTCTACCCGTGGGGCTACCTCGCGGTGCGCTACATGTTCGAGAAGCACCCGAACGACGTCTACAACATGCTCGGCCGGTTCCGGGTCGGTGACTACACCGGTGGTTACGCGGTCTACAACAACCTCGGCACCTCCTACGACGCCGACTTCGACGCCTGGCTCACCGCCTGCGCCGCCGGCGCCTGCTACGCCCCCGGCCCGACGGCGCTGTTCGGCCAGTCGGTGAACGGCGGCACGGTCACCGTGTCCGACAAGTCCGTGCAGACCGGCCCCGGCCAGATCACGGCGTGGAACTGGACCTTCGGCGACGGGACTTCATCGTCCGAGCGCAACCCGAGCCACACCTACGCGGCGGCCGGCACCTACACGGTCGCCCTGACCGTCACCGACAGCAACGGCCGCAGCGGCACCACCCCGACCTCGGTCACCGTGGCCACCGGCGGCGGTCCCGTCACCCTGCCGGCCTGCACCGAGGCGCGGACGGACGCGATGGGCCAGAACTGCTCGCGGGCCAACCGCTCGGCGACGGCCGGCAACAGCGACTACCTGTACGTCTACCTGCCGGCCGGCACCAGCACGCTGAAGGTCACCACCTCCGGCGGCACCGGCAGCGCCTTCCTGTACTACAACGCCAACACCTGGGCCTCGCCGAACGCCTTCACGGCCTCCTCGACCGTGCCCGGCACCACCCAGAGCATCACCGTGACCAACCCGACGGCGGGCTACCGCTACCTCAGCCTGTACACCGCGACGGGCTTCAGCGGTGTGACGGTCAGCACCCAGTTCTGACGCCCGACCCTGCTCGACCCGGGGGGCGGTACGGCCGGCAGGTCCGGTCGTACCGCCCCCCTGTCGGTGGATCAGCAGTCGCAACCGCAGTCGCAGGAGTCGCAGCAACTGCAGTCGCTGCAGCAGTTGCAGGCGTCGCAGCCGCAGTCGCAACCGTCACAGGGGTTGCCGTGGCGACTGCAGAAGCCCTCCCGGCGTTCCCCGGACCACGGGTCGGTGTGCTCGCAGCAGAGCAGTTGGCAACTGCAGGCGAGCAGCGCCCACATGGCGCAGCCCGCGAGCAGGCCGCGGGGTTCGCGCGGCTCGTGCGGCGGGTGCGGTCGCTCGGGGGCCTGCGGGATCCCGGGCCCGGTCGCGCCGGTGGCCGGGGTGAAGACCCGGTCGACCGCACGCCGGGTCTCGTGCACCAGCAGGCGGTGCGGCAGCGCGTCGTCGGTGAACTCCACCTCGGCGAGGGCGAGTCGGATGCCGTGGACGGCGTCCCGGCAGAGCCGTTCGGCCTCGGCCCGGGTGGTGCCGGTGGCGGTCAG
Source organism: Kitasatospora sp. NPDC002040 (assembly GCF_040296785.1). NCBI lineage: Bacteria > Bacillati > Actinomycetota > Actinomycetes > Kitasatosporales > Streptomycetaceae > Kitasatospora > Kitasatospora sp. NPDC002040. Next base: position 59,116 of record NZ_JBEOXV010000017.1, on the reverse strand, counting down.
CGGGTTCCAGGCGCCCTTCGCCTCGTCCTCGGCCTGGTCCTCGGCGGCGTCCAGCAGATGGGCCAGCCGGCCGAACAGTCGGCCCGCCTCGTGCAGGGCGGCCGCGTTGCCCGGGCGCCCGGCGAGCACGGCGGTGTGGGCGGTGGCGGCAGCGGTGGCCGTCTCGGTCGGCTCGGTGAGCGTCAGCAGCGGGCTGCCCGCCGTCGCCGTCCGCTCCAACTCGCCCTGCCGGTCCGCCGCTTCGAGCAGGACGGTGGTGTCGAAGCCGATCCGGCCGCCGGCCCAACCGCTCTGCCGGTCCCAGCGCCGGGCCACCGCCCGCGCGGGGCCGGCCACCGGCCTCCGGCCGAACACCCCGTCACCGTCCAGGACATGGTCGCGTACCTTGGCCGCGGCGAGCGCCAGCGAGACGGTCGCCGCCAGCCGGGCCCCCTCGCCGTCGGCCACCTGGGCACCGCGCATCCCGCGCAGCGGGCAGGGCCCGGCCTGCCGCCGACTGGGCGCGGACTGGGCCTCGACCAGGACCGAGATGACCAGCCCGTCGTAGTTGGTGGCCGTCCGGGCCAACTGGCCGTGGCCGTCCCGCAGGGCCAGGCAGAGTCCGCAGAGATGGGCGAGCCAGGCGGCCTGCAGCGGCTCCGGCAGGCTGTGCCGACACGGTCTGATGATCCCGAACATTCGTCTCCCCCTGTGATCCTGCTCCGGGGAATGGTACGGGGACCGGTACGGGTGGGTCAGCCGGTCAGGTAGCCGCCGGGCTCGGCCGTGAAGAGCGGCGTGCCGGCGGTCAGGATCTGCCAGGGGCGGTCGGTGGTGTCCGCCGGGACGGCGAGCCGGCGCCCGCAGTCGAAGGAGACCTCGAGGCCGCCGGCCGGGGTGGCCGCCGCGCCCGTCACCCGGGACCCGGTCAGGACGGCCAGGCCGCGGCCCACCCCAGTGCCGAGCTGCGGGTAGAAGTGCTCCACGCCCCCGGCGGCGAGCAGCCGGAAGTCGCTGTCGATCAGCACCGTGACCGCTCCGGCCAGCTCCAGCCGCACCCCGGCGCCTGCTCTGACCCCTTCGACCTGACGGCCCGCCAGTACCTCGGCGATCGACTCGGTCATCGGGTGCCTCCTGGTGCTCGGTGCGCTGGCTCCATTCTGGTTCCCTGACCTGCCCGCGTCACGCACCCGGGTGGTTCCGGCGGGGCGGCCCGGGCCGCCCCGCCCCCGGGCTCAGTGGTGCACGAACGTCAGATCCCGGTGGCCGCAGCGGCATCGGACCCGCCGAAACCGTTTCCGTGATGTGATGTCAGCCACACTCCGGTGGTCGAGAACGGGCCGATCCGGTCATGAAGCGGCATGAACAGGCAGGTCGGAGCGGTGAATTGACGTTTCGTGCGGATCCGGGGCGGCTGAGAACGATCTCGCCCCGTGTCGTCGACTGGGCCTAGCCTGCCCGCCATGTCCCAGAACACGAACGCCCCGGGTCTCCCCGGGCAGCCGACCGCGCCGGTCGGCGACTCCGCCAAGGTGCAGCGCCAGGTCCAGCAGCAGGCAGGCATCGGACCGGTCTCCGGTGGCGGCGGCACCCTCTTCTCCGAGCCGGTCCTGGTGGTGAACCAGAAGGCCAAGCTGATCGAGCTGACCAACGAGTACTCGGTCTTCGACCAGCAGGGCGCCACCCTCGGCTCGGTGGTCCAGGTCGGCCAGAGCGGTCTCCGCAAGGTGATCCGGCTGCTCTTCTCGATCGACCAGTACCTGACCCACAAGCTGGAGATCCGCGACGCCCAGGGCACCCCGGTCCTGCTGCTGACCCGCCCGGCGAAGTTCATCAAGTCGCGGGTCATCGTGCAGCGCCCGGACGGCCAGGAGGTCGGCCAGATCGTGCAGCAGAACGCGATCGGGAAGATCAACTTCGCGCTGGAGGTCGGCGGCCGGAAGGTCGGCGCCGTCAAGGCGGAGAACTGGCGGGCCTGGAACTTCGCCATCGTCGACGAGACGGACACCGAGATCGCCCGGATCACCAAGACCTGGGAGGGCCTGGCGAAGACGATGTTCACCACGGCCGACAACTACGTGCTCCAGATCGCGCGCCCGCTCGACGACCCGCTGCTCAGCCTGGTGGTGGCCACCGCGCTGACCGTGGACACCGCGCTCAAGCAGGACGCCCGCGGCCTCGGCTAGGGCCTCTCTTCCGGATCACGTCGGATCAGCGGCCGGAGATGCGGTCGGCAAGGCGGGCGACCGGAGCGGTCGTTGCGCGGCCGGCCGCCTCCTGGCGGTCGGCCGCGTGGTAGGCGGCGTAGAGGGCGTGGACGCCGAGCCAGCGGAGCGGTTCTGGCTCCCAACGGCGGACGGTGTGGCCGACCCAGGGCAGTCCGGTGAGCTCGGTGCGGTGGCCGAGCACCAGGTCGCGCAGGGTGCGGCCGGCCAGGTTGGTGGTGGTCACGCCGCTGCCGACGTAGCCGCCCGCCCAGCCGAGGCCGGACGCGCGGTCGAGCTCCACGGTGGCGCACCAGTCGCGCGGTACGCCGAGCACGCCCGCCCAGGCGTGGTCGATCCGGGCCCCGGCGGTGCCGGGGAAGAACCGGTGCAGCACCTCCCGGAGCTGATCGACCGTCCGCTGCTGGGTGGACCCGTCGGTGTCGGTGCGGGAGCCGTAGCGGTACGGGACGCCGCGCCCGCCGAGCGCGATCCGGTCGTCGGCGGTGCGCTGGGCGTACATGTACGCGTGCGCGAAGTCGCCCAGCACCTCGCGGCCCTGCCAGCCGGTCTCGGCCCAGAACGACTCCGGCAGCGGCTCGGTGGCGATCATCGCCGAGTTCATCGGCAGCCAGGTCCGCCGCTCACCGCGCAGCCCGGCCGTGAACCCCTCGGTGGCGCGCAGCACGTAGTCGGCCGTGACCGTCCCGGCGGCCGTCTCGGCCCGGGCGCGCCGCCCCGGAGCGGCCGGGTGAACGGCCGTCACCTCGGTGCCCTCGTGCACCACCACACCCGACTCCTCGACCACCCGGGCCAGTCCGCGGACCAGCTTGGCGGGCTGGATCCGGGCGCCGTACGGGGACCAGGTGCCGCCGAGCACGCCGTCGACCCGGACCCGATCGCTCGCCTCGGCGGCTGACAGCACCGCCAACTCCGTTGCGCCGAAGGAGCGTTCCTCGGCCGCGAAGGCCCGGAGCCGGGCCAGCTGGGCGGGCGTGCGGGCCACCTCCAGGACGCCGCCGCGCACCAGGTCGGCGTCGATGCCCTCGGCCGCCGCCGTGTCCGCGACCTCCCGCACCGAGTCGTCCATCGCCCGCTGCATCGCCCGGGCCCGGTCGGCGCCGTACCGGCGGGCGAAGGCGTCGCGTCCGGCGAAGCCGTGGTACAGCCAGCCGCCGTTGCGCCCGGAGGCGCCGTAGCCGCAGAAGCGCTGCTCCAGCACCGTGATCCGGAGGCCGGGTTCGGCCCGCTTCAGGTAGTACGCCGTCCAGAGCCCGGTGTACCCGCCGCCCACGATGCACACGTCCACGTCCGTCCCGGCGGTCAGGGCGGGCCGTGCGGGCGGCAGTCCGGTGGCGGCGTACCAGAACGACACATCGCCGTTGACCAGGGGACCGATACCGTTGGAGCCCACGGAGAACCTGCCTTCGCTCGGGTGACTGCCCGGGAGGCTACTGCCCGTCAGCACCCCTGGGCCACGGACAGAGTGGCAGCGTCCCCGGTCCCCGCGCTGCACTCTGTCAGGCCGGGCGTCAGGCCGGGTGTCAGGCCGAGCGGCGGCTCAGGTGCACCACCAGAGGAAGCGGTTGCAGGTGGGGGAGCCGGAGGGGCGGGGCGTCGGCGTGGCCGAACCGGGCGCGGCCGGGGAGCCGGTCGGGACCGGGGCGACGGTGGACGGGCCTGCGGGCGGGGTGGCGGCGACCGGGGTTGCGGGGGCGCTGCTGCCGGAGGGTGTGGCGGAGGGCCGGGCGCTGCTCGGGTGGGCGGTGGCGGACGGGCTGGGGCGGGTGCCCTGGGTGGCCGGGGCGAGGGTGGGAGCGGGCCCGGCGGGGCCGGGGGAGGGGGCGGCGGTCGAGGGCCGGTCCGGACGGGGCGCGGGCGCCGGGGAGGAGGGGCCGGGGAGCAGCGCGAGCACCCCGGCGCCGCCGACGGCCAGGGCGAGCGCGGTGGCCGCGAGGACGGGGCCCCGTCGGCTTCGGCGGCGGCGCCGGGAGGCATGCGGCACCACGCGCGGTCCGGCGTCCGTACGGGCGGGGGAGTCGGCGGCAGGGGCGGGAGCGGTGGCCGAGGCCGGTGCGCCGCAGCCGGGGCAGGACAGGGCGCCGTTGAGGTGTCGGCGGCACGGGGCGCAGTAGTCCATTGCTGGACCCTAGGCACGGCACTCGAACGGCGGACAGGGGTGAGGGGTGTGGCTTTCGGAGAGATCCGGTGATCATCGGCAAGTCCCGTGACGGGAGCGGGAGTTGACGAAACGGTTGGCAGGACCGCTCCGGTTGACGTGCCCATGGTGCGGCCGGAAGGTGGTGCTCAGCAGCAAGTCCCCGCCCCCATCAGGGAGACACCCCCATGAGGAACCGCCGTTCCGCGGCCCTGCTCGCCGCCGCCGCGCTGCTCGCCACCGGCAGCGCATTCGCCCTCCCGTCCGCCGCCGTCGCCCGCCCGGCCCCGGCGCCGGCCTCGGCCCCGGTCGGCGAGCAGGCCGCCGCCGTGGCCGGCGCGCTCCAGCAGTCCCTGGGCGAGGAGCGCAGCGCGGGCTCCTACCTGGACGGGAGCGGCCGACTGGTCGTCACCGTCACGGACCGGTCCGCCGCGCAGCAGGTCACGGCGGCCGGAGCGGTGGCCAGGCTGGTGGCCCGCAGCGGCGCGCAGCTGGCCGCCGCGACCGCCGAGCTGGACCGTTCGGCCGCCGTCCCCGGCACCGCCTGGTCGGTCGACCCGGTCGGCAACCAGGTGCTGCTCTCGGTGGACGAGAGCGTCCGGGGCGCCGCGCTGACCCAGGTCACCGCCGCGGCCGGGCGACTGGGCCAGGCCGTCCGGGTGGAGCAGGTGCCCGGGAAGTTCAGTACCAAGCTGGCCGGCGGCGACGCGATCTACGGCGGCGGCTACCGCTGCTCGCTCGGCTTCAACGTGCGCAGCGGCAGCACGTACTCGTTCCTGACGGCCGGTCACTGCGGCAACGGCGTGGCCTCCTGGTACGCCAACCAGAGCCAGGCCACCAAGCTCGGCAACACGGTCAACTCCCGCTTCCCCGGCGACGACTTCGCCATCGTCCGGTACACCGACGGCTCCACCCCGCCGTCCTCGGTGGACCTGTACAACGGGACCACCCGCCGGATCACCTCGGCGAGCACCCCGGCGGTCGGGAGCACCGTCTACCGCAGCGGCAGCACCACCAAGGTGCACAGCGGCCAGGTCACCGCCCTGAACGCCACCGTCAACTACGCCGAGGGCAGCGTCCGCGGCCTGATCCGCACCACGGTCTGCGCCGAGCCGGGCGACAGCGGCGGCGCGCTCTTCTCCGGCAACACCGCGCACGGCCTGACCTCGGGCGGCAGCGGCAACTGCTCCAGCGGCGGCACCACCTTCTTCCAGCCGGTGGTCGAGGCCCTCAGCGCGTACGGGGTCAGCGTCTACTGACGGCTCGTCCGCTCGTTCGTCCTGCTCGTCCGTTCGTCCTGTCCGCATGCCGGAGGGCCGGCCCCGCCTCGCTCGGGGTCGGCCCTCCGGGATGTCAGGGCGGCTAGGCCGGCGCCGGTGCGGACTCCTGCACCTGCGCGTACGGCGCGAGCTTCCTGATCGAATCGATGCTCTTCATGCACTGCTCCTTGGTCTCGTGCGGGTCACTGGTGATGACCACCGTGCCGTTGGAGGCCTTGAGCCGGAACCGGTGCACGCCCGACGTGTCGGTGTAGAGCTCGAACTTTCCTGCCATGGGACTGCTCACCTCTCGTAGGTCCGCCCCCCACGGCACCGTAGGACGAGGCCCGGGCGGGTCGCATCCGGAGGCGCGCCGATCGGGTGGCGGTCCGTCAGATGCCTGCCGGGGGCGGCCCCCGGCGCGCCCGGGCGCCCGGGTCGCGGGCGAGGGTGAGCAGCAGGGCGTCGTCCGTGAAGTGCCCGCGCCGGACGTGGTGGCGGAGGTCGTCCGCGAGCAGGGTGACGGTGTCGGTGGGGCTGCCCGGGTCGGCCCGGCGGGGGAGCAGGAGGGGGAGGCGGTCCAGCAGCGGGTAGGGCCGGCCGTGTTCGTCGCGGTTGTCGGTGACGCCGTCCGTGGTCAGGAGCAGGACGTCGCCCTGGCCGAAGGGCACCTGCCAGGTCGACGGACGCTCGCCGCCCGCCCACTCGGTCAGGCCGAGCGGCAGCCCCGGGTCGGGTGGTTCGATCTCGACCACGGTCGCATCGGAGCGCAGCAGGACGGGCGGCTCGTGGCCGTGGTGGGCGAAGGTGAGGTGGTCGGTGCCGACCTCGACGAACAGGGCGGTGACGAAACGGTCGGGGTCGCCGTCGACCAGCACGGCGGTTTCGATCCGGCGGCCCACGTCCGCGAGGTCGGGCACGGACCGGGCGGCCTGGCGGAACGCTCCCAGGGCGACGGCTGCTGTCCGTACCGCGCCCATGCCCTTGCCCTGGACGTCGCCGATCAGCACCCGGACCCCGAACGGCGTCTCGACGGCGGAGTAGAGGTCGCCGCCGACATCGGCGTGGTCGTCGAGGGCGAAGTAGCGCACCGCCGTCAGCACGCCGCCCAGGCGTTCGGGTGCGGGCAGCAGGATGGCCTGCTGGGCCGCCACCGCGACCCGGGTGAGCGCGCGCAGGTGCCCCTCACGACGCTGGCGGGTGCGGGCCACCCCGGTGCTGATGGCGATGGCGAGGACGAAGACGACGGTGTTGACCTGGAAGAAGCTGTCCGTCGGGTCGGGCACCGAGTCGTAGGCCCCGAGCAGGTAGCGCACCGGCAGGGCGACCGCCCCGACCGCGACCACCTCCAGTGGGCGGGCCCGGACGGCGGCGAGGGCGGGGGCCAGCACCAGGAAGGGGTAGAAGATGGTGGCCCGACCCGTCACCAGGTCGACGGCGGTGACCAGCACCAGCACGGCGACGGGGAGTGCGAGCCGCATGGTCCGGGCCCACGCGCCCGACTCGCGGGTCTCGCCGGGCAGGTACCCCGTCGGCGGTCCGGACCTCCCCCGTGCGCGGCCCTTCACCGGACGTCAGAGGCGGAGGAATCCGAAGCTGTCACCCGCAGACCGTTTCCGGTCCGCACCGGAGCTACGCCTGGCACGGCCCAGCGCAACCCGTTCGCGTCGCGGCGGACGCCCGGGACCCTCGGAGACGGACACGACTCCAGGTGGGTGGATCTTGACGCAGCCGGCGTAGGCAGCCCCCTGAGGGCTGTCCCGTTGTCGGCATCCTTGTTCGACGTAGGGTCTGCGGGACGGCGTGGCCGGCGCTGTCGGCTCGGCGACTTGGGAGGGCATTGTTGAACCCGAACCCCACCTGCTGCTTCTGCCATCAGGTCATCGATCTTGACCAGGACGGGGCGGCGACCGAGCCGGGCTCGGCGCGGTTGACCCGGTGCGAGGCGGTGCCGTGCGGCAGCATGCCTACTCGCACTCAAGCTGTCTGCGCGAACGAGTCCACCCGAACATCGACCTGTGGTTCGAGTTCTGAGGCCAGGTCGGTCCCCGAGACTGCCGGATACCGTCATGGACAGCCCCGTTCACCGGGCTGGGCCCGCACGACTTCAGCAAACTGCTGACCGCGCTGCGCCGCGAGGGCGCCGACACTGTGCGGCCCGGATGGCCGTAGGGCCTGCCCCTGGCGGACCGGGAGCCCTACTGGCGAACCAATCTGACGTTGCGGCAGCTCGCGCCGCTGTTCGGGGTGTCCAAGTCGGCGGCAGGCCGGATCATCGACCACGTCGCCCCGCTCCTTGCGCTCAAACCGAGGCGGCGGTTGGTTCCGCAAGGACACGGTTCTGATCGTCATCGATGCCCACACCCGCCTGGTTGTCGCGATCGGCAGGCCTCTCTCGGGTAACCGCAACGACTGCAAGGCCTGGGAGGAGCCCGGTGCCAAGCCTGACATCCTGTGCTCGGCCAGCCCTGACCCGCCCCTCGGAGATCAATCACGGCACAGCGCTTACGGCCTGACCCGCGATTGCTTGCGGGGTGCTGTGCCCTCAGAGCCGCAGGCTAGGCTCCTGGCGAATCATCGCTATCGAGCAGGGAGTCCGCGGGATGGACGGGGCAGTAACGGCAGTCAGCAGCAACGGTGAGTATTCGTTCACCAAGCCCAACCGGGCCAGCATCACGTTGCTCGCCGGGCTCGGTGTGGAGGGGGACGTACACGCCGGCGTCACGGTCAAGCACCGCTCGCGTGTCGCGCAGGACCCCTCCCAGCCGAACCTGCGCCAGGTTCATCTCATCCACGAGGAACTCTTCACCGAAGTCGGCGCAGAGGGGTTCGACGTAGCGTCCGGCGATCTCGGCGAGAACATCACCACCAGCGGCATCGACCTGCTCGGTCTGCCCGCCGGGACACTGCTGCGTGTCGGCGACGAGGCGATCGTGGAGGTCACCGGCCTGCGCAACCCCTGCCTGCAGATCGACAACTTCCAGGACGGACTGCTGAAGAAGGTAGTCGGCCGGGACGAGGCCGGGACCATCGTGCGCAAGGCCGGAATCATGGGCATAGTCCAGGTGGGTGGCGTGGTGCGTCCCGGCGACACGATCACAGTGGAGCTCCCGGACGAGCCGCATCGGCCCCTCGACCGGGTCTGAACCGCTGCCCGGCAGGCCGTGACGTGTCGATCGCCGCGCGGGTTCTTGTAGCCAACGACCAATGGCGACCGCTGCAGCGACATACCGGCCGTCGCGAGGAATACGGTCAAGTTCACCAAGCCATTGCGGGCCTGGTTTCCGACCGCGCCGCCCAGCGGGCCACACGCCGCAGATCCAGTACCGAACTGGTGCACGTCCGCAGCACCGCCTGCTGAATCACCCAGCAGCCGACCCTCCAGGTCGGCACGACCTGCACTCCATCGCGGGTCAGCCCGTTGGGTCGCGAGATGGCCGCTGGCCGAGTAGGCGATGGTGCTACCGACGTCAGCCAGGTGTTCTCTTGCTGGGAATGCGAAAGGGCCCGGCACCGGTGAAGTCCGTTGCGGGGCCCTGTTGTTGGTCTGGCTGTCAGCCTCTGCCAGCCTGCCAGTTCTGGAAGCCGCCGGGGGCGTCGTCCGGCGGGATCAGATCGGCCGGCTGGACTTCCTTCTCCAGCCCGCCGCGTACCGGCCGGATGATGATGGCGTAGCTCGCGACGTGCATGATCTCGACCTCGAGGCCGTTCTTGCGGTAGGTGACCACTTCACCCTTGCGGGGTACCCAGTGGTGGAGGGTGGCGGTCATCGTCCGCCCCACGGCTGCGGCTTCCACTCAACGAGCCGGTCAACGGGCACCAGCCGGCGCTTGTCCGGCGGCGGCGGGAACACCGCGAAGTCCGACACGGACGCCATGCCGTCAACGATGGACCACACCTCGACCAGCCTGTGCCCGCCGCCCTCGAGCAGCTCCCGCCGCAACGCGCTCTGCGGTGCCGTTCTCGTGCTCATCCGCCAACTCCCGTCATCCACAGTGGCAGTACGGATGACGGTAGAGACGGCGGTGTCCAGCCAGCCACGGACTTGCACCGACTTGCACGGGTTCACCCGACGGCATCAATGGCGGCCGTGATCAGCGATCTGGCGTCGCTGCCGTACACGGCCATGGTCGCGAGATCGGCGAACGTCCGGGCGTACATGCCGACTTCGTGCGGCTGCGTGATCGTCAAATGCGCCGACACCAACTCGACGTTCACCAAGTCGTCGTCGAACATGAAGAACCCTTCGGTCGGCCACAACTGCGACCGGTCCGCCGCCAGCGGGATCACGCCGAGGCTCACGGCGGGCAGCGTCGACACCGCGATCAGGTGCCCGAGTTGGCCTGCCATCGTCTCCGCTGTGCCGATGCGGGTCCGCAGGACGCTCTCTTCGAGGAGGATCGAGAAGGTGCGGTCGCTGTGGATGACCTGCTGCTTGCCGAGGCGAACCTCGACCGCCTCGTCGAGGTCGTCGACGAGGCCGCGGCGGTCCCGGATCGCGGTCAACAACGCCCTGATGTAGGCGCGGGTCTGCAGCGGGCCGGGGATCAGCCACGACGAGTAGAAGCGGAACCGGCGGGTGCGGTCCCAGACGGGCACGACAGATTCCTGAGCGTGCTTCAGTCCGGACCGTTCAAGGCGCCGCCACTCGACGTAGGTTCTCCGGATGTCGCGGGCGGTGGCGATGAGGTCGTCCGTCTGGCGTTCGGCGGCGCAGAGCAGGGTGTACGCCCGGATGTCCTCCGATGACGGCGGGGTGCGGCCGTTCTCGATCCGGGAGCACTTCGACTCGTGCCAGCCTGCGGCCTTGGCCAGCGCCCGCGCGGTGATGCCGGCGTCCTGCCGGATCTCGCGGAGGCGCCGGCCAAGTGCCCGCCGTGCTTCCTGGACGTTGGAGTGAGGCGTAGTGGTCATCGTTCGTCAGGTCAGGTGGGCCGGTACTCCGAGTGCGGTGTGGCCAGCGCCCATACGGCCTCGAAAGCCTGCCTGCACAGGGCGGCGGCCTGGGCCGAGGTGACTGTTTCGGTGCCGGTCCAGTCGCCGTTGCCGCTGAAGTGGTTGACGAGGAGGACGGTGTCGTCGAACAGCCAGAAGTCGTTGCCCGGCAGGCTCAGTCCGGTTGCCTCGCGGCGGGGCAGCCAGCGGACTTCCTCGCCGGCAGCAGCGTTGTGCTCCGCGGTAATGTCGTACTCGAAGCGGGTGTAGTCGCTGAGTGGCTCGGACACGATCCGTGCTCGGCGGACGGCGACACCGCGACCGGTGGCCTCCTTCACGAGGTCGCGCCACCCTTGGTAGGCGCTGTCGTCGATCAGCCCCTCGGAGCCGGCCTGCCACGCCTGGTAGGCCGGGTCGTCGAGCATGTAGCCGTCGCGCATCTCCAAGTGGACGGCTGACCGCTGGGCGGACCGGAACAGGTCCTCAAACGTCGGGTCCGCTGACACCGTTGACCTCCGGGAAGAACTGCATCATGCGTCGAGGAAATTCGATCACAGTCTCATGCCCGGGGATGTCCATCTGGGCCAACCTGTCCTGGTCCAGCATCTTCCAGCCCTGGATGACGTAGTTGTCGGTCCGGTCGTCGTAGTACAGGGTCGGCGAGCCCCCGTTGGGGGACTCGGGGTCCTTACCGAGCTTGTGCAGAGCCATCGTTGATCCTCCGTCACGTGAGCGTCGATCGTTGTGACAGAGCTTGCAGCAGCTCGTGCCGGGGGTGCCATGAACTTGCGCAGACTTGCGCGGCTCAGGCAGCGCCGAGCTTCGGGATCAGCTCGTCGAGCAGCTGCTCGACCTCGCCTGATCGATGCCCGAGGGCTCCGCACCGTCGCGGTGCGGAGCCCTCGGGCGTGGGCGGGGTCGGGTCAGAGCGAGAGCGAGATCTCGGTCGACTTGATCAGCGCGACCACGGCGGAGCCGGCGGCGAGGCCGAGGGCCTCGACGGCGTCCTTGGTGATGGCGGCGGTCAGCTCGCCGCCCTGGACGTCGACCTTGACGGAGCCCATGGCGCCGCCGGTGGCGACGTCGGTGACGGTGCCGGGGATCTGGTTGCGGATCGAGATGCCCTCGACGGGGGCGGTGGCGAGGGAGACCTCGGTCGACTTCACGAGGGCCTTCACCGAGGTGCCCTCGGCGATGCCGAGGTCCTTGACCGCGTCGGTGGTGATCGCGGCGGTGATGTCCTGACCGCCCGTCAGCCGGACCTTCACCGTGGACATGGCCTCGCCGGCCGTGACGGAGGTGACGGTGCCGGGGATCTGGTTGCGGATGCTCAGGCTCATGGAGTTACGCCTCACTCGGGTCGGTGGTGGAATCCGCGGCTTTCGGGCCGCCACCGGCCACGCTAGCCGGGTGAAAACGCCGCCGCAGCGGGCGCCTCGCATCCGCGAGGGAAAGCAGGGCCGGGGCATCGCATTTCTCGTTCGGTCGAACCTCATAAGAATGGGAAGCCGTGGTCCCCTCGTTTTGGGCCTTCCGACAAACGGTGCTGCGTGGTCATCCGATAAGACGATGCGCGGAATTGAAAATGCCTACTTTTCGCAGATGCGGTGCTGCGCCGTGGGTCAGGTCGTATGCGTGCTCGGTGTCAGCCCGGACACGGCCCGCTGCCGGGCGCAGTTCGGTCCGGAATTTCTTTCCTGGCATCATCACGGCGGTCAGGATTGGCGACGTGGCGGCCAGGGGTGGAAACCCGGGCCGACCCGCGAGGCGGTGGAGGAAATGGGGCTGGAAGTGGAAATGCAGGCGCCCGGACGGGTGAGCGGAACGGTCAGACGCGGCCGGCCGGGGCGTGCGGCCGCTGGATCTCCTCCGGGTGGGACGAGTGCCGTACGGCCTCCTCGTAGGCGACGGTGCCGCTCGCGACGAGGGAGTTGAGGCCCGCCTCCAGGGTGTGCATGCCGTCCCGGTGGCCGGTCGAGATCACGTTGCGGAGCTGGCGGGTCTTGCCCTCGCGGATCAGGTTGCGGATCGCCGGCGTGCCCACCAGCACCTCGAAGGCGGCCGCCCGGCCGCCGCCGATCCGGGGGACCAGCGCCTGGTTCAGGATGCCGACCAGGATGTGCGCCAACTGCAGCCGGATCTGCGGCTGTTGCTCGGCCGGGAACACGTCGACGATCCGGTCCAGCGTCTGCGCCGTGTCGTTGGTGTGCAGGGTGGCGAGCACCAGGTGCCCGGTCTCGGCGATGGTCAGGGCGGCGGCGATGCTCTCCGGGTCGCGCATCTCGCCGAGGAACAGGACGTCGGGATCCTCGCGCAGGGCCGAGCGCAGCGCGGCGGCGAACGAGTCGGTGTCGGTGCCGACCTCGCGCTGGCTGACCGCCGAGCGCTTGTGCGGGTGCAGGAACTCGATCGGGTCCTCGATGGTGAGGACGTGCGCCGACCGGTACGTGTTGACGTGGTCCAGCAGCGCCGCCAGGCTGGTCGACTTCCCCGACCCGGTCGGTCCGGTGACCAGCACGAACCCGCGCGGCAGGTCCGCCCACCCGGTGACCACCGGGGGGAGCCCGAGCTGCTCCGGCGACGGCACCTCGAACGGGATCATCCGCAGCGCCAGCGCCGAACTGCCGCGCTGCACGAAGGCGTTGCCGCGCAACCGGGCCCGCTCCCCCCAGCTGAACGCGAAGTCGACCTGCCGCTCCCGGCGGAACCGGTCCGTGAGCTCCCCGCCCAGGACCCCGGTCACCAGGCGGTCGACCTCGGGCTCGGTCAGCGGGGCCCCCTCGACCGGTCGCAGGGCGCCGTCGACCCGGAGGAACGGCGCCGCTCCGGCGGTGAGCAGCAGGTCGCTGCCGCCCCGCGCCCACAGCTCGCCGAGCAGGTGGTCGATGACCGCGGAACCCGGACCCGGGGCGGTGTGCTCGCTCATGTCAGGACTCTCCACTGCTTGACGGTGCCGGCGTGCCCGTCGAAGGACACGGCGGCCTGGAGGAGCGGACCGGACAGCAGGTCGATCCGGGTGCCGCCGAGGTGTCCGGTCCCGCCGCCGCTCCCGGCGGTGACGGAGTAACTGATGGTCAGCCCGGCCAGTTGGGAGCTGTCGGTCAGGCCGCACGGCGCCAGGTCGATCCGGTCGGTCACCGGTCCGTCCGAACCCGAACGGACCGGCACGGCCAGTGCGTTGGCGGCGCCGGTGCAGGTGCTGCCGGTGAAGTCCACCGAGATCCCCACCGCCGCCACGTCGCCGCTCTCCCGGTGCGTCACCTGCAGCGCGACGTGGTCGAGCGGCCCGGTGCCGGCCGGTGCCGGCGGGGTGAAACCGCCGAGGGTGAGGGAGGCCCGTCCGCCGCCGGGGACGGTGGCGTCCGCGACGTCGACGGGTGCGCCGGGCGCCGGGGCCGTGAATCCGGTGGCCGCGGAGACCGACGCCGGTTTCGCGCTCACGGCCGGATAGGTGGTGAACTGCACCGGCTCCGGCGGGATGCCGATCACCGGGCGGAGGTATCCGGCGGCCGGGCTGATGCCCAGGGTGACGGTGCGGGCGATGATGCCGCGGGTGACCACCTGCGAGCCGACCTGACGCATCGCCAGGTCGACGGCGCCGGTCGGCGTGTAGACGGTGCCGTTGATCACCAGGCGGCTGCGGTCGGCGGCCGTGTCGGCGTCGGCGGTCGACTTCAGCACCGCGCAGCCGCTGCCCGTGGTGAGGCAGCCGGACAGGGCCCGGATGGACGGGGCCCGGAACACCAGGTCGAGCTCGACGCCGTCGAGCCGGGCGGTGGCGCCGGTACTGTCGGTGCCCAGCCCTGCCGCATAGTCGACCGTGAGCTCGGACAGCCGGCCGTCCTTGGCCACTCCGCAAGCGGTGAGGTCGACCAGGTCTACCCCGAGCGCTCCTTGACGGGTGGTCAGGGCGTGCTGGGCGTCGCAGGCAGTACCGGTGCCGGAGACGGTCAGCCCGACGGTCGGCGGAGCCGGGGTGGACGAGTCCTCCTGGTGGGAGACGCGCAGCAGCACCTTGTCGATCGCCGCCCCGGCGGGCAGCGGCGGCAGCGCGAACCCGCCGAGCCGGACCGATGCCGACGGGGTGCCCGCGGCGAGCGTCGCGGTCGAGACGGCGGCGTCGATCGCCAGCGCGTTCCGGGGGTCGGCGAACGCCGCTGCGGGGGAGGGCGAGGCGGTGGTGGGCCGGACCGTGACAGGGGGCCGCCAGGCCAGGTCCAGGGCGATCCCGTCGAGCTGGTCGGTGGCGCCGGTACTGCCCGGGCCGAGGGTGGCGGAGTAGGTCACGGCCAGGCCGGCCAGCCGGGTCGGGTCGGTCAGCCCGCAGGCGGCGAGGTCGACCGGGTCGACCCCGAGCGCTCCTTGACGGGTGGTCAGGGCGTGCTGGGTGTCGCAGGCGGTGCCGGTGCCGGAGACGGTCAGGACGACGGTCGGCGGCGGCCCTCCGGCGGCTCCGGGATCGTCGCGGTGCGCGACCTGCAGCACGACTCGGTCCAGGACCGAGCCGGGCGCCACCGCGCCGGTGTCGAAGCCGCCGAGGTCGATGGCGGCGGTCGGCGCGGCCGAACCGAGTACGGCCCGGGCCGTGCCGGTGCCGTCGACCACCTTGGCATCGCCCGGGGGAAGGAACGTCGTCGACGCCGCGCGCGTCGCCGGCCTGGGGGGCGGCGGGGTGTGGACCACCTCCAGCCAGATGCCGTCGAGCCGGTCGGCGGTGCCGGTACCGCCCGCGCCGAGGGCGGCGGTGTAGGTCGCGGTCAGGCCGGTCAGCCGGTCGGCGTCGGTGATGCCGCAGGCCTTCAGGTCGATCCGGTCGTCGCCCAGGTCGGTCCGCCGGGTGAGCGGCAGGCCGGTGCAACTGCCGCCGCCTCCGGCCGGGTTGACGGTGATCCGGGGCGCCGCCGCGGTGCCGGTCTCCTGGTGGGCCACCCGCAGGACGGCGGAGTCGACCCGCGACCCGGGCGGCAGCGGCGGCAGGCCGAACCCGGCCAGGGTGATCGACGCGGACGGGGCCGCCGGACCCGGCTCGGCGCGGGCCACCGCCGGGGTCGGCTGCTCGCCGATCTCCAGGGCACTGCCGGGGTCGGCGAACCCGGTCGACGCGGCCACCGAGGTCGGCTTGGACGTGGTCGGCGTGCGGTAGGCGACCTCCAGCCAGATGCCGTCCAGGCGTTCCGTCCCGGCGCTGCCGTCGGGATCGAGGGCGGCGGTGTAGGTCACCGTCAGACCGGCGAGCCGGGTCGGGTCGGTGAGTCCGCACGCGCCCAGCAGGTCGAGCGGCGGATCGGTGGCGAGCTCCGGGTGCCGGGGCAGGCTGTCGGTGCGGCAGGTGTCCCGGCCGACGGCGGTGGTGACCGCCACCGCACCGGGGGCGGTCAGGTCACCGTCGTCCTGGTGCCTGACGTGCAGCGTCGCGCTCGTGACCACCGAGCCGGGCGGCACCTGCGGGGTGAACCCGGCGAGCTGGAGCGAGGCCGATCGACGGTCCGTCGGTCCGAGGACGGCGTCGGCCGTGCAGCCCGAGGTGCCCGGGGCGCCCGACGGGTGCGGACACCCGGGCAGGGTCGGCCGTTCGCCGGAGGTCAGGGCCTGGGCCGGGTTGGCGAAGCCGGTGTCGGCGACCACCGCCGTCGCCGTCAGCAGGTGGGACGGCCTCGGCGGCTGGACTCCGTACACCGCCACCTGCTGCGCGTCCGGGGCCACCGGTGCGCACAGTTCGACCTGTCCGCGGTCGACCTGGAACCGGCTGCCGCCGCCCAGCACCACCTCGACGCCTTCGCGCCGGGTCCGGTCGCAGCCGCCCGGGTCGGGGACGGCCGGGCGGGCGGCGGCGCCGGGGTCCCAGCCCGCCGGGGTGCCGCCGACCACGCTGACGGTGGGGTCGCCGACGGTCCAGACCGCAGGGCCGCCGGTGAAGTCGAAGTCGAAGTAGTAGAGCCCCGGTTGCAGCCACACGACGACGTTCGGGCAGTCGCCGCCGGTGAGACGGGTGAGGGCGCGGGCGTCGTCGTAGGAGCCGGGCAGCAGGCGCACCAGCCAGGAACCGGGACCGGCGCTGGGAGCGGGGCACGCGGGCACCGTCCGCCGGACCGGGACGGCCGTGGCGGGCGGGGTGTAGTCCGGGTCCGCGCCCAGCACCGGGTCGGCGGGAGCCGGCGGGGTGTCGTTGGCGCAGCCGTGCGCGTACGGCGGCTGGGACGGCGGCAGTTGAGTCCGTGACACGGCGTCGGAGCAGGCTCCGACGGCGGACACGTCGCCCGTCACCGTCATCGAGGCGCCGGTGCCGGTGGTGATGTCGGAGTTGGAGAACACGCCTCCCTGCACGCGCAGGCCGGGCGCGGTCACGTGGATGCCGTCGCCGGTTGCCCGGCCCAGGCTGCGCAGCGCGTCCTGGGGCTGGGTCGGGCGGGTCGAGGCGGGGGACGCGTTGAGGGGATCGCAGTGGACCACCAGTTGCCGGCCGTTGAGCGGCGGAGCGGTGTAGTCGGTGCACGGGTTGCCGCGCGAGAAGTCGGCGATCGCGAGCTGGGTGGCGCCGTCCGCGCTGTAGGCCCGCCTGCCCTGGTCGGCGTACACGCCTGCGGCCTTCAGCGAGGTGCCGGCGAAGGCGAGGACCGACACGGCGATCAGGCTGAAGACGACGACGAAGGCCAGCGCGAGGACCAGGGTCGCGCCCTGTTCGTCCCCGCGAAAGCGGCGCGGGCGGCCGGTCATGACGCGCTCGATCGTCGGACGGCCGTGAGGGTCGTCGGGGGAGTGGCGGGATCGCTCCGCACGGTGAGTGTTACCTCCATGGGCGAGGTGCACGAGGTCTCGGCACCGCAGATCAGCGTCACCGGACGGGTCGGTGCGGCGCGGTCGAACCGGCCCAGCAGGGTGGTGACGACCCGTCCGTCGGTGCAGGTGGTCCGGTTGAGGGCGCCGGTCGGCGGGTCGTAGGTGTAGACGACGTCGGTGCCGGTCCGGCTCAGGTGGACGATCGCGTCGGTGGCGCCGCACCCGGGGGCGGTCGTGACGCTGTCCGAGCTCTGCACGTCGCCGTAGAAGTAGCGGTTCAGCGTGCCCGTCGCGCTGGTGGCGGCGATCCGGGTCTCGGTGCCTGCGGTGAACCGGAGGCCGAGGAGGAGCGCGTTCGGCAGCAGGACCGCGATGATGCCCACGATGACGATCGTGACCAGCAACTCGGTCAGGGTGAACCCCGACTCCGGGCGCCCGTTGGGCTGACGGATCGTCATGACGGCAGCACCGACTCCCTTTTGATCACTTCGAGGGTGGTGTCCCGGACGGGGTGCGGGCCGGTCGGGTGCACGGTGAGCGTCACCTTCTGCACCCCGGTGTCGGCGGCCGGGCAGCGCCGGGCGAACGCGCCCGTCCCGTCCCAGTACTCGACCTCGACGGTCACGGTGAACCCGGCCGGCGGCGTCGGCGTCCGGTAGCTCCCGGCGCAGGGCGCGTACGGGTCGCCGATGACCTTCTCGGCGGCGCTGCGCACGACCGAGTCGGCGCCGGTCACCTGCTGCTGCCGGGCCGAGCTGATGATCGCGGTGCCGATGCCCGCGAGGACGGCGACGAAGGCGATGCCGATCAGCGCCACGGCGACCAGGGCCTCGATCAGCGTCTCGCCCTCCTCGCCACGACGGGGCTGCGGGCGGCGGGCCGGGCCGGTCACTGGACGCCGACCTGGCTGTACACGCCGTAGATCGCGGAGAGCAGGGCGACGGCCACGAAGCCCACCACCACCCCGACCAGGATGACCACGGTGGGCTCGAACAGGCTGGTCAGCCGCTTGAGCTTGTGCTGGAGCTCCTTCTCGTAGAAGTCCGACACGTTCTCGAGCTGGTCGTCGAGCGTCCCGGTCTCCTCCCCGACCCGCATCATCTGGGTGACCGCCCCGGGGAACAGCCCGGTGCGGGCGATCGGCCGGGAGATGCCGCCGCCTTCGAGCATCTCCGTCCGGGCCGTCCCGATGGACCGTTCGTAGACCAGGTTGTTGGCGCCCGCGCCGGCCAGGCCGAGCGCCTCCGGTACGGGCACGCCGGCCTTGATCATCGAGGTCAGGATGCGGCAGAACCGTTCGATGACCATGAAGCGGACCACGTCGCCGAGCACCGGCACCGCCAGCAGGAACCGGTCGCGCAGCGCCCGTCCCCGCTCGGTCCGCAGGCCGGCCAGCAGGGCCGCGGTGAGCACGGCGAACCCGATCAGGAGGGCCGGGTACCAGGCCGCGACGAAGTCGGTGAAGCCCAGCAGGATCCGGGTCGGCAGCGGCAGTTCCGCGTGGAAGGACTCGAAGAACGCTTTGAAGCGCGGCAGCACGAAGACGACCAGGACCAGGATGACCGCGACGGCCAGACCCATCACCAGGGCCGGATAGGTCAGGGCGGACCGGACACTGCGCCTGGCCTCCACGTCGCGCTCGATGTAGCGGCCCAACTGGGCCATCACCAGGTCGAGTTCGCCGGTCGCCTCGGCCGAGCGGAGGACGGAGACGTAGAACGCCGGAAGTGCCCGGCGGTGGGCGGACATCGCGGTGGCGAAGCCTTCGCCGAACCGCAGCGAGTCCATCACGTCGGCGATCACCCGGCCCAGCTTCCGGTCCCTGGTCTCGGCCCGGATGATCTCCAGCGCGTCCAGGATGGGCACGCCGGCCCTGATGAAGGCGGCCATCTGGCGGGAGAAGTTGCTCAGTTCGACCAGGTCGACCTTCTCCGCGGTGAGTTCGAGCTGCAGCAGGCTGCGGCCGACGGCCTTGACCGACTGCACGTCGTAGCCCTGCCGGGTCAGGCTGTCGGTCACGCCGTCGACGCTGGAGCCCTTGAGCTCACCGGTGGCCCGCCTCCCGTCCGGGCCGAGCGCGACGTACTTGAAGGTGGCCATGCCGATGCACTCCTGTGGTCCGGGGGAGGGGTTCGCGCTGTCGGTGACGGGTCGTCAGGGGTCAGGCCACGTACACGCTGGACATGATCTCGGCGATGGTGGTGACGCCCTGCTCGACCAGCCGGACGCCGCCGTCCAGCAGGCTGTCCATGTGCTGCTCGCGGGCGGCCCGGCGCAGGCTGTGGATCGGCGCGTGCTCGACCAGCAGCCGCTTCACCGCGTCGCTCATCACCAGCAGTTCGAAGACGCCGATCCGCTCCTGGTAGCCGGTCCGGGAGCAGAAGTTGCAGCCCCGGCCCTGCCAGAATTCGGCGTCGGCGGACCCGCCGGCCTGGACGAAGAAGGCGAGTTCGTCCACGCCCGGCCGGTACGGCTCGCGGCACTGGTCGCAAATCCGCCGCACCAGTCGCTGACTGACCACGCCGGCGACGGTGGAGGTGATCAGGAACGGCTCGATGCCCATGTCGGCGAACCGGTGCAGCGCGGAGCAGGCGTCGGCGGCGTGGATCGACGACAGGACGAAGTGGCCGGTGAGCGCGGACTCGACCGCGATCCGCGCCGTCTCGGCGTCCCGGATCTCGCCGACCAGGATCACGTCCGGGTCCTGCCGCAGGATCGAGCGCAGCCCGGTCGCGAAGGTGATGCCCGCCTGGTCGTTGATCTGGATCTGGTTGACCGACGGGACGACGTACTCCACCGGGTCCTCGATGGTGGTGATGTTGCGCTCGCTCTGGTTCAGCTCGCCGAGGGTGGCGTACAGGGTGGTGGTCTTCCCGCTGCCGGTGGGCCCGGCGCAGGCGACCATGCCGTACGGGGAGCGCAGCAGGGCGGCGAACCGTTCGTAGGTGGCGGCGGGCATGCCGAGTTCGCCCAGCCGCAGCAGGGTGCGGTTGCTGTCCAGCAGCCGCAGTACGGCCTTCTCGCCCCAGATGGTGGGGCTGGTCGCGACGCGGATGTCGACCGACCTGCCGTCGATCCCGGTGGTGATCTGCCCGTCCTGCGGACGCCGCCGGTCGACGATGTTCATGTTGGCCATGATCTTGATCCGGCTGACCAGCGACGGGCCCATGCTCTCCGGCAGGCTGAGCACGTCGTGCAGCGCGCCGTCGATGCGGTACCTGACCCGGACCCGGTCGGCGTGCGGCTCGACGTGGATGTCCGATGCCCGGTCGCGCAGGCCCTGGGTCAGCATCAGGTTGACCAGGTGCACCACCGGTGCGTCCTCGCTCACCGCCCTGGCACCGGAGTTGGCGCTGCGGCCGGTCTCGGTCGCCTCGAAGGCCTCGACCAGGCTGCTGACGCCGGTCAGGGCCCGGTAGGCGCTGTCGATCGAGCGCCGGATGTCCGCGGGGGCCGCGATCGCCAACCGGACCTGGTCCGGTGCGACGGCCCGGCCGACCTGGTCGAGCACCCGCGGGTCGGCCGGGTCGCCGGCCGCGATCAGCAGGGTGTCCCCGGTCTGCTGCACGGCGACCACGCCGAGCGAGCGGGCCAGCGCCTCGGGCACCCGGGCGACCGCCTCGGGGTCGGGGCGGCTCTGGCGCAGATCGACCACCGGGAAGCCGAGTTGGACCGACAGTGCCTCGATCAGCGACCGCTCGTCGACCATGCCGAGCTCCACCAGCAGGGCGCCGAGCCGCTTGCCCGATGCCGCCTGCTGCAGCAGCGCCTCGTCCGTCTGCGCGGGGGTGAGCAGCCCGCGCTGCACCAGCAGCTCCCCGATCCGCGCCCCCGTCCGCTCCGGGGCCGGCGTCGCCGCGCGGACCGGTTCGGCTGCCGGTTCCGGTGCCGGGCTCGGTGCTCCGTCGAGCGGGAAGCCCTGCTCGCCCGCGCCGTCCGTCGTCTCCGCGCGGCGCCTGAGAAGCCGACGACCCGCCAACGAACCCACCCCCATGTCAGCTGCTGATTAGTCAGCGGGATACTACATCAGGCCCTCGGATCTGCGAGCCTGTCACCGGAGCGGGAACTCGCAGATGCAAACCCTTGCGGGCCTATCCCTGGCTACGTAGTCTACGGCTGATTACTCAGGCAGTTACTATCGCCCGGCGCCCCACCGGCGCCGGTCGCCGTAGGTAGATGGGGAAAGATGTTCACCAACCTGCAAGGCGCGCTGCGCCGACGCGCCCGCACCCGGAACGAGACGGCGGAAGCCGGCTTCACCCTGATCGAGCTTCTCGTGGTCATCGTGATCCTCGGCGTGCTGTCCGCCATCGTCGTCTTCTCCGTCCGCGGCATCAACGACAAGGGCCAGAGCGCCGCCTGCAAGACCGACAAGGCCACCATCCAGACCGCGGAGGAGGCGTACCTGGCCAGCGGCCGCGGCGGGTACGCCACCATGGCCGAGCTGGTGAGCGGCGGGTTCCTGTCCTCCCCCTCCACCTGGTACGACGCCGCTCCGACCCCCAACAGCAACACGTACGCCATCACGCCGGTGACCCCGGCCGCCGGCAGCCCGACGAACCCCTGCAGCTGATCCCGGGGAGTCCTCCCCGGACGTGACCCACCTGTGGTCGCCGGACGTCGAACTGGCCAGGTGGCAGCCCGATCGCCGCCTGGCCAACCGTCGTTGGCGGCCCGACCCGCCGCCGGTGTCGACCGGCCCGCACGGAACGGCAGCACTGCGCCCATGCCACCCGCACTCGTCGTGATCATCGGTCTGCTGGGACTCGCGGTGGGGTCCTTCCTCAACGTCGCGGTCTCCCGGGTGCTGGCCGGGCGCTCGGTGCTGCGGCCCCGCTCCGCCTGCCCGCACTGCGCCGTGCCGATCGCGGCCCGGGACAACATCCCCGTCGTGTCCTGGCTCCTGCTGGGCCGGCGCTGCCGCTCCTGCCGGGTGCCGATCCCGGTGCGCTACCCGCTGCTCGAGGCGCTCACCGCGATCCTGTTCGCGGCCGAGGCGCTGCGGTTCGGCCGGTCGGAGGTGCTGCCGGCCCAACTGGTCTTCACCGCAGGGCTGCTGGCCCTGGCCGCGTGCGACGCCGAGCACTTCCTGCTGCCCCGGCGGCTGATCTACCCCACGCTCGGCCTCACCGCCGCCTGCCTGCTCGCGGCCGCGGCGGCCACCGGCCAGTGGCAGCGCCTCGGCGTGACCGCGGCCTGCGGCGCCGGGGCGTTCGCCGTCTTCTTCACCCTGTACTGGGTGCGCCCGGCCTGGCTCGGATTCGGCGACGTGCGCCTGGCCGGCCTGCTCGGCACCGGGCTGGGCTGGCTCGGTCCCTCGCACCTCGTGCTGGCCGTCCTGGCCGGCAGCACCGTCGGATTGCTGGTGGGCACCGCACTCATCGCCTCGGGCCGGGCCACCCGCCGAACCAGGCTCCCGTTCGGGGTGTTCCTGGTCGCCGGTGCCATCGCCGCGATCCTGGCCGGCGCTCCCGTCGTCCACTGGTACGAGAGCCTGGGCGACCCGTACGCGACGGGTGCGCCCTTTGCCCCGGTCACCGGCGGGCCATGACCGCCGGGGTCGGCCGCCGACGCCTGTTCGCACCGGTTCCGGCCAGGGGTATGGGTCGGCACGGTGGCGATCCCTACCCTTGTTACCATGAAGGAACTTGATCTCCCACTGGCCGAGTGGATCGTGCTCGCGCTCATGGCCGAAGGGCCGAGCCACGGCTTCGCCATCGCCACCCTCACCGCGGAGAACGCGGACATCGGCGAGTTCTGGTACGTCTCCCGCCCGATGGTCTACCGGTCGATCACGCGGCTGGTCGAGCGCGAACTGATCACGCCGGTCGGCGCCGAGGAGGGCAACCGCGGCCCGCAGCGCATGGTCTACGCCGCCACCCGCTCGGCCAAGACGACGGTCACCCGGTGGCTCAGCGAACCCGTGACCGAGCTGTTCGACGTCCGGGCCGACCTCACCTGCAAGCTGTTGCTGCTCCAGCGCCGGGACACCAGCCCGGCCCGCCTGATCGAGCGTCAACGGGTCGTCATCGACGAGATCGAGGAGTCGCTGCGCGCGAAGGAGGACGCCGCCGGCGACCACCTGTCCCGGGCGATCTACGCCTGGCGGCTGGAACACGTCCGCGCCGCCCGCCGGTTCCTCGACGCCGTCGACGTCGGCGCAGGGCAGGTGGCGGCCAAGACCGGCTGACGTCACGCCCGTGGTCGTCCTTCCTCGGCAACCACGTCACCGCCCCGCGCGGGACGTGCAATCCGACCGGCAGCAGCCGGAACGACCACGGCGGACGAGACCCCGGCACCCCCACCCGTGCGACCGGCCGCAGCGCCGGCAGCCGCACGGACCGCTCGACGGCGGGGGTGCACCGACGAGCAGGGCTCGGCGATCGCGTCACCGCGATCGCCGAGCCCTCATCTCGTTCCGGCCTCCGGCCGGAACCGGCCGTCGGTTACGGCACCTCGAGGACGGTCTCGCAGGAGCCGCCGACCGAGATCGCATCCGTGCCGGGGAGCACCGGACCGCCGTTGGCGTCGCCGGCGCAGACGTCCGCACCGCTGCCGCCCGCGAGGGTGTCGCCGCCGGCGCCGCCGACCACGGTGTCGCCGCCGTTGCCACCCGAGAGCGCGTCGTCGCCGGCGCCGCCCTGGAGGATGTCGTTGCCGTCGCCACCGCTGACAGCGTCGTTGCCGTCACCGGCATCGACGTAGTCGGCACCGGTGCCGGCCGACACGGCGTCATTGCCGCCGAAGGTGCAGATCGTGTCGTTGCCGCCGTTCCCGCTGACGCTGTCGTTCCCGTTGCCGGTCACGATCACGTCGGCGCCGCTGGTGCCGGTCACGCCCCCGTTGCCGGTGATCGTGGCGGCGAGCCCGCGGCAGCCGGCCGTGACGGTGATCGTCACGGTCGCGACATTGGATTCGTTCGTGGCGTCGGTCGCCTTGTAGCTGAAGCTGTCGCTGCCGACGTACGCGCTGCCGGGCTGGTAGCTGAACGAGCCGTCAGGGTTGAGCGCGAGGGTGCCGTGCGCCGGTCCGGTGACCACCGACGCGGTCAGCGGGTTGCCGTCGGGATCGGCGTCGTTGCCGAGCACACCAGGAGCACCGACGACGAGCGGGGTGTCCGCCCCGACCTGGCCGTAGGAGTCGTTCGCGGCCGTGGGCGGCCGGTTCGTCGTGTTGAGCAGCACCGACGCGTCGTTGACGTACGTGGCCGAGCCGTTGCTGTTGGCCGTGGCGACATCGAGGCGTCCGTCGCCGTTGAGGTCGGCCACCGCGGTGGCCTGCGGGTTGCGACCGCCGTTGAGGCCGAAGGCGATCGGGCTGCCGAAGGCGCCGGTGCCGTCACCCTCCAGCACCACGACCTCGTTCGAGTCGGCGCTGGAGACGACCAGGTCGGTGCGGCCGTCGCCGTTCAGGTCGGCCACCGACACGGAGCTGAGGTTCGTCCCGGCCGACAGGACGTTCGCGGTGCCGAAGCCGCCGGCGCCGTCGCCGAGCAGCACGGCTGCGCGCCCCGGCGAGCCGGTGGCCAGGACGATCGCGTCCGCGTCGCCGTCCGCGTTGACGTCGGCGAGCCTGACCCTGGACGGCAGCGTCACACCGGCCGGGACGCTCGACGGCGTGCCGAAGCCCCCGGTGCCGTCGCCCAGGAGCACGGAGAGCGCGCCGGTCGAGGAGTTGGCGGTGACCAGGTCCGGGTGGCCGTCGCCGTCGAGGTCCGCCGCGGCGATGTCCTGCGGGGCGGCGCCCAGGGCGAGTTGGGTTGCGGTGCCGAAGGTGCCGTCGCCGTTGCCGAGCACCACCGAGGCGTTGTTGGTGTTCGCGTTGGACGTGGCGAGGTCCGGCTTGCCGTCCCCGTTGAAGTCGCCCACGGCGACGTCGGTCGGGAAGCGCGCGATGCACGGGTTGTCGCCGGTGGTGTCGCACCCGGGTACCGGGTTGAGCTGCACCTTCGTCCCGGCGGAGAGGGTGCCGTCGCCGTTGCCGAGCCACACCAGGGCGACGTTGCCGCGCGAGTCGTGGCTGATCACGTCCTGGTGGCCGTCGACGTTGACGTCGCGGACGGTCGCGGAGCCGAGGAAGACGCTCGAAACGGTGCGCGGCGCCGCGTACTTGGTCACCGTGCCGAAGCCGCCGGAGCCCGAGCCGAGGAAGACGCCCAGGCCCTCGGCCCGGATCGCCGTCACCAGGTCGGGCTTCCCGTCGTTGTTGAGGTCGCCGATCGCCACGGCGGAGCTGCCGCGGCCGTTGTCGTCGAGGTTCACCGCCGTGGCGAAGGCGGTGGGTTCGGCGCCGACCGCCGAGGCCGGGCTGCCGGCCAGGACGACGGTCGCCAGCGCGAGGGCGAGGGCCGGGACCCGGCGGGACCGACCGCGCGTGAGCGCGAGCGAGCGGCCGTCCGGCATGAGGTACCGACGTGCTGATCTGCCCATGGATGAGGCCCCTCCCAGGGCCTGGGGAACGCGAGTTGGTGACACACGTCGGCGGTGCGACCGCCGGCGTGCGGAGGGTGGAGGACCGCCGACGCGGGTCGGCGGTCCGGATCGCTCAGGTCCTAGTAGCCGTAGGCGGCGAGCGTCGACTGGATCGGGTTGCTGCTGTCCCACTTGTTGTTGAACAGGTCGTCCCAGGCTGCTGCCGCGCCGGTGTTGCCGCCGCTCAGGGCGACGCCGTACTGCTCGATCTCCCCGTAGCCGGAGTACGCGCTCGAATCGACGTCGGTCCAGGTGTTGGGGTCGTTGCCGGTGGTTCCGCTCAGCGAGCTGGAGCTCCAACTCACGTGCATGATGTTGGACTTGGCGACCAGGCCGAGCTGGGTGTTGCCACCGGCGTTCGCCGTGACCGCGCCACGCACCTGGCTGATCCCGGACTCCAGGCGGACCTTGCACGCCGTGCCCGCACTGTCGCACGCGTTCCCGGTGAACACGTTCTGGCCCACGCCGCTGGCGACCCAGGAGAACCCGTTCTGGATCAGTGCCTGCTTGGACGCCGCACCGAACGGCGCGGAGGCCGGGTCGGCGACCGCGATCCGGTGCCCGCTCGTGCCGAGCCAGCTCACCACCCCCGACATCGTGGTGGGGGCACCGCCGGTGACCGCCGCCGCGTCGCACCGGGGCGACTGCGCCTTGCCGTTGCCACTGCCGTTGGCGTCCGCGCCGAACGCCAGCGGCGGGCTCCCGGCGTTCGACGGGTCGTCACCCTTGGTCGAGCCGGCCCAGCTGCCGCTGCAGCTGTAGATCGCCAGGTGCCCGATGGCCACGGCGTGCCTGCTCGACACCAGGCCGTTGCACTCGACGCTCCCGCTCGCGGTACAGGTGCCCCCGTCCGAGACCGGGATCACCGCGTCCACGTTGGTCGCGTCCGCGGACAGGAACGCGTCGATGTGCAGCGGACCGTCGACGCAGTTGTTCGACACCGACGGATTGCAGGTGGTGTACGGGCCCGCGCTCTTGAGCTGCTGGCGCAGGCTGCCCGAGGTGATCCCGCGCATCGTCGACGTGTCGATGGCCGGCTTGTTCCAGAACCCGCCGACCTGGGACGCGGCGTTCGCGCTGAAGGCGGTGAACGACTCGAGCGACTCGATCGTCCCCTTCATCTCCCGCAGTGCGGGGTACATGTTGTTGGCGACGCCGACCTGCGCGTTCGTGCTGGCCAGTGCTGCCGGTGACGCGACGGCGATCAGCGCCGTCGCGAGGGCCCCCACTGCGAACGCGGTCCGGATCCGGCGCAGCGCGGTGCGGGCGGTGTTCGGGGCGCTCCAACTGCGCCTCGACCTGGGTTGCATCTGTTGCTCCTCGTCGATTCGGGTGGCGGCGGCCGTCGGACGGGCGCTCTGCGGATGGGATCGGGCCACATCCGAACTGCCCTGGCATCTGCGAGCCTTCCTGGCACGACAGCGCCGCACATGCCTAGATGGTGGCCACTCCGGGGCCCAGTAGTCAATGGTTGACAACCCTGTCGGCGGTGGATCTAATGCACGTATCCAGCCTGCAGCGGGGCCGGCGGCCGACGGTCGTCGGTCCGTTGCCATGCGCACGGAAGGGGCTGGCGGCACGATGGGCAGAGGCGTGAGATGGCACTGTTGAGCAGACTGTCGGGTTCGCGCGTGGCCAGGTGGAGCGCGCTGGTGCTCGGGGCGGCCGTGGTGGCGCTGGCCGTCGTGGCTCTCGTCCGCGACGGGTCGGACGCGGCCGCCGAGGCCCAGCGGTCCGACCCCGCATGGTGCACGCCGGGCACCCAGCGCAGCGCGCTCTGCCCGCACGGCAAGGAGTTCGAGCCGAAGGAGTACGCCACCCACGGCGACGCCTTCGAGTGCGTCAACTTCGCCAGTCAGGCGGACGCCCAGGCGGTGCTGCGGGCCAACCCGGAGGACCCGAACCACCTCGACGACGAGGGTGGCGGCGTCGCCTGTCGCGGGCTGCCGGCACCACGCGACACCAGACCGGTCATCCGCACCGTCGAGCCGGGGACGTGCGACCCCGGCGACCCCCGGAGCGCACGCTGCCCGCAGGCCGAACGGCCCTTCGACGCACGGTACTTCCTGCGCTTCGGGACCGACGCCTACGACTGCCAGGACTTCGCCAGCCAGGCCGACGCGCAGGCCGTCCTGCGGTTCGGTCCGGCCGACCCGAACCGCCTCGACAGCGACCGGAACGGCGTCGCCTGCCCGGACCTGCCGGCCCCGAAGGACGTCAAGCCCGTGCGGCGGGCGACCCCGTGACGCGGCGAGGCCTCGCACCCGCGCCGAACGTGAACCATCGATCGAAGGAAACCCCGACTGCCATGACACCGGACCACCGCCTGTCCTCGCTGCGCGCCAGACGCCAGGACGGCTTCACCCTCGTCGAGTTGCTCGTGGTCATCGTGATCCTCGGCGTGCTGGCCGCCATCGTGGTGTTCTCGGTCCGGGGGATCGGCGACAAGGGCCGCAAGAGCGCGGCCGCCGCGGACGCGGCCACGCTGCGCACGGCGGAGGAGTCCTACTGCGCGAAGTACGGCCGGTACGGGACGGTCGACGACCTGAGGACCGCCGGGCTGCTGACCGGTGAACCGGCCTACACCATGCTGACGGTCGGTACGGAGAACAAGTGCGGTCGGGGCGAGCGGTCGTCGTTCGTGCTGTACGACACCACCACCGCGACGCAGCGCGACGCGGACGCCGTACCGGTGGGTCAGAATCCGGCCGACATCGCCGTCGACGAGAAGGCCGACCGAGTGTACGTCGCGGCCACCGGCAGCAACAGCGTGACCGTGGTCGACGGCCGGACCAACACGCAGATCGGCGCTCCGATCGACCTGGCCGGCACCGTGTCGAGTCCGACCCGGATCGCGGTCAACCCCGGAACGGGCCAGGTCTACGTCGGGGGGACGGGCGGCGTCGCGGTCATCGACACCGCCGACGCCAACCGGGTGACCCGCGTCAGCGGATTCAGCACGACCGTCTCCGGGCTCGCCGTCTCGCCCGAGAACGGCGACGTCTACGTCGTCGGCGGTGTGGCCGGCTCCTCGGCGGTGGCCTACATCGCGGCCGGCGGCACGTCAGCGACACCGATCCCGCTGCCCGTTGCCGGAGTCGTGCCCGTGGGCACGGGCACGGAGTTCTCCTTCGACCCCGTGCACCACGCCGTGTACCTGACGAAGGGGAACCTCGGCACCGGTGACAGCGAGGCGGCCGGCCTCGGCGTCTTCAGCATCAACGCGCAGACCCATGCCGCCACCGTCCTGGCGCGGTTCCCGACCAAGGGGACCTGCGGCCCCGGCACCGGGGTCGTCCTGCTGGCCAACAGCGCCCGTGGCACCATCGCCGTCGATCCCGGCCGGAACCTGGTCTACCTGCTCGCCAAGCGGTGCGTCCCGAACCCGGCGAATCCCTCGGGCGCGTGGAAGCCCGTCGCGACGACGATCGTCATCAACCCCGTCGACGGCAGTTCGACCACCGTCGACGACCTGGTGGGAACGCCCTACACGCCCATGACCGCGGTCTACAACCCGGTGGCGGGGGCGGTCTACGTCCACCTCGACGGCGGGACGAACTGCGGTACCGCAGGGGGCCGGGTCGACCGGATCACCGGCACCACCGTCACCGGACAGGCGCCGGTCTGCGGAGTGACGACCGCCCTCGGGAACCAGGCGCACCGGGCCGCCGTGCTGAAGAACTTCAACCGGGTCTTCGTCGCCCAGCTGAGCGTCGGCGGCAAGCAGGGCGGGGTCGGAGTGGTCGACGGCGGCACGCTCCTGACGCAGGCTCCGCTCGGCTTGTCCAGCCAGTTCGGCGCGCTGGCCGTGAACAACACCACGGCGAAGCTGTACGCGGTCGATCCGGGGGCCGGAACCCTCTCGGTCTTCCGGACGGGACCGGCCTAGGACAATGTCGGAGCAGACGCGCAACACCAGTAATGGTCCGGTTCGCCGTACCGCCGCCGCCGCTGTCGTCGGTGTGATCGCGGCGATCGCACTGACCGCGTGCGGCGGCGGAGACGGCCCCCCGGAGCACCCGTTCGACGTCGCGCCGTACGTCCGGCAGGGGCATGTGGTCGACTGCGGTGCCTTCACCTCCCAGGCCGACGCGCAGGCCGTGCTGCGGGCGGACGCGCTCGACCCGAACGCACTCGACCGGGACGGCGACGGCATCGCCTGCCCGGACCTCCCCGGTCCCAAGGACAGGAAGGCGGTCCACCGCGACTTCATGACCGACGTGGACGGCGCACCGGTCGCCGAGCCGCTCAAGTCGCCATCGGCCCGGTAGTGCCGAGCGCTTAGGGGCCGGGGCGCGGGGCGGAGATGGTGCACCGTCAGGCGAAATCCCGTGGTACTCCACGATGGACGGCGTACGTGCCGAACACGAACGATGACCGGAGCGAAAGAACGGCCTTCGCTGTCCGCTCGGAAAGGCATCCGATGTCCGCACGCCCCGCTCCTGCTCGCCATTGCTCCGACGTTGCCGATGGCGGCAGGAACGACACGGTCCTGTTCGGGATCGCCTGACGGGCCGAATCACCTCGGCAGTGGTTGAGCCGCTGTGCGGGACTGTTCGGAAGGCGACGAACCTCACCTGGATGTGCGCCGGGTGCGCACCATTTTCGTCGGTTCACAGAGTCTCCACATCTGCTGCAACTACCGTTACCCTGTCGGAAGTTACACCGGGGGCTGCCTTCCCTGCGGGTGCCTTGTGCGACAAATCGGATGGTGAATCAGGGATTGACTCCGACGGCGGACCCTGGGCACCATGATGATCATTGAAGTTTGCCGTGGTCGAGAGCCCCCTCACTCCAGACCCGCGTTGCAGGTTTTCCGCAACTGATGCTAGGTACGAGGGGGCATGGTGGGGACCACTTACCCGACTCCGGCGGAGTCGGACGTCCGCCGACGGCGGCCGGTTTTCCGGCGGCTGCACAGCAACATCCCGGCCGAGGGGGATTTCGTCTCCGCAGGGGGATTCCCAAGGGGTGAAGAGCGCCCAATTGTCTGTCCGGAACACGACATTGAGGCCGGTCGGCCCCGGTCGGTCCGAGCGGACTGGTTCCGCTCATGACCGAGACCCGGATGAACATCGCACTGATCGGCGCAGGCCCTCGCGGTCTGACCGTACTGGAACGGCTCTGTGCCAACGAGCGGGCCGACCCCCGCCCGTACCCCCTGACGGTCCATCTGGTCGACCCGAACCCGCCCGGGGCGGGCGGGGTCTGGCGCACCGACCAGTCGCCGCACCTGTTGATGAACACGGTGTCCTCCCAGGTGACCGTCTTCACGGACGCCAGCGTGCGGATCGACGGGCCGATCGAGCCCGGACCGAGCCTGTACGAGTGGGCGCGTTCCCGACCCGGAGCCGAGGCAGCGGCGCTCACCGGGGTGGCGGACCCGCAGCCGGACTCCTATCCCACCCGGGCGTTCTACGGCGCGTACCTGCGGGCCATGTTCCGGCGCGTGTCGGAGCAGGCACCGGACCACGTCACGATCCAGGTCCACCCCGGCCGGGCGGTGGCCCTCACGGGGGACCCGGTACAGCAGATCATGCTGGCCGACGGGAGCACGATCGACGGACTCGACGTCGTGGTGCTGGCCCAGGGGCACCTGCCGACCGTACTCGCGCCGGAGGAGCGGCAACTGGCCGAGGAGGCGGCCGAACTGGGCCTGCGCTACCTGCCGCCTTGCAACCCGGCCGACGCCGACCTGGGCGGCATCGGGCCGGGCGAGCACGTCCTGCTGCGCGGCCTCGGACTGAACTTCTTCGACTACCTGGCGCTGCTGACGCAGGGCCGGGGCGGTTCCTTCACCCGCGAAGGCGGCCGACTGGTCTACCACGCCTCCGGCAACGAGCCCGTGCTGTACGCGAGTTCGCGACGCGGACTGCCGCACCAGGCGCGCGGGGAGAACCAGAAGGGTGCCCACGGCCGCTACTTCCCGCGGCTGATCACGACCGACCTGGTCACCCGGCTGCGACGGCGGGACACTCCGCTGGACTTCCGCGCCGAGCTCTGGCCGCTGATCGCCCGGGAGGTGGAGAGCGTGTACTACGGCGCACTGCTCGACTCCCATGACCGCCCGGCCGACCGGGCGCCGTTCACCGAGCTCTACCTGGCGGCGGACAGTGCCGGGCGGCGGGCCGAACTGCTGCACGCGTACGGCATCGACCCGGCCCACCACTGGGACTGGGACCGGCTGGACCGGCCTTACGCGGACCGGGAGTTCGGCGACCGGTCGCAGTTCCGGTCCTGGCTGCTGGACTACCTGGCCGAGGACGTCCGGGCGGCCCGGGCCGGCAACCTCCACGGCCCGCTGAAGGCGGCCCTGGACGTGCTGCGCGACCTGCGGAACGAGATCCGGCTCGCGGTCGACCACGGCGGACTGAGTGGTGCCTCCCACCGCGAGGACCTGGAGCGCTGGTACACGCCGCTCAACACCTTCCTCTCGATCGGCCCGCCCGCCGACCGGATCGAGCAGATGGCCGCACTGATCGAGGCGGGCGTCCTCGAACTCACCGGCCCCGCAACCACGATCGGCATCGACGCCGACCGGAGCACCTTTCTCGCCCGCTCCGAGCGGGTGCCCGGCCCGCCGGTCCTGGCCACGGTGCTGATCGAGGCCCGGCTGCCCGAGCCCGACCTCCGGCGCACCGCCGACCCGCTGTTGCGGCAGTTGCTGAGCACCGGTCAGGTCGCGCCCTACCGGATACCGGGCGCCGGCGGCCACGAGACCGGGGGCGTGCACGTGACCGACCGCCCGTACCGCGTGGTCGACGCCGAAGGGCGGGCGCACCCCAGACGGTTCGCCTTCGGTGTCCCCACCGAGGGCGTGCACTGGGTGACCGCGGCCGGCATCCGGCCCGGGGTCGACTCGGTGACCCTGGGCGACTCCGACGCGATCGCCCGCGCCATACTGTCGCTCCGACCCGTGGAGCACGAGGCAGTCGACATGATGGGAGCCGACGCGTGACACCCGAGACCTTGCCGCCCGAAGCCGAGGCGGACACCGGACTGCTCTCCCCGGTCCGGGCCGGCACCCCGGTCGAGGCGGCGGTCGGGGACCGGGCCTGGCTGCAGGCGATGCTGGACGCCGAAGCCGCGCTGGCCCGGGCCCAGGCGGGACTGGGGGTCGTACCGAAATGGGCGGCCGAGGCCATCACGGCCGCCGCCCGGGTCTCGAACTTCGACGTCCGCGCGCTGGCACTGGCCTCCCGGGAGACCGCCAACCCCGTGGTCGGCCTGGTCCGGGCCCTGACCGCGGTGGTGGCCGCGCAGCACCCGGAGGCGGCGGAGTACGTCCACTCCGGCTCGACCAGCCAGGACATCCTGGACACCGGGGCGATGCTGGTCTCGGCCCGGGCCCTGCGGATCATCCGGGCGGACCTGCACCGGGTGGCCGAGGTGCTCGGGCAGCTGGCCGCCACCCACCGGTCCACGCCGATGGCCGGACGGACCCTGGCGCTCCAGGCCGTACCGACCACCTTCGGCCTGAAGGCGGCCGGCTGGCGGCAGTTGGTGCTGGACGCGGACCGCAGGCTGGCGCTGGTCGAGGAGTCCGGCCTGCCGGTCTCGCTGGGCGGCGCGGCCGGCACCCTGGCCGGGTACCTCGAGTACGCCCGCGCCGCCGACCCCGCCACCGAGGTCGATCCGGGCGGCTACCTGGACAGCCTGCTGGCCGCCTTCACCGCCGAGACCGGACTGGCCACGCCGGTCCTGCCCTGGCACGCGCTGCGGACGCCGATCGCCGATCTGGCCGCCGCGCTCGCGTTCACGGCCGGCGCGCTCGGCAAAATCGCGGTGGACGTGCAGACCCTCACCCGGACCGAGGTCGGCGAGGTGTTCGAGCAGCCGGTCACCGGCCGCGGCGCGTCCTCCGCCATGCCGCACAAGCAGAACCCGGTGCTCTCGACCCTGATCCGCAGCGCCGCGCTCCAGGTCCCGGTCATCGCGGCCGGCCTGACCCAGTGCCTGATCAGCGAGGACGAACGCTCGGGCGGGGTCTGGCACGCCGAGTGGAGCCTGCTGCGGGAGGCGCTCAGGCTGACCGGTGGCGCCGCGCACACGGCGGTGGAGCTCGCCGACGGTTTGCAGGTACGGCCCGAACGGATGGCCGCCAACCTCGCCCTGACCGGTAGTCAGGTCGTCTCCGAGCGGATCTCGGCCGTGCTCACCCCCCGGTTCGGCCGGGCGGCCGCCCGCGCGCTGTCCACCCGGGCGGCGGCCACCGCCGCCACCACGGGACGCAACCTCGCCGAGGCGCTGGCCGAACTCCCCGAGCTGGAAGGCGTCTTCACCGCCGCCGAGCTGACCGGGCTGTGCCGCCCGGAGGGGTACCTCGGGATGGCCGAACCCCTGGTCGACCGGGCCCTGCGCACCGGCCCCGCGGCCACCGGCTGACCCAGGTCAGTGCTGCCGCACCCGGCGCAGGAAGGGGACGGCGAGGGCGAACCAGCCGATGGCGAGCAGCCAGCCGCCCGCCACGTCGAGGGGCCAGTGCACGCCGAAGTAGATCCGGGTGAGGCCGACGGCCGCTGCCAGCGCCATCAGGGCGAGGGCGGCGGCCGTCGCCCGTCGGCGCCGTACGGTCTGCACGACCGCCCAGCCGAGCAGGGCGGCCGCGAGTGCGGCGGTGAAGGCGTGCCCGGACGGAAAGGCGTACCCGCCGGGCGAGGCCCGGACCCAGTCGGACATCGGCGGGCGCGGCCTGGCGAAGGCCTCCACCAGGGCCCGGCGCAGCAGCTGGCCGAGCGCCAGCACCAGCACGGGCGCGCAGGCCCGGGCGAGCCGCCGCCCTACCGGGGCGGGGTCGCGCGCCAGCAGGAGGCCGGCCGTGACGGCCGCGGCGTAGGGCGGGACACCTGTGCCCAGATCGGTCACCGCTCCGGCGATCCGCACGGCCAGGCCCGGCCGGAGGTCCAGGACCCAGGCGTGCAGGGCCGCCTCCGCCGGGTACGGACGCCAGCCGTGCCGGGCCAGCAGGACGGCGAGCACGCCGAACAGCGTCAGTGCGACACCCGCGACGAGCACCGGCGGGCGGGCTCGTAGGAGTCTCACGGAGCGCCTCTCGTCGTCGGAGCGACCGCCGCGCCCCATGGTGTCTACAACAGTGTAGACAGTGTGGGTGGGTGGGCTGCTGCGACCGACCCCCGTACAGTGAAGGCAAGGCAAGCCTAATAACGGGGTGGATGCGTGATGGTGGAGGACGGCCGGGACGTCAGGCGTCCGAACGGCGAGCTGGTGGCGGAGGTGCTGGCGGTGCTGTGGGCGGCGGACGGGCCGCTGACGCCGCATCAGGTGAACGCGGCGGTCGGCCGGGGGCTGGCCAGGACGACGGTGGCCACCATCCTGGCCCGGCTGCACGAGAAGGGGACGCTGGTGCGGGCCCGCTCGGGCCGGGGCTACGCCTACGCCGCCGCCGACGACGCGGCCGGTCTCGCGGCCGGCCGGATGCGGCGCGAACTGGAGCGCGAACCGCAGCGCGACCTGGTGCTGAAGCGCTTCGTGTCCTCGCTCTCCGAGGGCGACGAGGACGTGCTGCGGCGGCTGCTGCTGGAGTCCGGGGACGGCGCGTGAGTTTGGCCCTGGCCGTGGTCGTGCTGGCGCTGCTGCTCCCCTGGGGCGCGGTGGCGGCCGCCCGCAGGCTGGCCGCGCCACTCCCGCCGCGCGAGGCGTGCGCGGCCCTGGCCGGCGCGGCCGTCCTGCTCGCGGGCGGCACGGTGGCGGCGCTGGTGGGCCTGTTCCACGTGCCGTTCCTGGCCCTGCTCGAACACCTCCCACCGGCGCGGGTGGTGGAGCGGTGGCCCGCCGCCGTACCGGTCTCGGCTGCCGCCGGGGCGGTACTGGGGCTCCAAGCCGTCCTGCTGGCCCGGCGCCTGCACCGGCACCGTTCGCTGCTCGCCCGTGGCTGGGCCTCGGTCGGTGACGCGGTGGCCGACGGCGACCTGCTGGTGCTCCCCGAGCCGGAGCCGGAGGCGTTCGCCCTGCCGGGGCGGCGCGGCCGGGGCGGCCGGGTGGTCGTGACGGCGGGCATGCTCGGTTCTCTCGGCCCGGCCGAGCGCGAGGTGCTGCTCGCGCACGAGCGGGCCCACCTGACCGGCCGTCACCACCTGTTCTCGCTGGCCGTCCAGCTGGCCGCCGCGATCCACCCCGCGCTGCGGACGCTCCGCCCGGCCCTGGACTTCCACCTGGAGCGGTGGGCCGACGAAGCCGCCGCGGCCGCCGTGGGTGACCGCCGCCTGGCCGCCACCGCGATCGCCCGGGCCGCCCTCGCGGGCGCTGCCGCCCGCCCGGCCCGAGGTCCGCTGCTCGCGGTGGGCACGGGCCCGGTGCCCCGCCGGGTCGGGGCGCTGCTGCGACCGGTACCGGTCCGGCCACGGGCCCGCCGGGCCCGGGCGGCGGCCACCGGCTGGGCGGCCGGCGTGTCGGTGCCCGCACTGCTGGCTCCGGCGCTGGCGTACGGGCTGCACGAGTACGTGGAGTCCGCCGCCGCAGCGGTGCTGGCCCGCTGAGCACCCGGGCGACGACACCGGTGTAGACCGATCACCGGACCACCCGTAAGGTGAGCCTGGGCTGACTTCGCGCGCCGGCAGGCGCGGAGCACCGCGAGAGCACGGGGCCGTCTCGGCGGCCGGTGCGGCGCGGGCCGGGGGGTGCTGTTCCCCTCCCGTTGATTGGAAGCGATGTGTACAACCGGAGAAGCGGGTCCTCGGCGACCTCCGAGCAGACCGTGCACCTGCTGGCGGCGGCCGGCCGGGCGGTGGACGCGATGATGGCCGAGCGGCTGGAGCAGCACGGGGTCGGCCCGGTCCACCAGGCGGTGCTGGAGGCGCTGGCCGCACTGGGGCCGCACGCCCGAAGCGATCTCGCCGCGCAGGTCGAGCTGCCGGAGGCCGAGGCCCTGCGGGTGGTCGACGAGCTCCTGGTGCTGGGTCTGGTGCAGGCCATGGTGGTCAACATCGGCGGCCGGCACGAGGTGGTCGCTCTCACCCCGGCGGGGGAGGACGCGCTGGCGGAGGCACAGGCGGTGCAGGACGACGTCCTGCCGGTGCAGGAGCTCCTGCTGGCGTCCCTGACCAGGGGCGAGCGGACCCAGCTGCACTACCTGCTGCGGCGGGTCTGCGCCGCCGCCACCCGCAGCGGCTGGATCCCGCCGGCACCGTGACGGGCCGGCCGCCGCCGCCCCCGCGACTACGCCGGCCTGAGGACGACCGAGTTGATGGGCGACAGGTTCTCCACCTCGTGCTCGCCCGGCTGCACGTAGACCCGTACGGTCCCGGTGCCGTTCCACCCCTCGCGGAGTTCGACCTTCCACTGGTCGGTCTGGTTGTTGAAGACGATGTGGTTCCCCTCCTGGTAGCTGAGGTTGTAGGCCCCCTCCCAGAAGATCAGGTCCGGGTGGCCCCCGTTCCACCCCTTGTCCTGTGCGTAGATGCAGGCCGCCCCGGCCGGGCAGCCCTGGTAGCTGTCCGTCGCCTGGGCCGGGCCTGCCGTCAACACACCGGTTGCCAGGGTCATCATCCCGGCGGCCGCCACTGCGGCGAGCCTCGTTCCGATCGACCTGCCACCGTCAGTTCCTGCCGAACGCGCCATGTCCACTCCTCGGGAGTCTCGAACGAAATCCATCAGTGGCAGGGAACGATGAAGTACACCGGCCGGAAGGTCATGCTGTCCATGGCCGGAATCCCCGAGGTGATCCCGATGGTGTCCCCGTCGTGGGCCTTGAACATTGCGTCGGTGCTGTAGTTGGCAGGGGTCTGGTTGTTCCGCCAGGAGCCGACACCGTTCCACTCGTGCAGGGCGTAGCTGGTGCAGTTCGGCAGTCCGAACACGCGCCCGGAGTAGGACGGGCCGGTGTAGATACAGAAGTCGCCCACGGCACAGTAGTTGTGGACCGTTCCGCCGGTGACCCAGGCGCCCGTGTTGTCGGAGGTGCCGGCCATGGCGGGCTGGGCCAGGAGGCCGATGGCGGCGAATGCGCCGGCCAGTGCGACTGCGGCTGTTCTGCGAATCTTCAAGATCTTGTCCTCTGTGGGTCGGTGCAGGGAGTGCGGCTGATCTGGGTTGACGGCCCTCAGCCGCAGGGGCGCACGTAGTACGCGGGAGTGAGGTTGACGGCGGGCTCGGCCCCGTACTGGAGCCACGCGTGCCCGATGACAACCCCGCGGGCGTCCTTGAATTCGGCATCGGTGTTGTAGCTGTCGGGGGTCTGGTTGTTCTTCCAGGAACCGATGCCGTTCCACTCGTGCATGGCGTAGTCGGTGCAGTTCGGCAGTCCGAACACGCGCCCGGAGTAGAGCATCCCGGTGTAGAGGCAGAAGTCGCCCACGGCGCAGTAGTTGTGGACCGTTCCGCCGGTGACCCAGGCGCCCGCGTTGTCGTTTCCGCCGGCCGTGGCGGGCGGCGCCAGAAGCCCGATGGCGGCGAATGCGCCGGCCATTGTCACTGCGGCTGCGCTGCGAATCCTCAAGGTTTTTTCCCTCCGTGAATTGATGTGACGAATTTCTAGCAGAGGGGTTGCCGATCGAGTACCTATGACCTCATAGGTCGATCGACCCGTCGGTGAGCCGCGAGCACCTCTAGGGTGAGAAGTACAGACGGGCGACTCCAGGGGGAGCCATGGCACTCGGACACCCGGCCCGATCCCTCGGGATCGTCGCCGCCACCATCGGCCTCGTGCTGGCGGGCGGCGCCCGGCCAGCTTCGGCGGCCGATGCGCCCCTGGCGTACGACGGGCCACAGGCCCTGTCGGTCTACCCGGCGGCGGGCGGACCACCGACCAGAGTGCAGTTCCTGATCGACGGACTGCCCGGCCTCGACGGACCGCCCGACCAGCCGTTTCCGATCAGCTACGACACCCGTGACCTGACCGGGATCGCGGACCTGACCGTGCAGCCGCGGTGCTCCCATGACGGGACGGTGTACGTCTGCGAGACGCGCGCCTTCCACGGCGAGTTCACCAACGGCGACCCCCATCTGGTGGCGGCGAGCGGCAGCAAGCTGGGTGACACCGGGGTTCTGCACATCACGGCGACGCAACCCGAGACGGGCAAGCGGCTCGACACGGACGTCACCGTCGTGATCGGCGGACCGTCGCTGGAGTTCGAACCGATCACGACCCAGACCGTCGAGCAGCCGGGGAACGCGGTGAGCCCGGTGGTGAAGATCGTCAACCGCGGCTCGCTGCCCGCCGACCGGGTCATCCTGACCATCGCCGGAGACACCAGCGAGGAGTTCGCGGAGCGGTTCGCCAACTGCGGATACCAGACCGACAGACCGACGGCGGTCTGCACCATCGACAGCCCGGTCGCCCCCGGTGAGACCGTCACGCTGGACCGACTGCCGCTCATCCTGCCGATGGCCAAGGGGGTGGTGCGGTTCTACGTCAACGCGAACGCGGACTGGCAGGAGGAGAGCCGGCGCAAGCAGAACCAGCACCTCGAACCCGGCTCGGGCCGACGGCTGACCTTCGGCAAGCCCGAGGGCCCGGTCACCACCTCGGGTGCCGCGAACCTCATGAATGCAGGCGGGAACTACACCAACTCGGCCTCCTTCAGCCCCGGGCCGCCGTCCCGCACCTCGTACCCCAACGACATCGCGACCTTCGGCCGGTGGGCTCCGACCGGCGACGGCCTGAGCGGCACCCTGACGATCGGGGTACGGAACGACGGCCTGGACGAGCCCGGACCGGTCGACGTCCTGCTGGCGCTGCCCGAGGGTGCCACCACAGTCCCGGGTACCGCGTGTACGGCTGACCCGTCGGCACTGGGGTGGCCTTTCCGCTGCAGCACCTCGCTGGCCCGGACCGGCGACGAGAAGACCTTCGACTTCCCCGTGCAGCTCACGGCCGCCGCCGTGGGCGGGCTCGCGCAGATCGCCATGGACCGGCTTGCGGACGACACCCCGGCCAACGACATCGTGACGGTGGCGCTCGCGAACACCGGCGGGTCCGCAGCGGTGCCGCCGGTCACCGCCGGTGGCAGCACCCCCTCGGCCGGATCGGCGGGCCACCGCAGTCGGACCGGTCCGGCGCTCGGGGCCGCCGCCGCAGCAGCGGTGATCGGCGTGGCGGCCGTCGTCACGCTCCGCCGCCGTGCCCGCCGACCGGCGGACGGGCCGTCAGGGCCGTGATGCCTCCGGCAGGGTGAGGCTGTTGCTCCTTCTCTCGCTGCGTCGGCGGACGGTCGTGGCAGGCGGGGCTCGCCGAATGGCGGACCGTCAGCAGCCGACCGTTCGCCTGCGATGCGTCGCTCCCCGAGGATGGGAGGACCGCACCTGACGCACGAGGAGAACACCCGTGGTCGTTCACGCCTGCCCGCCGCGATGGCGGCGTACCGCTGCCCGGTACGCCTTGCTGGCCCCCGGAACCGCGATAGCCCTGCTGGCCCCGCTCGCCACCCCGGGCAACGCTGCCGACGGCACCCCGGTGCCGCCGCCTCCGGTGGCGCAGGCCCTCGACGGGGAGCAGCCGCTGGCCTCCACCAGGGAGGTCACCAGCCAGTGCGCCACGGCCGGGGCCTGCAGCTTCCGGATGTACGACCGGGCACCGCGTGAGTTCAGCAGCGGCGTGCTCTCGGTGGGCAACGCGGCGATCAACTGCACCGACGGCGACATGGTGATCGACCGCACCGTCACCTTCGTGACCAGCAGCACCGACAACATCGGCGGCGAGATCTCCGGGCGCGCGGCCATCGAGGGCGGGGTGGACACCACGGTGACCGCCTCGGCCACGGGCACCCTGACACCGGGTATGACCAACAGCGTGACCCAGTACGGGCCGAACAAGGACAAGGGCCCGACCACGCAGGACCTGGCATCGAACGCCCTCACGGCCCCGGTGACGGTGGCGGGCTCCAACGCGCTGCACCTCGGGGCCAAAGCCACCTTCGAACTGGCCTTCAAGGCCTCGTTCGCGCGCAGCTGGCAGGCGCAGAGCACCGAGTCGACCAAGGTGACCTTCACCGTCAGTGCCGGTGACGAGATCCAGTTCGGCCTGGTGAACGCGATGTCGCGCACCGCCGGCGAGTTGAAGGTGAACGACACCGGCAAGCTGATCAAGAACGTGACGGTGGACAGCCCTTCCAGCGTGACGGCCAGCTCGATCGTCGCGCAGACCTTCGCCGCCCGGGACAGGTGCCTCTCGCTGCGCCCGCCGGGCCGCGCGCTCGGCGACGGCCCGGTCGAGCTCGCTCCCGAGCGCTCCGGCCGGGCGCCGGACGCGGTGTACGTCCTCACCGCGTCGGGCACTTGGGAGCGGATGTGAGGCGCCGGGCGGTGCTGCCCGCCGCCGCGCTGACCGCGCTGGCGCTCTGTGCCGGTCCCGCCGCAGCCGAGGAGGCCCCCGTGGAGGACACCGCTGCCGCCGCGCAGGCCTTCGACGGGGACACCCCGCTCGCGGATGCCCCCGCGCTGGCCCGGGGCTGCGGACAGGAGTACGGGTGCAGCTTCCGCGTGCTGCCGGGCCTGTCCCGGGAGTTCACCACCGCCGTGGTCTCGCTCGGCAACGCGGCGGTCAACTGCACCAACCGGCCGAT
Source organism: Kitasatospora sp. NPDC002040 (assembly GCF_040296785.1). Taxonomy (NCBI): domain Bacteria; kingdom Bacillati; phylum Actinomycetota; class Actinomycetes; order Kitasatosporales; family Streptomycetaceae; genus Kitasatospora; species Kitasatospora sp. NPDC002040. Next base: position 17,815 of record NZ_JBEOXV010000017.1, on the reverse strand, counting down.
CACGGTCGAGCGCACGGTGGCACTGGAGTCGAGCACCACCGACAACATCGCGGGTGAGATCTCCGGCAGCGCCACACTGGAGGGCACGATCGACAACACCACGGACGTCTCCGGCAGCGCCGGGATCAGCAACACCACCACCGGCACCCACACCGACATCACCGCGCCGAGCGACAAGGGCCCCAACGCGGACATCGCCAACGGCGGTTCGGTGACCGTGGCCGGCTCGGTGACGGGTGCCGCCCAGCTGAAGCTCAGCGCCAAGGCGACCTTCGCCCTGGCCTACCGGGCCAGTTTCTCGCACGAGTGGAAGCGGACCAGCACCGAGACCACCACGGTGAGGTTCACCGTGCGCCAGGGCGACGAGCTGCAGTTCGGGGTGCTGAACGCGATGACCCGTACCGTGGGCGTGCTGGGGGTGGACGGCACCGGAAAGCTGATCAAGAACGTCGTGGTGGACAGCCCCTCGACCGTCAACGTCAGCTCGGTGGTGGCACAGACCTTCAGCGCGACGGACCGCTGCCTGTCCCTGCGCCCGCCCGGCCGGTCGCTGCCGGACGGCCTGCTGGAGGTGGCGCCCGGAGCTGCCCCGGCCGGACCGGTCGAGCGGTACCGGCTTGCGCCGGAAGGGAGTTGGGCCCGGCAGTAGACGGCCCGGACGGCCCCCGCCTCGAAGGCGGGGGCCGTTGCCGTGCGGTCGGCGGTTACGGGGTGAGCGGTACCGTTCTGGTCCGCACCCCGGCGGGCGGGGCGTCCACCGTGATCAGGCGCCGGTCCGGGTTCGCGCCGTTGTCGGGGGTGCCCGCCGTCGGCCGGGCGGTGCCGCAGCGTTGGAGCTCGGTCTCGGTGAGCGGGCCGGTGCGCTGGAAGTAGCGGTCCGGGAGGGCGACCGCCGGGACGTCGAGGACGGCGTCGAGACGGTACTTGTTGCGGGGGTTGGTGAAGCTGCCGACCACGCGCTCGCGGGCGGGCTGCACCTCGATCCAACTCACCTCGCCCGGCTGGATGGTGGGGTTGAGCGCCTTGGTGCTGGTCCGGTTCCAGGTGAGCGGGTTGCTGGTGGCGACGGCCGCCGCGTTGCCGCCGCCGGCCGCGTACCCGGCGGCGGCCTGGGCAGCCAGGTTGGGGCGGCTCTGCGAGAGGTCCGAGCGGCTGGGGACCAGCGGGGCACCCTTGAGCGCGTAGTACTGGGTGAGACTGTCGTACGAAGGCTCGGTGACCTCGATGCTCCGGTCGTCCACCACCGCGTTGCGGCTGCAGTTGACGTACACCTCGCCGACGATCCTGGTCTGGCCGTAGTACCGGTAGGAGTACCGACTGTCCACGGTGAAGCTGCAGTTGGTGGCGGATCCCTCGCAGTCGTCCACCGCCACGCCGGGCTCCAGCGGGTCGTTGCCCCGGTAGGCCTTGGGGCCCGGCAGCTGCTCCTTGCGGATCTTCTGGTCGACCGGTGCGGGCGTCTGCTTCGCCGTCACGTTGGTGATCAGCGGACCGCAGGAGAGCGAGTCGCGGCGCTCCTGGGAGTCGAAGGAGACCATCGGGTTGTCCTCGGTGGCGGTGAACTCGAAGACCCGGCCGGTGGCCCAGTTGGCGGTGCCGACGGTGTCGGTGCCCTTGGTGGTGACCACCGGGTCGGGTGCGGGGCCGGTGGTGATCAGCGAGACGTTGTAGGTCTGGCCGTCCTTCACCTGCGCCGCCGTGCACTGCCGGTGCACACCCGGGCTGTCGTCCCAGGTGAGGGTGACGGCGGAGCCGGCCTTCACGCCCCAGAGGCGGGTGCGCAGCGAGAGGGCCGCACCGTTCCAGTTGAGCGTGGCGGCCTGGTAACCGAGCGGGTGCTGGGCGAGGTTCCGGCCGAAGACGGCGCCGGTGTTGTTGTCCGGCGCCCACTCGGCGTGCCCGGCGGCGGTTCCGTTGTCGGGGGCGACCGGCTGGGCGAAGGTGCCGTTGGGCACCGGGGTGTCGACGGTGTCGGCGGCGTGGGCGGACGGGGCAAGGCTCAGTGCCAGGCCGACTGCCAGGCCGGCCCGGAGCAGGTGGCGTCGCATCAGCAGAACCACCACTCGCTCGGCGGGACCACGGCGTCGCCGGGCTTGAGGTCCGAGGTCAACGCGTTGGGCAGGGCGCAGAGTTCGGCGGCGGCCGTGTTCGGGTCCTGCTCGCGGGGGATCTTGCCGAAGTCGTCGACGGCCTGGGTCTCCTTGGCGATGCCGTCCTTCTCCGCCTTGCCGTCGCCGGCCACTCCCGCCAGGCAGTCCCGGTCGGTGGGCGGGCACTTGTCGATCTTCTCCTTGTCGGCGGCGACGTCCTTGCAGGCGGGGCTGTCGGCGGCCTCTCCGGCGCAGGGGTCGTTCTGTTTCGGCGGCGCCGGTGGTGGGGCGGTCTGCTGGGCCGCGACGTTGGCGATGAGTGCAGGGCAGCCGGCGGTCTCGGTGGCGGTCGAGCTGAACGTGATCTGCGGGGCGTCCTCGGCGGCGGTGAAGGAGTAGGTCCGGCCGATGAACCAGTCGGTCCGGCCGGCCGAGGGGTTGGTGGTGAAGGCACCGGGCGAGTTGGCCGGGCCCGCCACCGAGATGGCGTAGGTCCGGTTGGCGACGCCCTGTTTCACACAGGTGTCGGGGCTGTCGTCCCAGCTGAGAGTCACCGTGGCCCCGGTCCGGACGCCCCGCAGCCGAGTGCTGAGGGAGTTGGAGCCGATGTAGGCGGCCTGGATACCGAGGCGATGGGCCGCACGGGTGGCGGAGATGCGGCCGCTTCCGGTCCAGCCGTCGATCCCGGACTCGAACTGCTTGTCGCTCGGGACCGTCGGCGAGGAGAACGTCCCGTTCACCACCACGGCCGGCTGGGTGTCCTCCGCCCCCGCCGAGGTCGGGGCCACCAGGGCGATGGCGCTACTGAGGGTAATGGCCAGGATTCTGGCTCGCGGTGTGCGCAACACGGACGCTCCCAGTGAAGTCGGCGCATATTCAAGGCACTTGTGCAGGGGTGAACTGATGCGAAGTCAGCCTTCACCGCATGCTTCTGGGGGTGGTCACTATCTGCAACTGCTGACGGGCCGACAGGGCGAATACGAACGATCCGGCTGAGCCAACGGTGTGGATATTCGTTCGAAAACGCACGGCCCTGACGCCGGTAGGGCATGGATCCGCCCGAGCCGACTTCCAGGTCCAGGCTTCGCCGCGCGGCCCGCGTCGTGCGGCCCGGTTCCCGAAGGACTCCATGCCATCGCTCTCCCGCCTCTGCGCGGGGCTGCTCCTTGCTGCCCTGACCGCACTCGGCGCCACCCAGACCACCGCGGCCCGGCACCGACCGGCCGCCGTCGCCCCGCCCGTCCACTCCGTGCCGCTGCACCCCGGCTTCGCCCAGGGCGAGCCCGTCCGGTACTAGACGCCCCTACCTGAGGACAGAGATGCACCTGCTGCACCGCAAGCTCCGCCGCCTGCCCGTCGCCGCCGTCCCCCCCCTGGCGGCGGGCCTGGCCATCCTCGGCACCGTCGCACTGCCCACCTCCGCCGCCTCCGCCTACGACCTGCGGGTACGCGCCTGGGGCCTGAACACCAACGGGCAGCTCGGCGACGGTACCAAGACCCAGCGGCAGACCCCGGTCTCCGTGGTCGGCCTGTCCGGGTCCGAGCTCAACACGGTCGTCGCCGGAGGAAGCGGTACGACCGGCTTCGCGCTGGCCCTGCTCGCCAACGGCACCGTCGAGGCCTGGGGCCGCAACGACAAGGGACAGCTCGGCAACGGCACCAGCAGCGCCACCGACGACTTCGCCGTACCGAGCCTGGTGGCCGGTCTGGGCGCGGTGGACGCGATCGCGGCGGGCGGTTCGCACGCGCTGGCCCTGCTCAAGGACGGCACGGTCAGGGCCTGGGGCGCCAACGACAAGGGCCAGCTCGGCGACGGCACCACCAACGCGGCGGCGACCTCGCTCCCGGTGACGGTGGCCGGGCTGGACGACGTCAAGGCGATCGCGGCCGGAGACGCCTTCAGCATGGCCCTGCTGAAGGACGGCACGGTGAAGACCTGGGGCACCAACGACAAGGGCCAGCTCGGCGTCACCGCCAAGCCCGCCAGCTCGACCGCCGCCCCGCCCGCCGCGACGCCGGCCACCCGCACCACCGCCATGGCGATCCCGGAGCTGACCACCGTCAAGGGCATCGCCGCCGGAGCCTCGCACGCCCTCGCGGTGATCGCGGACGGCACCGTGATGTCCTGGGGCCTGAACGACAAGGGACAGCTGGGCGACGACACCACGGTCAACAAGCCCTACCCGGTGCCGGTGCAGGAGCTGAAGAACGTCACCGGGCTCTCGGCGGGGGCCGGACACACCATCGCCCTGCTCCAGGACCGCACCCTGCGCGGCTGGGGTGCCAACGACAAGGGCCAGGTCGGCGACGGCACCGTCACCCAGCGCACCACCAGCGTGCCGCTGCCCGGGCTGACCGGCGTGGTCGGCATCGCCTCCGGCGCTTCGCACAACCTGGCCGTGCTGGCCGACGGCACCGTCCAGGCCTGGGGCCTGAACGACAAGGGCCAGCTCGGTGACGGCACCCTGCTGCAGCGCAACAACCCGGTCCAGGTGCTCGCCAAGTCCGGGAACGTCTCCACGGTCGCGGCGCCCTCCAACGGCAACTTCAGCCTGGCGCGCTGACGCCCGGCGGGCCGCGATCCGGCCCGCCGACCCTCCAATTCCTTGCAGGAAGGCACCACATGACGAACTCCCGTACCGCGGGCCTGCGCCCGGTGCTCGCCACCGCGGTGGCCGTGCTCACCGCCCTCGGCGTGGCCGCCACGCCGGTCGGTACCGCACACGCGCAGGAGAAGCGGCTCAAGTCCTGGGGCAACAACCGCGCGGGCCAGCTCGGCGACGGCACCTGGACCGACTACCGCACCACGGCCACCACCGTGCTCGGGCTGACCAGCGCCGAGGTGGTGAAGATCGCCGCCGGTGGGGCCGGGCCCACCAACGGCCACGGGCTGGCGCTGCTGACGGACCGAACGGTGCAGGCCTGGGGCGCCAACGGGTCCGGCCAGCTCGGCGACGGCTCGGTCTTCGGCCACAACGCGCCCGGACAGGTCGTCAACCTCACCAATGCCAGCGACATCGCGGCCGGCGGTGCGCACAGCCTGGCCCTGCTGGACGACCAGACCGTGGTCTCCTGGGGCAGGAACAACTACGGCCAGCTCGGCAACGGCACCAACATGGACAGCAGCGTCCCCGTCCGGGTCGAGGGCCTGAACAAGGTGATCGCGATCGCAGGCGGGCTCAACCACAGCCTCGCGCTCCGCCAGGACGGTACGGTCTGGGCCTGGGGCTACAACATCAACGGGCAGCTGGGCGACGGCACTTCGGCCAGTCGCAACGTGCCCTCCCCGGTCGCCGGTCTGACCGGGGTCACCCGGATCGCGGCCGGGTGCAACCACAACCTCGCCCTGGTCGGCCCGCCGAGCGGGGGCACCAAGCCCACCAGCGGGAACTCGCTGAAGGCCTGGGGCTACAACGCCACCGGCCAGCTCGGCGACAACAGCACCATCAACCGCTACGCGCCCGTCGACACCCAGGGCATCTGGCTGGCCGGCGTCTCCCAGATCGCGGCCGGCTGCAACCACAGCCTGGCCGTGACCGACAGCGACAACAGGCTCAAGTCCTGGGGCCAGAACACCTCGGGCCAGGTCGGGGACGGCACCACCGACTACCGCATCACCCCCGTCACCGTCCCGGGCATCAAGGGCGTCCAGCTGGTGGCCGGCGGCCGCGAGCACACCGTCGCCCTGCTCGGCGACAACACCGTCCGGTCCTGGGGTGCCAACGGGTCCGGCCAGCTCGCCAACGGCACCACCACGGACAGCTCCACCCCGGTCACCAGCCTGACCGCGCTGACCGGCGTCGACAAGATCGCCGCCCCGGTCGGCGGGGACTTCAGCCTCGCCAACTGACCCCGGCCCCACGGAGCCCCGGCTCCGGCCCGCCCGGGCCGGAGCCGGGGCCCGGCCGTCCGTACCGACGCGCACCGGGCCGTCAGCCGATCTCCACGACCCGGGCCCAGGCGGGCGGGTGGTCCGGGACGTACTCGGGGTCGTCCTCGTCGGAGGATCGGCCCGGCTGGGGGCGGGGGAAGAGGCCGACCACGGTGCGGCACGGGGGCCGGGCGTCGGGCCACGGCGTCTGACCGTCGGTCAGGGCCACAATGACGTCCGGGCGCGGGTTCTGCCGCAGGGCCCGGGCGAAGCCGGTGCGCAGGTCGGTGCCGCCGCCGCCGATCAGGGGGATGCCTTCGGCGCTGCAGAGCGGGTGCACCAGATGGGCGGCGGCGTCGCAGGGGAGCACGCTGACCAGGTCGCGGCGGCCGCCGACCGCGCGCGAGATCGCGGCCACCTCGTGCAGGGCGCTGCCCAGTTCGGTGTCGCTGACCGAGCCGGAGGTGTCGATGATCACGCAGACCCGGGGCGGCCTGCGGCGCAGACTGGGCAGGATCGCGCCGGGCACCCCGGCCGAGCGGCGGGCCGGGCGGCCGTACGTGTAGTCCTCGCCCGCGCCCGCGCCGGAGGCGGCCGACCGGACCGCCGCGCCGAGCAGCTCCCGCCAGGGCTGCGGCGGGTGGAACACCTGCTCGGCCCAGCGCTGCCACCCCTGCGAGGCCAGGCCCGGTCGGCCGGTGATGCCGTCGGCCACCCGGAACCGGACCGCGTCCCGCTCCTGCGCGCTGAGCCCGTGCGCGCCGTCCGGGCCGAGCTCCCAGTCCCGGTCGAGCCCGTCGGCACCGCTGCCGCAGTCGAGCCAGCTCAGGTCCTGGGTCAGCGGGCCGAGGGTGAACAGGCGGAGGTAGTCCTCCATCAGCTGGCCCTCGGGGAGCTGCAGCAGACCCGGCACGATCGCGCCTGCGGGCCGGACCAGTCCGTCCCCGAACGCGTCGTCGTTGATCTCGAAGTCGGCGGCGATGTTCATCCGCAACCGGTCGCCGGTGCCGGTGAGTTCGCGTTCGCGGGCGACCCGGTCGCTGCGCCCGTGGTGGTCCCGGAGCAGGTGCGAGACCTCGTGCACCCAGACGCCGGCCAGGTCCTCCACCGGGGTGCGGTCGACGAACGCGGGTGAGGCGTAGCAGCGCCAGTGCCGGTCGACGGCCATGGTCGGGACCCGGCGGGACTCCACCACGTGCAGGGCGAACAGCGCCGTGGCGAGGTAGGGGCGGACCCGGGCGGCGTGCAGGCGGGCGGCGAAGAGCTTCTCGCGGTCGAGCGGCCGGGGTGCGGGGGCGGTGGTCGCGGCAGGTGTGCTCATCGGCCCGCCTTCGCGGCGACCAGGGCCGCCACCTGGTCGGCCCGCCGGGACAGGGTGACCACGCCCGCGAGGTGCTCGATCGTGGCGGGTACGTCCCAGTCCGGCCGGCGGAGCGAGGCGAGGGTGGTCGCGGGGACGACGACCAGGTCCGGGGCGCCGGTCTCCAGCGCCCGGACCAGCAGCGTCCACGCCGCGTCCCAGCGCGCCTTCTCGGGGCGCTTGCGGACGGCCGCCACCACGCCGTCCAGGACGGCCTGCCGCAGGTCGCCGCGTTCGGGCAGGACGGCGGCGGCCGGGTCGGCGAGCAGGGTCTCGGGGTCGGGGAGGTCCATCCGGTCCAGGCCCGCTAGCAGTTCGAGCCCGGGGCCGTCCCCGACCGTGCCCCGGACCAGGAGCGAGAGCACCTCCCGGGAGGAGCCGGCGGCGGTGGCGAACGCGACCAGCGCGAGCGTCATCTCCCAGCTCCGGGGTGAGGGCCAGGGGCCGCCCCGGCGGGTCTCGCCGCTGGGCAGCCGGTGCACCAGCGCGGGGCGGGCGGCGAGCAGGGTGCAGACCGCGCGGCGGGCGAACTCCACGGCGGCGGGCAGTCGTTCGGGGTCGAGCCGGGGCAGTTCGGCCCGGGGCCAGGTGCCGCCGAGCCCGCGCACCACGACCTCGTGGTCGTGGGTCCACTGGAGGTGGACGAAGCGGTTGGCCAGCGGCGGGCTCAGCTCCCAGCCGTCGGCGGCCGAGGCGCGCGGGTTGGCGGCGGCCACGATCCTTACCCCGGGCGGGAGTTGGAGCGAGCCGATGCGCCGTTCGAGCACCAGGCGGAGCAGGGCGGCCTGGACGGCCGGCGGCGCGGTGGAGAGCTCGTCCAGGAAGAGCAGCCCCCGGCCGGCCCGGACCAGCCGGACGGCCCAGTCCGGCGGGGCCATCGGAACGCCCTGCTCGGCGGGGTCGGGGCCGAGGATGGGCAGCCCGGCGAAGTCGGACGGTTCGTGGACGCTGGCGATCACGGTGGTGAGCGGGAGGTCCAGCGCGGCGGCGAGCTGGTTCAGGGCCGCGGTCTTGCCGATGCCCGGCTCGCCCCAGAGCAGGACGGGCAGGTCGGCGGCGACGGCCAGGGTCAGCGCCTCCAGCTGGACGTCGGGGCGCGGTTCGGTGCCGGTGGCGCGGAGCAGGGTCAACAGCTCTCCGGCGACGGCGAGTTGGTCGAGTTGGTCGAGTTGGGAGAAGGTGTGCGAAGACATGGGTGATCACCTGTGGGGTTCGTGGTGGGTGAAGGCGGAGCGGGCGTCAGCGTGAGGCGTGGCGCGGGTGCATGAGGGTGCGCCGGTGGCGCCGGGGGTCCCGGTGGGTGCGGCGGGGTTCGGGTCCGAGCAGGCCCGATCTGAACAGCCCGTACTCGATCCGCCGTTGCGCGGCCGTCTCCAACTCGTCCCGCAGCGAGCCGCCGCGCAGCATCGCGTCGGGGCCGAGCAGGCGCTCGACCACGGCCAGGGCACCGGCGGTGTCGCCGTGGTCGAGGCGTTCGCGGACGTCGGACAGGCAGTCGGGTCGGCGGTGCGCCAGATCGATCTCCTGCAGGCAGGGCAGGGGAGTTCCGGTCAGGGCGGCCAGCAGCTCCTCCCGGCGGAGCTCGGCCGGGTCGTGGTCCAGCGCCGCGAGTACTCCGTCGACCACGCCGATCCGGTGCCGGGAGCCCCGGCAGTCGACCAGGTGCAGCGACGGGTCGGCGGTCGGGGCGGCGTCGGCGGACGGGTGGTCCGGCACCAGTGCGGCGGCGACCAGCGGATGCAGCTCCTCGGGCCGGATCAGGCCGGCCCGGAGCAGTTCCAGGTCGGGCAGCAGCCAGGTCGCCGCGTCGGGCAGGACCGCTTCGGGTCGGGCCGGTCCGGGTGGGACCGGGCCGCCGCGGCCGGTCGTGATCCGGAGCCCGGGCGGCCGGTCCGGGTCCGGGTCCAGGTCGAGGGCCAGCCGGTGGCGGCCCCCGAGCCGAACGGTGACGGTGCCGTGCGACCGCCCTTCGGCCCGGAGCAGCAGCCGTGCCTCGGCCGCCCAGCGGTGGGTGGCCCAGGGAAGGTCCGGTGCTCCGGTCAACTCCGCTGGGGGCAGCAGCTGTTCGGCACTTCCGGACCGGATGCCCAGCTCCTCGGTCCGGCGCGCGTCCCAGAGATGGCGGTGCAGGTCGAGCCGGAACCGCCGGTGGGGATGGGGATGCTGCCAGGCGCCGGTGGTGGAGCCGTCCCACAGGGCGAGGCTGATCCGCTGGCCGGCGTCCGTCCGGGCGGGCGGTGTCCGGACCACCAGGTGCACCGGGTCCTCGCCGTCCCGCCCGTACCGGGCCAGGGCGACCGTGAGCCCGGGCCGCAACAGGCCGTCAGGGGCGATTCTCGGGAGGTGCCAGCGCAGCAGGTCGGGTGCCAGGTGGCGTAGGTCCGCCCGGATCCGGGCCGTGAGCTCGCGGCCGTGGGTACGGGCGAGGGAGCGGAGGTCCAGATCGACGTCGACGCGGGTGGCGGCGGCCGCCCCGGCCCAGTCGCCGCTGCGGCGGCGGGCGGTGGCGGTCTCGATCATGGAGGGCGGCACGGCGAACCTGCGCACGCGCTGCCAGCGGGAGAGACGGGAGTCCTCGGTCGCGGTTCCAGTGAGCATCAGCACTCACTTCGCGCGGCAGAGACCCCCGATCCGGTGTCGGAGTAGGTGATCATCGCGGCGAGCGTACCGCCCGCCGCCCGGTCGCGCCATCACTTTTCGCGGCGGACGACCACGGCGGCGGGCGACCGGGGGCGGACGCCAACACCGGTGCGTTCAGGCCAGGGTGACGGTCACGTTCTCGAAGCCGGTCGAGCGGAGCAGCCCGCTGAGCATGTCCCGGGTGCTGTCCTCGGCCTTGGCGACCAGGGCGGTGTCCTGGGCGGCCTGCCCGATCTTCTGCACGGCCAGCTGCTCGACCTGCTGCTGGTTGCCGGGGTTGCTGCCGAAGAAGTCGCCGATCCGGTCGAACAGGCCGCGCTGCTGCAGGTAGACGTAGGACCGGTTCAAGTCGATGGAAGGCGGGGCGAGTTGGGCGTGCGGAATGGTGACCGCGACGGTGCGCCGGTCCGCGGAGACGGTGATCGCGGAGGGGTCGAGGCCGCTGAGGTCGACGTAGGCGTCGACCGTTCCGGCGGCGACGTAGAGGGTGCGGTGGCCGAGCAGCTGGGAGGGCAGGAACGCGGCCTCGTGGTCGAGGTCGACGATCACCTGGAAGTTGCCCTGGGCGCCGGTGAAGCGCTTCATCTGCTGGATGGACTGCAGCAGGACGGGCTGGCTGCGGTCCACGGTCCGTTGGGCGAACGGATTGGGCAGGCTGGGGAACAGCCCGGCCTGGGCGCCGGCCAGGAAGACCGCGACGATGGCGGCCAGCGTCACGGGCAGGCTCAGGTACCAGGGGAAGCCACGGCGCGGCCGGGCGGCGGGGGCCCGGTCTTCGCGGGGCGTGCCGGTCTGCTTGCGGAGACGTCCGAACGTTGCCATGGGCCTCCTCTACCCGGCATCTGTCGGGGCATGCCCACCGGGTGGAGTTCCGCTCGCTCAACGACTGCTGAGCGCAGTGGAGTTGAGCGATGGCCGGGCCGCCCCGCACGAGGGTGGCCCGGCCGCCGGGTCAGCCCGCGATCACCGGGTAGTGGTCGGAGAGGTCGTTGTAGGTGTACGTCTTGCCCCAGCTGCTGACCGACCAGGGCGTGCTGTGGAAGCGCAGCACCTGGTTGCCGTAGCTCTGCGGGCGGGCGTGGTCGGCCCGGTAGAGCACGTAGTCCAGGTCCTCGTTCGGCTCGCCCGGGTAGCGGTACGAGGCGATCGAGTTGTCCTTGACGTCGAAGGAGTTCGCCCAGCCCGAGCGGGTGGTGGCCGGGGCGAGGTTGCCGTTGGTCAGCATCGACGGGTACTCGGAGCCGTGCGAGTCGACGTTGAGGTCCCCGGCCAGCAGCACCGGCTCGTTCGCCGGGATGCCCTTGCCGTCGACGAAGGTGCGGATGGTGTTGAGCTGGGCGGCCCGCACGGTGGCCGGCTGGCCGCTGGAGCAGCCGGAGTCGGTGGACTGCAGGTGGGTGCCGAGCACGTGGGTGCGCTGGCCGTTGACGTTCAGCACCGCGTAGACGAAGCCCTTGTTCGACCACCAGTCGGCGCCGCAGGCGTCCTTGAAGACGTACTGCTCCTTGCGCAGGATCGGCCACTTGCTGAGCAGCGTCACCCCGCCGTCCTCGGGGGTGGTGGAGCTGTAGCTGCCGCCGGTGGCGTCCCAGCCGCTGGTCGAACGGCCGACCACCGGGGTGTGGTACGGGTACGCCGCCGAGGCGAGCGAGACCAGCTTGTCGGAGGCGGCGTTGTCGAACGCCTCCTGGAGCACCACCACGTCGTTGCCCTGGAAGAACGGCGCCGCCGCGATCTGGGTGGCCCGGTGGTCCTGGCCCCAGTTGGGGTAGAGGCTGGTGCTCATCAGGAAGGTGTTGTACGTCAGCACCTTGAGCGGCGCGACGGTGGCCGGGGCCTGCTCGGCGTGCGCGGCGGGGGCGGCGGCGAGCGAGCCGAGCAGCGCGGCGGCGGCGAGGGCGGCCGTGCGGCGGAGGGACGTGTGGGGCATCGAGGCTCCGTGGAGAGGGATGACGGGCTCGTCGGGCAACGAGGTGTTGTGCAGTCAACTCGCGCTTGTTCACGACCTTCAAGACGTCGGGCGAGCATCTGATGAACTCGGCTGGAACTAGACCTACTGTCAGGTACGTACCTGGACGAAGGGCGCCGGGGTTCGGAATTTCCGAACCCCGGACCCGGGTGGCCGCCCCAGTGCGCCCCCGACCTGCGGTTCCGTAGGTTCGGAGCAGCGTCGGCGACCGCCGGCCACCGAGGGAGGCCCCGATGCCCGGCACCGAGCACGACCGCTCCGCAGCACCCCCGTTCGCACTGGAACTGCGCGGGGTGACCCGCCGCCACGGCCGCGGCAGCGCGGCGGTGCACGCGCTGCGCGGAGTCGACCTGCGGCTGCCCCGGGGGAGCTTCACCGCCGTGATGGGCCCGTCGGGATCGGGCAAGAGCACCCTGCTCCAGTGCGCCGCCGGACTCGACCGCCCGACCGGGGGATCGGTCCGGCTGGGCGGGCAGGAGCTCGGCCGGATGCGGGAGCGGCGGCTGACCCGGCTGCGGCGGGCCCGGATCGGCTTCGTCTTCCAACAGTTCAACCTGCTGCCCGCCCTGACGGTGGAACAGAACGTACTGCTGCCGCTGCGCCTGGACGGCCGCCGGGCCGACCGCGGCCGGGCGGCCCGCGCCCTGGCCGAGGTCGGCCTCGCGGGCCGGGCCCGGCAGCGCCCGGGGCAGCTCTCCGGCGGCCAGCAGCAGCGGGTCGCGATCGCCCGCGCGCTGATCACCGAGCCCGAGGTGGTCTTCGCGGACGAGCCCACCGGCGCGCTGGACGCCGGCACGGCGGCGGAGATCCTCGACCTGCTCCGGCACTCGGTCGACCGGCTCGGGGCCACCGTGGTCATGGTCACCCACGACGCGGCCGCAGCGGCCCGGGCCGACCGGGTGCTGGTCCTCGACCAGGGTCTGATCACCGCCGAGCTCGCCCCCGACCCGGGCGAGAGCCACGAGCAGGCGGCCCGGCGGATCGCCGCCCGGATGCGTGCCCTCACGACGCACCGTCAGCAGGTGGCGGCATGACCACCGGACTCGCCCGCGCCTCGCTGCGCGCCCGCCCCGCCAGTGCGACCGGGGTGTTCTGCGCCCTGGTGCTCGCCGCGACGGTGATCACCGCCTCGGTGGCGGTCCTGATCACCGCCTCGGGTGCGCCGCCCTCGCCGCAGCGGGAGGACCTGACCACGATCGGGGTGGGCTTCACCCTGGTCACCGTCTACCTGTCGATCTTCAGTACCGCCCAGGTCGCCGCCCTGGCGGTGGCCCAGCGGCAGCGGGAGACCGCGCTGCTGCGGGCGATCGGCGCCGGGCCCTGGCAGCTCCGCCGGGCGGTCGCGGCCGAGACGCTGCTCACCGCGCTGCCCGCGCTGCCGACCGGCTACGGCCTCGGATTGCTGCTGGTCCGCTGGTGGTTCGGGGCGATGCGGGATCAGGGGCTGGTACCGCCGGGCCTGACCCTGACCGTCGGTCCGCTGCCGGCCCTGGTGGCCGCGGCCGTCCTGACCGTCAGCTCCCTGCTCGGCGGCCTGCTCGCCGCCCAGCGGGCGGCCAGGGCCCGCCCGGCCGCCGCGCTCGGGGAGTCGGCCGCACCGGGCAGCGGTGTGACCGTGGTGCGGGTGGTGCTCGCGGCGGCCGCGCTGGCCGGGGCGGTGGCGCTGCAACGGGTGGTCACGGCGGGCGGACCCGACCGGGTCGCCGAGCGCGTCCCACTGCTGCTGCTCGCGTACCTGGTGGCGGTCGGCCTGGCCGGCCCGGTGCTCGGACGGCTGGCCGCCGTACCGGCCGGGCTGCTGCTGCGGCGGTTCGGTGCGCCCGGCGAGCTCGCGGTCGCGAACAGCCGGGCCCGGTCGCGCCGCCTGTCGGCGGCGATCACCCCGGTCGCGCTGGTGGTCGCGTTCGCGCTGGCCAAGCTGGGCAGCCTGGTGGGACGTCAGGACCCGCCCTGGATCGACCTGTTCGCGACCGCGCTCTACGGCGGGTTCGCCGCCCTGGTCGCGGCGGACACCCTGGTGATGCTGATGCTGGAGCGCCGCCGCGAGGTGGCCCTGCTCCGGCTGATCGGCGCCGGTCCAAGCCAGCTGGTGCGGATGGCGCTGTACGAGTCGGCGCTGGTCGCCGGTACCGCCTTCGGGCTCGGCGCGGCGGTCGCCGCCGCGGCCACGGCGCCGCTGGTCCGGCTGGGCGCACCCGGCCCGGCCCGGCTGCCCGCCGAGGTCTGGGGCGGGCTGGCACTGGCCGTGACCTCGCTCGTTGTAGTGTCCTCGGTCGGCCCACTGGCCCGCCTGCTGACGGTCCGTCCGGCACCCGGCGGGTCCACCTGAGGAGTGATGTGATGCTGCGGCGGACGCTGCGCGCCCTCGGCGTACCGGTCTCCAGGACCGACCTGCGCGAGCTGGCGTACGCGCTGACCGCTCCGGTCGCCGGTGTGCTGGGGGCGGTGCTGCTCTACCCGCTGCTCGCGTTCGGCCTGGTGCTGGCGGTCACCCACCTCGGGCTGCCGCTGCTGGCCGCCGTGCTGGCCGGCGCGCGCGGGATCGGCACCGTGCACCGCCGGCTGCTGCGGAGCCTGCTCGGCGAGGACGTACCGGCGCCGCCCCGCCCCGGGCCGGGGGTCCGCGCCGCGCTGACCGACGGCGCGGGCTGGCGGACGCTGGCGTTCGGGCTGCTGGCCGCGCCGCTGGGCGTGCTGGTCCTGCTGGTGGCGGTCGGCCTGCGGCTGTACGGCCTCGCCGCCGTGCTCTACCCGCTCTGGTGGCGGTACGTCAGCGCCGACGGGCACCGCGGCCTGAGCCTCGGCACCGGGGCGCTGGACACCGGGCCGAGGGCGCTGCTGGTCGCGCTGGCCGGCCTCGGCGTCTGCGCGCTCGCGGGGTGGGCGGGCCGGCGGCTGCTGGCGCTGACCCGGTGGCTGGGCCGGATGCTGCTCGGGCCGGACCGGCTCTCCGAGCGGGTCAGGGACCTGGAGCAGAGCCGGGCGCTGGTCGTGCACGACTCGGCGATGACGCTCCGTCGGATCGAACGGGACCTGCACGACGGCGCCCAGGCCCAGCTGATCGCCGTCACCATGGCGCTGGCCTCGGCCCGTGGCCGGCTCGGCCGCCGCGACCCCGACGGCACCCTCCCGGCGGCCGACCTGGCGCGCGGTCAGGAGCTGGTCGAGCAGGCGCTCGGCAACGCCAGGGCCGCCGTCTCCGACCTGCGCGACCTGGTCCGCGGCATCCACCCGCCGGTACTGGACACCGGCCTGGACGCCGCGCTGGAGACCCTGGCCGCCCGCACCGGCCTCCCGGTGCGGCTGCGCACCGAGCTGCCGGAGCGGCTCCCCGAGGAGGTCGAGACGATCGCGTACTTCTGCGCCTCGGAGCTGCTCAACAACGCCGCCCGGCACTCGGGCGCCGGGCTGGTCGAGCTGACGGCCGCGCACCGGGACGGCCTGCTGCGCCTGGTGGTGCGGGACGAGGGGCGGGGCGGCGCGGTCCTGGTGCCGGGGACGGCGAAGGGCGGCAGCGGGCTGTCGGGGCTGGCCGAGCGGGTCCGGGCGGTGGACGGGCGGCTGCTGGTGGACAGTCCGGCGGGCGGGCCGACCACCGTTACGGTGGAGGTGCCCAGCTGAGCCGGTGCCGAGCGGCACCGACGACGACACCGGAGGACCGGGATCTTGCGCATCGTGATGGCCGAGGACGCGGCCGTGCTCCGGCACGGCATGGTCCAACTGCTCGGTGAGCGCGGCTTCGACGTGGTGGCGGCGGTCGGTGACGCCGAGGCGCTGCACGCCGCCGTCGCCGAGCACCGGCCGGACCTGGTGGTGGCGGACGTCCGGATGCCGCCCGGCCACACCGACGAGGGGCTGCGGGCGGCGATCGCGCTCCGGCTGGAGTACCCGGAGCTGGGCGTGCTGCTGTTCTCCCAGTACATCGAGACCCGCTACACCGCGCGGCTGCTGGCCACCGGGGCGTCCGGGATCGGGTACCTGCTCAAGGACCGGGTCGCCGACGTGGACGACTTCGTGGACGCGATCCACCGGGTGGCGGCGGGCGGCACCGCGCTCGACCCGGAGGTGGTCTCGCAGCTGATGGCGGTCCGTCGGCGCGACAGCGGCATCGACGCGCTGAGCCCGCGTGAGCGCGTGGTGCTGGTGCTGATGGCCCAGGGGCTGACCAACGCCGCCGTCGCGACCGCGCTGACGGTCACTCAGCGGGCGGTGGAGAAGCACGTGGCGGGCATCTTCGCGAAGCTGGACCTGCCCCGGACCGACACCGAGCACCGGCGGGTGCTGGCCGTGCTGCGCTACCTGGGCGCGGAGCCGAGGTAGCGCGGCGTTCACGCGGGCCGGACCGGCCGTTCGCCGTAAGGGGGTTGATCCGGGATCGGTCAGGCCCTTCACTTGTCATGGCGCCGACGGCCGAGTGCCGCGACGCCGTTCCGTCCGCACCGCCTGCCCACCGCACCGCCTGCTCCACCGCACCGTGCTCCGATGCTCCGACACCTCACCCGACGAGTCTGGAGATCCCGCATGCCCCGTTTCCGCCTGAGGCGCACCGTCGTCGCGCTGGTGGCCCTGCCCCTGCTCGCGCTCGGCACCGGCGCGGCCACGGCCGCACCCGCTCCGCACCCTGTGACGGCCGGTCAGTCCCCGTCCGCCGGCCGGGTGTCGGCGATCGAGGACGAGACCGCCCGCACCCTGGCGACCGCCCTCGCCGACCCCGCCCTGCGCGAGCGGCTGCGCGCCGCGACCGCCGCCGACCGCGCTCCCACCGCGCTCGCCCCGTTGGCCGCCGCCGTCCCGGGCGCCCGGGGGCTGGCCGAGGCCGCGGCCCGGGCCGACCGGGCCGTCGCCACCGCCAAGGGCCTGGGCCCGGACCTGGGCCCGCTGCTGCGGGTCCAGCTGGCCGACCCGTCGATGCGCACCGCCCTGGACGCCGGTGCCGCACCGCTGGTGGCCACCGCCGCCACCGACGAGCACGCCAGGACCGTCCGCGCCTACGACAGCGCGGGCCGGGTGCACACCCTCGGCACCGGCACCCTGCCCACCCGGCCGGTCTACCTGGTCGACCTCGACACCGCCACCACCATGAAGGCCGGAATCGAGCTGCTGCAGCGGGAGTTGCGCGCCCGCGGGCAGGCCGACGCCGCGCAGGCGGCGGGCGGCTGGTGGGCCACCAAGATCACCTCGGTCCGGGTGAACGACGACGAGGAGCCCTGGTTCAAGGGCGCCGCCGAGATGTTCGCCCTGGTGACCGGCTTCGGCCAGGACGGCAAGGTCCGGCAGGCGGCGGGCGGCTGGTGGGCCACCAAGATCACCTCGGTCCGGGTGAACGACGACGAGGAGCCCTGGTTCAAGGGCGCCGCCGAGATGTTCGCCCTGGTGACCGGCTTCGGCCAGGACGGCAAGGTCCGGGTCGACTCGGTCGCCATGCCGTACCTCCAGTACGACGGCACCACCTACTACCCGAACCAGATCCTGGTGAACTGGTCGAACTACAAGTACAACCTGGCGGACGTCGTCCTGATGGAGGACGACGGCGACACCAACTACCTGGCGCTGGCCCAGGCGATCGCCGCCGTCCTGCTCACCGTCGCCGACCAGGGCGCCTACATCCCGCTGGTGAACGCCGTCCTGGCCGCCCTGCCGGAGTCCTGGTGGACCGACGACCCGGACTACGTGGAGTCCTGGTACACCCTCGCCCGCAGCAACTCGGGCCGCCTCAACGGGGCCCGCGGCAACGGCTGGATGACCGTCGAGCCGTACTTCGTCCAGCAGTTCTGACCCCGACGGCACCGGCCCCGGCCGCCCCCCCCCGCGGCGCCGCGCCGCGCGCCCCCCCCCGGGGGGTGGGACCCCCCCGGGGGGGGGCCCCCGAGTAGCCCCGCCGCCCA